>NZ_JAEMUX010000050.1 GCF_016598475.1 Streptomyces adelaidensis
AAGAGCGATTGCGTCGGGTGTTCCAGGTAAACCGTGTCCAGTTCGGGGGCCGCGGCACCGTAGATGACGAACGACTGGGTGTGCGCGGCGTAGTTCCCCGCTTCGAACGGGTACACCTGCACCTTGACGTTGGGCAGTCGGGACACCTCGATCAACCGCAACAGTTGTCTGCGCATGGTTGCCCGGCCACCCACGTGGGTGTGGAGCGCTGCCTCATGGATGACCGCGTGATACGTCACAGCGGGGTGGCCGGTCAGAACGCGCTGCCTGGCAAGCCGGAACTGCGTGTATCGGCCGGCGCGATGAGGGTCGGCCTCGGTGGCTCCGAGGACGGCGCGGGCGTAGTCCTCGGTCTGGAGCATGCCGGGAATGAGGAGCGGCTCGTGTGTACGTAGCACGTGTGAACGGGATTCGAGTTCGGCCAGATCCCTGGCCGCCGGTCCGATCGTGTCTCTGAACTGTCCCCACCAGCCCTTGCCGCTTTCGTGGGCCATTTCCAGCAGGTTCTCGAAGTAGGCCCCCTCGGGGCAGCCGTACGCGCGGAGCAGCCTGTACATCCCGTTGCGCGGAACATCGACGCGGCCGGACTCGATGTGACTGATTCTCGTCCGCTCGGCCTTGATGAGCTTCGCCGCGGTGTCGCCTGACAACCCGGCTCGGATGCGCAGTGTGCGCAGCTCGGCACCCAGACGCCGCTGGCGTTCGCTGGGGCTGGTCCTCGGTGGCATGCGGTCCTCCTTGTGGCCGTGCGCCGCAGTTTGTCGCGCGGCTCGCGCCAGCGTCCAACGCGCTTGAGGGGTGTCACCCTTCAGGGGGAAGCTCGCCGTACACGGTTGTAACTTTCCCACGGGTGGCCCTAGCGTCGGCAGCAACCCGCTCACCCCGCGTCACGCGGAAGTACCCCCGCCCTCAAGCCGGTTACCAAGGCGCAAGGCCCGGACCTGGTCAGCGCGTGCACGCTCAACCCCACCGAAAGGCCGACCCCATGGGCGTATCCCTCGTCTTCCCGCCCCACCCCGCCTGGGTCCGCACCGCACGAGAAACCGTCCGCACCCTCCTCACCGCCTCCGATCACCCCGAACTCACCGATATCGCAGTCCTGTTGACCTCGGAAGCCGTCACCAACGCCATCAACGCCTGTGGGGCAAAGGGCTGCACCACCCCGGTCACCCTCCGCGCCGGCTGGCCCACCCCCACCCGCCTCCGCGTCCTCGTCCACGACGAAGCCCCCGGTGTGCCGACCGCCCGCGCCGCGACCGAGGGCGACGAGGACGGCCGGGGCATCCACCTCATCTCCTACGGCGCCGACACGTGGGGCGTGTGCACGCATGGGCCGGGGCCGGGCAAGGCCACATGGTTCGAGTTGGGGGCGCGCGTAACGAGAAACGCCCGGGGCACGGTGCACCCCTGATCGCACCGCGCCCCGGACCCCCGCTCCCCCGTCCCCCCCCCCGGAGGGCTCCCCTGCCCCCGGCCTATGGCGTAGTCGTCACCAGCGGCGGCAGTGCCCCCGTCTTGGCCGCCTGCCCGTACCAGTACGCGCTCGACTTCGGGGTCCGGGCCAAGGTCGCGTAGTCCACGTACACCGTGCCGAATCGCTTCCCGTACCCGTACGCCCACTCGAAGTTGTCCATCAGGGACCACAGGTAGTAGCCACGGACATCCGCGCCCTCCGCGATCGCGCGCCGGACGGCGCGCAGGTGCCCGTGGAGGTAGGCGATGCGCTCGGGGTCGTGGACACGGCCGTCCGCGTCCATCTTGTCGTCGTACGCCGCCCCGTTCTCCGTCACATACAGCGGCAGGCCCGGAGCCTCCCGCGAGTACCGCATGATCAGCTCATGCAGACCCGTCGGGTCGATGGTCCAGCCCATCTCCGTACGGTCGCCCGGCGTCTGGTGGAAGAGGACGTCGTCGGCGCCCGGCCACGGGGAGTGGTCGCTCGCGCCGTGGCCGTCGGCGCGCGGGCCGCTCGCGTCGGCGGGCGCCGCGCCCACCAGGGTGGGCGTGTAGTAGTTCAACCCCAGCGCGTCCAACGGCTGGTTGGCGGTCGTCACGTCGCCGTCCTCCACGAACGACCAGTCCGTCAGCGAGGCGGTGGCGGAGAACAGGCTCTCCGGGTACGCCCCGTGCAGCATCGGACCGTGGAAGACACCGTTCGCCAGGTCGTCGATCTTCCGAGCCGCCGCCCGGTCCTCAGGAGAGTCCGAAATCTGTCGTACGACCGACGAGTTCAGGCTGACCGCGATCGAGTTCCGGGCCGGCATCGCCGAGCGGAGCGCCGAGACCCCCAGCCCGTGCGCCAGGTTCAGATGGTGCGCCGCGCGCAGCGACGCCACCGGGTCCGTACGGCCGGGCGCGTGCACCCCGGAGCCGTAGCCCAGGAACGCCGTGCACCACGGCTCGTTGAGGGTGATCCACTGCTCCACGCGATCGCCCAGCGCCTCGCCCACGATCCGCGCGTACTCGGCGAAACGGTGGGCCGTCTCCCGCTCGGGCCAGCCGCCCGCGTCCTCCAGCTCCTGGGGGAGGTCCCAGTGGTAGAGGGTGACGGCCGGCTTGATGCCCTTGTCCAGCAGCTCGTCGACCAGACGGCGGTAGAAGTCGAGGCCGCGCTGGATCGCGGGGCCGCGCCCCGTCGGCTGCACCCGCGACCAGGAGATCGAGAAGCGGTACGCGTTGAGGCCCAGGTCCGCCATCAGCGCCACGTCGTCGCGGTAGCGGTGGTAGTGGTCGACAGCGATGTCACCGTGCTCACCACCGGCGGTCTTGCCCGGGGTGTGACTGAAGGTGTCCCAGATGGAAGGCGTACGGCCGTCCTCCCGCACCGCCCCCTCGATCTGGTACGCGGAGGTAGCCGCGCCCCAGAGGAAGGCGGGAGGAAAGGTCACCGGCGTTGTGGGCTCAGGCATGGAAGCGCTCCCATAGGTGGTCGTGAAGACCGACGGAGGTGGGTGGGGGGATAGCGGGAGAGGAGAGGAACAGGGGCCGAGGCAGCGGCGACCCGGCCCCCTGAAGACGCGCTGACGAAGGAGGGCCTCGGCCTCAGCCCTTCACCGCGCCCTGCATGATGCCCCCCACGATCTGCTTGCCGAAGACCGCGAAGACCAGCAGCAGCGGCAGCGTGCTGAGCAGCGCGCCCGCCATGATCAGGGCCTGGTCGGGGGTGTAGCCGCGGCCCAGGCCGGCGACCGCGACCTGGACGGTCGGGTTGCCCAGCTGGGTCAGGACGAGGAACGGCCACAGGAAGTCGTTCCAGGTCTGGACGAACGTCAGCATGCCGAGGACGGCCATCGCGGGCCGCGCGGCGGGGAACACCACGTGCCAGATCACCCGCCAGCTGCTCGCGCCGTCGACGCGGGCCGCCTCGATGATCTCGTCGGGCAGGGCCTGGATCAGGTACTGCCGCATGAAGAAGACGCCGAACGCGCTGACCAGCGAGGGCAGGATCACCGCCTGGAGCTGGTCGGTCCAGTCGAGCTTGGCGACCATCATGTAGAGCGGGATCACCTGGAGCTGCGGCGGCACCATCATCGTGCCGATCACGATCAGCATCAGGGCACCCCGGCCCCTGAAGCGCAGCTTGGCGAAGGCGAACCCGGCGAGTGTGGACAGGACGACGATGGTCAGCGACGAAACACCCGCCACGATCGTCGTGTTGAGGAACGCCTCGCCCAGATTGGCGTCCTTCCAGGCCACTTCGAGCTTGTCGAAGAGATTCGCGCCGAACCAGAACGGCGGCGGGGTCTCGGCCAGCCGCGCGTTGTCGCGCGAGGCGGCGATCGCCGTCCAGAACAGCGGGAACACCGAGACCAGGGTGAACGCGATGAGGACGAGGTATGCGACGGGCCCGGCGTGATGCTGCCCGCCCGCCCGCGCCGCTTTCAGCCCGCGCCTGCGCCGCCCGTTCTTCGGCGGCTCCGGCACCGCGTCGGCCGGAGGTTTGGTGATTGTCGTCGTCACGGCCGGTCTCCTAACTACTGGCGCGCAGCCGGCGCGAGATGACGTAGTTGATGATTCCGACCACGATGAGGATCAGGAACATCGTCCAGGCGATGGCAGAGGCGCGGCCCAGATGCTGGTTCACCCAGCCCTGCTCGTACAGGTACAGGCCCAGCGTCTGGAACTGGTGCTGAGGACCGCCGGACGCGCCCTTGTTGGCGTCGAACAGCAGCGGCTCGGCGAAGAGCTGCGAGGCACCGATGGTCGACACGACGACGGTGAACAGGATCGTCGGGCGCAGCGACGGCAGCGTCACATGGATGAACTGCTTCCAACGGCTGGCGCCGTCGAGGGCCGCCGACTCGTACAGGTCCTGCGGGATCGCCTGCATCGCGGCGAGGTAGATCAGCGCGTTGTAGCCGGTCCAGCGCCAGATGACGACGGTCGACACGGCGATCTTCGAGAACCAGGTGTCGTTCTGCCAGTCGACGGCGTCGAACCCGACCAGACCGAGGAACCAGTTGATCATTCCGTAGTCGCGGCCGAAGAGCAGCACGAAGACCAGGGTGGCGGCGGCGATCGACGTGGCGTACGGGGCGAGCATCACGACCCGGTAGAAGGTCGAGGCGCGGAGCTTGTAGTTGAGGATGTGCGCGATACCCAGCGCCATCATCAGCTGCGGGACGGTCGAGATGATCCCGATGATCAGCGTGTTCTTCGCGGCGTTCCAGAAGAACTCGTCGTCGAAGATCCGGGTGTAGTTGCGCAGCCCCGCCCAGCTCATGTCGGTGGGGGCGGTCAGTTCCACGGTGTGCAGCGAGGCCCAGCCGGTGTAGAGCAGCGGGAACAGGCCGAAGGCGAGGAACAGCAGGAAGAAGGGCGAGACGAAGGCGTACGGGCTCCAGCGTACGTCCCGCTGCCAGCGGCGGGACAGCCGGGCCCGGCGGCGTTCCTCGTTCGCGGACCCCGCGGGCGGGCGGGCCGGGGCCGCGCCCCCCTTCGCGGGGGGCGCGGCGGTGTCGTGCCGTGTGGGCATACCGGTCACTTGTCCAGTGCGTTGTCGATGGTCTTGACGGCGTTCTTCCACGCTTCCTCGGCCGACTTGCCCTGGGTCACGAGGATCACGCCGTTGTCGGTCAGGCCCTGCTGGATGATCTGGTCCTTCGCACCGATCGTCTGGACCGGGATGTTCTCGGCGGCCTCCGCGAAGATCGTGCCGATCGGCGCGTCACCGGTCATGTCGTTCTTCGCGTCCTTCACCGCGGCCGAGTCGTAGGCGGCCGGGGTGCTCGGGAAACTGCCCTGCACGGCGAAGAGCTTGGCCTGCTGCTCGGGTGCGGTCAACCAGGCGGCCAGCTTCGCGGCCTCCTCGGCGTTCTTGCCGTTCTTGGGCACGGACAGGAAGGAACCGCCCCAGTTACCGGACTTCGGCGCCTGGGCGATCTCCCACTTGCCGGCCGACTCGGGCTTCGACTTGCCCTTGATGTAACCGAGCATCCACGGCGGGCAGGACATCGCGGCGAACTTGCTGTTGGCGATCGTCGTGTCCCAGGCCGGCTGGAACTGCGTCTGGTTGCCGATCAGCCCGTCCTCGGCGGCCTTGGCCGTGAGGTCGAAGGCATCCTTGACGGCCGGGTTCGTCTTGTAGATGACCTCGCCGGAAGAGTCGTAGAACCGGTCCTTCTCGCCGCTGAGGATCGCCTGCAGCAGACCGCCGGGCGAGTCCAGGAAGGTGGTGCCCTCGGGCGCCTTCTCCTGGAACTTCTTGCCGGTCTCGACGAACTTGTCCCAGCTGCCGGTCCACAGCTTGCCGACTTCCTCGCGGTCGGTGGGCAGACCGGCCGCCTGGAAGAGGTCCTTGCGGTAGCAGATGGCCATCGGGCCGACGTCGGTGCCGACGGCGATCGTCTGGCCGTCCGCCGTGGTGGCCTGCTGCCACTTCCAGTCCAGGTAGTCGCTCTTCTTGCCGTACTTCGACAGGTCGAGAAGCTTGTCCGACTGGGTCTGGACGATCTCGGCGATGTTGCCGACCTCGACCATCTGGATGTCCTGGAGACCGCTGCCGGTGGTCAGGTGGTTGAGGAGAGCGGGGTAGTAGTTCTCGTTCCGCTCCACCACGGTCTGCTGGATGTCGATGTCCGGGTTGAGCTTCTCGTACTCCTTGTACAGACCGGACTCCTCGAAGCCCGCGGTGCCGAAGAGCCCCAGGGTGATCTTGGTCTTGCCGCCGCCGCCGCCGCCGTCCGACGACGAGTCGTCCTCGTCCTTGCCGTCGTCAGCGCAGCCGGCCAGCAGCCCGGCGCTCAGCGCGGCGACGGCGGCGATGACCACCGTCTTGCGCGTCCTGCGGGCGATACGGGTGCCCCCGCTCGACCGCAGCCGAGAGTGGGGGAGGGTACGTGCTCGCATTGCGTCCTCCAGATGCCCTGACGTGCCGACCCCCCGGCCAACTGCGTTGCTGGGCCTGTTAGTTCTAGCTGCGGCTCGGGCGGGGAACGTGCGGGATGTGTAAGTGCCAGGTACCGTGGGAGCGCTCCCACAAGTGATGTGTTGAAGAGTCGTCGGTTCGTGCGGGGGTGTCAAGGGAGCGAGCGCGCAGAGATGTCTTCGGTTATCGGGCTGTTAACCAACCCGGGTTCGGGCGGCAGCGCCGGCCCCGCCGCGCCCGGTGGTCCGCCCGGTGGTTCCCCCGCCGCTCCGGTCGGACACCGGACTCGGCGGCCCCGATCGACCACCCCTGATCACTGCTCGGACGTCGTACTCGGACGTCGCCTCGGACGTCGTACGTCGACCAGGACTGTTAGATTCCACGCCAGCGCGGTGTGAACGGGAGGCGACCATGGTGGCAGGCCACGGAGCACGGGGCCGGAGCGGTGGGCGGCCCACGTTGGAAGAGGTCGCCGCGCGAGCCGGTGTCGGCCGCGGCACGGTCTCGCGGGTGATCAACGGCTCGCCCCGGGTCAGCGACGCGACCCGCGCGGCGGTCGAGGCGGCCGTCGCGGAGCTCGGTTACGTCCCGAACACGGCGGCCCGCGCCCTCGCGGCGAACCGCACCGATGCGATCGCGATGGTCGTCCCCGAGCCGGAGACCCGCTTCTTCGCCGAGCCCTACTTCTCCGACATCCTCAAGGGCGTGGGCGCCCAGCTGTCCGACACGGAGATGCAGCTCCTGCTGATCTTCGCGGGCAGCGACCGGGAGCGCCGCCGCCTGGCCCAGTACCTGGCGGCGCACCGGGTGGACGGGGTGCTGCTCGTCTCCGTCCACGCGGACGACCCGTTGCCCGATTTGCTGGCGCAGCTGGAAATCCCGTCGGTGATCAGCGGCCCGCGCTCCAAGCACGAGACGCTCCCCTCCGTCGACTCGGACAACTACGGCGGCGGCCGCTCGGCGGTAGAACACCTGATCGGGCGAGGTCGCGCCCGGATAGCCACGATCACCGGCCGCCTGGACGTCTACGGCGCCCAGCGCCGCATCGAGGGCTACCGCGAGGCCCTGGAGGAGGCCGGCCGCGAGGTCGACGAGCGCCTCATCGTCCCCGGCGACTTCACGGAGCAGGGCGGCCGGCGGGCGATGGCGGAACTGCTGTCCCGCTGTCCCGACCTGGACGCGGTCTTCGCCGAGTCCGACGTCATGGCCGCCGGCGCCCGCCAGGTCCTCCGCGAGGCCGGCCGCCGCATACCCGACGACGTGGCCCTCGTCGGCTACGACGACTCCGCCATCGCCCGCCACATGGACCCGCCCCTGACCAGCGTCCGCCAGCCCATAGAGGAGATGGGCCGCGCGATGATCGACCTACTCCTCGACGAGATCGCGGACCGCCGGCCGGCGGTGTCGCGAGGCTTGGAACGGCGACAGGTGGTTCTGCCGACGGAACTGGTGGCGCGGGCTTCGTCGTGAGCCCGTCTGCCGTCTGCCGCCTGCCTCTCGTCACCGGCTGCCGCCCGCCCCCCGGTCACCGGCTGCCGCCCGGCCCCGGTCACCAGGTGCCTCCCGCCCCCAGTCGTCGCATGATCAGGCCGGCGGGCCGGTGTCGTTGAAGCGCACATGTACGGCGGTGGCGTCGTCGCTGCGCTTGAAGCGCGGCCAGCGCAGGCACTCCGGGTCCGACATCTCAGCCTCCCGGGTACGCGCGATGAGCGCGGCCGGCCCTTCGTCCCGGAGGACCTGAAGGAGCGCGGGCCAGGTGAGGACGCCGAACGGGTCGACCAGGCGGCTCGCCCCGTCGCTGAGCAGGGCCGCCTGGCGCACGCTCCCGAGCGGAAGTGTGCCGGTGCGGGCGTGTTCCGCGGCCCGGGGGAGGGCCGAGGCGACCCAGTAGCCGCCGGGCCGGTTGCGAAGGCGCAGGTAGAGCGCCTGAAGTTCGGCGACGACGGTCGTGAGATCGGCGAGGCCCCTGAGATCCGTGCTTCCGGTGAGGCCATGGCTGTCGAGTACGGCGCGGAGGTGTTTCCGAGCGAGCTGTTCACCGGTGTCATCAGTGATGGCCCGAATGCTGCCTCCGCCCTCCCCGCAGTCGAGAAGGAGGACGCTGTCGGACAGCACGAGGTAGTCGAGGACGTCATCGCGGCGGCGGATCATCGCGACCGTAGAGGCGGGACCATCCTCTCGGCTCAGGTCGCACGTCGCGTCATGCAGGCCGTTCACCCCGGTGATGGCGAGGGAGAGCACATCGGTCAGTGACGTGGAGTGGTCGACAGCGGCCAGACTCATCAGGCGCGCGCCGAGATGCCGCACGTACCAGGAGGTGCTGTGCGCGCAGCCGGCCGGGGGACCGCCGGGAACAACGGAAACCCCGTCGAGGACCACGACCGTGTCCGGCCCGGTGAGAGCGATGTCTTCGTTCACGGCGCCCATGCCCGGACCCGAGGCGACAGATAGCTGCACGATTCTCCTTTCGCTTTCACCACTTTCCCTGGGGTGAAATCCACAATCCCCGCTTCCGTGTTCGGACTTCCTTGTTCGGATTTCTTGTTCGGCTCTCCTGTTCGGGATTAAAAGGGAATCCCCCGGAGCAGCGTTTCCGCATGGACTTCGAGCGTGCCCGATGGCAGGCCAGGCTTGACGAACTGGCGCGGAACCACCACGTACCCGGGGCCTGCCTGGCGGTCCTGGTCGACGGTGAAGTGCATGAGTTGGCTTCCGGTCTGCTGAATTCCGTCAGCGGCGTTGATATGACCACCGATTCCCTTTTCCAGATCGGATCGGTCAGCAAACTCTTCACGGCCACACTCGTCATGCAATTGATCGACGAAGGCCGACTGGAACTGGACACCCCGGTGCGTGCGGTGCTGCCCGAGTTCAGACTCGCGGACCGGGTCGCGACGGAGTGCGTGACGGTACGTCATCTGCTCAGTCACACCAGCGGGATCGAGGGTGCCTTCCACCCCGACACCGGCTCGGACGCGGACTGCCTGCGCAGGTATGTCGAGGCCTGCGCGGGGCTGGGCCAGTGCCATCCGGTCGGCGCGACCGTGTCGTACTGCCACAGCGGGTACATCATCGCGGGCCATGTCGTCGAGCGGATCACGGGAAAGGACTGGGACGCGGCGCTGCGCGAGCGCCTGCTCGATCCGCTGGGCCTTCGGGACACCGTCACGCTGCCCGGGGTGCCGCACCAGCGCCGGCGCGCGTTCGGACACATGGGCGACCCTGGCCAACCGCCCAGGATCGACCGCTGGGATCTGCCCCGTTCGCTGGGGCCGGGCGGCGGCATCTACACGACTGCCGCCGACCTCATCACCTTCGCCCGGATGCACCTCGCCGACGGCGCCGGCCTGCTGTCACCGGCCCTGACCACGGCCATGCGCGAACCGCAGCGCAAGGTCCCCGACGGCTGGACCGACGAACACCGAGGCCTCGGCTGGCTCCTCTTCGGCTGGGGCGGCCGGCAGGTCTACGGGCACGCGGGCATCGGACTCGGCCAGCACACCTTCCTGCACGTGGTGCAGGACCAGCGGATCGCCATCGCCCTCCTCGCCAACGGCGGAGACGCGGTGGCCCTGCACACCGACCTCCACAGCGAACTCCTGGGCGAACTGGCCGGCCTCACCGTGCCCCGCCTCGACGTACCCGCACACCCCCCGGAGGTGGACGTCGCACCCCTCGTCGGCACCTACCGCAACATCCTCTCCGTCGTACGCGTAGCAGCGGACGACACCGGCCTGTGGGCGATGCCCGTCTACTCCAGCGCCCTCGGCGTCAGCCCACCCCGCCGCATCGAACTCCTCCCCGTGACCAGCACCGTCTTCGCCGGCTACGACCCGGCCCACCACTACCCCCGCCCCTGGACCTTCTACACCCTCCCCGACGGCACCCGGTACGCCTTGGCGGGCGGCTCGTCGATCCCCAGGGTCGCGTGAGTCCGTGGGATTGGGAGGTGCTCACCGCTGCCCACGCCCACGGGCGGCCCATGATGGCCGCGCATCATGACGTTGATGTCTGAGACACGGGAGAAGTCGCCCCGCCCGGTGGCCTCGCCACGCAGCTCGGCCAGCCGGGCGCACTCCTCACAGCCGGCCACCGGCGAGGGCGGGCCGAGAGGGAGGCCGAGCGTGAGGGGCGGGTCCATGGTCGTCTTCGTCATCCGGAGGCCTCCGACGGGGCGCCGAGCCCGAACGCGGCACCGAGGAGTACGGGATCGGTGAGCCGACCGGACCCGTCCGGGTACTCCAGCCACAGGCGGTCGCTGGGAGGACGGAGGGGATATCGGGCGGGTGGGCACATCAGGACCCAGCCGGGTGGGTGGACCGTGAGCTGCCCGACGTGGTCCAGATCGTCACCCGGATCGGCCGGGAGAAGCCACCAGGCCAGGTCCATTTCCACATCCGCGAGAACCGGACCCACCCCCTCCGCCCCGATCCGCCGCATCGCCTTTACTGACGCCCCCAGCGGCGCCTGCGCCACCGTCCAGTACGGGCCGGTGGAGAACGGCGCCAATTCCTCGTTCCGCCATGCGCGTTGTACGGCGGTGGGGCGGTCCGTGCAGGAGAGGAGCCAGTCGTAGCCTGACCGGCGGGGCGAGAGGGGAGTCCTTGGGGGCATGGGCAGGACCGTAGACAGCCGGGTTGCCCGGGCGCGCGCCGATTGCGCGCAATTGCATCTGCGGGCACAGGGCTTGTGCCGATTGCCTACGCGCGGTCCAGTGCCGCCCGCGCCCGGCCGATCAGACGGCGTGCCGGGGCCCCGTACTCCGCCGACTCGGCCAGCCAGTCCCAGGCGCGCTCGTACAGCTCGATGTCCTCATCGCCGGTGAGCCAGAGTTCCTCGCTGATCGTCTCGACGATCACCAGTCGCCGATCGTAGATCCAGAACGCGTGCGGTGCCGTACGGCGCAGCTGCGTGCCGAACGGGATGATGCCCAGCTCCACCCGACGCTGCCCCACCAGGCCGTACAGCCGGTCCAGTTGCTCGGCCATTACATCCGCCGGGCACGATCGGTGGTACAGCGATGCCTCGCAAACAAGGAACCGGAAAGACTTGCCCGGCTTGTACAGTGCCTCCTGGCGGCGCATGCGTGTCTCGACGGCGGCCTCTGTGGTGGACGGGATACCGCGGAACTCGGCATTGGAGTCGAAGATGACCCTGGCGTAGTCGGGCGTCTGGAACAGGCCCGGAATGCGCGAGACTTCAAGGCCACGGATCTCCGTGGTCTCGTCGGTCTGCCGGACGGCGATCTCCTGGCGCCCGCGGTGGCCGCTGGCCAGCTGCCGCCGCCACGAGCGGTGCCGTTGCTTCATCTCCAGCCCGGCACGCAACCCCTGGAGTTCGGCCTCGACATCCGGGCGGTCCACGGCCCGGGCCCATGCGATGAGGTCGGCGGCGCTGGGAGTCTGCTTGCCATTCTGGAGTCGGGATACTTTCGAGGGCTGCCAGCCGAGTCGGACGGCCAGGTCCTTGCCTTCCAGACCTGCCTCGGTGCGCAGCTCGCGCAGCCGTTCACCGAGGGCTTCTCTGGCGGTCTGGAAATCGGTGGTCACATGGTGGAACGTACCCGCCTGGCGAACTCTTCGGTACGTACGGCGTGGTGCCAGGCCGCGTCCCTGGCCTGGCAGGCGGCAAGGACCTCGGCCGGATCTTCGGTGACGTACACGCCGAGGGTGGTGTCTTCGTCGTCGAATGCGAAACGGGCCACGATCTGGGAGTCGAACAGCCAGAAGTCGTACTCCGGAAGCCGTAGTTGCTCGGCCTCGGCGCGGGTGAGGTTGCGGATGTCCTCGCCTGCGGTGACGTTGTTGGGAGCGCTGGCCAGAAGGAACTTCTGCCCCTGAGTGGGCGGTTCGTCGACGATCCGTACCCGCTCGAACCGCTTGCCCGCCTGCGTCTGCGCGCAGATGTTGTCCTTCCAGAGATTCGGCGGGTCCTGGGAGATGTCCTCGTCCGCCAGGAAACGCGCCCACTTCGGTCCATTGCGGTCGGTGGCGTAGCCCCGCCGGGTCTCCAGGCGGTGGCGTAGCCCCGCCGGGTCTCCAGCCGCCATGCCGTGTGCCGGAACTCATGGAAGAGGTGAGTGATGGAGGCGAACGGCTGGAGACCCGGACGCTCGCCGCTGGGGGTGTGGCGCGCGAGGAGACAGCGGGGGACGCGGACGAAGCCCTCGGACTCCTTGACATCCCGCAACTGCGCGAGATGGCCCGGGTCGGTCTCGAGATAACCCTGTACGAGAATCTCGTCCGTCCCCTCGATCTCGTACAGAGTCGGGCAGTCGCCGTCGTCGCTGCTCGTCCCGATGAACCTGAGCGTCATGTTGCCCTCCGTCAGCGCTGGTTGGAGCCCCAGGATGCACGGAGTGGGCGTGCGCGCGTCGGAGGATTGCTCAGGATTGTGCGCAAGTCCGGAGACGCGGGGATTGCGCGCAAGCAGGTACGGCGAGAGGTCTGGCTCGCGTCAGTCGTCGGACGTGTCGCCTTCGGCGGCGTTCGGAGACTCGCGCTCGACGACGAACGACCCCTTCCCGCGCACGGTGACGATCAGACCGCGCTGGCTCAGGAGTTGAAGGGCGGATCGAGCGGTCGGACGCGAAACGCTGAATTCGTCGCAGATGGCCGCCTCGGACGGGACCCGGCGGCGGGGCGGATACGTGCCGTCCGCGATGCGTGCGCTGAGTATGACGGCGATCTGCTCGTACAGCGGTTCGGGGCCTTCAAGGTCGACAGTCATATCTCGACCCTATTTAACCTGCGACGATGCCTATCGATATGTGTGGATGCATGACATCACATGACAGCACCTTACAGTGTCGTCGCCTTTCTGCTGGGAGACTAGCTGGTGCAGCCACCTGGGGCAGTCCCTGGAACTTCTCCAGCCCAGGAGGCCATGGCCGTCACCCGACACCACGACGATCGAGCAACCAACCCCGGTCAGCAACCATGCAGGTCAAAGCTCCCTACAGGAGAGCCACACCCTCCTTGGTCTCGTCGCGGCAGGTGTCGCAGGCACTCGGCGACCGCTGTGCTGACGGCGTTCGCTGTTGTCGGGGACAGGAGCTGAGGAAAGGTCAGGAAGTCCTGGAGGGGCGCCACCACGGACGAGAGCACCGACTCGATCTCATGTGGTCGTAGCAAGCCGATCGCCTTCCGCAGCTCCGCGAGGCCATCCGCCTCGCGGCCCGTCAGCAACAAGGTGTCCGCGAGGTCGAAGACGGGCCACGGGTTGGTTCCCGCCGCGTCCTCCGCGGCGAAACGCGCCAGGTGCTCCAAGCGGCGGAAGCGGCCGAAGACAGGGGAAGGGTCGGTGCCGCGGGCCCCGTGGAGGAGCAGTTCGACCCGGGCCTCGTTGAGCCGTGGATAGGTGTCGTTGCCGCTCAGCCCGACGGCCCGGCTGTAGCAGGTGAAGGCCCTCTCCAGCTCCGTCATGTCGAACCGCTCGGGAGGATCACGGCGGGCCAGGCGCCGGTGCAGGCCGCCGAGCGTGGCCCAGGTCTCCGCGTCGGAGTCGTCGAGTTCGACGGCGCGAGCGAGAGCGTCGGCCGCCTCCTGGAGGGCACCGCGCTTGCTGCGCGTAGTGCCCAGCTCACGCCAGCTCGGGGCGTGGTCGGCCCGCAGCCGTACACAGATCCCCAGCGCGTGCTCCGCTTCGGCGTAGCGGTTCTCCCGGCGCAGCGCCACACCCAGCTCGAAGTGCCCGCGCAAGCTGGAGGGATTGCGGGCCACGGCCTCGTGCAGCAATTCGAGGCTGCGCGCTTGGTCGTCGCCGCTCAGGGCGAGCGCGGCGGCGATAAGGTCCTCGCCCTGTTGCGCCCGCAGATTCGCGATTTCCAGGGCCAGCGCCTCGTAGTCGGAGCGAGGCACGGTGACGTAGTCGGAGCCCTCGCGCACCGGGCTGTCCACATGTTCCGGCCGCCGCAGTCCCTCGACCGCGGCCTGCGTGATCTGCCGCTGAGCCTCCTTGAGCTCCTCCGGCATGGGCCCATAGCGGATCACCCGGCTCGCCGAGACGTTGAACCGCACTTCCTCGATGTCCTGGGAGATCAGCACGGTCACCGCGTCGCGCAGCGCCCAGCGGACACCGAGTTCGAGGTAGACGTTGGGATTCGCGCCGCTCAGGTCGGCTATGTAGACGTCGGCGTCCATGGCCTCGCTGAACATCGAGCGGTGGATCGTCCCCATGAACGTCTTTTCCTTCTCGATGGACAGCTGCGTTTCGCAGCCCAGCGCCTCGCTGATGAGGGCCTCCACCGGGTCCAGCAGTTGGCGCCGGATCTCGGGGATGTTCGTCCAGCGGGCCTGCGTGCCCATCGAGGTGCCCGGCATCGCCACGAAGATTCGAATGATTCGAGGTGGTTCGCCGACTGCGGACGCCTCGGCCGGCTGATCGGGCTCGGGTGCCCGCCGCACCTCGGTCGCGGCGGTGCCGACGGTGCCGGCGGCGCTCTGCCTGGCCGAGTTCTGAAGGAGCTGGAGGGCGCTCCAGCGGTCGCGCCAGACCTCGACCCGTGAGTCCCGTGGTGAGACCGGGTGGTGGCCGCCGTCGGTGAATCCCAGGAGCGTTCGTACGAGTGCTAGCAGCAGGTCGAGTCGCGGCAGGCGCTTGCCGTTGAGTACCTCGCTGACGGTCGACGGGGGGAGTGGGCACCCCGTGGGCGCATGTCGTTCGATCTCGCGCAGGGTTGGGTTGCCGTGCTGGATCTGAAGGGCTTTCAAGTCTGTGGCCAGCTCAGCGCGGCCCTGCTGGACATCCACCTGGTCACCCCCGATGCCGTCCCTGCTTCCCCGGACAGGAAGGGCTCCAGCCGTCCGACGGCGTTCGCCGACGTCCGGTCATGTCCGGGACGCTGCGGGACTGTTCGACCACCTCAGCATTCCCCCCGCGGCCCCGCTTCACTGGCGGCATGACAGAGAAATCACGTGTTACGAAGAGTTCGACCGACCAGGGAGCGCGTGCGGCGGCTCGCGCCGCTCTCGCCGAGCGCACCCTCGACTTCGTCGCCCTGGTGACCCTGCTCGGCGTCGTCACCGCCGTGTTCCTACTGGCCGGCCCCCAAGCCTTCGCCGCCGTCACCTCTGTCGGCACGGGTCTGTTCGCGGCCTGGCGTGGCCACCGGCGGCAGACCTGACGCGGCCGGGTCCGCCGACGCGCCGTCCCAGCCACTGTCACCAGGGGTCCGAGCAGAAAAGCAATCGGCCCCGGTCCGCTTTCGCGAACCGGGGCCGATTCATCAGGGTGAGTGACGGGACTCGAACCCGCGGCATCCTGGACCACAACCAGGTGCTCTACCAGCTGAGCTACACCCACCATGACCGGCGGTTCATCCGAAGGTTTCCCCGACCGGCCGAGAAAAAGTGTACAGGGTCTTCAGGGGTGCCCGCGCACATGTTTCGGCGGGGGCGGTTCGGGGGCCGGTGAGGGCCCGGGGACGGGGTTACCGGGCGGGCAGGACGTGCTTCGCGGCGATCGTGCGGGCCGTCTCCGAGTCGGGGCCGGGCTGCGGGACGAAGATCGCCTCGCGGTAGTAGCGGAGCTCGGCGATGGATTCGCGGATGTCCGCCAGCGCCCGGTGGTTGCCGTTCTTCTCGGGGCTGTTGAAGTACGCCCTCGGGTACCAGCGGCGGGCCAGCTCCTTGATGGAGGAGACGTCCACGATGCGGTAGTGGAGGTAGTCCTCCAGCGTGGGCATGTCCCGGAGCAGGAAGCCCCGGTCCGTGCCCACCGTGTTGCCGCACAGGGGTGCCTTGCGCGGTTCCTTCACGTGTTCGCGTACGTAGGCCAGGACCTGCGCCTCGGCGTCCGCCAGCGTCGTGCCGCCGGCGAGCGCGTCGAGGAGGCCGGACGCGGTGTGCATCTGGCGCACCACCTCCAGCATGGTCTCCAGAGTCGAGTCCGGCGGGCGGACGACGATGTCGACACCTTCGCCGAGCACGTTCAGCTCGGAGTCGGTGACGAGGGCGGCCACCTCGATGAGCGCGTCGTCGGACAGCGAGAGGCCGGTCATCTCGCAGTCGATCCACACCATGCGATCGTTCATATGTCTCACCTTACGGCCCGTGACAGCCGTACGGCCCGGTCCTGCACCTGGGCGAACCAGGGCGGGACCGGGCCGTCGTGTGCCCATGGGGCCTACGGCGCGCTGCGCTGCCCCGGCAGGCGGCCCGCCGCGTACAGCTCCTGCTTGACGCCCTCCGTGGAGAGGGACGTCGACGGCGCCAGGGAACCAGCGGCGGCCGTACGCCGGGACTGGAGCGGCACCGGGGCGTGCTCCGGCGCCATCGAGGACGGCCCCGGCCCGCCGTGCGAGCCGTCGCGGTCGCCGTGCTTCTCGCCCTGCGGTCGCCGGGCCCGGTACGCGGCCCGGTACGCCGCCGGGGACGAGCCCAGCTGCCGGCGGAAGTGCCCGCGCAGCGCCACCGGCGAACGGAAGCCGCACCGTCCCGCGACCTCGTCCACCGAGTAGTCCGACGTCTCCAGCAGACGCTGGGCCTGCAGCACGCGCTGGGTGATCAGCCACTGGAGCGGGGCGCTGCCCGTCAGCGACCGGAACCGGCGGTCGAACGTACGACGGCTCATGTACGCCCGTGCCGCGAGCGTCTCCACGTCGAACTGCTCGTGGAGGTGCTCCAGCGCCCAGGCGACGACCTCGGCGAGCGGGTCGGCGCCGATCTCCTCTGGTAAAGACCGATCGAGATAGCGCTCCTGGCCGCCCGATCGGCGTGGCGGGACGACCAGTCGGCGGGCCAGCGCGCCGGCCGCCTCGTTCCCGTGATCTGTCCGCACGATGTGCAGACACAGATCGATTCCGGCCGCGGTGCCGGCCGAGGTGAGCACGTCGCCGTCGTCCACGAAGAGCTCTCGTGGATCGACGTGGACGGACGGATAGCGCTTGGCCAGCGTCGGCGCGTACATCCAGTGTGTCGTCGCGGGCCTGCCGTCGAGCAGGCCGGCGGCCGCCAGCACGAAAGCGCCGGTGCACAGCCCGACGATGCGGGCACCCTCTTCGTGCGCTCGGCGCAGTGCGTCGAGCGCCTCCTCCGGCGGCGGTGAGGTGATCGAACGCCATGCGGGCACGACCACCGTGCCCGCCCGCGAGATCGCCTCAAGGCCGTTCGGTGCGGTGAGTTCCAGGCCCCCCGTGGTCCGCAGCGGGCCGTCCTCACCGGCGCACACCAGCAGGCGGTAGCGCGGTACGCCGGCGTCCTGGCGGTCGATCCCGAACACCGACAGTGGTATGGAACTCTCGAAGATGGGCCCGCCGCTGAACAGCAGCACCGCGACGATCTCCTTGCGGCGTCGCCCGGAGAGTTTCCGGGCCGCGGCTTCCGGCGCGGCGGTGGAGTCGTGGCTCATACTGCTAAGCCCCCCTCGGTGGTCGCGGCTCCTCGGTTGTGTCGCTCCTGCACGTTTCCCCTTGGTCCTGCACGAGTCCCCCGCCGTAAGACAGTCATGATCGAATCTACTGTGTCCCGTGGTGCCGACGTGACCAGTTCGCCATCCGGCACATTGTCGACATGGCAACTTGGCGTGAAGCATTCGATCACGAAGCGTTGCACTCGTGGGCCGTGCAGGGAAGTGCGCCTTGTCCCCGTGGCCGGTCCACGTAGGGTGCGCGCGACCCCTGGACCCCTTTCAGTGCAGGTCGAACGGGGGGCGGAGGGGTGTTCGGCCAAGGGGTGTACGGGTGGCCGAAGTTGGCTGAAAAGATACGGGGGTGTGCGCGGAAACCGGTCAGTCGACCGGCGTACTCGGGCCGGAGTGCCGCCCGCCCCTGTGCGCCCCGGAACCGGAACGTCCGTGTCGGCCCCGCTGGGGGGTGTGATCTTCGGCCATCGAACGCGCGGCGCGGGCCGCTCCGCGTTCGGACTGCCGCAGCAGGATGCGGCAGACGCCCGTCACCGCGGCGAGACCGAGCGCCGCGCCCGCCGCGCCGGCCAGTGAGGTGCCGTACCAGACGAGGACGACCGGGACGAGGACGCAGCTGAAGGCCGCCCAGCGGACCACGTCCGTGGCGGTGTCGGCCGGGCAGGGGGGCTCGGGGGTCGCGCGGGGGGCGCGGGACTCGTGAGCGGCGCGGGCTTCGGGGGCGGACTGGGGCGCGATACGGGGTGCGGACACGGCCTGCTCCCTCCTGGGCTCCCTCGGATGTGACTTACCGGGGTTCAACGCGTGTTCGACCGGTCGGTCACTGGTACCGCCTGATCGGGTTGCCGTCGGGGGTCTGTTCCTGAGCGCCGGCGTCTGTATCGCTGTGTAAACCGGCTGTACGTGGCAGCAACCATTGCGTTACGGGCTGGGGGTCGTGCATGCTCCCTGGAACCCCGCGCAGCCGGTGCGGGATCTGGGCGGAGGAGGCGTGCGGTCGTACCCTTGGGGGTATGGGCTTGGGAAGATGATTCCCGGACACGGCTCCGCCGCATACTGACGTCCCATTTCACGTCGTCCCACCCACGAGGATCCAAACGCCGAGACACCCATGGCCGGTCACGAATTCTTCGACTCCGCGGACCGCAAGCGGCGGCCCGTCGCCGATCCCAAGGCGGCTGACCCCCAGGCGGCGGAAGAGGCACGCCCCACCTGCGATCCCGCCTTCAAGCACGGCGTCGTCGTCGGCTTCGACGGTTCGACGTCCAGCGAGCGCGCCCTCGCGTACGCCATCGGAATGGCCCGCCGCTCCGGCTCGGGCCTGATCATCGTGCATGTCGCCAACCGGCTGCCCACGACCGTGTGGGCGGGCTGCGAGCCGCCGGTCTTCGTCGACGTCCCGGACCACCGGACCGAGGTCCTCGGGCTCGAACTCGCCTGCGCGGACTATCTGGCCGAAGTCCCCTGGATCCTCGTCGAACGCGGCGGCGACATCTGCCACGAACTCGAAGAGGTGGGGCGGGAGTACGAGGCCGACGCGATCGTCGTCGGGTCCACGCACGGGCTCGTCGGGCGCCTCTTCGGGTCGGTCGCGGGGCGGCTCGCGAAGCGGGCGCAGCGGCCCGTCATCGTCATCCCGTAGCCGAATCGCCCGCGCTTGCGGAAACGGGTAAATCTACTGGTGCGTAGGGGTGTTCGTGCCCTTGTGAAGGGCATAACCCGATCGCCGCGTTCGCGCTGCGCTTGCGGGTGCGGCGTGCGGGTGTGCTGCCGGCCGGGGTGGTGTGACGGCCGCCGGGTGAAGGGCAGCCGGCGTCGGGGGTGTTGGGCGACCTCGGCGTTATGAAACGGACCCCCCGTGATTGGTGGCATCACGTGGGGGTCCGTTCTCGTTCGTCGGCCTCCGCGGGTTCGGTGGGGGTTGCTCGCGCAGTTCCCCGCGCCCCCTGAAAGCCTGGGCGCGCCCTGGAAGGCGTGGTTACTCCACCGTCACCGACTTCGCCAGGTTCCGCGGCTTGTCGATGTCCCGGCCCAGGGACAACGCCGTGTGGTACGCGAGGAGTTGGAGGGGGATGCCCATGAGGATCGGGTCGAGTTCGTCCTCGTTCTTGGGGACGATGATGGTCTGGTCGGCCTTCTCCTGCTCCCGGTGGGCGACGGCGAGGATCTTGCCGCTGCGGGCCTTGATCTCCTCCAGGGCGGCGCGGTTCTTCTCCAGGAGGTCGTCGTCGGGGACGATGGCGACCGTCGGGAGGGCCGGCTCGATGAGGGCGAGCGGGCCGTGCTTGAGCTCGGAGGCGGGGTAGGCCTCGGCGTGGATGTACGAGACCTCCTTGAGCTTCAGGGAGGCCTCGCGGGCCACCGGGTAGCCCCGGACGCGGCCGATGAAGAGCATCGAGCGGGCCTCGGCGTACTGCTCGGCCAGCTTCTTGATCTCCTCCTCCTGGTCCAGCATCTCGGCGATCTGGGCGGGGAGCTTGCGCAGGCCGGCGATGATCCGCTTGCCGTCGCGGACGGAGAGGTCGCGGGTGCGGCCGAGGTGCAGGGCGAGGAGCGCGAAGGCGACCGTGGTGTTCGTGAAGCACTTCGTCGAGACCACGCAGACCTCGGGGCCCGCGTGCACGTAGATGCCGCCGTCGGCCTCGCGGGCGATCGCCGAACCGACGACGTTCACCACACCCAGGACCCGGGCGCCCTTGCGCTTCAGCTCCTGGACGGCGGCGAGGACGTCGTACGTCTCACCGGACTGGGAGACCGCGATGTACAGGGTGTCGGGGTCGACGACCGCGTTGCGGTAGCGGAACTCCGACGCCGGCTCGGCGTCCGCGGGGATACGGGCCAGCTCCTCGATCATCTGGGCGCCGATCATGCCCGCGTGGTACGAGGTGCCGCAGCCGAGGATCTTCACGCGGCGGATCTGGCGCGCCTCGCGGGCGTCCAGGTTGAGGCCGCCGAGGTGCACGGTGGAGAAACGGTCGTCGATGCGGCCGCGCAGCACACGGTCCACGGCGTCGGCCTGCTCGTGGATCTCCTTGTGCATGTACGTGTCGTGGCCGCCCATGTCGTACGAGGCCGCCTCCCACTCCACGGTGGTGGGCTCCGCCGTGGTGCGGGTGCCCTCCGTGGTGTAGGTGCGGAAGTCGTCGGCCTTGAGGGTGGCCATCTCGCCGTCGTCGAGCGTGACGATCTGGCGGGTGTGGGCGACCAGGGCGGCTATGTCCGAGGCGACGAACATCTCCTTCTCGCCGATGCCGAGGACGACGGGGGAGCCGTTGCGGGCGACGACGATACGGTCGTTGAAGTCGGCGTGCATGACGGCGATGCCGTACGTGCCCTCGACGATGCGCAGCGCCTGGCGGACCTTCTCCTCCAGGGTGGTGGCCTGGGAGCGGGCGATGAGGTGGGTGAGGACCTCGGTGTCCGTCTCGGAGAGGAACTCGACGCCGTCGGCTTCGAGCTTCTTCCGCAGGTCGGAGGCGTTGTCGATGATGCCGTTGTGGACGACGGCGACCTGGTTGTCGGCCGACATGTGCGGGTGCGCGTTGACGTCGGACGGGGCGCCGTGGGTGGCCCAGCGGGTGTGGGCGATGCCGGTGGTGCCCTTGAAGCGAGCGGGGACCTTGGCCTCCAGGTCACGGACCCGGCCCTTGGCCTTGACCATCCGCAGACCGGCCGTCTTGGGCGAGGTGACGACTATGCCCGCCGAGTCGTAGCCCCGGTACTCCAGGCGCTGCAGGCCCTCAAGGAGCAGCGGCGCCACGTCGCGCTTGCCGATGTAACCGACAATCCCGCACATATATACGTATCCCCTAGCCGTAGATGATCAGCCGTTGACGTTCGGTCGTAGACGTTCAGCCGTAGACGATGCGGCGCAGCTGCCTGAGCGTGAGCTCCGGTGGTGCGACCGCCCGGTATTTCAGGTCCGCCTCGATCCGTTCGAAGATCGTCGCGTTGACCAGGCCCTGGGCCTGGAGCTCGCGGTGGCGGCGACGGACGAAGTCCTCCGTCGTCTCGTCGAAGTAGGCGAGCACGTCCTGGATCACCCGCAGCGCCTCGCCCCGGCTGAGGGGCGAGGATCGCGTCAAATGATCAACAAGTTCGTCGTGCACTCGGTAGATCCTGGGGGACAAGCAGTGGTTTCGCAAGAATCCTGCCCGATATCGGGCAGGCGGCTGTTGCTGGCCCTTGGGGGAACGTTGAATGTGTTATGAGCGCCTATTCGTGCGCTGTCCATCCGGTGTCCCGCATCCCGTCGCCTGAGGCGGCGGTGCGGACGTCATGGACGGGAAGCCCTTCATTCGCATCGGCGCCCACCCTCCACGCCCCGGCCGGTGTCGGCGCGAGCGCCGACCATACGCAGTGTCGGTCACGCGGGCTTCGGCCCGGCCGAGCCGTACCTCCTGGGCACCCTCGGCATCTTCACCGCCTTCGGCGACGAGGGCGTCGGCTACCTCGGCCTCGCCAACAAGGGGGAGATGGTCTAGACCTGGAGGGGCTGTCGGGTGGATGGTGGTGGGGACAGTTCGGTTGGTGGAAGGGGACGCTGTTGAGACCGCACCACAGATCGACCCGCCTGCTCGGATCGCTGCTGCTCGTGGCGGCCGGCTTCTTCACCGTGGGAGCCACTCCCGTGCCCGTGCCCGTGCCCGTGCCCGAGACCGCTGACACCCCCGCGACTCCGCTCGCCGGCGTGATCCCCGCGCCCGCCTCCGCCCGGCCCGGCGGATCGCCGTACCGGATCACGCACGACACCCGTATCCAGGTGAACGGCACGCCCGAGGTCCGCCGGATCGGGCAGTACCTCGCGGAGATCCTGCGGCCGTCGACGGGCTATCCGCTGCCCGTGACCGACCGTCAAGGGGCCGGAATACGACTGCGGCTGGCGCCCGGGGACACCACTCTCGGCCAAGAGGGGTACCGGCTCGACAGCGGCCGGTCCGGCGTCATCCTCACCGCCCGCGCGCCCGCCGGGCTCTTCCACGGCGTACAGACCCTGCGCCAGCTGCTGCCCGCCGCCGTCGAGAAGGACTCCGCGCAGCCGGGCCCCTGGCTGGTCGCGGGCGGCACGATCGAGGACGTCCCGCGCTACGGCTGGCGCGGCGCGATGCTGGACGTCTCCCGGCACTTCTTCACCGTCGACCAGGTCAAGAGGTACGTCGACCAGCTCGCCCTCTACAAGTTCAACAAGCTGCACCTGCACCTCTCCGACGACCAGGGCTGGCGCATCGCCGTCGACTCCTGGCCCCGCCTCACCACGTACGGCGGCTCCACCCAGGTCGGCGGCGGCCCCGGCGGCTTCTACACGAAGGCCGACTACAAGGAGATCGTCCGGTACGCGGCCTCCCGCCATCTGGAGGTCGTCCCCGAGATCGACCTGCCCGGCCACACCAACGCGGCCCTCGCCTCCTACGCCGAGCTGAACTGCGACGGCGTCGCGCCCCCGCTCTACACGGGCACCGAGGTCGGCTTCAGCTCGCTCTGCGTCGACAAGGAGGTCACGTACGACTTCGTGGACGACGTCGTACGTGAGCTGGCAGCCCTCACTCCGGGGCGCTATCTCCACATCGGCGGCGACGAGGCGCACTCCACCAGCCACGAGGACTACGTCACGTTCATGGACCGGGTGCAGCCGATCGTCGAGCGCTACGGCAAGACCGTGATCGGCTGGCACCAGCTGACCGGGGCGACCCCCGCGCGGGGCGCTCTCGCGCAGTACTGGGGGCTGGACAGCACGAGTGCCGAGGAGAAGGCGCGGGTCGCCGCCGCCGCGCGGAACGGGACGGGGGTCGTCCTCTCGCCCGCCGACCGGATCTATCTCGACATGAAGTACGACAAGGACACGCCGCTGGGGCTGGATTGGGCGGGGTACGTGGATGTGCGGCGGTCGTACGACTGGGATCCGGGGGACTATCTGGAGGGGGTGCCGGCGGCGGCTGTGCGGGGGGTCGAGGCGCCGCTGTGGACCGAGACGATCGTGACGTCGGCGGATGTTGAGTACATGGCGTTTCCGAGGTTGCCGGGGGTTGCGGAGTTGGGGTGGTCACCTGTGTCCGCGCATGGGTGGGAGGGGTATCGGGTGCGGCTTGCCGCGCAGGGGGCGCGGTGGGAGGCGCTGGGGATCGGGTATTTCCGGTCGCCGCAGGTGCCTTGGGGTGCGCGGTAAGGGGTGGGGGGTGCGGGTTCGGTGGCGGGTGCGGGTCCGGTGGGGCTTCTCGCGCAGTTCCCCGCGCCCCTGAAAAGCAGGGGCTGCGCCCCGTGCTTTTCGGCCCGCCGACCATCCCCCGCTCCTACAGCCACGAGCAACCGCAGGTCTTTTGGGGGCGCGGGGCTGTATAGATATGCGGCTCCGCCGCGTGGGCGCGATCAGCCCCCACCCGCCCGCGCCCGAACAACCGACCGGCAGAATGCGACGGGCACCTCGGAGGACCGTACTCCGAGGTGCCCGTCTGTTCGGGTGGGGCCGTGCCGGGGGCTACAGGCCCGCGATGGGGTTCTTCAGGTTGCCTACCAGCTGGAGCGCACCCGCCGGGTCCGCCAGGTCGACCATCTGCTTGTTGTTGCGGAGCTGGAGGCGGTTGAGGCAGGAGAGGGAGAACTCGGAGGCGAACATGTCGTACTGGGCGAATTTGTCGGCGAGTTCGGGCATCGAGTGCTGGTAGTCGCGGACGGTCTCGGCGACCGTGCGCCAGAAGTCCTCCTCGTCGAGGACGCCCTCTTCGGCGAGGTTCGACGCCAGGAAGCGGAAGAAGCAGTCGAAGACGTCCGTGAAGATGGAGAGGAGTTTCTTGTCCTCGGGGACCTCGACGCGGAGACGTTCGACCGTCGGCGGGAGCACCGCCTCGGGGTCCATGACCGCGATCTCCTCGGCGATGTCCTTGTAGATCGCCCGCTCGACGACACCGTCCTTGAGGACGAGGATGACGTTCTCGCCGTGCGGCATGAAGACGAGGTCGTACGCGTAGAAGCTGTGCAGGAGCGGGGTGAAGTACGCCTTCAGGTAGCGGCGCAGCCACTCCGCGGGCGTGAGGCCCGAGTGCTCTATCAGTGCCGCCGCGAAGCCGTTGCCCTCGTGGTCGACGTGGACCAGGGAGGCCATGGTCGCCAGCGACTCGCCCTCCTGGAGGGAGGAGACGGGGCTCTCGCGCCACAGCGCGGCCAGCATCTTGCGGTACGCGGAGTACTTGTCGGTGGCGGCCTCGTACTCCAGGTGCCGGTAGCCGACGGCGGCGCGCTCGCGGATGATCGACAGGCCGGTCGACTTGAGCACCGGGTCGCTGTCGATGAGGCCGGCCAGCCAGTCGTTGATCGCCGGGGTCGCCTCCATGTAGGCCGCCGAGAGGCCGCGCATGAAGCCCATGTTGAGGACGGACAGGGCCGTCTTCACGTAGTGCTTCTCGGGGGCGGAGCTGTTGAAGAAGGTCCGGATCGACTGCTGGGCGAGATACTCGTCGTCGCCCTCACCGAGGCACACCAGGCTCTGCTGGGCGACCTCGGCGGCGAAGGTGACGGTGAGCTTGTTCCACCACTGCCAGGGGTGGACCGGGATGAAGAGGTAGTCGGCGGGGTCCAACTCCTGTGCGGTGAGTAGGGAGTTGAAGCGGGCGACCGTCTCCGTGCCCAGCTCCTCGCGCACGAAGGTCTCGTACTCGATGCCCACGCCCGCCGTGAACGCAGCCCGGGAGCGGTGCGCGGCCAGCCAGACCAGGCGGACCGGGCTCGCCGTCTCGGGGGCGTACGACAGGTACTCGTGGACGCCGAAGCCGAGCCGGCCGTTGTTGGCGACGAAGCAGGGGTGGCCCTCGGTCATCCCGGTCTCGATCGCCTGGAAGCCGCTCTCCATGAGCTGGGCGACCGGGGTCTGCGGCTTGGTCAGCTTGTAGCAGGTGCCGGAGAGGGTGGAGGAGATCTCCTCCAGGTAGACCGGCAGGATCTCCTCGCTCAGGCCCAGCGACTTCTTCAGCTCGATGAAGAAGTCCAGGGCGGCGAGGGGAAGGTCGACGCCGTCCCGTTGACGGGTGATCGAGTCGGCGTCGACCTGCCAGTGGTCGAGGGCGCGGCGGACGGACGTGAACCCGTAGCGGGTCAGACCGTCGTCGCTGAGCACCTCGAAGCGGCCGTCGGCGGTGGCCTCCGGTGTGATGAGCCGCTCATGGGCGAACTCGGCGAGGGCTTTGCGGATGAGCAGGCGGTTGGCCCGTGCCCAGCGGTGGGGGGACAGATGCGCTACGGCATCGGACAGGGTCATACAGCTACTCCTCGGGCGGCCGAGCTGTGCCTTTTAAGGAACTGCTCTCGCGTACAGAAGCTCAGCAGTGCGCGCTTCTCCGGCTTGTCGATCTCGCGGTCGGGGACAAAACCGACAGCCTCGTTGAGGGCGTGCACCGCCTTGTTGGTGACGTCCGGTTCCACGACGACGCGTTCCGTCGCCGGGTCCTCGAAGAGGTGGGCCATGACGGCGGTGATGACCGCCAGCGTGAACCCGTGCACGGGTGTGTCGGTGGCGGGGGTGAGGAAGTGCATGCCGACGTCGCCGGGCCGTGGCTCGTACAGGCCGACCAGCTCGCGGTGGGCGGGGTCGTACCTCTCCATCAGGAAGGCGGGGACACCGCCGCGCAGACCGAGCAGGGCATGCTGGTGCTCATCGGCGGCGACCTCCATGTACGCGCGCTCGACGTCCTCCAGCTTGGCGTCCTGCATCATCCAGAAGGCCGCCTTGGGGTGGGTGACCCAGGAGTGCAGCAGCTCGGCGTCCGTCAAGGGATCGAGGGGGCGGAAGGTGAAGGTTCCGATGCTCATACAGCGAACTCCTGGAAGGCGATGGTCTTCTCCACCGGGTAGTACTCGGTGCCCAGCAGCTCGCGGATGATGTACGAGTTCCGGTACGCGCCCATGCCCAGGTCGGGCGAGGTGATGCTGTGCGTGTGGACGCCGGCGTTCTGCAGGAAGACGCCGCGGCCGGTGGTGTCGATGGCGTAGTTGCGGGCCACGTCGAAGTTGCCCTGGGCGTCGTAGCGCAGGCGGCCCTGGACCGGCCCCAGGAACTCCGGCTCGGCGTACTTGTAGCCGGTGGCGAGGATCAGGCCCTGCGAGTCGATCTCGAAGTCCTTCTCCTGCTCCTCCTGACGCAGACCGAGGGTGTACGTGCCGTTCTCGTAACTCACCTTGTTGAGCGCGGAGTTGGTGAGCAGTCGGGTGGGGAGCGGGCCGCCGAGGCTCTTCTGGTAGAGCAGGTCGAAGATCTCGTTGATGAGGTCTCCGTCGATGCCCTTGAAGAGGCCCTTCTGCTCCTGGGTCAGGCGGTAACGGGTCGGCTCCGGCAGCTCGCGGAAGTAGTCGATGTACTCCGGGGAGGTCATCTCCAGCGTGAGCTTGGTGTATTCGAGGGGGAAGAAGCGCGGGGAGCGCGTCACCCAGTTCAGCTGGTAGCCGTGGACGTCGATCTCGCTGAGCAGGTCCTGGTAGATCTCGGCGGCGGACTGTCCCGAACCGACGAGGGTGATCGACTTCTTCTTCTGCAACTCCCGCTTGTGCTGCATATAGCGGGAGTTGTGGATGAAGTCGCCGCCCAGGCCCTGGGCCGCCTCCGGTATGTACGGCGGAGTGCCGGTGCCGAGGACGAGGTGGCGGGCGTGCAGGACGTCACCGGCCTCGGTCTTCACGGCGTAGAGGCCGTCCTCGTACGTCACCTCCGTCACCGTCGTGTTGAAGCGGACGTTGCTCAGCCGGTTTGCGGCCCAGCGGCAGTAGTCGTCGTACTCGACGCGGAGGGGGTAGAAGTTCTCGCGGATGTAGAACGAGTACAGACGGCCCGAGTCCTTCAGGTAGTTCAGGAAGGAGTACGGGGACGTCGGGTCGGCGAGGGTGACCAGGTCCGACATGAACGGGGTCTGGAGGTGGGCGCCGTCGAGGAACATGCCCGAGTGCCACTCGAAGGCCGGCTTCGAGTCCAGGAAGATCCCGTCGAGTTCGGCGATGGGCTCGGTGAGGCAGGCCAGGCCGAGGTTGAAGGGTCCCAGTCCGATGCCGATGAAGTCGTGGGTTTTCACGGCGGGTTCAGGAAGCGATGCGGTCAAGGGATTCTCCCAGGTACTGCTCGGCATGGCCGGCGATCAGATCGAGTACGGCGGCGATGTCGTCGGCCGTGGTCTCGGGGTTGAGCAGGGTGAACTTCAGGTAGTGGCGACCGCCGACCTTGGTGCCCGCGACCACGGCGTCGCCGGAGGCGAACAGGGCCTTGCGGGCGTACAGGTTGGCGCGGTCGATCTCGGCCGGGTCGGTGACGGCCTCGGGGATGTAGCGGTAGACCAGCGTGGACAGCTGGGGCTCCACGACCACGTCGTAGCGCGGGTCGCCGGCGAGCAGTTTCCAGCCCTCCTCCGCCAGGTCGCAGACCTCGTCGAAGAGCTGCCCGATGCCGTCGGCGCCCATCGTGCGCAGCGTCATCCACAGCTTGAGCGCGTCGAAGCGGCGGGTGGTCTGGAGGGACTTGTCGACCTGGTTGGGGATGCGCTCGGTGACCATACGGCGCGGGTTGAGGTACTCCGCGTGGTAGGTGGCGTGGCGCAGCGTGGACTCGTCCCGTACGAGCACGGCGGACGAACTCACCGGCTGGAAGAAGGACTTGTGGTAGTCGACGGTTACGGAGTCGGCGCGTTCGATGCCGTCCAGCAGCTCGCGGCGCTTCAGCGAGACGAGCAGGCCGCAGCCGTAGGCCGCGTCGACGTGCATCCACGCGCCGAACTGGGAGCAGAGCTCCGCTATCTCGGGCAGCGGGTCTATGGAGCCGAAGTCGGTGGTGCCGGCGGTGGCGACGACGGCCATCGGGACGAGGCCCTCGTTCTCGCAGCGCTCCAGCTCACGGGCGAGGGCGACGGTCTGCATCCGCTTGTTGCCGTCGACCGGGACGGAGACGACGGCGTCCGGGCCGAGGCCCAGCAGTTTCGCCGACTTCTTCACGCTGAAGTGGCTGACGTCGGAGGCGAAGATCCGCAGTTTGGCGGCGCTGTCGGTCTTGGCCTCCTCGCGGGCCAGCAGCAGCGCCTGGAGGTTGGACTGCGAGCCGCCGGAGGTGAACACGCCGTCGGCGGACGGGCCGAATCCGATGCGCTCGTTGGTCCAGTCGATGAGTTTGCGCTCGATCAGAGTCCCGCCGGCCGACTGGTCCCAGGTGTCCAGGGAGGAGTTGACGGCGGAGAGCACCGCCTCGCCGAGCACGGCCGGGATGACGACCGGGCAGTTGAGATGGGCGAGGTAGCGCGGGTGGTGGAAGTAGATCGCGTCGCGGAGGTAGACGTCCTCCAGCTCGTCGAGGACCGCGGCCGTGTCGTGCAGCGGCTTGTCGAGGTCGATCCGCTCGATGCTGGGGGAGAGGGCGTCGACGGTGACACCGGTGAACGGACGGTCGGTGGTGGCGAGTTTGGCCGCCACCCGCTCCACGCCTTCGGTCACGGTGCGGCGGTACCGCTCCGCGGTCGTGTCATTGAGCAGGTGCGAGCGCATGGGGAGGTCCTCCGAGCGGGGCGGGGTCCGGGCGGGACGGAGAGGTGAGTGTGGGGGCGTGTGTGGGGGCGTGTGTGGGGGCGGCATCACGTCGTCCAACTCAGGTAAGGCTAACCTAATTAACTTGAACGAAACCCTGACTCAGTCGTGACTGTGGTCACTCCGGTGACGCTGGTGACTTTGGTGATTTGGGTTGTTCGGTGACCGTTCCGGCCGGCGATCGGTTCATTCGCCGCGTTCCCGCAGCTGCTCCTCCGTCAGGCCCTCACGCCAGTACCCGACGAAGGTCACCCGCCGCCGGTCGATCCCGCGCTCCCGCACGAGATGCCGTCGCAGCTCCTTGACGCGCCCGGACTCACCGGCGATCCACGCGTACGGCAGCTCACTGGGCGGGAGTTGGGCGGCCCGGACGGTGTCGAGGGCGGCCGGAGCCGCTTCGCTCCGCACCAGCCAGGTGATCTCGGCGTCGGCCTCCGTCACCAGGTCCTGGATGTCCCCCGGGTGGTGGACCTCCAGCCAGACCCGGGCCGGCGTGCCCGCGGGCAGCGACTCCAGGATCGCCGACGCGGCGGGCAATGCCGTCTCGTCGGCCCAGATCAGCACCAGATCGGCGTCCTGCGGCGGGCGGAAACGGATCGCGCGGTTGTCCGCGACGGCGGGGCCGAGCAGTACGACACGGTCGCCGGCCTTCGCGGCCGACGCCCAGCGCGAGGCGGGCCCGGCGGGCGTGGCGGCCCCCGGCTCCACCCCGTGCAGCACGAAGTCGATGTCGATCCCGACCGTGTCGCCATGGAGGTCGGAGCGGAGCCCCCGCAGGGTGTACGAGCGCATCACCGCCCGTACGTCGTCCGGCAGTTCCCGCCACCCCTGCCACCAGCCGTCCCCCAGTTCGAAGGGCACGGCCGGCGCCTCCTGCCCCGGATGCGGCAGGAACAACGACAGCGACTGATCCCTGCCGTCGGAGCGGAAGAACCGCAGATCGTCCCCCGCGAACGAGACACGCACGAGAGACGGCCCCAGCCGCTCCGTCCGCACGACCTGAAGAGAGAAGAAACGGAAGGGGGCGGCTACGGCCGTCGTCATGGGGGCTCCTGAGTGGACGTCAACGCGCGGAGTACCCGCGCCCGGTTCGTTTTTAGGGGCGCGGGGAACTGTGCGACCAGCCACAGCCGGTCCGCAGCTCAAGAACCACCGTCAGCTGACCTTCTTGGCGTTTTCGATGGCCTCGGCCAGCTCCTCCAGGAGCGGCGCGCACTTGTCGTAGGAAAGGATCGGCTCGGGGTTGCGCCCGACGACCTGTCCCGCCTCGACCGCCGGCAACTTCTTCCACGTCGCCTCTTCGATCGCGTCCGGCTGGATCGCCGACGTGCGGTTGTCCATGATGATGACGTCCGCGTCGTACTTGTCGACGTTCTCCCAGCTGAGGTTCTCGAACCAGCCACCGCTCGCCTTCAACGCGGCGGCGCTCGGCTCGACGAAGTTCACGCCGAGGGCCTTGAAGTACTCGAGGTCGATGGAGAGGTTCGAGCCGGACACGTAGAAGATGTCCTGGCTGGCGGAGCCGGCGAGGACCTTGATGTCGGGCTTGGACTTGGTGGCCGCGCGCAGCCGGGCGGCGGCGTCCTCGAACCGCTTCTTGGCCGTGGTGATCTTCTCGGACTCCACGTCGGCGCCGAGCGACTTGGCCAGCTCCAGCATGCGCTGCAGCGGCTCGGTCAGCTGGCGGTCGTAGGCGGAGATGCCGACGCTCGGGGCGAGCTTGGCGATCTTGTCCTTGGAGGCCTCGGGCACGTACCAGAGGGTGCCGGCGTCGTCGAAGAGCGTGGTGATGAGGACGTCGGGGGCGAGAGCGGCGTACTTCTCGACGCTGAACTCGTCCCAGACGTTGCCGATGACGGTGACCTTGCTGATGTCGAGGTCGCCGGCCTGGACGTCGGCCTTGCCGTCCGTCGTCTTCGTCGGGCCGAAGACGCCCTTGACGTCGATGCCGTAGTCGAACAGCGCGGCGCCGACACCGATGAAGGCGACGATGTTCGCGGGGGTCTTGTCGGTCTTGGCGGTCTCGCCACGGTCGTCCTTGAACGACCACGGGCCGGACTCGGCGGCAGCCGTCTCCTTGTCGGAGCCAGTGCTGCTGCTCGTGTCCTCGTCTCCACAGGCGGCGAGGACGGCACCGAGACCGAGTGCGCCGCCGGCGGCGAGGATGCCACGGCGGGTGAGGTGAGCGGCTCTGGCGTTGGGCATGTGTGTGGCTACTTTCGAACGGGGCGGAGTGCCGCCCGAGGGCGAGTTCGAAGGTAGGTTAGCCTAACCTCACCAATTGTCCAGAGGGTGGTTCCAAGTAGTGGAATGCCCGTGTGAGGCGTGCTCCATTCTTTGAATTACCTGTGAATCGAAGGTTCGTGGGGATTCGCGGGGGATTCCCGGGGGTTGGGGTCTCGGTGAGGGCGTGCCGGGCGCGCGCTGACGTGGCCGGTTCCGGCCGTCGTCGGTACGGGCGCCCGCCCGGCTTGAGCGGTGGCGCCGCCTGCTCAGGCGGTGGCGCCCTTCTAAGGCTCCGGGTCAGTCAGCCGGCCCGTACGCCCCAACTTCGGTTCAGTCAGTATCCGTTGGACGACGTTATTGACCGACGGGGCGCCCGTCGTGCAGATAGGCCGACCGTTTCTCCCGCAGCGCGTGAACCGCCTCCGCCAGCCGCCTCCGCATCCGATCCCGCAGCAGACCGCCCGCCTCGTCGAGGGAGGCGAATCGGGCTTCCGACAGCTCCTCGTCGTGGGGTCGGGGCGGCTCGATGTCGAGGACACCGCCGTCGAAGATGAACGCGATCTGGTCGTCCCAGGGCCCATGTGGCGGAACCCAGTCGACGACCAGGAGGCCGCGCACGGTCACGTCCAGGCCCAGTTCCTCCTTGAGCTCCCTCACCACCGTCCGCTCGGGCGGTTCGTTCGCCTCGGCCATCCCGCCGGGAAGGTCCCACCCGGGCTTGTAGGTCGGCTTCACGAGCAGCACCCGCCCCGAGGAGTCGCGGAGCAGCACATCCGCCGCCACACGCTTACGCGGCTGAGTGGCGTTGCCCTCGGCAAGGTAGGCGGCCCAGGCATCGGCATCCGCAGGGGTGGGGGCGGGTTTCGGCGTCATGGGCGAGAGCCTCCCGGCGGCGGGATGAGATCGGCGAGCAGCAACAGTCTGGCCCTTCTCGCGTCATCGAATCTCACCAGGTACTCCCGTACCGGCCCGTAGCTCCTGTGGCGTTGCAGCAGGGCTCTGAGGTCGTCGAGCTGCTGGACGACGCGGACGGAGCCCATGGTGGGGCTCGTGGCGAGCAGGTCGTGGCCGACGGCCACAGCGGCGTCGAGGTCGACCCGCCGGACGTGGATGCCGGCGAGGGAAATCCGGGCGAGCGCGAGGGACCGCGCCCTTGCGGCATCCCGCAGCGCCACGGCCTCTTCGGCGGCGGCCAGGGCCTCGTCGTACTCGCCGAGGTCGACCAGGACCAGCGCCGCCTCGCTCGCCAGACGTCCTGCGTCGAACGGGCTGAGCCACGGGTGTGCGGTGTCGGGGGAGGTATCGAGGGCGCGGTAGGCCTGCTCAAGGGCACGGCGGGCGGGAGCGTGTTGGTCGGCCGCCGCCAAGGCACGGGCCTGCATCGTGTGCAGCCGAGACGACAGCGCGGGAATCCGCGGGCCTCGGCCGACGAGGTCGAGCCCTGTCCGAGCCCAGCGTGCTGCCCCTACGGCATCGCTGCCTTGAAGGACGAGATGGGAAAGAGATGCGGCGACGTGTGCCGCGAGCGGTAGATCCCCGCTGGTCCGGGCGAGAGCCAGTCCGCGGCCGAAGTGGTCGAGGGCAGCGGTGTTCTGACCGGAGTCGTGCGCCATCCATCCAGCCATCTCGGTCAGGGCCGCGGCAGCGGCGAAAACCTCGTTCCCGGTGGAGAGGTCGACGAGGCGCGGGGCAACACGGTTCCGGAGATGCTGGACAACGGCTGCGTAGAGCCGGCCTCCTCCGGTCTGTCGGTCGGCGACACGGAACGCGTCCACGGCCGAGAGGTCGTCCCCGTCCGGCGGCAGAGGCTGGTGCGGCTGTGTCTCCGCGGCGGGCTCCCACGACCGGCGGGCCAGGCCAAGCAGGTGGCCGGGGATGTGGAAGGCGTCCGCGATCTGCTCGAACAGGGCGAGCTTCTCCACCCTGCTCTTGCCGTTCATGTAGTCGTAGAGACGTCCTTGGGTGATGGCGACGGCAGCCGCGATGCGGCGTGTGCTGACGCCCCTGTGGTTGAGCATCCGGAACACGGTTCCCATGTCCCGCTCAGTACACGCACCGAGGAGCCGGCTGTCATCGAGTAGCCCTGCAATGACCTGTCGCGGGTCCTGCGTCTGCCCCATACGGCCCCCAGAAAATGCCTGAGGCCTGAAACTACCGCGTGTGCATGCGCGATGACTCCGTCTTGGGGTCACCTCGCGGAGTCTCCTCCGGCTTCTCCCGAGTCGTTGACTGGTCATCAGCCGCCGGGCGCAAACCGCGAGCTCCCCAGTCCGTGCGGCACGGAGAGAGGCCCGCCCGTGTCCCCGCACGGGCGGGCCGTCCCACCCCGGAGGGATGACCGCATGACCAGGACCGCCGTACGCCCCATCTCAGTGGGCCCGCCGGGCTACACAAAGACCATGCGGTGCGAGCCAGAGGCGGCACGTACGGCTCGGCTCCTGGTGATGGCGTCGCTGAACACGTGGGGCCTGAACGCGTTGACTGACGTGGGCACGCTGATCATCGCCGAGCTGTTCTCCAACGCCGTACGGCACACGTCTTGCCGACTCGTACGGGTCTCTGTCCAGCGCATCGCCGACGACCGTGTACGGATCTCCGTCACCGACAAGAACCGTGGCCTGCCAGAACTGGGTGGGGGTGACCGCGACCAGGAAGGCGGCCGGGGGCTGCTGCTGATCGACGCCCTGGCCGACCGCTGGGGCTACGACCTCCTCGGGCCCATCGCCCGCCCCGCAGGGAAACGCTGCTGGGCCGAACTGCTCGTCGCGAAGGCGGACGAGGCCTGCGGCACCGGGCGGATTCGGCGCCTGGGGGCGATGCCTCCCGACCAGCCCTCAGAGCCATCAGATTACGGAAGGAGTACGACATGCACGCACTGATCGCCAGCCCGCAGCAACGGACGTATCTCGTCGCTCGGCCCGGTGTACGGCGCGGAATTCAGCTCCCGGCCGCCCAGTACGAGGAACTCGCCTCGGCGGGGGCAGCCGACGCGCTGATCCCCGAATGGCTGGTCAAAGCAGCCCGTGAGGCCTGGGAGCTGGACTTGGCGGGGCGTCCGATGCGCGGAAACATCATCGTGCGCCCGCGTACGCGGCTGAACTACTCCCGGACGACCTGGGAGTTGAACAAGGGTTGCAACTTCAGCTGCATTCATTAGGCAAGTGCGTTGTCGGAATCAAGGTTGTCGGACAGTTCCGGAATCTCGAAGCGAGCCCGGGATCTTCTGGTGTACTGGCGGCGGCTCTTGTTCGGTGGGCTACGCTGCGCGGCATGACTACCGGGACGGCATTGCGCCACACACGGATTGGTGACCCGGTGCTCTTCTGAGCGCCGTGCGGGCCGGTGAGGGCCCGCTGTTCGATCGAGGATCGCGCGCTGCTGCGCGGGCTCCGCCTCCGTCGTGTTGATCACAGGTTCGACACATCAACCACGACAGGGAGAATTCATGCCCACCAAGACGCTGCACATTCCCACCGCGGACGGCCAGGCCGACGCTTTCGCCGCCTTTCCCGACGGTGGTGAGCGGCACCCAGGGGTGCTGATGTACGCCGACGGCTTCGGCATCCGGCCCGTGCTGCGGGAGATGGCACGCGAACTGGCCGGGCACGGGTACTACGTGCTCGTCCCCAACCTCTTCTACCGGCACGGCCCTGCACCGGTGATCGAACTTCCCGAGCACATCGGAGAAGCGGTCCGGCCCGCGGTCTTCGCCCAGCTGATGCCCTTGATCGAGGCGCACACCGCCGAACGTGTCCTGAGCGACGCCGACGCCTACCTCAGGTTCCTCACCGCCCAGCCCGAGGTCGGCGCCGGACCGGTCGCGGTGACCGGCTACTGCATAGGCGGCCTCCTGGCGATGCGCACCGCCGCGGCCTACCCCGGCCGGGTGGCCGCCCTCGCCGCATTCCACGGCCCCGTTGGCGCCGACGGGCCCGACAGCCTGGCCAGGCTCACCGCCGAGGTCCACTTCGGCCATGCCGAGAGCGACTTGACGCCCGCGGCCCTCGGCGAGCTCAACCAGGCCCTGGACGCCGCGGGGGTCCGCTACACCTCCGAGATCTACCCCGGCACCGTCCACGGCTTCACCATGTCCGACACCGATGCCTTCAACCCCGCCGCACTGCGGCTTCACTGGGACCGCCTGCTGCCCCTCCTCGACCGCACCCTGGCCAACCGCTGAGGCTCCGGCTGGAGTCCAAGGGGTTTTCGAAGTCGGCGTGAGAGTGGGCTGAGTCCCCCCTCACCGCTCTGATCTCGACTCAGCGGCAGTCGCCGCTGCACCTACCGAGGAAAGGGCCAGGGGGCGGCGGGCTGATCAGCGCTGCCAGGATGGGGAGTTGGTGCGGCTGCCAGGCAGTCGCACCACGTCCGCGTTCTGGGTGAGTTCCTCCTTCGCCTGTTCCAACTCCAGACACAGTTCGACGGCTACCCTGGTCAGGGTTTTGTTCCGCTCTCGCTCGGCGGCCAGGTCGGCTTTGAGGGCGGCGTTCTCCTCCTTGAGCGCCCGGTTCTGCTCGGCGATCTTCTCGGCGGCAGCGGGGACCGTGTGCTGGGCTTTGGCGCGGGCCTGGAACTCCTCGACCAACTCTTTGTGGTCGCCGTAGACGACGTCGCGTCGCAGACCGGACTCGGTGATCAGCTCGGTGCCGGTGAGCTTGCCGCTGGTGGACCGCAAGGGGGTGCCCGCGAGCAGGCGGTCTGCGGCGGCGCGGACGGCCGTGCGTTCGGCGTCGTGGTCACGGGGCTGACGGGTCATGAGGTGCTCTCCTCGGCGGACTCGGCGGCGGGGGTGACAGCGTCGTGGCGGTCCAGGACCTTCCGCATTTGGGCGGCCTGGGCGGCAGCGCGGTCACGTAGGGGACGGGGAGCCAGCAGGTCAGCAGCGCCCGTCTCCAGCACGACCAGCTGCTCACGGAGTTGGGCGATGTCGCGGTCGGTGTAGGCGAGGTTCTGGCAGGACGACTGGCACTCGGCCTCGTCGGGGGCATCGTTGGCGGGCAGTCCTTGGGCGAGTCTGGTGTTGCGGCAGGCGGCTGTCTCGGCTCGCCATACGCACGTCATCCCTTCCCCGTGGTGGATGCTGGGGTCCACCTGCGCCAGGAACCTCTCGATGTTGCGGGTCCGGCTGATGGCCCGGCCGACGAACTGACGAGTACGGGTGACGCGGCTCTTGTACTCCGACGCGGACGGGCCGCTGATGCGCTCTCCTTCTCCGAGGAGCCGCCAGTCCTCCTCGCTCTGCTCGACCAGCAGCTCCAGCCGTTCGACGGCGAGATCTTCCATCCAGGAAGTGTTTGACGCTCCCGCATAGCTCAGCGTGACTTTTGTAGCTACATGTCCGTATTGCAGGGCGGCGGCCACCAGCCCGCGAGGGCGGCGCACGATGAAGTACGCCAAGGTGCGCCGGAATCGCGAGGGGTGCACCCGCCGGGTGGGGTCCGGCGGGATGGGCGGTTGCCCGTCAGGCTGCACGAAGATGCTGTTGATCCAGGTGGTGAACTCGTTGAGGTCGCGCGTCACCGCAGCACCGGCTCGCGCGTGATCCTCGGCCGGTCGGCTGGTCTGGGCGCTCACGAAGCTGGAGGGGAAGAGGAATGGGGAGGCGCTGAGAGCTTCCAGCATGGAGATGGCGTCGTGGACGGGTTGGACCACGACCCAGGAGCGTCCCCACATGTCATCCTCCGCCTCCGCGATGCGTGGCTGACGCCCGGCTCCCTTGCCTCGCCGGCCGTCGATCAGCAGTTGCCCGGTGGCTTCGTCGCGTCGGCTGCAGCCACGCTGCAGATTGAGCGCCTCCCCAGGTCGCATTCCGGACAGATAGGAGATGATCACGAAGCAGGCCGCGGTCAGGTAGCGGATCAGGAGTGGGAGTTCCCGCAAGGTGATCGGCTTGTCCCGCCAGGGGACACCGTCGATCCGGCCGGTCACCGTCCCCAGGTCGACGTCTTCTGCGACCGGCAGCCCGCTGTTGCGTACGAGTTTCCGCGAGCCCGGTGCGGTCACTCCTCCGGCGCCCACCAAGCGGCCGAGATGCCTCCAGTTCACGTCGTGCCTGCCAGAGGCCCGGTATCCGGGCAGGGTGCGGCCTTCGCGCACCGCTCGCTCCATGAAGAGCTTCAGTGCCGCAGCTGGTCGCAGGCCCAGGTAGGGCGCCTGGTCCGGATGCGTACCGTCCTCGAGCATCTGGAACTCGCGGTGCGCGGTGAGGATGTCCGGGCCGATGTCCTCCAGCATGTGCAGGCTCCAGGCCAGCAGTGCCTCCATGGTCGCCGCGTCGATGCGGGGTGTCTTGTTCTCCCGTCCTTTGGCGGGCACCTTGGCCAGGCTCATTCCGCTGGCACCGTTCCACGGGTCGGCGGTGGCCATCTGGCACTCGCGGGGCAGGTGGCGCCGGTACTCCCACAGGGTTCGTACGGCACGTAGCAGCGAGCCCTTCCGTTCCTTGCTGGTTGCCAGGGCCAGGACATGGGAGCGGTAGTGGTCGAGGTGTATGTCGCTCAGGTCGCTGATCTGTGCGATCTTCTGCTGGTCCATCCACGTGGCGAGGATGCGCAGCTCGCCGAGCTTGCCCGACAAGGTGTCGACGCTCATGAGGTCGCCGTCGCTGCCCATCGTCGTGGTGACGGGCAGCGGATGTTCCAAGGCCGCGAGCGCGAAGGTCTTGAAGGGCAGCACCAAGGGTGCGGGCCAGCGGGACCAGTGGACACTGTTCACCACCTGGTGGGCATCGGGATGGCCTGGCCGCAGGTGCCAGACGGCGTCGCCGAAGCGCGAGAGCCGATCGGCCGGGGTACCGGCACGGACCGGGCGTCCACGCAGGATCACTGTGTCGTCCGGCGGCCATGGACGAGCGGGCTCCTCCGCGAATGCGGCGGCCAGCGTCAGCGCAGATCCCATCGCCCCTCCAACAGGTTGCGGACCAGTTGCCGCTGGTCATCGGTGATGTTGTCCTTGGCGAGTTCCTGCTCGGTGGGATCGAAGGCGCCGGTGATTTCTTCGAGCTGTTGCACCCTGGGCTCGTAGCGGGCGCCCCAGAGGGCCGGGTCCAGGTGTGGTCGTAAAGCGTGCATTTCCTCGATCGCGGCGATCTGTACTGGGAGTTGATGGGGCAGGGCTCGGGCGTTCTCGCAATCCAGGCAGGCGAGGAAGGACGCCGTGCACGGCTGCCCGGCGTCGGTGTGCGGGCTGGCGGTGTGATCGACGCAGGAGGCCAACGCTGTGTCCTGGTCGCCCGCGAGCAGGAGCTTCAGGTGTTGGGGATCCATTCCGGCGGCCTCGGCTGCGGCGGAGAGGTCTTCTCCGGCCAGACGTACGAAATCCGGGGTGAACACGGGGATCGTCTGTTGCTGACGGGCCTTGTCCACCTCCTTCTGCAGCGCGGTCGCCACGATCTGCTGGCTCTCGGCCCGCACGGACTTGCTCGGCATGAGGTAGATCTCCCGCATGGTGCGGGTGCTCTGAGCGACTGGCCTGCGACGACGCTCGATCACCGTCCTGCGTAGTCGTCGCACCGAAACGGCCGGCCGTCCGCCAGCGACAGCGGACTCAGCGATGGGGAATCCGTGCTCGCTGGCCCAGCGCGCCACGTGATGGGCCCGCACAGCGCTCGGCCACTGCGTGCCGCCAGCGCGCGGATTGAGGATGTGGCCGGCGAAGACGGTGGTCACAGCGCCGAGGCGGCGTGCGGTCTCGCTGAGTTCCAGCAGCAGGAGGTAGACCCGCAACGGCGAGCGGAACAGGCGGTGCTCGTCATCCGCCCCGGTCAGTACATCTTCCAGGGGCACAACCATGTGCTCGCGCTCCGGCCCGCGGCGAGGCTTGACGGACTCCAGCAGAGCCAGTCCCTCGTCAGTGAGTCCGCCGTCCGGCCGGAAGTGAGCGACGGGCCAGGAGGCCACCGTGCCGAAGTTCTGCCCGGTCAGCGCCACCAGGAGCAGCGCGAACGCGGTCATCTCGTCGAGAGACAGACAGAGCAGAGAGGTCACGTAGAGAGCGCCACCCGCCTCGCTGACGGCGGCCGTCTGGCTTCCGCCGGGGTAACGGGGCAAGCTGCCGGTCCGGTCGAAGATGTCGATCAGCTGCCCGAGTTTCTCCTCGTCGCTGCCCTCCGCCAGCTGTCCGTCCCGGAACCGGGCGAGGACAGCTCTGCCGAACCGGATGCGGTCCCGCGCGACGCGCACATCCCGACGGACGGCCGTCAGGATCTCCTGCCATTCGCTGTCGGTGTACTCCAGCTCGCCAGGCTCCTGGGCCGTCTTGCGAACCCGGATGGCGGCGAGACCGGCCCGTGCCGACTCGCTCAGGGCCGTGTCGGCTCGCAGCAGTCTGCGCAGGGCCGCGACGTAGTTGCCCATCGACTTCAGATGCTCGTACCGGGCCCGGAAGGCCGTGAAGTGGTCGGCTGTGACATCACGCGGATGCGTGACAGGGCCGGGGCTCTCGGCGAGGACCCGAGCAAAGGACCGGGCAACGAAGTACAGGTTCTGCATCGTGCCCATGCGTTTGACGGTGGACCGGGTCGAGACCTCCCCGGCGACGCAGCCCGCCAACCAGCGCTGGATGTCCTCGGAGACCGGCAGCTCGGAAAAGTCGAAGAGCTGGCTGCGACCGCTGGACTCCTCGACGAACAGCACGCTCACCCCGTTCGGTTGGAGCCGTTCGGTCGGCGCCCATGCCGCAGTCGGCTGGGCGGCGCGGCGACCGCCCCGTGAACGGCGGCTCACCGGCCCGCCCCCGGCTCGCCGGTTTCTTCCCGCCCTGTCGCAGGGACCACACCGGTCAGGGTCCGGCCACCGTCGCGGGTCACCGCACGTAGCAGCGCGTCCACCCCGGCGGTCTCCTCCTCGTCCAGCAGCGCCATCAGATAGTCGACCTCAAGGGCGCTGAACGGCTCGAGATAGATGTTCCGGGTCGTCTCCGGATGCTTGTGCCCCATCAAAGTGGCCAGCTGATACCAGATGTCGCCCAACTGTTCGCGCAGGTCCCGGACTTCCTCCTCGGTGAATCCGTCCACCCGGCGCTGCCAGACCGCCGACAGGATGGAGAACCACTTGAGACAGAAGCTGTGCCGCAGCATGTGCGGCCTCGCCCACAACGGGCACTCCGCCTTTCGCCGTTCCCGCGCCTCCCCCTCCAGACCGGGACCGGCAGTCCGCACCCATGCCTCGGCAATCCGCTCGTTCGCAGCCTGGAAGGAGTCCTCCCAGCCGTGCGGCTTCTTCGGCAGGCCGCTGGGTGCCAGCCACAGCCACAACGGTTCCAGACCGTGTGACGTACGACGGAACAGCAACCGCCGTTCGTCCGGCCCCAGTACATCCACCGAGATCGGAACCGGCCCGCTCCCGCCCTCCACGATCAATGTCCGGTTCCGGGCGTTATAGCCGGTGACGATGCGGATGGCGTGCAGCGCGTCGTAGCGCCCGGCACGCTGAGCTCGCCGTACGGCCTCCATGCGGGACCCTTCCAGCGGGTCCGTGTACGCGGCGACCGCCGACAGCACACTGCGCGGCACCCGATAGACGCGCCCCTCTTCACCTCGCTTGATGCAGGCCGCAGACAACCACGCGGAGGAGAAACGGGCGTTCCCGACCGCCGGCAGTTCGACATCGAGCACGCTCGCCCACTCCGTCAGCCGCAGCCCCGTCCCGTACAGGCCGTCAACAAAGGCCGCGTCGCGGTCCTCATTCGGACCCCGCCAGCCCCGACGGCGCGAGCCCTCGAAGGTGTAGCCGCACAGCCCGATGTTCCGCCACTGCTCAAAAGCTGTTCGCAGCATCCACTTCACCTGCCGCCGCGACGAGCCGGCAGGCCGCAGCGGATCCCGGGAACCGCCCGCATACCCCTCCAACTCCCCAGAGAGCGACAGCCGCCGACCGAGGCGAACACCCGCGCTGGCCACCGGGTTCGCGACCCCGTACCGGTGCCCGGCCCAGACGTAGAAGGTGTTCAGCGCCGCCCGGTCGGTATCGAAGCTGGTCGGCAGAACCCGTTCGTCATTACGGAGGTCCGTCAGCCGCCACTCCTTGAATGCCTCGACATCACGCGGCGTCGCGTCCTGCCACCGGCGCCCGAAGACCCGGAGGAACTCCAGCCACACCACCAGCGCGTACGCGTACCGTCGCCACGTCGACGGCCGGGCGTCCGCCATGGCCCCCGTACGGAAGAAGAGGTTGACCTTCGGGTCGGGCCGGCCCTCTGGGCCGAGGATCACGGGAGTGCCATGCCGAGCTCCGTTGGCCGCGGCACGGGCGTGTAGGTCTCCAAAGCCGGAGAGTTGGTCAGTATCGGGTGCAGGCTGAGCGACGGTGAAGTCGTAGAAGTCCACCGTCCAGCCGTCCAAGGCAGTAGGCATGAAGTCCCCCTCCAAAGAAGCCTAACCGACAACTCTGGACAGCCTAGAGAAACTGCCGGATGTGCTACCTCGCGCTGCGGAAGTTCGAGGGCCTGCCTCGGCCGGAGAAGAAGCGGCTGATCGACATGCTGTGTGAGGCCGGTGTCCTATGGCTCCAATTCACCGGCGGAGAACCGACGATCGACCGTGATTTCCTCAGCGCCTACACCTACGCCTACGAGCGCGGGATGTTGCTGGAGATCCTGACCAACGGCAGCCGTCTGCACCGTGAGGACGTACTCGACACGCTCACTCGGCTGCCCCCGCACAAGTTGACCGTGTCCCTGTACGGGGCGAGCGAGGAGGCGGCGGACTCCCTGACCCGTACGAGGGGTTCGTTCCGGCGCGTGATGAAGGGGCTCGATGCCGTACGGGCAGTGAAGATCCCCATCGAGGTCACGATCATCATCACCACGCACAACGAGCACGAGGTCGATGCCATGCGCAACCTCGCGCACAAGTACACGGATCGGGTCAACGAGTTCGGGTCGATCTCCCCCACCTACGACGGACAGCCCGACCCGCTCGCTGCCCAGTCCACGCGTTTCCTCGGCGGAGATACCGTCTTCCAAGGCTGCCCGGCCGGCCACACGTTCTTCCACGTCGATCCGTTCGGCCTCGCGACGATGTGCAAGGTCGGCCGCGAGAACCCCGTCAACCTCATGGAAGCCGGCGTCGCCGGGCTGCTCGGGCTGCCCGCGATTTCCGACGCTCAGATGCTTCGCACTGGTGGCTGCTCGGGCTGCAAGCTCTCCGGCACATGCCGGGTTTGCCGCCCGTTGGCGAAGGCGTACCAGACCGCGAAGGCACCACTGGAGAATTACTGCCAACACGGAAAAGGAGTACCGGCATGAGCGCCGTCGCTGTCGAGATCACATCACCCTCCGCCAAGAGAGCCGAGCCCGTCGACCTGGTCGACTTGGTGGTCGTCGAGGACGTCGAGGAGCTGACCGTGGGCGCAGTCCCCGGCTGCAACGACGACAACCCGTACCGGTAAGACCCCACCATCCCTGGTGGCCCTGGGCAGCCGTCGCGCTGTGCGGGGCCACCCCCCTCTCTGGGAAGGTGTACCCATGCCGACCGAACGCATCGACTTCGCCGATCTGCCCGACGACGTCCAGAGCGCCGTACTCGAACGGACCGGCCCTCTCGTGAACGCCGAAACCATGTCGACGGGCTTCAATTCCTCCATCTCCGCCCGACTTACTACCGAGCGGGGCGACCTCTACGTCAAGGGTCTGCCCACGGATCACCCTCGCGTATGGACGCAGCAGAGGGAGGCGTCTGTCGGCCCATACGTGGGCGGAATTTCTCCGCGCGTCCGGTGGCATCTCCAGGCCGGTGGCTGGGATTTCGTCGCCTTCGACGCCCTTGACGGCCGCCACGCCGACTATGCACAAGGCTCGGGGGATCTCCCGCTCGTCGCCGCAGCCCTGGAACGGCTCTCCGAGTTGCGGGCTCCGGACGGTGTCGAGACGAAGCAGGCGGAACACCGGCTGCGTGATCACGCCACTGCCGCCGCCCTCGCGTACTTCACGGGAGACACCCTTTGCCACACCGACCCGAACCCAGCCAACGTCATGGTCGGCCAAGGGCAGGCGTGGGTCGTCGACTGGGCATGGGCCACCCGAGGCGCCCCCTGGCTCGACGCAGGGTACTGGGTAGTTTGGCTCATCGCCGAAGGTGGCCACACCCCCGAGAACGCCGAACAGTGGGCCTCTCGCATCCCCGCGTTCCGTGCGGCTCCCGAGGCCGGGCTGAACGCGTTCGCCGCGGCCAACGAAAGTGTGTGGACCGAGATCGCAGAACAGTCCCCCGGCCCGTGGACCCACAGCGTGCACACTGCCGCCAAGATGTGGGCCTCGTACCGCGCGCGCATGACCTGAACCTGTACACCCGGGCACCCAGTTCCTCGGCAGCACACGGCACATGGGGTGTTTGCGCGTGCGGGAAAGAAAAGAATCAGAAAAACTCGGCCGGTTGAATACCCAAGGTAGACCGCGTGCCAGTACTGCCGCCCTCGATGGGGGCGTAGCGCCGCTGTTGCAGCTCATCGCGTTCAATGTCCGGGATCGTCATCGACTCGGCAAGCACGGCGGCGAGCGCGTCCACTTGAGTGTTGTCGATGTCAGCGTGGAAGAGCCACCGGATGTTCTCGTCGCGCGTGATGAGGTCGATCGCCAAGCGCGCGCTTCTGTCCTGTGCGGTCGCTGCTCGGACGTATCGCACCTGGTCGATCGGGATGTCCTGACGGATCTCGCCTTGCTCAAGAAATGTGTTCGTCTTGGCCGTGATGATGCGGCGATCAGTGACGGCGACCAGGGTGTTTGCCGCAGCCTTGTCCCTTGCTGCCGCCAACTTCTCCTTCGCTCCGCCGAGGATCGCAGAAATTGGTCCGAGGGCATCGAGCTGGTCGGGGAAGCCGACGACACGTAGGGTCTCACCGTCCTCGAGGAACCATCGCAGGATGCGAAGGTACGGCTCGAGATCCAGCGACTTGGGTGCGCAGACGACGTCCGGAGCCTCGAGCGGAGGGGCCGGCGGATGGAGAGCGTGGGCAAGAGGCTTGATCGCCTCCAGAAGACGGGCTGAGGTTTGGCGGGCTGCCTTTGAGTCCCTCCGCTTCCCCGGCAGTGGCAGTGTGTCGCGTCCGGGGAGTTCGGCGATGATTCGTAGCTCCCGCGTCAGCGAGGCGACGAGGCTAGTCGTCTCGGCGAGAGCGGAGTCCAACTCCGTGCGAGTGTCGCGCGCGATGACGTCGACGAGCCGTGCCTCGTCAGCATCTTCGCGTCCAGCGGCTCTCGCCTTCGCGGCGCGGAGCGCCTGATACCCGGTCCAGGCCTTGAGGGAGGACAGGAGGGCGTAGGTGTCGAAGACGATCGCCTCGGCGTTCGTCTGAAGATACTCACGGTGGCGACGAGTGTCGGGCCGATCGATCTGCCCGACGTGGCTACGGACGTTCAGCCGGTAGAGGTCAAGCTGCTTACGCAGCGACGCTTCACTACCCGCGACGCCGTCCCACAAGGAGGTGGGGACCGATTCGACCTCTCGCGCCTGGTCGACTGTGCGATCGACGGTGACGACGAGCCCCGTCAGTTCGGCCCACTGCTCGTTGCGGATGGTTGTGAGTACCTGGCTCGTCAGCGCGATGTTGGTCCTGACAAGGCCCGTGACCTCACTCAGCTGCATCTGAAGGGCGACCATGGCCAGCGCCGGCCCGAGCGCGGCCGCGGTCTGCGCCGCGCTCACCGCAGTCACGGGGATGAGGCGGGCCTGACCAGCGATGCGACCGGAGAGGAACACTGCTCCGAGGTTCGCGCCGTCCTTGACTGCGAGCGTTCCGCCAGCCCTCAGCAGGACCTGTGTCGCGTCGCTGAGCCTGTAGAGCCCCTGCGCGCTGGCGAATGCGTTTCCGAGGTTGCCGGCCGCGGTCGCCGTGTTTCCGATCGAGGCGAGGACTGTGGAGATCTGCTTGCGGTCGGCGGCCGACACGAGCCCAAAGTCGAGCAGATCGGGCTTGAGTTCCGCGGGGACCTCGCCGAAGACGACAGCGACCCCTGGGAGCACCTCCGCCAGGACCGTCGATGCCGTCGTCGAGTCGATGTTCGAGTCGGATGTCGGATCGTCCGCGGCAAGTGAGTCGGCGCTATTGCTCTGGCCGTTCTCCTCAGGCTCGGCGATCTCCATCGAGTCCGAAGGGTTCTGCATGCGATTTCCTCCCCGCGAGGGCGCGCAACGGCCAGACGTCGTCGGCGTTCCCTGCCGAACTCTACGGCTCGACGCCCTGCGGTTCAGCCCGAATCCACCGGGCTGATTCAGGTACTGGCTGGTGCCAGGCATGGGCGCACCCGGCGGCGCAGAACCGCACCCGTCGGCGCTCGTCGGCCACTCCAAGCAGGGCTACCAGCAGCCGAAATGCCTTCACGCGCTCGGTTTGCGGCAGATTGATGATCTTTGCCAGCTGCGCGGGCAGCTGCCCGCGCGTGATCAGGACCGCCGGAGTATGCGTCGGCCGGATGCCGGCCAGACGCACGCTCTCGGGGCCGTCCTCCACCGTCGCGCGGGCCTGGATACAGAACCCGCTCAGGTCCCGCAGGACCTCGAACTGCTCGTCGGAGGCAAGGCCCTCGAACCACTCGACCCCCCGCACGAGCGGACGCAGTCCCTGCGCGAGCTCGTTCAGCCTGACCGTGCGCTCGTCCATCCACCCACCCCGTGATTCAGCTCAGACCAGCACCTCTGCAGGCTATCGAAGCAGATCGCGAATATGACTGGAGTACTAATCGACCATGCCCAACTCCCGTGCGATCAGCATCCGCTGCACCTCGCTCGTGCCCTCGCCGATTTCCAGGATCTTGGAGTCGCGCCACATGCGGGCGACCGGGTACTCGTTCATGAAGCCGTAGCCGCCGTGGATCTGGGTGGCGTCGCGGGCGTTGTCGACGGCGACGGTGGAGGAGTAGAGCTTGGCGAGGGCCGCCTCCTTCTTGAAGGGGTCGCCGGAGACCAGGCGGGAGGCGGCGTCGCGCCAGGCGAGGCGGGACGTGTGGGCCTTCATCTCCATGTCGGCGATCTTGAACTGGATGGCCTGGTTGGCGCCGATGGGGCGGCCGAAGGCGTGACGTTCCTTCGCGTACTTCACGGACTCGTCCACACAGCCCTGCGCCAGACCCGTGGCGAGCGCCGAGATGGCGATGCGGCCCTCGTCGAGGATGCGCAGGAACTGGGCGTAGCCCCGGCCGAGTTCGCCCAGCAGGTTCTCCGCCGGGACCCGAACGTCGGAGAAGGACAGCTCGCGGGTGTCCGAGGCGTTCCAGCCGACCTTTGAATAGGGGGCCGCCACCGTGAAGCCCGGGGTGCCCGACGGGACGATGATCGAGGAGATGAGGGGGCGGCCGTCCGGCTTGCGGCCTGTCACCGCCGTGACCGTGACCAGGGCCGTGATGTCCGTCCCCGAGTTGGTGATGAAGCACTTGCTGCCGTTGATCACCCACTCGTTCGTCGACTCGTCCAGCCGGGCCGTCGTACGGGTCGCGCCCGCGTCCGAGCCGCCGTCGGGTTCCGTCAGCCCGAACGCGCCGAGGATCTCGCCGGAGCACAGGCGCGGCAGCCACTCCTCCTTCTGCGCCTCGGTGCCGAAGAGATGGATCGGCATCGCGCCCAGGGAGACCCCGGCTTCGAGGGTGATCGCCACGGACGAGTCGACCCTCGCCAGCTCCTCCAGCGCGATCCCGAGAGCGAGATAGTCGCCGCCCATGCCGCCGTGCTCCTCCGGGAACGGCAGACCGAACAGCCCCATGCGGCCCATCTCGCGCACGATCTCGTACGGGAACTCATGGCGCTCGTAGAGGTCGCCGATCTTCGGCGCGACGACCTCGTGGGCGAACTCCTCGACCGTACGGCGGAGTTGTTCCAGTTCGGGAGAGAGGTGGTGGTCCATGGGGTCACTCCTGGTGGGAGAGGGCTCGTACGGTGCGGGACGGGCTGGGTCGGCCCAGTTGTCGGGCCATCCACACGCTGGTGGCGGTGAGACGGCCGAGGTCGACGCCGGTGTCGATGCCGAGGCCCCGCAGCATCCACACGAGGTCTTCGGTGGCGAGGTTGCCGGTGGCGGACTTGGCGTAGGGGCAGCCGCCGAGGCCCCCGGCGGAGGCGTCCACCGTGGTGACGCCGTGCCGCAGCGCCGCGAGGGTGTTGGCGAGGGCCTGGCCGTAGGTGTCGTGGAAGTGGACGCCGAGGGCGGAGGTGGGGACGCCCGCCTCGTTCAGGGCGGTGAGCAGTGCCTGGACGTGGCCCGGGGTGGCGACGCCGATGGTGTCGCCGAGGCTCAGCTCGTCGCAGCCCAGGTCGAGGAGCGCCCGGCAGACCCTGACCACCTGGGGGATCGGGACGGGGCCCTCCCAGGGGTCGCCGAAGCACATGGAGAGGTAGCCGCGGACGTGCACCCCGTCGTCCTTGGCGCGGGTCACCACCGGGTCGAACATGGCCAGCGCCTCGTCGACCGTCCGGTTGAGGTTGGCCTTGGCGAAGGACTCCGTGGCGCTGGCGAAGACGGCGACGCGGCGGGCGCCGAGGGCGAGGGCGCGGTCGAGGCCGCGTTCGTTCGGGACGAGGACCGGGAGCGCGATCGCCGCCGGGAGATCGCCGAGAAGCGGGAACAGGTCTTCCGCGTCCGCCAGTTGGGGCACCCACTTGGGGTGTACGAAGCTCGTCGCCTCGATGGTGGTGAGGCCCGCCTCGGCCAGGCGGTGCACGAACTCCGCCTTCACCTCCGTGGGGACGGTCGTCTGCTCGTTCTGCAGTCCGTCCCGGGCGCCGACCTCGTGGATACGGATGTGGGTGGGGAGGCCGTCGGTGGAGGGTGCGGCCACGGTCATGGGGAGTCCGAGTCCCTGGACGGTCATTCCGTCGCCTCCTCGTCGTGCTCGTGCTCGTGCTCGTGCTCGTACGGGGCCACGACCGCCAGCACCTGGTCCATCGCGACCGTCGTACCCGGCGTGACGTCCAACTCGGTGACGGTGCCGGCGTGCGGCGCGGCGACGACGTGCTCCATCTTCATCGCCTCCACCACCAACAGGCTCTGCCCGGCGGCCACTTCGTCCCCCACGGCCACCTTCACGACGGTGACGGTGCCGGGCATGGGGGCGGTCAGCGAGTCGGCGCCCGCGTGGGCCGCGCCGGTGAGGGCGGCGGCGACGGGTTCGTGGTCGCGGACGTGCCAGGCGTCGCCGTCGCGGCCGAGCCAGGTGCCGTCCGGCAGCGCGGCGAACGTGTGGGTGAGGCCGTCGAGGTGGAGGGTGACGGTCGAGGGTTCCTCTCCCCCGAGCCCACCCCTTCCCGAAGCGGGGCGCAGGCCCCCGGACCCCCACGAGACCTCCGCGTCGCGGAGAGGTCCGCGTACGCGCACCTCGACGGGGTCGTGGCCGGGCACCCGCAGGTGGTGCACGGTCCAGGCGGGCTCCCCGCCGAGCCGCCATCCGCTGGGTACGGAGAACGGATCGGTCCAGCCGCCCGGCCCCCGGCTTCGGGAAGGGTCGGGGGCGCTGGGGTCGGGGTGCAGAGCCGCCTGCCGCAGCAGCGCACCCGCCACGTACACCTCCCTCGGCACCTCCCCCGGGACCAGCCCCTCGACCTCCCGCTCCACCAACCCCGTGTCCAACTCGCCCGCCAACACCGCCGGATGGCCGAGCAGCCGCCGCAGGAACCCGGCGTTCGTCTGCACGCCCAGCGTGACCGTCTCCGCGAGGGCGGCCCGGAGTCTCCTGATCGCCGTCGCGCGGTCGGGGCCGTACGCGATGACCTTGGACAGCATCGGGTCGTACAGCGACCCGACCTCCGTGCCCTCGCTGAGCCCGGAGTCGGTGCGTACGCAGTCGCCCTGCGGCTCGCGGAGGGCCAGCACCCGGCCGCCGGAGGGGAGGAAACCGCGCGCGGGGTCCTCGGCGCAGATCCGGGCCTCCACCGCGTGCCCCGTCAGCCGTACGTCCTCCTGGCCGAAGGACAGCCGCTCGCCCGCCGCCACCCGGAGCTGCCACTCCACCAGGTCGACGCCCGTGACCAGTTCGGTCACCGGGTGCTCGACCTGGAGGCGGGTGTTCATCTCCATGAAGTGGTACGAGGACACGGGGGGTTCGGGGGGTTTCCCCCCGACAGGCGCAGTGCCGCCGGGGACGATGAACTCGACCGTGCCCGCGCCCAAGTAGCCGCAGGAGCGGGCCGCCTGGACGGCTGCCTCGCCCATGGCCGCACGGGTCCGCTCGTCGAGGAGCACGCTGGGCGCCTCCTCGATGATCTTCTGGTGGCGGCGCTGGAGGGAGCACTCGCGCTCACCGAGGTGGACGATGTTGCCGTGGCCGTCGGCCAGGATCTGGATCTCGATGTGGCGGGGGCGGTCGATCCACCGCTCGACGAGGAGGGTGTCGTCGCCGAAGGAAGCGCGGGCCTCGCGCCGGGCGGCGGCGATCTCGTCGGCCAGCGTCGCCGGGTCCCGTACGAGCCGCATGCCCTTGCCGCCGCCGCCCGCGCTGGGCTTCAGCAGCACTGGCATGCCGATCTCCCGGGCACAGTCGGCGAGTTGGGCGTCGGTGAGGCCGCTGCCGGTCGACCCGGGCACCACCGGGACCCCGGCCGTCCGTACCGTCTCCTTGGCGCGGATCTTGTCGCCCATGAGGGAGATCGCCTCGGCCGGCGGGCCGATGAAGACCAGCCCGGCGTCGGCGCACGCCCGCGCGAACCCGGCGTTCTCGGCGAGGAAGCCGTACCCCGGGTGCACCGCCTGCGCGCCCGTGCGGGCCGCCGCTTCGAGGAGCCGCTCCGCCGACAGATAGCTCTCGGCGGCCGGCGCCGGGCCGATGCGTACCGCCGTGTCGGCCTCCCGTACGTGCCGGGCGTCGGCGTCCGCGTCGGAGAAGACCGCGACGGAGCGGACGCCCAGGGCGCGGAGCGTACGGATGACGCGGACCGCGATCTCGCCCCGGTTGGCGACCAGGACCGTGTCGAACATGGTCATTTTCAAAGCCCCCCTCACATCCGGAAGACGCCGAACCGGGGTTCACCCAGGGGCGCGTTGGCACAGGCGGTCAGGGCGAGGCCCAGGACCTGGCGGGTTTCGAGGGGGTCGACGACCCCGTCGTCCCACAGTCGGGCGGTCGCGTAATAGGCGTTGCCCTGGCGCTCGTACTGGGCGCGGATCGGGTCCTTGAAAGCCTCTTCCTCGCCGACGGGCCACTCCTCGCCCCGCCCCTCCAGCTGGTCCCGCTTGACCGTCGCCAGGACGGACGCGGCCTGTTCGCCGCCCATCACGGAGATCTTGGCGCCCGGCCACATCCACAGGAAGCGCGGTGAGTACGCCCGGCCGCACATCGAGTAGTTGCCCGCGCCGTACGAGCCGCCGATGACGACTGTCAGCTTGGGGACGCGGGTGCAGGCCACCGCCGTCACCATCTTGGCGCCGTGCTTGGCGATGCCACCGGCCTCGTAGTCCCGGCCGACCATGAAGCCGGAGATGTTCTGCAGGAAGACGAGGGGGATGCCGCGCTGGTCGCACAGCTCGATGAAGTGGGCGCCCTTCTGGGCCGACTCGGAGAAGAGGATGCCGTTGTTGGCGACGATCCCGACCGGGTGGCCGTGGATCCGGGCGAAGCCGGTGACGAGGGTCTGCCCGAACTCCGCCTTGAACTCGGCGAAACGCGAGCCGTCGACCACGCGCGCGATGACCTCCCGTACGTCGTACGGCGTGCGGGAGTCGACCGGCACGGCGCCGTAGAGCGTGTACGGGTCCACCTTGGGCTCTACGGCCGGCTCGACCGACCAGGGGAGCGGGCCTCGGGAGGGGAGGGTGGAGACGATGGTCCGCACGATGCGCAGGGCGTGGGCGTCGTCCTCGGCGAGGTGGTCGGTCACCCCGGAGATCCGGGAGTGGACCTCGCCGCCGCCCAGCTCCTCGGCGGTGACGACCTCGCCGGTGGCGGCCTTCACGAGCGGGGGGCCGCCGAGGAAGATCGTCCCTTGGTTGCGGACGATCACGGCCTCGTCGCTCATGGCCGGGACGTACGCGCCTCCCGCCGTGCACGAGCCGAGGACGGCCGCGATCTGCGGGATGCCGGCGCCGGACATCCGTGCCTGGTTGTAGAAGATGCGGCCGAAGTGCTCGCGGTCGGGGAAGACCTCGTCCTGCATGGGGAGGAAGGCACCGCCGGAGTCGACGAGATAGAGGCAGGGGAGGCGGTTCTCCAGCGCCACCTCCTGCGCCCGCAGATGCTTCTTCACCGTCATCGGGTAGTACGTGCCGCCCTTGACGGTGGCGTCATTGGCTACGACGACGCACTCCCGGCCGCTGACCCGGCCGATCCCGGCGATGACGCCCGCGGCCGCCGCCTGTCCGTCGTACATCCCGTCGGCGGCCAGCGGCGCCAGCTCCAGGAAGGGGGAGCCGGGGTCGAGGAGGGTGTCGACGCGGTCGCGCGGCAGCAGCTTGCCGCGTGCGGTGTGCCGGGCGCGCGCCTTCTCGCCGCCGCCGAGCCGGGCGGCGGCCAGCTTGGCCCGCAGCTCCTCGCCCAGCGCGCGGTGCGCGGCCTCGTTGGCACGGTAGGGCTCCGCCGCGGGGTCTGCCGCGGTCGTCAGCTCCGGTGCCTGGTCCATCGTGCGGTCCCCTCACCCAGTGGGTCACCTTGGTCACCTGTTAATGAGCGTTAACGCGTTTCGTTCAGGTTAACGAGCGCTAACCTCCCTGTCTAGAATCGACTTCATGGCCATGAGAACCGACGCGCCCACCCGCCGCGAGCAGATCCTCAGGGAAGCCGCCCGCCTCTTCGCCGAGCGCGGCTTCCACGGTGTCGGCGTCGACGAGATAGGGGCGGCGGTCGGCATCAGCGGGCCGGGCCTGTACCGGCATTTCGCGGGCAAGGACGCGATGCTCGCGGAGCTGTTGGTGGGGATCAGCGGGCAGTTGCTGACGGGAGCGAAACGGCGGGTGGCGGAGGCGGACGCGGACGCCTCCGGCCGGGGGGACGACGGGGGCGCCGCCGGTGGGTCCGGTGGGCAGTCCGGTCGGCGCGACGCCGGTGGGTCCGGTGGGCGGGGCGCCCGCGGGTCCGTTGGGCGGGCCGCCGAGGAGATCCTCGACTCGCTGATCGAGGGGCACATCGACTTCGCCCTCGACGACCGCCCGCTGATCACCTTGCACGACCGCGAGCTGGACCGCCTCCGGGACAGCGACCGCAAGCTCGTACGCCAGCTTCAGCGGCAGTACGTCGAGCTGTGGGTGGGGGTGCTGCGCGAGGTGTATCCGGGGGTGGCCGAGCCTGCGGCGCGGTCCGCCGTGCACTCGGTGTTCGGGTTGCTGAACTCGACGCCGCATCTGGGGCGGGCGGGGGGATTGCCCGGGCGGGCCGCCACGGCGGAGTTGCTGCATCGGATGGCGCGGGGGGCGTTCGGGGCGGCGGCCGCCGCCGAGTGACGGGCCTCGGTGGGGTGGGGGATCGTGCGAGCTTTCGGCGTACGGTTCCCCGCTGTTCCGGTGTCAGCGGCGGCGGCCTCGGCCCTGAACACGTCCATCTCGCGCAGTTGCGCCAGGCTTCGGCGGTAGGCGCGGTAGGTGGCCTGGGCCGAATTGAGGTACGGCAGTACGGACGGGGATCCGCGGGCCGGGTCGGACGCGGTTCTCCAGGTGAACGCCAGCCGAGCGGATGGGGCGGCCGGTCTGGGCCTCGACCGCCTCCGCGCCGTAGAGGAAGCCGAATCCTTGTGGAGTGGCGGCGACGCCCACGTCCCAGTGCGGCGCGGACACTCCCGGTCGGCGGCTGAAGTGGTGCGGCTCGGGCAGCGCCCGGCGGCGGTAGCGGGGCGGCAGGTCGCCGAGGGCTGGTCGCCGCCGGCGAGCCTGCCGGTCCGCAAGGGGTTCCGCGCGTCGGCCTTCGGCTGAGCCTGTCGGCCGAAAGCGTGACGAGCGTTACGGGGGTCTGCATCTGGACGGGTGTCGCTACCCGCCGGTATCTTTTGGTGAGCAAGCGCTTAGCCATGGTGGGCGGGGCGCTTGGCACATCCGAAGGTACTCAGGTGGAGGTGGCGGCGGTGCGCCGTACGGTGTTCAACGAGGATCACGAGGCGTTCCGGGAGACCCTGCGTGCCTTCATCGAGGCCGAGGTCGTCCCCGTCTACGACGAGTGGCTGGCCGCCGGCCAGGCGCCGCGCGACTTCTACTACAAGCTCGCCGAGCTGGGTGTCTTCGGCATCCGCGTCGACGAGGAGTACGGCGGCGCCGGCATCGACTCGTACAAGTTCGAGGCCATCCTGTACGAGGAGACCGCCCGCGCGGGCATCACCTTCGGCGGCTCGGGCGTGCACGTCCTGCTCGGCCTGCCGTACATCAAGCTGCTGGCCACCGACGAGCAGAAGAAGCGGTTCCTGCCGAAGTTCGTCTCCGGTGAGGAGATGTGGGCGATCGCGATGACCGAGCCGGGCACCGGCTCCGACCTCGCGGGCATGCGGACCACCGCGAAGCTCTCCGAGGACGGCACGCACTACGTCCTCAACGGCTCCAAGACCTTCATCACTGGCGGCGTCCACGCCGACCGCATGATCGTCTGCGCTCGCACCGACGCGCCCAGCGCCGAGGACCGCCGCCACGGCATCTCCCTGTTCGTCGTGGACACCAAGGCGGAGGGCTACTCCCTCGGCCGCAAGCTGGACAAGCTCGGGCTCAAGACCTCCGACACCGCCGAGCTGGCGTTCGTCGACGTCAAGGTCCCGGTCGAGGACCTCCTCGGCGAGGAGAACAAGGGCTTCCACTACCTCGGCCACAACCTCGCCTCCGAGCGCTGGGGCATCGCCTACGGCGCCTACGCGCAGTCCAAGGCGGCCGTCCGGTTCGCCAAGCAGTACGTGCAGGAGCGGGTCGTCTTCGGCCGGCCCGTCGCCGCCTTCCAGAACACCAAGTTCGAACTGGCCGCCTGCCAGGCCGAGGTCGACGCGGCCGAGGCCGTCGCCGACCGCGCCACGGAGGCCCTCGACGCCGGTGAGCTGACCCCGGCCGAGGCCGCCAGTGCCAAGCTGTTCTGCACCGAGGTCGCCCACCGCGTCATCGACCGCTGCCTCCAGCTGCACGGCGGCTACGGCTTCATGAACGAGTACCCGATCGCCCGCCTGTACGCGGACAACCGCGTCAACCGTATCTACGGCGGCACCAGCGAGATCATGAAGTCGATCATCGCCAAGGACATGGGTCTGTAAGGCCCCGGACATTACCGTCCAGTACAACTGACCTCATGAGTCAGGCACCACTTCAGGATCTCCTCGATCTGCTCGACCTGGAGCAGATCGAGGAGAACATCCTCCGCGGCCGGTCGCGGCCCGCCATCGTGCCGCGCGTCTTCGGCGGGCAGGTCGCGGCGCAGGTGCTCGTCGCCGCGGCCCGGCGGACCGGCTGCCGCACTCCCTCCACGCGTACTTCCCGCGCGTCGGCGACGCCGGCGCACCGATCGTCCACACCGTCGAGCGCATGAACGACGGCCGCTCCTTCACCGCGCGCCGCGTCGTCGCCGTCCAGCACGGGCAGCCGATCTTCGCCCTCTCCGCCTCCTTCCAGCGGTACGAGGACGGCCTCGACCACCAGGCCCCGATGCCGGCCGCGCACGACCCGGAGACCCTCCCCACCGCCGAACAGCGGCTCCCCGCGTACGGCCTCCCACCGGCCGTCGTGGAGAGGATGCTGGCGGCCCGGGCCGCCGTGGACCTCCGCTGCGTGGACGATCCGCCCTGCGGCCGCTACGGCAGGGCGTCGTACGCGTACCCCGGTGACGGCCGAAGCGGTGTTGCGGGGTTGTGCGACCGTGCGTCACCGCAGAGCGCGCGATCCGAGGCGCTCTGCCCGGCGACCAGGTCACAAAGGGCACGTGCGATGATCGCCCAACATTTGCCTGTCAAGTACACATGCGGACCAGTGATCCGCGCTACGGGCCGGAGGAGTGAGCCGCGGTTCTACGCCAGCTCCGCCTGCTCCAGCAGGTACGCCGTCATCGGGTCGTAGTAGCGCGGGCTGACCACGTGGTCGTCGAGCGGGACCACGGCCTGGAGGGTGCCCTCGGACTCGCCGAGGAAGAGGGCCGGGTCGTTGGAGTCCGCGTAGCCGACGGAGTCGACGCCGAGCTGGCCGGCGCAGCCCGCCCAGCCGTGGTCGGCGACGACCAGGTCGGGCAGCGGGCGGCCGGCGCCCTCAAGTCCCCGGAGGATGGCGCGCATCGGCTCGGGGGAGTGGGTGTGCCAGAGGGTGGCGCCGTGTTCGAGGACGGCCACGTCCGCGAACTGCATGACGTACCCCTCCTCCGTCTGGAGGCCGTCCGGGATGACCACGATCTCGCAGCCCGCCGCGCGCAGCGCCCGCGCCGTCTCGTGGTGCACCTGGAGGAGGCCGCCGGGGTGGCCGGTGGCGAACAGGACGCGCTGCCCGCCCCCCGCCGCCTTGCGCAGCCGGGCCGCCATGCGCTCCAGCGCGTCGACCGTCAGGTCCGGGTCGATGGTGTCCTGGCCGTAGCGGTAACCGGGGTCGTCGTTCACACCGGCGCGCTCCGCCATCACGGCCAGCACGTCCTGCTCGTCGCTCCAGCGGTCGTCGAGTTCCAGGCCCAGCCAGTAGTGGCGGTTGCCGTTGGCCAGTTCGCGGTAGTGGGAGAGGTTGTTCTCGCGCGGCGTGGCGACGTCGCCCGCGATACGCGTCCGTACGAGGTGCTCGACGAGCTCGGCGCGGCTGGGGGTCCCGGATATCGGCATGCCTCCATTGTGAGGCAGACAACTGTGGGAGTCGCGGGCGTATCCGCCGCTGCGACCTGCGTCACTTCCCGTCCGCGTCCCCGTTCACTTCCCCGTTCAACTCTCGGTTCGCTGCTCCGTCCGTCTTGACCGCCCGCGGCTCACCGCTCCCGCAGTGCGAACCACAACTCCATCCGTACGGTTGGGTCGTCGAGGTCCGAGTCCAGCAACGCCGCGCAGCGGCCCATGCGTTGGCGGACCGTGTTGCGGTGCAAGGTCAGCGCGACGGCCGTACGGTCCCAACCGCCGTGCAGAGGGTCGCCCGCGCCGGGGCCGGGTGGCCTGGACGTCGGCAGACGCCCACTCGTTCGGCCCTGCCGGTGCGCTGACCCCGCACGTCCAGCCCGGCCGGGCGGTGACCTCGCGGTCGGCGGGGACGAGGACCCGTACGACGCCGTCCCGGGCGTCGACCAGCGCCGAGCCAGGGCCGCCCCGAGCGTGGCGCCAGCGCGTCCGGCGGCGGGGCGTCCTTGGAGGGGCGGGCGTGTGCGACGGTCCACCGGGCGCCGGGAGCGCCGCCGAGCAGCGGTGCCACCTCCTCGGGGCGGGCGCCGAGCGGCAGTAGTACCGCGTACGTGAGCGTCTCCCTCGGCACCCCGGCCACCGACGCGGCCGTCCTCGCCGCCTGGCGGGAGCGGCTGGCCGGACGGGCACCCGAACCCGTGTCCGAGCCGGTCTCGGCTCACGAGTAGAGTCATCCCCAGTAGTACATAACAGCGCATAACGATGCATGCGCGACGAAGCGTATGCAGGAAGCAGGCAGTTCATGAGCAGCAACGAGACGCCCCGCGGCCCCGTCGACTCCTCCCGCATACCCAGGTACGCCGGCCCCGCGACCTTCGCCCGGCTGCCCCGCCTGGACGAGGTGGGCCGCACGGACGTCGCGGTCGTGGGCGTGCCGTTCGACTCGGGTGTCTCGTACCGGCCGGGTGCCCGCTTCGGCGGCAACGCGATCCGTGAGGCGTCCCGGCTGCTGCGCCCCTACAACCCGGCGCAGGACGCCTCGCCCTTCGCCCTCGCCCAGGTCGCGGACGCCGGTGACATCGCGGCCAACCCGTTCGACATCAACGAGGCCGTGGAGACGGTCGAGGCGGCGGCCGACGAGCTGCTGGGCACCGGGGCGAGGCTGATGACCCTGGGCGGTGACCACACCATCGCGCTTCCGCTGCTGCGGTCCGTCGCCAAGAGGCACGGTCCGGTCGCGCTGCTGCACTTCGACGCGCACCTCGACACCTGGGACACGTACTTCGGTGCCGAGTACACGCACGGCACCCCGTTCCGGCGGGCGGTGGAGGAGGGCATCCTCGACACCTCGGCCCTGTCCCACGTGGGCACGCGCGGCCCGCTGTACGGCAGGCAGGACCTCACCGACGACGAGAAGATGGGCTTCGGGATCGTCACGTCGGCGGATGTGATGCGGCGCGGCGTGGACGAGATCGCCGACCAGCTGCGGCAGCGCGTCGGCGACCGGCCGCTGTACATCTCCATCGACATCGACTGCCTCGACCCGGCCCACGCGCCCGGCACGGGGACACCGGAGGCCGGCGGCATGACCTCGCGGGAGCTGCTGGAGATCCTGCGGGGCCTGGCCTCCTGCAACCTGGTATCGGCCGACGTCGTCGAGGTGGCGCCCGCGTACGATCACGCCGAGATCACCGCGGTGGCCGCGTCGCACACGGCGTACGAGCTCACCACGATCATGTCCCGCCAGATCGCGCGGGAAAAGCAGGAGAAGCAGGAGAAGGCAGCGAAGTGACCCACGACCACGACCTGGTACTCCGCCCGACGGCCGCTCAGGCGGAGGCCGCGCTGAACCCTCCCCCCGGCCGCACCGGCGGAGACCTGGTCGTGGAGACGCTGGCGGCACTCGGCGCGACGACGGTCTTCGGCCTCCCCGGCCAGCACGCGCTCGGCGTGTTCGACGCGCTGCGCCGCTCCGACCTGCGGTACATCGGCCTGCGGGTGGAGAACAACGCGGGTTTCGCGGCGGACGCGTACGGCCGCATCACGGGCGAGGCGGCCCCGCTACTCCTCTCGACCGGGCCGGGCGCGCTGACATCGCTGGCCGCGCTCCAGGAGGCGGCGGCGGCCTCGGCCCCCGTCCTCGCCGTCAGCAGCCAGATCCCGGCGGCCGGGCTGGGCGGCGGCCGCCACGGGTACTTGCACGAGTTGCCGGACCAGTCTTCTTCGTTCAGGGGCGTGGTGAAGTCGGTCCACACGGTCCGTACGCAGTCCCAGATCCCGTCCGCGATCGAGGCGGCCTGGAAGTCGGCGCTGACCGCCCCACACGGGCCGGTGTGGGTGGAGATCCCGCAGGACGTACTGCTGGCACAGACCTCGATCCCGGTGGTGACGGGCGGCGACGCCTTCCCGGAGGAACTGCCGCCGCGCCCTGAACTGACGGCGGTGGCGGCCCACTTGCTGTCGTCCGCGGCCCGTCCGGCGATCATCGCGGGCGGGGGAGTCGTCCGGGCTGACGCGTCCGGCAAGCTGCGGCAGCTGGCGGAGGCGTTGCAGGCGCCGGTGGTCACGACTCCGGGCGGCAAGGGCGCGTTCCCGTGGAAGCATCCGCTGTCGTTGCAGTCCTGGATCGAGGACCGCCACACGACGGACTTCCTGGAGGACGCGGACGTACTGCTGGTCGTCGGCTCGGGCCTCGGCGAACTCTCCTCCAACTACCACACGTTCAAGCCGCGCGGCCGGGTGATCCAGGTCGAGGCGGACCTCGGCAAGCTGGAGTCGAACCATCCGGCGCTGGGCATCCACGCGGACGCGCGCCTCGCCCTGCAGGCGCTCCTTGAGACGGTGTCCGAGCGGGCGGACGCGACGGCCCCCGAGCGGGTCCGCGAGGTGCTCGCGAAGGTCGCCGCGCGCATCGCCGCGCAGGAACTCACCCTGGAACAGGAGGTGTTGGCGTCCGTGCGGGCCGCCCTCCCCGCCGCCTCCCCCTCCTTCTGGGACATGACCATTCTGGCCTACTGGGCCTGGTCGGCCTTCGATGCCAAGGGCCCCAACCGCCTGCACTCCGCCCAGGGCGCGGGCGGCCTCGGCTACGCCTTCCCCGCCGCCCTCGGCGCGGCGGTGGCCGACCCGACCCACCCGGTCCTCGCCGTCTCCGGCGACGGCGGCGCGCTCTACTCGATCGCCGAGCTGGCCACCGCCCGGCAGTACGACCTCAATGTCACCTGGCTCATCGTCGACGACGGCGGGTACGGGATCCTGCGCGAGTACATGACGGACGCGTTCGGGTCGGCGACCGGAACGGAGTTGGCTTCGCCGGACTTCGTGGGGTTGGCGGAGGCGTTCGGGGTACCGGCGGTGCGGACCTCGCCCGCGGCGCTGGCGGACGACCTGGTGAAGTCGCTTGCCACGCCCGGGCCTTCGGTGGTGGTGCTGCCGGTGGTGCTGCGGATGTTCGCGGCCACGCATCCGGGGGACTGAGGGTTCGGGTTCGGCCGCGGGTCCGGTGGGGGCTGGTCGCGCGGTTCCCGCGCCCCTTGGAGGGCGGCCAGGAGTTCGGTGCTGTTGGGGGGCCGACTGGACTGTGCCGTTCAGTGCGGCTAGACCGTACGGTAGGGTCCAGTCTGTCGTCAAGACGAGGAACCATGGGGCTTCGAACGCCGCTGCCCCGACGAGGAGCGAGAAGATGCCTGGACAGGAACGCCCCCACACCGAGACGGCCCCGCAGGGCAGGCGGGGCAAGCGGGGCAAAATCCTCGACGCGGCCGTCGAGCTGTTTCTCGGCCGGGGCTTCGACCAGACCTCGATGGACGCGGTGGCGGAGCAGGCCGGTGTGTCGAAGACGACCGTCTACGCCCACTTCGGCGACAAGGTCGCACTGTTCGGCGCAGTCATCGAACGTGGGGGCGCGTCCCTCGACTTCGACCTGGACCAGACGATGTTCTCCTCCGTCGACGACCCCGGAGAGAGGCTCGCGCACATCGTCACCAAGCTTCTTGAGGCGACGACCGCCCCGGACTCCCTGGCCTTCCTTCGCGTCCTGACCACCGAGACCGCCCGTCGGCCCGAACTCATAGAGGCGGTCAGTTCTCTCGGGGTCCCGCACGTCGTCGATGTCACGGCCGCGACGCTCCGCGAGGACGCGCTCCGGCACGGATACACGCTGCCCGACCCTGACGCCTACGCCTCACTCTTCGTACGCATGGCGGCAGCCGGCCCGCAGATGGACGCGCTCCTGGCCCCGGGCTCCGCCGCCGATTCCGCGCGTCATGAGGCGCAGGCCCGCTGGGTGACATCCCTCTTCCTGCGGGCCCTGCGCACCCGCGGTGCCGACGCCCTGCCGGCCGTTCCCGACGCCCTGCACGGCCACGTCTTCCCCTGGCTGTCGGGCAACGGGGCCTGAGCAGGCGGACATCACCTCGGCACGCGACAGCGACAGCGGCCGCAGCCGGGGCCGCGACGGCCGCACCCGAGCACTCGGCGAATCAGTCGCCTTTCCCCCACCGTCCGATCCCTCCTCTTCGGTCGGCGATGGCGCGGCGGGCCTCGACTCCCTCGGCCGGGGTGAGGGCCATGGCCCGGTCCGGGTCGCTGACGGCGTGCGGCGCGTCCGCCGCCTTGTTGTGGTTGTGGTTGTGGTTGTGGTCGTGGCCGTCGGTGTGCGGGGCGGTGGACCACGTCTACTTCCACGACTCCTCCGGGCGCCGTCCGAACGACTCCCCCGGCGCCGAGACCAAGCCGGGACCCCGGCCGGCCGATGAGGCGCAGGACCGCGGGCCTGCGGGACGGGCACCGGAAACCGTGTCCGCCGTCAGCGGTGACGGCCGCTGGCGAGTCCTGCTCAACCCCGGCCCGGACGGCCTGAGCACGGTGGTCACCCTGCCGTTCGGAACTGCCGACGGCGCCACCTCGAAGCTGCTTTCGCTGAACGCCGCACTGCTCGCCGTCACGATCGTCGGCCTGCTCGCCCTGGGCCGGTGGGTGGTCAGGCCGGGGCTGATGCCACTCACCGGAACGGAACGGACCGCCCGGGACGCCACCGCGGGCCGACTCGACCTGCGATCGCCCGACCCGGACCCGCGTACCGAGACGCCCTGCCGGCCCGAGAGGCATCCAAGGCCCGGCTGCGCCGGTTGGTCGGGCAAAGGGCACGCCAGAGCTGGGCCGGAAAGACGACCGGCGCGCTGCTCGCCGCCAGCGGCAGGTAGGTCGTCCGCCGGGCGGGCGTCCCTCGACCGTCATCTCGCTCTCCTCGGGCCCGCTGACTCCGCGGATACCCACGCCGCTTGGCCTGTTGACCCAGGGGTGGCCCTGTCGTACAGTCGCATTGAACTGAACAGTGCAGTTCAGTTTGTGATCCGGTCGCGATGGCGGCGACCCGAATCCCTGAAGGAGCAGCCTGATGAGTGAGAAGGATGCGTCTCGTTCCGCCGTTGCGCGCGGCCTTGTGCCGCTGCTGCGCCGCAATGCCCTCGAAGGAGAGGAGATCGGCGCGCTGACACCGGAGACACTCCAGGCGCTGCACGAGGCCGGCATGTTCAAGATCATGCTTCCGCCCGAGGTCGGAGGGGACGCCCTCGGTGCGCGCGACACCGTCGAGGTCGTCTCGGCGGTGGCGGAGGGGGACGGATCGGCCGCATGGACCGTGTTCGTGACGGGCGGCATCCGCATGCTGCTCAACTTTCCCGAGCAGACCGTCGAGGAGGTGTTCAAGGAGGTCGACACCTGGGTCGGTCCGTTGGCCGTGGGTGCCTCGGTGTTCTCCCCCGTCGTGGGGGCGGCCCGAGCCGTGGAAGGAGGCTTCCTGGTCAGCGGCAAGTGGGCCTTCGGCAGCGGGTGCAGGCATGCCGCCTGGGCGGTCGTCGGCGTGGGATACGAGGACGCGAACGGGAACCCCCGCCGCGGGATGGCACTCCTGGGGCGCGAGCAGTACACGATCCTGGACGACTGGAAGGTCATGGGCCTGAAGGGCACGTCGAGCAACTCGATCGCCGTCGAGGAAGAGGTCTTCGTCCCCGAGCACCGAGTCCTCGACATGGCCGATCTCCCCGCGACCATGGAACGCGTCCGCGAGCGCTACTCGGGCCTCGCATTCCGCAAGGGGATGCGGGCGCTGATGATCACCACCTGTCTCAGCAACGTGGCGGTCGCCCTCGGCATGGCCCGCGGCACCCTGGACTGTTTCGTCGAGCAGGCCAGGGTGCGCAAGCCGTTCAACCTGCCCTACCCCACGGTGGCGGACATGCAGTCCACCCAGGTGTCCGCCGGCACGGCGCGAGCGGTGATCAACGCAGCCGAAGCCGTGATCCTCCGGCACGCGGACGAGGTGGACCGTCGGGCGCTGGCGGGGGAGGACTTCACGGCGGCGGAGGAGTCCGAGATCACCATGGACCTCGTCTACGCCGTCCGGCTGTGCGCGGAGGCCATGGACCGAATGCAGCACGCCCTCGGCTCCTCCACGGTGAGCCTGAAGAACCCGATCCAGCGCTTCGTGCGCGACGTACGCGTGCTGGCGACCCACGGCGCCATCCGGTTCGACCCGATGGCGGAGATCAGCGGCCGCGAGGTCCTCGGGCTGGAGCCCTTGTCCATGTTCGGCGGCGGCCTGCCTCAGGTCGGCTGAGTGCGGTCGCGGCCGCCAACAGGAGAGAGGTGACCCGATGGTGAACCGGGAGCGCGGTGAGGGTGTGCGGCGCGGTGATGTCCAGGGCCTTGAACGTCGGCCGGAGCCGACGACGGCCCTCGACGAGCAGACCCTGCGGGAGGCGTTCGGCTGCTTCCCCAGCGGGGTGATCGCGATAGGTGGGATGGACGGCGGCGACCCGGTGGGCATGGCCGTGAGTTCCTTCACATCGGTGTCGCTGGCACCCCCGCTGGTCTCGGTCTGCATGCGGACCTCGTCGCGCACCTGGCCCAGGCTGAGGGGACTGCCCCAGCTGGGACTGAGCGTGCTGGGCGAAGGCCAGGACACTGTGTGCCGTGCGCTGGCGGGCAGCGAGGAGGACCGTTTCGCGGGGGTGCCCTGGGAGGCGAACGAGCAGGGCGCGGTGTTCGTCCACGGCGCGATCACGTGGTTCGACTGCACGCTGCGCGCCGAAGTGCCCGCCGGCGACCACGCCATCGCGCTGCTGGAGGTCGGCCGTCTGTGGAGGGCTCCCGCGGCCGACCCCTTGATTTTCCACGGCAGCCGGTTCCGGCGCCTGGACAGCGGCGAACGGTCGGCGGTGCCGGCCTGAAGCGGGCCCGCCGGTCGTCCGAGCCATTACCACAACGAGAGTGAGCGTTCCCATGTCCCCTGTACCCACGCCCGCGACCGTCGCCAGTAAGCGGCTGGTGCTCGAATTCCTCACCACTGTCATCGACGCTCGCAACGCCGACGCCGTCCCCGACTACGTCGCCCCCGAGCTGATTCAGCACGGCGCCGACATCCCGGACGGTGTCCAGGCGTACGCCGACAACCTGCGGGCCCGCTTCCGGCGTGAGGCCGAGGCCGAGGGACCGGACGGCGTCCGTCAGCGGCGGGAGCCGGTCTTCACCATTGCCGAGAACGACCTGGTCAGCGTCTGCCGTTACCTGCCGCAGCCCGATCCGGACGTACCCGGATCCACCTTCGACTACTACACGTTCACCACCTACCGAGTCCGGGACGGGCGGATCACGGAGCGTTGGCCCTCCGTCAACAAAGTCGCCCTGCCGCAGCCGCCGGCACTGGACACGCCGTCGCGCGCGGTCGTCGTGTCGACGCCTCCTGGCAACGACACGGAGGCGAACAAACGCCTGGTGACCGACCTCTACCGCTGCGTCTTCGACGCGCAGAATCCCGACGCCGTCAAGGACTTCGTCACAGAGGACTACCACCAGTTCGTCGCCCACTACCCGACCGGCCGTGCCGGACTGGAGAAGTTCGTTCGCAACGTGTTCCCCGACGGCCCCGTGCCGACGCCGGCCGAGCCGCTCAACCCGCCGGTGCTGCTCGTCGCCGAGGGCGACATCGTCGTATGCGCCGGGCTGGTGCCCCAGCCCGACCCCGACGGCGGGACATACCCGTACTACATCTACGACGCCTTCCGCATCCGGGAGGGGCTGCTGTCCGAGCACTGGAGCGGCGTCACCAAGGCGGCTCCGCCCCAGCACCCCGGCCCGCCCCCGCAGGACCACAGCTGACCACGGCTGCGCCTTCTCACCCGCTCTCACCCACAAGAAAGGCTTCGTACATGCCCAAGCTGCATGTCGTGGTCGGCAGTACCCGTCCCGGCCGTCTGGCGCTGCCCGTCGCACAGTGGGCGGCGCAGGCCGCCGAACAGCACGGCGGATTCGACGTCGAACTCGTCGACCTGGCCGAGTTCGGGCTTCCGCTTCTCGACGAACCGGCGCATCCGCGCTCCGGGCAGTACGCCCATGAGCACACGCGTGCCTGGAGCGCCACGGTCGACGAGGCGGACGCCTTCGTCTTCGTGACGCCCGAGTACAACTACGGCCCTCCCGCCGCACTGCTGAACGCGATCTCCTACCTTCACCGGGAGTGGCTGTACAAGCCGGCCGCGTTCGTCAGTTACGGCGGTGTGGCGGCCGGCCTGCGCTCGGTGCAGGTGCTCAAGCAGATCGTGACGACGCTGAAGGTGATGCCGATCCCGGAGGGCGTCGCCATCCCCTTCGTGTTCCAGCTCATCCAGGACGGCGGCTTGCGGCCCACCCCGCCGCTGGAGGCGGCTGCCACGGAGATGCTCGACGAACTGCTGCGCTGGACCGAGCCGCTGCAGATCCTGCGCAAGGGCATCGTGCCCGCGCAGTAGT
>NZ_JAEMUX010000051.1 GCF_016598475.1 Streptomyces adelaidensis
GGTCTTGCCCCCGGTTTCCGTCCCGGCCGCATGCCGTTTGACCTGCGAGATCACGGCAGGGACGGCAGGGACGCTCACCGGGGGAGGCGGGGCTCAGCCCGAGGCTGGGGTGGTGGGTTCGGCGTTCACTGAGTGAACGGTGGGGCAGTAGCGCCGCCACGCATCGAGGAACTTGTTGCGCGTGTAACCCTTGCGCTGGGTGCCGTCGGCGAGTCGGACGTTGCCGGGCCTGATGTCGAAGGCGCGCAGCAGCGAGCCGAGCTCACGCGGACCCAGCCCCTTGCGACCCCACTCCGCCCACGGGCCTTCCAGGTCCTGGCGCAGGTGGTGCAGGAGTTCGTCCGTGGAGAGGCTGTCGACCTCGCGCTGGGCTACGAAGACCCGGCGGATGTCGGCCAGGATCCGCGCTGAGCTGGGGTGGTCCTCCTCGGCCGCCACTTCGGCCGCCACCATCTCCGCGCACGCCGCGCGGGCGAGGCGGGGCCAAGGGCCGGCGGCCAGGTCGGCGACGATCACCAGAGGCTCCCAGGTGTCGGCGGCGCGGTCCTCCACCGGCATCGCCGGTTCCATGTCGGCGGCCTCGTCGAGCAGCGGCCGGGCCCAGGCGGCGATGCGGTCGCGCAGGTCGTGGAGGGCAGGGATGTCGCGGCGCGAGCGGAACGGCTTGACGCTCTCACCCTCGGCCCGGCGCCGCATCCGGATGACCACCGACCGGTCCATGATCGTGTCGGGCAGGTCGCCGATGCCCGCGAGGGCGGCCATGGCGAAGGTGGCGAACCGGTGCGGGGTGTGGTCGTTGCCGACCACCCGGGTCACGTACCGGTTGCGCTGGTGACCGGCGTTGAGCAGGCCGCGCATCTCCTCGTTCTTCTCCGCCTGCTTCGGCGTGCCGAAGATGGTGTCCGCCTCATCCACCAGCAGGGTGGGCGGCTCCTCGGTGATGGACCGGAAGACCGCCGCCGGGGTGGTGTTGATGGTGAGCATCGGCTCGTGGACCGTCTCGGTGAGCACGTCCAGCAGCCGCGACTTGCCACAGCGCTTCGCCGGCCCCACCACCGCCAGACGCGGGGCATGCTGCCACGCGGGCTGCAGATGCGTCGCCGCCACCCACAGCGTGACCGCGTCCAGCGCCTCCGGCGAGGGCAGGATCACGAACCTGGCTATCTTCGCGCGCAGTTCGTCCAGCAGCGCCGAGCCCGGTGTCGGCTCCGGATCCAGGGGTGTGTCCGAGGGCGCGGCGGCTTCGACCGGCACGGTGTCCTCGGGTTCGCGCTGGTCGGGGTTGCCCGGCACCGTGACCAGCGGCCAGGCGGCGGTACCGGGCGCGGAATAGGGCTCGGGTGTCGTAGGTTGCACAGGGCGGCTCCTCTTCTGCGGCAACCGGGCATCGCTGGCCCGGTGCGCGCGGATCGTTCGTTGGATGCGGGCGGCGGGGTTTCCCGAGCCTCCGGCGTTGCCGCGCCGGAGGCTCGCTGCGTTCAGAGACTGAACACTCGCTCTGTCCCGAGACGGGACGCTCGCGTTGTTCCCCGAGGGAACACGGACAGTACGTTCACGCCCGTCGACAGTCCAGCATTTCTGTGTCAGCTCAGCGCAGAACTGTCTGCTACGCTGCCCCGCTTTCACGCCGCCAGCCCGAGCAGCTCCAGCAGGTCTGCGGTCACGACCCGGTAGGCGTTGCCGAGCCGCAGCACCTTGCACGGATACTCGCCCCGCTTCGCCAGCTCATATCCCTTGCTCCGCCCCAGCCCCAGTGCTCGGTTGCTCGTATCCAGGTCAACAGCCACAGGCAGGGCGATCAGCTCTTCCCGGCTCATCCCCTTCGAGCCCTTCGACTGCCCGTTCGTCGCGTCTTCGCGCATACAGTGCGCCCCTTTCGGTACAGCCCTCGGCGAACGTGCCCATCACATCCGGCTCCAGGCGGGTACCAACCATCATGCGCAAGCTACTGTGTCTTCATGACACAACGCCGTATGGATGCTGATGAGGACGACTTCCCGGAGTGGGCAGATCGGATCAAGGCCAACGTGGCCGGCGAAGTCCGGCGCAGAAGGAAGGAGATGGGATGGAGCGCACAGGACTTGGCGGACCGGTGCGAGCAACTCGGGCATCCCATCCCGCGCAACGTGATCGCCAACATGGAGTCTGGCCGTCGGGCCAATCTGCCGCTCGTGGACGTCATGGTCCTGGCGGCAGCCCTGGAGACGTACCCGGTCTGCCTGATCTTCCCGGTCGGTTACGTCGAGGAGACCCAGGAACTCCCCTTCCAGCACCTCATCCCCACCTGGGACGCGCTACGGCACTTCACCGGTGAAGAGGAGGTGCCGATGTACGACGCGGGCCTGGTCCCCGACTTCGAGCGCCACGCCAGCCTCGTACAAACCGCCCTCGCCGCCCTCGAAGAGGAAGAACAGGCCCGGTTCGCGGCCAAGACGGCCACCAGCCGCGCCCAGCAGGAGGAAGCCGAGCGCAAGCGGACCAAGTACGCCGACCAGACCATCTCCGCCAAGTACAGCCTCCGCCACCTCCGTCGCGAGCTCCGCGAGGAGGGCGCCACCCCACCCCATCTGCCACCCGCACTGGGCGACGTAGACCCGCCCGATGAAGAACCCAACACCACCCCGGAGGAACGCGTTTGAAAGGCTCCACCCACCGCCGCTGCTACTGCCGCGACCCCAAGACCGGCAAACCGCTCGGCAAGAAGTGCCCCCAGCTCTCCAGCCGCAAGCACGGCGCATACTCCATACGCCAGGAGCTCCCGCCCCACGAGGACGGCACCCGTCGCTCCTTCAGCCGAGCTGGCTACGAGTCCCTGAAGGCCGCCCAGGCGGACCTCGACCACGTCCGCTCCCTGCTCGCCCTGGCGGACAAGGACGACCCGGACAGCCTCCAGCGCCTCGTCGCGATGCTGGAGGAGGTCGCGGTCGAGAAGGCCCCGCTGCCGGCCATCGAGGAGACCCGACGCCGTCTGAGGGCGGGTCTCGCTCTTCGTGGCAGCCTCACCGTCGGCGAGTGGCTCGACCAGTGGTTCGCCGCGAAGAAGCGCCGCAAGACCACGCTCAACGGCTACGCCTCCCACATCCGCGTCCATCTGAAGCCCCGCCTCGGGCACGTACGCCTCGACCGCCTCAACGTCGGCCACCTGGTGGAGATGTTCGACGCGATCGCCGACGAGAACGAGGTGATCGCGGCCGAGAACGAAGCCCGCCGTGAGCAGATCGCCCGCTGCAAGCCGAGCAAGCCCGGTCGCCCCGTCGGAGCCGAGCGCCAGCTGCTCGCGGCCGAACGGGCCAAGCTGGCGGAGATGAAGCCGTTCCGGAAGTCAACCGGCCCGGCCAGTCGTCAGGCGATTCGCCGCACTCTCCGCGCGGCCCTCAACTCCGCGATCGCCCAGCAGCTGATCACCTTCAACCCGGCCTCCCACGTCGAGTTGGACTCCGGCAGGCGCCCGAAGCCCCTCCTGTGGACGAACGAGCGGGTCCGGCGGTGGCGCGAGACGGGCGAGATGCCTGGCCCGGTCATGGTATGGACCCCGCAGCAGTTCGGCGCCTTCCTCGACGCCGCCGAGGGCGACCGCCTGTACGCGATCTTCCCTCTCATGGGTACGCGCGGCCTCCGGCGGGGCGAGGCAGTCGGCCAGGACTGGCACGAGATCGACCTCGACGCCGGCCTCATCACCCCCGCCAAGGAGATCGTGGTGGACGGCTGGGACCCCTACGAGTCCGAGCCGAAGACGGACGGCAGCGCGAACACGATCGCGCTCGACAGCATGAACATCGCCGCCCTGCGCGACCACAAGGCCCTCCAGGAGAAGGAGCGCAAGGAGTGGGGCACCGCCTGGCAGAACACCGGAAAGGTGTTCACCAAGGAGGACGGCTCCTGGCTCCACCCGGAGACGGTCTCGGAAGCGTTCCGCCGCATCCTGGCCACAACCGACCTGCCACCCATCACCCTGCGGGACCTTCGTCACGTCGCCGCGACGCTCACGCACGGAGGGGGCGGCGACATCCATACGGTGAAGGAGACCCTGCGCCACTCCACCATCACGCTGACCTCGGACACGTACACGAGTCTGCTCCCTGAGCTGGACCGTGAAATAGCGGAGAAGGCGGCGAAGCTGATCCCGCGGTCTCGTCCGGTAGCCATCGAACCGTCGGCCTCAGCCGCAACCGATCCGCAGGCCGCGGACACATCCGCTCACGCTTCGCGCACGCAGGGCCCCGAAAGCTGAGCAACGGCTGAGGCGGCCGAAGCCGACCCTCGCGCGGCGTATCAGGCCAGGGACGATCCCCTCCCGTCTCCGGCAGCAGCCGGACCGTGAATTCACCGGCTCGGGAGAAGAAAGCCCTGCCGTTCGTCCTCGGTGAGTTGCCGGAAGACGCGTGCACGAGCCGAGCCGAGCAGGGTGTCGAGATCTGTGGACGGCTCCCAGATCCTGACGGTGCGGTCGCGGGAGACCGTGGCCAGGAGCGAGCCGTCGGGGTGCCAGGCCAAGCCGTTGACCTGATCGTCATGGACTCCGATCACCTTCAGCTCCTGGCCGTCGGCCGGGTTCCACAGCCGGATGGTCCGGTCCCAGGACGCGGTGGCGAGACAAGCGCCGTCGGGAGACCAGGCAACACCCTGGACCCGTTCCCGGTGGCCGGTCATGGTGTGGAGTTCGGTGCCGGTGAAGGGGTCCCAGATACGGACGGTGTTGTCCCGGGAGCCAGTGGCGAGCCGCTGTCCCTCGGGAGACCAGGCGATGCTCCACGCATAGTCCGTGTGACCGTGGAGCGTTGTCGCAAGGGTTCCCGCTTCGACGTCCCAGACGCAGAGCGCCCTGTCCGTCAACGACGTGGCGAGATGGCGGCTGTCGGGAGACCAGACGGCGCCACCGAGCCAGTGGTCCCGGCCTTGGAGCACCATGAGTTCGGCGCCATCCGCCGCGTTCCACAGGCGAGCGGTACGGTCCCGCGAGGTCGTGGCGATCCGCGTGCCGTCAGGCGACCAGGAGGCGCTCGTCACCTCGTCACGGTGCCCGCGAAGCAGGAAGAGTTCGGTCCCGTCGCCGACGTTCCAAACGGTTGCGGTACCTCCTTGGGAAACCGTGACCACCCGTGTGCTGTCGGGGGACCAGGCCACGCCGGTCACGTCCCCTGCATGTCTGAGGGACGCCACCGCCGAGCCTCGGGCGACGTCCCAGATCACTGCCGTACCGTCCTGGGACGCGGTGGCGAGACGGGTGCCGCACGGGGCCCAGGAGACGTTCACGACCGATCCCTTGTGGCCGAGAAGGGCGCTGCTCTGTCCGCCGGGCGCGGTGCTGTCCCAGACGGCGACGGTCCGGTCGCGGGAGACGGTGGCTATCCGAGAGCCGTTCCAGGCAATGCCGTTGATGCTGTCGGTGTGACCGGGCAGCAGTGTCTGCTCGTCGGTGTCCAGGTCCCAGATGAGGGCTGTACGGACTTCGTCGCCCACGGCAAGACGCCGTCCGTCGGGGGACCACGCGACGCAGCTCAGTTTCTCCCTGCATTCCAACTGCTTCAGCAGCGATCCCGTACCAGGGGTTCCCGGAGGGGGGTCGACCTCGGCGACGGCCGAGACGAGGACCATGCGGTCCTCCGACACCGAGGCGAGCAGCCGACCGTCGGGCGACCAGGCCACAGCCGAGACCCCGGCCCTGTGCCTGGCCAGAGCGGCGGCTTCGCGGCCGGTGGCCACGGACCAGACACGCACCGTTCCGTCGTCCGACGCACTGGCGACCTTCCCCCCGTCGGGAGACCACGCCACATCCCACACGGTCCGCTCGTGGCCGGTGAACCGGGCCACCTCCACCGAGTTCGCCACGTCCCAGAGCCGCACGGTGCGGTCACCGCTCGCCGTGGCCAGCCGTTCCCCTTCCGGTGCCCACTCGATGCTCTCGATCGCCTCGCCATGACCGGTGAGCAGACGGGCCTCGGTCCCGGTCTCGACATCCCACACAGTGGCGGTGCCGTCCCGGGAGCCGCTCGCGAGATGCTTCCCGTCGGGCGACCAGGCCACCGACTGCACGCGGTGACCGCCGCCACCGGGCATGAGGATGACGGGATCAGCGGACCGCTCGGTGTTCCAGACCCGGATCGTCCCGTCGTCGGAGCCGGTGGCCAGGCGGGCTCCATCGGGTGACCAGGCAACAACGTTGATGTCCTGCCCGTGGCCGCGGAGGACCGCCCGTACCCGAGAGGCGTTGAGGGCGGTGTGCAGCGCCTGCTGGGCGGCCGAAGTAGGGGCGCACTCCTCAAGAGCGGCGAGCGCACCCAGGAGCGCCAGCTCCGGATCACTTGTGGCGATCTCCATCGCGCGGGCGGCCACCGCGTCGGCGAGCCGCTCCAGGGACGCTCGGTCCAGACGGGTGGAGCACTCCAGGAACTCGGCCACGAGCGGCACATTGGCCAAGAAGCCGTCCGCCTCGTCCACCCATTGGCGCGCCACGCGCAACCGCTCGCCGTTCAGCAGGTACGCCTCTTGGCGGGCCGAGCGCTCCCAGTCCCGTGCCCACCGTTCCAGCTCCGTACGGTGGCGAAGCTCCTCCGTACGGGCCGCGACAGCCTGGCGCAGCGGCGGCCACTGTCGGAACAGCGCCTCATGGGCGACGTCCAGCACGCCGTCGGCGCCGGTGAGCAGCCGGCCGGCGACGAACGCCTCGGCCACGGCGCGCTCCCGCTCCGTGAGGTGTCCGCGTTCGACGCGGCGGCGGGTCGGCTCGCCGTGCTCCATGGTGACGAACTTCAGCAGGGTCGTCAGTACCGGAGCGTCCCCGTCCGACGCCCGCAGCTCCGCGGTGATCCGGTCGGCCTGTTCGGACAGCGTCCCGGCGACACCGCCCAGACTGCGGTAGTCCTCCGCCGTCACGGTGCCGCCCGCGCCCACCCGCAGATACAGCTCCTGGAGCGTGTACGCGAGCAGCGGCAGCGCGTCGCCGCCTCCGGCGTCGTCCACCATCACAGCGGTGACACCTGGTGCGAAGGCCATGCCCGCGCACGCGGCCGGTTTCTCGATCACCTGCAGCAACTCCGGACGTCCGAGCACTCCCACCACCGTCGGTTGCCGCACCAACTCGGCGTGCCCGCTCTCCAGGAAATCCGTGAGGAAGTCCGACCGCAACGTGGCCACCACCCACAGCAGCGGATCCGCGGCGATCGCATCCCTGATCAGGGAGAGGAAGGTCTCCCGCTCCTGCTCCCCGCTCAGCGTGAAGATCTCCTCAAGCTGGTCGATGACCAGCAGCAGCGGCACGGCCCGCCCACCCCGCACGGCACGCAGCCGGTCCGCACACCGCCTCAGACCCGCCACGCCCACCGCCAACTCCGTCCGCACCTGCTCGACGGTCATGTCCATCCGCGTCGCGGCCAGACTCGACGCCAGGCTGGTCAGTGGATCGGTACCCGGCGCGCAGGGAGGCACGATCTCCCAGTGCCCTCGCCGCCGTCTGAGAGCCGGGAGCAGCCCGGCCGACACCAACGAGGACTTCCCGCTGCCGGAGGGGCCGATCACGCCGACGAACCGGTGCGCACGAGCTGGTACGGAGGGATGCAGCCTGCCGACGAGATCCCTGATCTCCGAGTCCCGGCCGAAGAACACGCCGGCGTCGTCTTCGGTGAATGCCTCCAGACCGGGATAAGGCGGCTGCGTGGCATTCCACTGCCGCCGGATCGAGGCGGGGCGCTCCAGGAGATACAGCCACACCTGCCCCGCGACCAGAAGCACGAGCGCGAGCACGATCAGCGGGACCGACCACTCCCGCAGCACACGCAGTCCCCAGGGCGCGGTATCCGTGTCGTCAGTGGCGTAATTGGTCGCGATGCCCAGCAGAGCACCGACCAACATGATCAGAACATCTGCGACAAGTCTGACCGGACGACGATCCACCCTTGCCCCCACCTCGACGGATCACCAACGTGCCGCCGACTCTATGCACACGCGTTCGCCGTCGACCAGCAACCGCCGGACGCGGACGGCCGATCCCCAGGCCACGGACACATCCGCTCACGCATCGCTCACGCAGAACCCCGGAAACGCCACAGCGCCCGACCCGACCGAAGTCGACTCGGACGCTGCACTGCAGGTCAGAAGGGGTATCCCCCACCCGCGAACCGTAGGCCCTGTGGGACTCGAACCCACAACCAATGGATTAAAAGTCCACTGCTCTGCCAATTGAGCTAAGGGCCCAGGCGATGTTGCCTACCCGAGCATAGCCGGACGTGGCCGGGACTCCGATCGGGTATCGGGGTCCCGGCCGCGTCGGGGGGCCGCAAAAAGGGCCGCCGTAGAACAGAACGGGCGGAAGATCGGCGGAAGTCGGGGGAGTTGGCTGGGGTGCGGGGCGCGGTCCCCGTCCTCGTGGTGGGGCAGCGGCGCGTGTGCGGTCGGGTAGCGGCGCGCGATCGGACCGCGCGCCCGACCTCGCCGCACCCGCCCCTCACCACCTGGCACCCCACCACCTGGCACCCCACCCCACCCCACTCCACCCCACCCCACCCCACGCCCCGCCCCGCCCTACAGATCCACCCCCTTCCGCGCCGCCTCCCGGGCCACGCTCCGTTCGTGTTCGGGGTTGAGGAACCAGTGGCGGGCGGAGGCGGTCCACCAGATCGCGGCGAAGCCGAGGACGGCCAGGACGGCGACGGGGGCGTAGTTGAAGGTCTCCCAGGTGACCGGGGAGAGCTGCGGGAGCATGAAGAGGACGGTGATGACGAAGACCCAGATCACCGAGATGAGGCCGATCGTGCGCGACCAGCGGCCCAGATGCCACGGCCCGCGTTCGAAGGCGTCGCCCTTGCGCAGCCGGAGCAGGGTCGGGATGACGTAGGCGATGTAGAGGCCGATCACCGCGATCGAGGTGACGGCGGCGTACGCGGTGACATTGATCAGGTACGGCAGGCCCAGGACCAGCGCGCCGCCAGCCACACCGCCGCCACCGGGGTGCGGGTGCGGGGGCTGACCGTGTGCCAGAGGTGGGAGAACGGCAGGGCGCCGTCGCGTGGGAAGGCGTAGATCATGCGGCTGTTCGCGGTGACGGAGGCCATGCCGCAGAAGAGCTGCGCCCCGATGATGACGAGGAGGAGCAGCTTGCCGCCGGTCGCGCCCAGGGCGTCCAGCAGGATCTGCGCGGGCGGCACCCCGGTCTTGGAGCCGAGGGCGCCGTCGTAGGACTGGATGGCGAAGGTGAAGCCGAGGAGGAGGACGAACCCGGCCACCCAGGACGTCCAGATGGACCGGACGATGCCCTTGGGGCCGGCCGTCGACGCGTCGTGCGTCTCCTCGGTCATGTGGGCGAAGGCGTCGCAGCCGGTGAAGGTGTACCGCGCCATCAGCAGGCCCAGCAGCACCACGTACAACCCGCTGCCCCAGCCCGTGTTGTTGACGAACTCGGTGAAGACGAAGGACGCCGACTGGTGGCTGTCGGGGACGATCGCGAGCGCGCCGACGATGACCACCAAACCCAGGACGTGCCACCACACGCTGATGCTGTTCAGCAGACCGACGATGCGTACGCCGAAGGTGTTCAGGAGGCCGTGCAGCAGCAGGATCGCCGCGAAGAGGAGGATCGTCCGGCCCGGCGTCACCTCGAAGCCGAATTCGAGGTTCAGGTACGCCGCAAGGAAGGACGCCGCGCCGAAGTCGATGCCGGCGGTCACGGCGACCTGGCCGAGCACGTTGAACCAGCCCGTGAACCACGCCCACGCGGCCGCGCTGCGCTCCGGCGCCAGCCGGTGGGCCCAGAAGTACAGGCCCGCGGAGGTCGGGTAGGCCGAACAGATCTCGGCCATGGCCAGGCCCACGAAGAGGGTCATCAGGCCGACCCCGACCCAGCCCCAGGTGATCACCGCGGGCCCGCCGGTGTTCATGCCGAACACGGGCCCGCCGGTGTTCATGCCGAACAGATAGAGCGTCATACAGCCGGACAGGACCGAGATGATCGTGAACGAGACCGCGTAGTTGGAGAACGCGGACATACGGCGGGCGAGGACCTGCGTGTAGCCCAGCTGGGCCAGCCGTTCCTCGTCGGACACCGAGACCGACACCTGGACCGGGGCGGAAGCCCCGGGCGCCCCACGGGCTATGTCGTCGTCTGTCATGCCCCCCAGCAATTCCCTCGCCGAGGGCATGACATGCGCCACACCATGGCCGAAAAGCGGCGGAGGCGGAACAGAGACAGGGCGGAGACAAACGGGAAGGGCCCGTACGACCGGAGTCGTACGGGCCCTTCCTCAGATCACGTGCTGATCGGTTCGACCTCAGCCGTTGCGCTTCCAGCGCGGCTTGTCGTCACGACGGCCGAAGGACGAGCCGGAGCCCGAACCGGTGCCGGTGCCGGTGCCGGTGCCGGTGCCGGTGCCGGTGCCGGTGCCGCTGCCAGTGCCGCGGTGGTCGTCACGACGGCCGTAGGGGCGCTCGTGGCCGCCGGAGCGGAAGCCCGGGCGGTCGCCGCCCTGACGGTCACGGTTGAACGGACGGTCGCTGCCACGGTGCCCACCGCGCTCGTCACGACGCTCGAAGGTGCGGCCACCACGGTCGTTGTCCCGGCGGAACCCGCCGCCACCGCTGCTGCTGCGGTTGTCGTCGCGACGCTCGAAGGTACGGCCGCCACGGTCACCACCGTCGCGACGCTCGAAGCCGCCACGGTCGTTGTCACGACGCTCGTTGTCCCGACGGAACCCGCCACCGCTGCTGCTGCCACGGTTGTCGTCACGACGCTCGAAGGTACGCCCACCACGGTCACCGTCACGACGGTCGTCCCGGCGGAAGCCCCCACGGTCGTTGTCGCGACGCTCGAACGTACGCCCACCACGGTCACCGTCACGACGGTCGTTGTCCCGGCGGAACCCGCCACCGGTGCCACCGCTGCTGCCGCGGTTGTCGTCACGACGCTCGAACGAACGCCCGCCACGGTCACCATCACGGCCACCGTCACGACGGTCGTCCCGACGGAAGCCACCGCGGTCACCCCGGTCACCACGGTCGTTGTCACGACGCTCGTAGCTGCCGCTGCCGCTGCCCCGCTCGTCGCGGCGCTGGCGCGGCTGGTCGTACGAGGAACGCTCGTACGCCGGACGCTCGGCCGACTGCTCGACGATCTCGACGGCGGCCGCGACGGGCGCGCCGTTCTGCTCGGCGGCGGTGGCCGTCACGGTGCCGGTGCCAGTGGTGGCCTCCGTCGCCGCGGCGACGGCCGCCTGCGGGTCCTCGCCCCGCTCCCGCGCGGCACGCGCGGTCAGCCGGTCGGCCTCCTCGCGCAGCTCGGAGGCGCGGCGCGTGGCCCGCTCCAGCTCCTTGTTGAGGTGAGCGACCTCACGCTCGGCCTGCTGCGCGGCGTTGCCGGCGGACTCGGCCTGGACCTCGGTCATCGACCGGGCGCCGGTGATGTCGGCGACCTCGGGGTCGAACGACGTACCGCCCTGGATGATGTGACGCCCGGCGTCGACGCCCGCGTCCTCCATCAGCCGGAAGATCTGGCGGCGCTGGTGCGGCAGGGAGAGGGACACGACCGTGCCCGTACGCCCGGCACGCGCCGTACGGCCGGCGCGGTGCAGGTAGTCCTTGTGGTCGCCGGCCGGGTCCACGTTCAGGACCAGGTCGATGCCGTCGACGTGGATACCGCGGGCGGCGACGTCGGTCGCGACGAGCGCGTTGACGTAGCCCTTCTTGAAGTCCTCCAGCACGCGGGTACGCGCGCCCTGCGTCATGCCGCCGTGCAGCGCGTCGGCCTTCACACCGGCGTCGCACAGCTGCTCGGCGATACGGTCGGCGCCGAGCTGGGTGCGGACGAAGATGATCGTGCGGCCCTTGCGGGAGGCGATCGCGGCCGTGACCGGCGCCTTGTCCTTGGGCTTCACGATGAGGATGTGGTGCGACATGGTCGTGACGTTGCCCTGGGCGCTGTCGACCTCGTGCGTGACCGGGTTGGTCAGGTAGCGCTTGACCAGCGTGGAGATCTCGTTCTCCATCGTGGCGGAGAACAGCATCCGCTGACCGCCGGCCGGCACCTGGTCGAGCAGCTCGGTGACCTCGGGCAGGAAGCCCAGGTCCGACATCTGGTCGGCCTCGTCGAGCACGGCGATCTGGACGTTCTCCAGCGAGCAGGCACCGCGGTTGATGATGTCGCGGAGACGGCCCGGCGTGGCGACCAGCACGTCGACGCCCCGCTCCAGGGCGTAGATCTGGTTGCCCATCGAGGTACCGCCGCAGACGACCTTCATCTTCAGGCCGAGGACGTCCCCGTACGGCTGCAGCGCGTCCGCGACCTGCATCGCGAGCTCACGGGTCGGGGTGAGGATGACGGCACGCGGCTTGTGCTTCTCGGTGCGACCGCCGGCCAGCGTGGCCAGGGTCGGCAGACCGAACGACAGCGTCTTGCCGGAGCCGGTACGGCCGCGGCCCAGGATGTCCTTGCCGGCCAGCGCGTCCGGAATGGTCGCGGCCTGGATCGGGAAGGGAGAGGTCACACCGTTCTGCGCGAGCTTGCGCACGATGCCCTCGGGAAGACCGAGCGTCGCGAACGTGACCTCGGGAGCCTTCTCGACGACGTCGACGACGTCGACGGCCTCGGCGGCCTCGGCGGGCTCGACAGCCGCGACGGCCTCGACAGAGAGGTTCTCGACGTTCTCGGGGTTCGTGATGTTCTCGGTGTTCTCGACGTCCTGGCCGTTCTCGGGCACCACGACGTGATCAGTACTGGAAATGGACATGCGTATGCGAAACCTTCCGGAGTCTCGTCGGCACGCGCCCGTCAACTCCGTGATTCGCACACGACCGCCTCTATGCGGTCCGCCACGGCAAGGGAGAGTACGCGCCACACGGCGCGCTCTGTAGTGGCGCCGGGCAATGGGATCAAACGATCTACTACCATACGCACCCACCGCCCATCAAGGCAAACTGAGTGCGTATCCGCAGGTCAGGGTGGATGACAGCCCCTGTGACGCAACAGCCACCCCGACCGGTCCCGCCGAACAGTCACCCCACCCCCGGTCCGCCGAAGCTAGGCCGCCGCGTCCCCCGCCTCGGGCGCCGGCTCCCGCTCCACCAACTGCGCCCCTTGCTCGTGCGCGGACGACGACGGCTCCGCCGAGGGCTCGGGCGTCGGCGACTCCACCGGCTTCGTCGGCTCGGGTTCCGGATCCGGCACCGTGGGCGTGGGAGTCGGCTCCTCCTTCGTCGGCTCGGGCTTCTCCGGCGGTTCCTGCTCGCCGTCGCCCTTCCCGCCCTTCGGCGGCTTCGCCTTCCCGGACGGCTTCGCGCTACCGGAGGCCGACGCCGACGGGGTCGCCGACCCGGACCCGGAGGGGTCGGGCTCGGCGGAACCATGCCGCTTCCCCCGCCCGGCCTCGTACCCCGAACCGCCGTCGCCCGTCACCGCGGAGCCCCCGTCCGGCTTCTCACCGCCCGACTGCCCGACGGAGGGCGACGGCCCGGGCTTCCGCCCGTCGTCCCCCACGCTCATGCAGCCGGCGGCCGCCGCGACGGCCATGACCGTGGCGGCCAGACGGACAGGTACGTTCAAGGCGCGCACGGCAGCCACCTCCGAGGGGGGCGGAAAAAGGAATCCCCCTGCCCAACTCCCGCCGCCCACAAGAAGACACGCGCCGTCCTCGGCCCCGCACACGCCCCGGCCGGACCCAGCGGCTATCCGTACCCCAACGCGTGCAACCGCGCGTCGTCGATCCCGAAGTGATGCGCGATCTCGTGCACCACGGTCACCTCGGTCTCCGCGACCACGTCCTCCCGCGTATCGCACATCCGCAGGGTCGGCCCCCGGTAGATCGTGATCCGGTCCGGCAGCACTCCGGCGTACCACTCCCCGCGATCGGTGAGCGGAGTCCCCTCGTACAGCCCGAGCAGCTCGGGATCATCGGCGGGCGGCTCGTCCTCGACGAACACCGCCACGTTGTCCATCAGCCGCGTCAGCTCCGGCGGAATCCGGTCCAACGCCTCGGCGACCAGTTCCTCGAACTCCTCGCGCGTCATCTCCAGCACACCGCCATTGTCATGCACGACCCGCTCGTACGAGAGATACCAGCGGGCCCAGGGATACGGGCAGCGGCGCCGAAGGCACGTCAAGCCACGGAAGTCGCGGCAGACACGGACCGCACGGCAGGCGCGGCAGGGCTCCCGCCGCATATCCACCCCCACCCTTGGGCATACGCGACCAATGGCCCGCGTCCCCGCAGCCCTGACCACCGCCACCAACGCAGCCGCCACCACGGCCACCACCATCGCCCACGCCCTGCGCGGCACTCTGCGCCGTATCCCCCGGGCCATGCCGAAGGCCCCCCGCGCCCTCGCCCGCCACTACCGCTCGCGCCGCACGCACCCGACCGTCGAGCTGGTCCACCACCCCCACCCCTGGGGACGGGCCCTCGGCCTGATCGCGGTCGTGCTGCTCGGCGCCTGGCTGGGCCTGCTGATCGTGGGGAACGTACGCGCCCCCGTCGGCCCCATGAACACGACGATGACCCTGCGCCCGTCGCTCACCGGCGGCACGAAGATCAACGTCTCCCCGCTGGGCGCACTGGAACTGCGCAGCCACAACGCTCCCGTACGGCTGGACGTGAACGTCGACCAGTTGGACCCGGACCGCGCACAGGCGCTGGTGGACCACCCCGAGCGGATCTCGGGCCTGCAGGACGAGATCGCCTCGGACGTACAGCACGGCACCCTGGACCTGGCCGTACGGTCGGGCGTCGCCGTCGTCTCCGGGGCCACCGCGCTCGGCCTGGCCGTCTTCCGCCGCCCCCGCCGCGCCCTCGCGGCCGGCGGCCTCGCCTTCGCCCTCCTGGCCGCCTCCGGCGGGACCGCCGCAGCCACCTGGAACCCGAACTCCGTCCTGGAACCGAAGTTCTCCGGACTGCTGTCCTCCGCCCCGTCCATCGTCGGCAACGCGCGCAGCATCGTCACCGAGTTCGACGTCTACCAGAAGGAGTTGGCGCGCCTGGTGACGAACGTGACCAAGCTGTACGACGTCACGTCGACCCTCCCCGCGTACCAGCCGGACCCGACCACGATCCGTGTCCTGCATGTCTCGGACATCCATCTGAACCCCGCGAGCTGGAAGATCATCGCCTCGCTGGTGGAGCAGTACGAGATCAACGTCATCGTCGACTCCGGCGACACCATGGACCACGGCACCGCCGCCGAGAACGCCTTCCTCGACCCGATCGCCGACCTCGGGGCGCCGTACGTCTGGGTGCGCGGCAACCACGACTCGGGCGAGACCCAGCGCTATCTGGAGAGCATCTCGAACACGCACGTCCTCGACGAGGGGAAGGCGGTGAACGTGGGCGGGCTGCGTTTCGCGGGGATGGGTGATCCGCAGTTCACGCCGGACCGCTCGACCGGCGAGTCGGGGCTGCCCTCGGAGGAGGCGGCCGGGCAGCGGCTGGCGGGCGCCCTGCGCGCGCAGGAGGCGGCCGGCACGCCCGTGGACATCGCCGTCGCGCACAACCCGGACGCCGCCCGCGAGACGGACGGCGAGGTCCCGCTGGTCCTCGCGGGGCATCTGCACCACCCCGAGATGGAGGTCCTGAAGGGGGGCACCCGGCTCCGGATCGAGGGGTCCACCGGCGGCAGCGGTCTGCGCGCGCTGGAGGGGGACTACCCGGACCCGATCGAGGCCTCGGTCCTGTACCTCGACCGCGACACCCACCGCCTCCAGGCCTGGGACGAGATCAAACTCGGCGGCCTGGGCCTGACGACCGCCGAGGTCAGCCGCCACCTGCCCGAAGGGAACCGGCCCTGAGCGGCCGCGCCTATTCGGTTTGGCCCACGTCCAACTGCCGTAGTACAGTCTCGTCGTGCCCAAGGGCACCGGTCAGGGCTTGACCGTCCCGAGCCTCGTAAGAGGTGAAGGAGACGCGGAACCCCTCGGGGGAAGCGGAGTCACATGCTTCTCACGTCCCCTCTGGGGCGCTGAGACGAAGCAGAGCAGTATCTGTGTTCGCCCTCATCGTCTAGTGGCCCAGGACGCCGCCCTTTCAAGGCGGTAGCACGGGTTCGAATCCCGTTGGGGGCACGCAACACTCTGTGCGAGACTAGTCCCGCACAAGCTTGGTCCTGTGGAGCAGTTTGGAGTGCTCGCCACCCTGTCAAGGTGGAGGCCGCGGGTTCAAATCCCGTCAGGACCGCTGGTGTTTCACGTGAAACATCGCGGCTGGGTAGCTCAGTTGGTACGAGCGATCGCCTGAAAAGCGATAGGTCGCCGGTTCGACCCCGGCCCCAGCCACATCGCATGAAAACCCCCTCCGGATGACCGGAGGGGGTTTTCGTCGCTCACCAAGGGGGGTCCTTGAGACGCATCACCAGGGGACTTGTGACGGCCGGCGCCGTCCTGTTCTCCACGCTCGCGATACCCGGCACGGCCCACGCCGCCGCTCCGGTCGTCAAGGAAGCGGGCAGCTCCGGCGACTGGGCAGCCATCGACGTACGCCTCAACCACGGCAGCGCCATCGGGGAGGACGTCACAGAGATCACCGCGACGCTCCGCCCGGCCGGAAGTGCCGAGTCGGACGCCCCGGTGGTCAAGGTCACCGATTTCAAGCAGACGAACTGGATCAGCAACTGGGAGGGCGTGTGGTCCTCCCAGCCCGTCCACCTGGACACCCTCGGCGACTACACGATCGACGTCGAGGCCACGACCAGCGCGGGTGAGACCACGGTCCGGAAGGACGCCGGCACACTGCGGTACCGCGAGCAGCCGGTCTTCCAGGACTTCACCGTCACACCCACCGAGCCGACCATCGAGGACAAGACGGTCACGGTCAGCGGTGACCTGGTCGTTCGCAATCCGAGCACCCGCGCGACCGAGCCGCTGCCGGGCGCCTCCGTGAACCTCAGGATCGGCCAGCGGATCGAGACGACCGCCACCACGGACGAGAAGGGCCACTTCTCCGTCTCCCGCGAGCTGGCGGAGGGCGGCTGGGCCTGGGCCACGCACCAGGGCGACCTGGGCTACGCCTCCACCTCCTGGGTCGACATCGCGCCCAAGCCGGCCCCGACCCGCTTCGTCCTCGACAAGGCGAGCTTCCACCCCACGGCGGGCGAAAGGATCACGGTCTCCGGCACGCTGCAGTACCAGAGCGGCTCCGAGTGGAAGCCGCTGTCCGGCATCCCGCTGGAGATGGACCACAAGGACAGCAGCACCTCCAACCCCATCGAGGCAATCACCGACGCCGCCGGCCGCTTCAGCTTCGCCGCCGGCCCGTACCAGAAGACCGTGTACGAGCTGGCCTTCGCGCCGTACCCGCACAACCAGTGGATCCAGCGCTCCGCGACCGCCGACATCTCCGTCTCGGTCACGGCTACGACGAAGTTCCGGGGGTTCACGGCCTCGCTGGACAAGTACGCCGAGCTCAGCGTCTCCGGCACCCTCGGGATCGTCGGTGACGACCACAGCGAGCGGGTGAGCGTCGCCGTTCAGTACTCGCCCGACGGCAAGACCGGCTGGACCACGGAGCAGACCGTGAAGACCAGCTTCGACTCGCAGTTCCACACCAGGCTGCCGGGCTACACGGACGGCTACTGGCGACTGAAGTACGCCGGTTCCACCACGTACGACGTCAAGGGCACCACCAGCGGCGCCCTGCGCGAGAACCGGGCCCTCACCCGGATCAAGGACGCGAACGCCTCGCCCGAGCCGGTCCGCAAGGGCCGGACGATCACCGTCAAGGGTGTGCTCCAGGAGCGCAAGGCCGGCTCGTCAACGTGGAAGGCGTACGGCACCAAGAAGGTTCAGATCCTCTTCCGGCCCAAGGGCAAGAAGACCTGGTACCTGATGACGACCGTCACCTCGAAGGCCAACGGTTCCTTCGGCAAGGGCATCACGGCCCGGCAGGACGGCACCTGGGTGCCGGTGTTCCTGAAGCCCGACAGCAAGCACTTCGTCGGCAGCGGCAAAGAGGACTACGTCGACGTGCGGTAACGCGCATCACAGGCACGGGACGAGGGGCGGACGCAAAAGCGTTCGCTCCTCGTTTCGTCGAGGTGAGATCCTGGTCCGCGTATGTCCACTCACCCTGCCCCCGCCTTCGGCGCCCTCGCCCCCCGTCTGGCCGAGCTGTCCCTGCGCGACGCGCACCGGCTCGGGCGCAGACTCGAAGGCGCGCGCAAGATCCGTAAGCCCGAGGCCCGGGCCGCCGTGCTCGCCGAGATCGAGGCGGAGGTCGCCAAGGGCGAAGTCCGCATGGCCGCGCGCGCCTCGCGCGTGCCGGCCGTCTCGTACCCCGAGCAGCTGCCCGTCAGCCAGAAGAAGGACGAGATCGCGGCGGCCATCCGCGATCACCAGGTCGTCATCGTCGCCGGCGAGACCGGCTCCGGGAAGACGACCCAGATCCCCAAGATCTGTATGGAGCTGGGTCGCGGCGTACGCGGCATGATCGGGCACACCCAGCCCCGTCGTATCGCCGCTCGTACGGTCGCCGAGCGGGTGGCCGAGGAGCTGCGCACGCCCCTCGGCGAGGCCGTGGGCTGGAAGGTCCGGTTCACCGACCAGGTGAACCCGGACGCCACCTTCGTCAAGCTGATGACCGACGGCATCCTGCTCGCCGAGATCCAGACGGACCGCGAGCTGTACGCCTACGACACGATCATCATCGACGAGGCCCACGAGCGGTCCCTCAACATCGACTTCCTGCTGGGCTACCTCGCCCAGCTGCTGCCCAGGCGCCCGGACCTCAAGGTCGTCATCACCTCGGCGACCATCGACCCCGAGCGCTTCTCCCGCCACTTCGGCGACGCCCCGATCGTCGAGGTCAGCGGCCGTACGTACCCCGTCGAGCTGCGCTACCGCCCCCTGTTGGAGGAGGACGGCGACGACTCCGACCGGGACCAGATCACCGCGATCTGCGACGCCGTCGAGGAGCTTCAGGGCGAGGGCAAGGGCGACATCCTCGTCTTCCTCTCCGGGGAGCGGGAGATCCGCGACACCGCCGACGCGCTGATCAAGAAGAACTATTCCCGCGCCGGAGGCGCTAATGGGCAGGGCACCGAGGTCCTGCCTCTCTACGCCCGGCTCTCGCACGCCGAGCAGCACCGGGTCTTCCAGGCACACACGGGCCGCAGGATCGTGCTGGCCACGAACGTCGCCGAGACCTCCCTCACGGTCCCCGGCATCAAGTACGTCATCGATCCCGGCTTCGCCCGTATCTCCCGCTACAGCCATCGCACGAAGGTCCAGCGCCTCCCGATCGAGGCGATCTCCCAGGCCAGCGCCAACCAGCGCAAGGGCCGCTGCGGCCGTACGTCGGACGGCATCTGCATCCGGCTCTACTCCGAGGACGACTTCGACGCCCGCCCGGAGTTCACGGACGCCGAGATCCTGCGTACGAACCTGGCGAGCGTCATCCTCCAGATGACCGCGGCCGGTCTCGGCGACATCGAGAAGTTCCCCTTCATCGACCCGCCGGACCACCGCAACATCCGCGACGGCGTCCAGCTCCTCCAGGAGCTCGGCGCGCTCGACCCGGCGCAGAAGGACGCACGCAAGCGCCTGACCGAGATGGGCCGCAAGCTCTCCCAGCTGCCCGTCGACCCGCGGCTGGCCCGCATGGTCGTCGAGGCCGACAAGAACGGCTGCGCCCGCGAGGTCATGGTGATCGCCGCCGCGCTCTCCATCCAGGACCCGCGCGAGCGCCCCGCCGACAAGCAGGCCCAGGCGGACCAACAGCACGCCCGCTTCAAGGACGAGACCAGCGACTTCCTGGCGTTCCTCAACCTCTGGCGGTACGTCCGCGAGCAGCAGAAGGAACGCGGCTCGTCGTCCTTCCGCCGCATGTGCAAGCAGGAGTACCTCAACTTCCTGCGCATCCGCGAGTGGCAGGACATCTACAGCCAGCTGCGCACGGTCGCCAAGCAGATGGGCATCCACCTGAACGAGGAGGACGCCCCCGAGCAGCACGTCCATCTCTCGCTCCTGGCCGGCCTGCTGTCGCACATCGGCATGAAGGACGTGAAGGAGGCCGGGGGCGAGGGCGGCGGGCGGAACACGGGGAAGAACGAGTACCTGGGCGCGCGGAGCGCCAAGTTCGCGATCTTCCCGGGCTCGGCGCTCTTCAAGAAGCCCCCGCGGTTCGTCATGTCGGCCGAGCTGGTGGAGACGAGCCGCCTCTGGGCCCGCGTCAACGCCAGGATCGAGCCGGAGTGGGTCGAGCCCCTCGCCGAGCACCTCCTGAAGCGGACGTACAGCGAACCGCACTGGGAGAAGGACCAGGCCGCCGTGATGGCGTACGAGAAGGTCACGCTGTACGGCGTGCCGATCGTCGCCCAGCGGAAGGTGAACTACGGGCGTATCGACGCGGAGGCCAGCCGCGAGCTGTTCATCCGCAACGCGCTCGTCGAGGGCGACTGGCGTACGCACCACAAGTTCTTCGCCGACAACCGCCGGCTGCTCAGCGAGGTCGAGGAGCTGGAGCACCGCGCCCGGCGCCGGGACATCGTGGTCGACGACGACACGCTGTTCGACTTCTACGAGCAGCGGGTCCCCGACCACGTCGTCTCCGGCGCCCACTTCGACTCCTGGTGGAAGCACAAGCGGCACGAGCAGCCCGACTTTTTGGACTTCGAGCGGGAGATGCTCATCCGGGAGTCCGCGGAGGCCGTGACGAAGGCCGACTATCCGGACTCCTGGAGTCAGGGTCAGCTGAAGTTCCGCGTCACGTACCAGTTCGAGCCGGGCGCCGACGCGGACGGCGTCACCGTCCACATCCCCCTCCAGGTCCTCAACCAGGTCACGGACGAGGGCTTCGACTGGCAGATCCCGGGCCTGCGGGAGGAGGTGGTGACGGAGCTGATCCGTTCCCTCCCGAAGCCGATCCGCCGGAACTACGTACCGGCACCGAACTTCGCGCAGCGCTTCCTGAAGCAGGCGGTCCCCCTCCAGGAGCCGCTGACGGTGACGCTGGCGCGTGAGCTGAAGGGCATGGTGGGCGTCCCGGTGACGCCCGAGGACTTCGACTGGTCCCGGGTCCCCGACCATCTGAAGATCACGTTCCGGATCGTCGACGAGCGGCGCCGGAAGCTGGCCGAGGACAAGGACCTTCAGGCCCTGAGTCTCCGGCTGAAGCCGAAGGCGCGCCAGGCCCTCTCCCAGGCGGCCGCGGCCACCGCCGAGCGCCAGGGCGGCGAGTCCCTGGAGCGCAAGGGCCTCACGGACTGGACGATCGGCTCGCTCACCCGGGTCTTCGAGACCCGCCGGGCCGGCCAGCCGGTGAAGGCGTACCCAGCGCTCGTCGACGACGGACCGACGGCGAACACCGTCTCCGTGCGCCTCTTCGACACGGAGGCGGAGCAGGCGGAGGCGATGTGGAAGGGCACGCGCCGGCTGATCCTGCGCAACATCCCCGTCAATCCAGCGAAGTTCGCTTCCGAAAAACTGACGAACGCTCAGAAGCTCGCGCTGTCCGCGAATCCGCACGGTTCGATCCAGGCCCTGTTCGACGACTGCGCGATGGCCGCGGCCGACCGGCTGATCGCCGACTTCGGCGGGCCGGCCTGGGACGAGGAGTCGTACCGCAAGCTGTACGACAAGGTCCGCGCCGAGATCGTCGACACCACCGTGCGGACGGTCGGGCAGGTGCAGCAGGTCCTCGCCGCCTGGCAGGCCTGTGAGCGCCGCCTGAAGTCCACCCGCAGCCCCACCCTCCTCGCCAACCTCACGGACGTACGGGGGCAGCTGGACGCCCTGGTGAAGCCCGGCTTCGTCACGGAGGCGGGCCTGCGCCGGCTCCCGGACCTGATGCGCTATCTGGTCGCCGCGGACCGCCGGCTGCAGCAGATGCCGACCGGCGTGCAGCGCGACACGGCGCGGATGGAGAAGGTCCATGAGATGCGGGACGAGTACGCCTGGCTGCTGGAGCAGCTCCCGCGGGGGCGGCCCGTGCCCGCCTCCGTCCTGGACATCCGCTGGATGATCGAGGAGCTGCGGGTCAGCTACTTCGCGCACGCCCTGGGCACGGCCTATCCGGTCTCCGACAAGCGGATCGTGAAGGCGATCGACGCGGCGGCCCCATGACCGGCCCGTAACGGGCCCTGCGCAGCGGGTGAGTTCGACCGGGGGGCTCCCGCTCCTGTACAGTCTCTTCTCGCAGGCCAGCGCGGGAACAAGGCGCGGACTGCGAAGCTTGGTCCTGTGGAGCAGTTTGGAGTGCTCGCCACCCTGTCAAGGTGGAGGCCGCGGGTTCAAATCCCGTCAGGACCGCATTGATTTACGAGAGGGCCCGCATCCCGCGAGGGATGCGGGCCCTCTCGCGTTGGCCGAGGCGGAGCGCCGGGGCTTGACGGCGTCACATTCCACCGGTACTTCAGATTCAGGGCACAAAGACCCTGGAGGTGGCGTATGACGGCGACCGCTCGGCACGAGACCCGCGCATTGCTCCGTGCTCACCTGGCGGCCGCCTCCGCGTACCGCCACCTCACCCCCCACTGCCCGATCTGCCACCGGCTCCTGCGGCTGGCCGCGGGCGACGAGGGCGCCGCGGAGCGGCCCACGGAGGACGAGGCGCCCGCCAAGGCGTGAGACGCCTTCAGCAGGGAACACACTCGGCGAGGGCGTGTCTCCTTCAACTCCCGCCTCTAATACCGCAGATGCCCCTGGGGCAGCAAGGACCACGGCATGTGACGGGTGTCACCGCACAAGTTTCCAGAAGGCCGGCGCTTACAGACCCCCTACAACTGGTCAATTTAATATGTGCAATTGCACCAGTCTCCGAAGGCCTGCACAGGAGATCCGACACCCCTCCCCAGAGTCCGACAAGCCCGCTCACAACCCGGCGCTTCCGTACGCGAAACGCCGACCCGCGCCCCAGGCTTGCGCACCTGCCACGCAGCCCGCACGCACTCGGCGCGCACCCCCGACGCACAAAAAAAGATCGCGCTGGACCCGGCGGAGTCCAGCGCGATCTACGACGCACCCTTGTTGCTTGCCTGGCGAAACCCAGATGACCCGAAGGTCCTGGAAAGCTCTGTGTGGCTGGGGCGTGGGACCTGTTGGGGCAGGACCCGCGTCGCTCGGAGCTGCTTGAGCGGTGCTGTCAGGCGCCTCGGCCGATTGGGGGACCAGCCGAAATGCCCTGTTGTGCGGTTCTTCAGGCCTCGCTGCGCTGCTGCGGAATGCCCGCGAGCAGTGCGCGGACCTCAGCCTCGCGATAACGGCGGTGTCCGCCGAGCGTGCGGATGGATGTGAGCTTGCCGGCCTTCGCCCACCGTGTGACCGTCTTGGGGTCGACACGGAACATGGTGGCGACCTCAGCCGGGGTCAGCAGCGGCTCGGCATCAGGGGTGCGAGCGGTCATGAGCGGCCTCCTCGGGAGAACCGAACCATCTCGGTTCTTTCCTCTAAATTCTGCACCTTGACCCGCGTTGCCCGAAATGGCGGACGCGAGTCGAGTCGGTTATAGGACGAACGGCTTGTCCTCGGCACTACAACTACACCATCTGTCCAGCGACGTCGGCCAAACCGATGGAATTGCCCTCCCAGGTGTTCATCAGCGACGGATGCCGATGGACCATGCCATAGCGGACAGTCACGCCACTGTGACGATCAGTCACAGTGGCGTGCAGGAGTCACGAGACCCCCCATAGCGTGCAATGCTGAGATTCCACCCATACACGGGCAGAGGGAGCCTCCCCCGGACTCCTTGTCCTATTTTGGCATGAGGAGGTGCGTAAGAGGCAAGGCCCGCGTAAGTGCAATCCGTCACGCTTGGCACCTGCTTGACACAAAAGCCCGGATCGGGACCTACGTCCCGTGATGACTCCCGCACACAGCTTCGGTGCGTCAAGCCTGGGCCAATGGTGGACAGTTCACCATGCTTCAGCTTTTGTGGAAAGCCTTTTCCCACAGGCCTCACAAGTCACAAGTACGGCTGAGAGGGCCGCTCGACTCAGTTCGCCGAGCGCCGGTCCAGGACCGCCCGCCACCGCTCGACCAGCCGCCCGTACGCCTCCCCGGCCGTGAGATCGTCCCCGCAGCGGAGGGCCTCGATGCCCTCGGCGACATCGGCGGCGGAGTGATCGCCGTCCAGTTCGTCGGCGGGCAGGACGTGCACGAGGCCGCCGTAGTCCAGCTCGACGAGCGAGCGCGGGTGGAACTCCTCCAGCCAGCGGCCCACGTCGATCAGACCGTCGACGAGCGGCCCCTCCTCGATGGCGTCCCGCAGTGCCCGCAGACCGCGCGCCACCCGCCGCCGGGCCTGCACCATGGGCGTGCGATAGCGAAGCACGGGCGAACTCTCGCCCGAACCCTTCTCGTACGTCCGCTCCTCGTCCGAGACGAGGACGAGCCAGTTCAGCGGCACCTGCCAGGTCGAGGTGCGGATCCACGGCCGGGCGTCGGGGTTGCGGACCATCCAGCGCTCGTAGTCCAGACTCGCCTGCCGGCGCACCAGCGGCGGCAGCACCGCGTCCAGGACCGGCGCGGGCAGCTCCTCGGCCAGGTCGCCGAGCGCCTGCCAGCCGCGCAGCCGGGTCCGCCAGGGGCAGACACAGACCACCCCCTCGACATCCAGCACGAAGGCGTCGCCGCTCTCGTGCACCGGCACCGCGACGGGCGGGGTCGGCAGCAGATCGGCCAGCGAGCGGCGCAGCTCCACCTGGTACGAGGGCCGGTCCGGGCGCCGGGCGTAACGGGCCCAGTGGCCGCGCTCGGGCTCGGGGAAGGCCGCCAGCGGCTCGTACACGCGGAGGTAGGACGCGTACGGGACGATCACCGAGGACACCTTGGGCACGCCTGCTCCCTCCCCCGGCTGCCACCGGGGAAACCTGCGAAACCCGCTCACACGGGGGCCGGAAACCTGTAGAGATCCCACCACGGCCGTACTCCGGGAGTGGGTGATCCTGAGGCTGCGCCGCTGTCGGGCGGACGCAGGCTCTACTCTCATGCTCACAGACCCCGCCGCCCTCCCCCACAGCCAAAAGCGCGGGGGGACCCCCGGGGAGCCTGTCACCCACCGCCGCTTCTTACCCAGGAGTCACCACCGTGACCGAAGTATCTGACGGCGTCCTGCACACCCTGTTCCACTCGGACCAGGGCGGTCACGAGCAAGTCGTGCTCTGCCAGGACCGGGCCAGTGGCCTCAAGGCCGTCATCGCCCTCCACTCCACCGCGCTGGGCCCCGCTCTCGGCGGCACGCGCTTCTACCCGTACGCGACCGAGGCGGAGGCCGTCGCCGACGCGCTGAACCTCGCGCGCGGGATGTCGTACAAGAACGCCATGGCCGGGCTCGACCACGGCGGCGGCAAGGCCGTCATCATCGGCGATCCGGACCGCGACAAGAGCGAGCGGCTGCTGCTCGCCTACGGGCGGTTCGTGGCCTCGCTGGGCGGCCGGTACGTCACCGCGTGCGACGTCGGTACGTACGTCGCCGACATGGACGTCGTGGCACGCGAGTGCCGCTGGACGACCGGCCGGTCCCCCGAGAACGGCGGCGCCGGCGACTCCTCGGTCCTGACGGCCTTCGGGGTCTACCAGGGCATGCGGGCCTCCGCCCAGCACCTGTGGGGCGACCCGTCGCTGCGCGACCGCAGAATCGGCGTCGCGGGCGTCGGCAAGGTCGGCCACCACCTCGTGGACCATCTGCGGGCGGAGGGCGCCGAGGTCGTCGTCACGGACGTCCGCGAGGAGGCCGTACGGCGGATCCTCGACCGCCATCCTGATGGGGTCACCTCCGTCGCCGACACCGAGGCACTGATCCGGGTGACGGGGCTCGACATCTACGCGCCCTGCGCGCTCGGCGGGGCCCTCGACGACCACTCCGTGCCCGTTCTGACGGCCGCGGTGGTGTGCGGCGCGGCCAACAACCAGCTCGCCCACCCCGGAGTCGAGAAGGACCTCGCCGACCGCGGGATCCTCTACGCGCCGGACTACGTGGTGAACGCCGGCGGGGTCATCCAGGTCGCCGACGAACTCCATGGGTTCGACTTCGAGCGGTGCCGGGCGAAGGCCGCGAAGATCTACGACACCACGCTAGGAATCTTCGCACGTGCGAAGATGGATGGCATTCCGCCGGCCGCGGCGGCCGACCGGATCGCCGAGCAGCGGATGCACGAGGCGACCGCACGGCACGGACGCTGATCCGTCCGCGCGAGGTCGCGCGGTCTCGGCCGGTACCCGCCGGTGGCTTGAGAGAGAACTCTCACTCCAACCGGCGGGTCGTCGGCCGAGAAACGGTTAAAATCACCCTTGACCAGCGAGGACAGGGCACCTCGCGGGTTCTGGGTACCGCCACGTCCTGCGGGCGACGTACCGTATGGGCGTGGGCTCAGGTACCGTGGAAGCCCTACGGACCGGTCTCTCTGCGGAGAGCCCGTTCCAGATCATGAACGCGTGTCAAGACTCTGGGGCCACCGAGCCCCGTATCCGAGGGGGTCGAGCCATGGGGCGCGGCCGGGCAAAGGCCAAGCAGACGAAGGTCGCCCGCCAGCTGAAGTACAGCAGCGGCGGGACTGACCTCTCGCGTCTGGCCAATGAGCTGGGCGCTTCGACTTCGAACCAGCCGCCGAATGGCGAGCCGTTCGAGGACGACGACGAGGAAGAAGACGACCCGTACGCCCAGTACGCGGATCTCTACAACGATGACGACGAGGACGAGGACGATGAGTCCGGTCCCGCGTCGCATCGTCGCGGGGCTTGACGCTCCAGCTGCGCTTCACCCGGTCGGCGGTTGCTACCGCCGGACCGGGTTTTGTGCGTTGTCGCTCCGCTGGGGGAGCAGGGCGCCTAATAGCTCGGGGCCCACTGTGAGTTGCGAGTGCGAGTGCGTTGTGGCTGGTCGCGCAGTTCCCCGCGCCCCTATTGGGCCTTCGGCCCATCAGGGGCGCGCCGCCGCCTAGGCCCGTGCGTAGTCGTTCACCAGTTCTGCGCCCGTGGTGTGGGTGTTGCGGTCGGTGATTTCGCCTGCTACCCAGGCTTCGACGCCTCGGTCCGTCAGGGTGGTGAGGGCCACGTCCGCGGATTCCTGCGGGACGATCGCGATCATGCCGACGCCCATGTTGAGGGTCTTCTCCAGCTCCAGGCGGTCGACCTGGCCGGTGCGGCCGACGAGGTCGAAGATCGGGGCCGGGGTCCAGGTGGAGCGGTCCACGGTGGCGTGCAGGGCGTCGGGGACGACGCGGGCCAGGTTGGCGGCCAGGCCGCCGCCGGTGACGTGGCTGAAGGCGTGGACCTCGGTGGTGCGGGTGAGGGCCAGGCAGTCCAGGGAGTAGATCTTGGTGGGCTCCAGGAGCTCCGCGCCGAGGGTGCGGCCGAGGTCGGCGATCTCGGCGTCCAGGGAGAGGCCCGCCTGGTTGAGGAGGACGTGGCGGACGAGCGAGTACCCGTTCGAGTGAAGGCCGGAGGCCGCCATGGCGATCACCGCGTCACCCGTACGGATACGATCCGGGCCGAGCAGGTGCTCCGCCTCGACCACGCCCGTGCCGGCGCCCGCGACGTCGAAGTCGTCCGGGCCGAGGAGGCCCGGGTGCTCGGCGGTCTCGCCGCCGACGAGGGCGCAGCCGGCGAGGACACAGCCCTCGGCGATGCCCTTGACGATGGCGGCGACACGCTCGGGATGGACCTTGCCGACACAGATGTAGTCGGTCATGAACAGCGGCTCGGCGCCGCACACCACGATGTCGTCCATCACCATCGCGACCAGGTCGTGGCCGATGGTGTCGTACACGCCCAGCTGACGGGCGATGTCGACCTTCGTGCCGACGCCGTCCGTGGCGGAGGCGAGCAGCGGGCGCTCGTAGTGCTTGAGGGCGGAGGCGTCGAAGAGGCCGGCGAAGCCGCCGAGGCCGCCGAGGACCTCGGGGCGCTGCGTCTTCTTCACCCACTCCTTCATCAGCTCTACGGCGCGGTCGCCCGCCTCGATGTCGACGCCCGCGGCTGCGTAGCTGGCACCAGTTGTCTCAGACATGACGGTGAGAACTTTCGTGTCGTACTGCGGAGAAGCAGGTGTACGGGGCCCTACGGGCGACGGATCGCGTCGGCCGCGGCCGTGGCGGCGGGCCCGGCGGCCAGCTCGGTCTCCAGCAGCTGCTTGCCGAGCAGCTCGGGGTCCGGCAGCTCCATCGGGTACTCGCCGTCGAAGCAGGCGCGGCAGAGGTTCGGCTTGGCGATGGTGGTCGCCTCGATCATGCCGTCGATGGAGATGTAGGAGAGGGAGTCGGCGCCCAGCGAGGTGCCGATCTCGTCGATGGTCATGCCGTTGGCGATGAGCTCGGCGCGGGTGGCGAAGTCGATGCCGAAGAAGCAGGGCCACTTCACCGGGGGCGAGGAGATCCGGATGTGGACCTCCGCCGCGCCCGCCTCACGGAGCATCCGCACCAGCGCGCGCTGGGTGTTGCCGCGCACGATCGAGTCGTCGACGACGACCAGGCGCTTGCCCTTGATGACTTCCTTCAGCGGGTTCAGCTTCAGGCGGATGCCGAGCTGGCGGATCGTCTGGGAGGGCTGGATGAACGTACGTCCGACGTAGGCGTTCTTCACCAGACCGGCGCCGAACGGGATGCCGGAGGCCTCCGCGTAGCCGATGGCGGCCGGGGTGCCGGATTCCGGCGTCGCTATGACGAGGTCGGCGTCGACCGGGGCTTCCTTGGCGAGCTTGCGGCCCATCTCCACGCGGGAGAGGTACACGTTCCGGCCGGCGATGTCGGTGTCCGGGCGGGCCAGGTACACGTACTCGAAGACACAGCCCTTGGGCTTCGCGTCCGCGAATCGGGAGGTGCGCAGGCCGTTCTCGTCGATGGCGATGAACTCGCCCGGCTCGATCTCGCGGACGTAGGAGGCGCCGCAGATGTCGAGGGCGGCGGACTCGGAGGCGACGACCCAGCCGCGCTCCAGGCGGCCGAGGACCAGCGGGCGGATGCCCTGTGGGTCGCGGGCCGCGTAGAGGGTGTGCTCGTCCATGAAGACGAGGGAGAAGGCACCGCGCACCTGCGGGAGGACCGTGTGAGCGGCCTCCTCGATGGTCAGCGGCTTGCCGTCGGAATCGACCTGGGCCGCGAGGAGCGCGGTGAGCAGGTCGGTGTCGTTGGTGGCCGCCACCCGGGGCGTACGGCCCTCCTGCTTGGGCAGGTCGGCGACCATCTCGGCGAGCTGCGCCGTGTTGACGAGGTTGCCGTTGTGGCCGAGGGCGATGGAGCCGTGCGCGGTGGCACGGAAGGTCGGCTGGGCGTTCTCCCACACGGAGGCGCCGGTGGTCGAGTAGCGGGCGTGACCGACCGCGATGTGACCTTGGAGGGAACCGAGCGAGGTCTCGTCGAAGACCTGGGAAACGAGGCCCATGTCCTTGAAGACGAGGATCTGGGAGCCGTTGCTGACCGCGATACCCGCGGATTCCTGGCCCCGATGCTGGAGGGCGTAGAGCCCGAAGTACGAAAGCTTGGCGACCTCTTCACCCGGGGCCCAGACACCGAAGACGCCACACGCGTCCTGGGGGCCTTTCTCACCGGGGAGAAGGTCGTGGTTGAGTCGTCCGTCACCACGTGGCACGCCTCCGAGTGTAGGCGAGATCGTGCACCGGTCCGAATCCGGTGATCCCGCCCGCCCCGGTTCCCGACTGCGGGCCGCCGCATGTCACTTGTCGGCGACGGCACCGATACCGACGTTGTTTTCGCTGGTCAGCGTGATACTGCGGTGATCGATCCGATATTCCACCGTGCCCTTGAAGACCTCCAACAGGGCCCGCTCGGTGGCCATGAGTGAGTCGGAGCACATCTTGCGCGTGGTACGCGGGTTGCCAAGGGTGATCTTGTCGTCGCTCACCGTCGCCCTGGCGGAGACCTCGTTGCAGCCGAGGCTGCCGTTGACGGTGCCCGCCTTCTTGTCGAGGGTGAACCAGGCCTTGCCCTCGGCGGCCTCGGGAAGGGAACTGGCCACGTCGTGGTCGAGGAGGGAGTCGACGCGCCACTTGGTGGCGTACAGCTCGGCGGGCTTCTCCTCGCTGAGCTTGACGGTGTCGCCGTCGGCCGTGGTGAGGGTCAGTCCACCGTCGGTGGTCTCGGCGGTGAACTTCTCGGCGTCGAGCGCGCGGGCGAAGCTCTCCTCGAACTTCATCGGGGCATCGCCGCAGGCCATCTCGGTGGAGCGGGCGGCCTCGAAGTCGATGCCGTCGTCCTCGAAGGCGGCGGTCGAGCCGAACGTGTTGCAGCCGTAGTTGCCGTTGACCTCGCCGTCGTCGGCGATCTTCAGATAGGCACCGCCGGGGGCCTGCGCCGTCTTGCCGTCGACGGTCAGGCTGTCGACGGCCCAGCGGACGCCGGTGACGGAGGCCTTCGTGGTCCCCGAGCCGACGGAACCGCTGCCGGAGCCGCTGCCCGACTCGGTGCCGCAGGCCGCGAGGAGCGGCAGCAGGGTCAGGGCCGTCAGGGGCAGAGCGGTGCGGGTGAGTCGCTGCATGTCCATGCCGGTGGGACGGGTGGGGTCCGTGGGCGGTTCCACCTGGGCTCAGCCCATGAGGGGCAACAGCTTGCTCAGGTCCGCGCGCTCACCGCTCGCGCTCACCTTCGCCTCGTCGAGGGCGGTGGCCCAGTCCAGCCGGCCGGTCGCGAGCCGGATCCAGGTCAGCGGATCGGTCTCGACGACGTTCGGCGGCGTGCCCCGGGTGTGCCTCGGCCCCTCCACGCACTGCACGACGGCGTACGGCGGGATCCGCACCTCGGTCGAACCGCCGGGGGCGCGCGTGGCGAGGGTGTCGGCGAGGAGGCGGACGCAGGTGGCGAGGGCGTGCCGGTCGTACGGGATGTCGAGGCCGGGGACGGCCGCGTTCAGGTCGTCTGTGTGGACGACCAGTTCGATGGCGCGGGTCAGCAGGTAGTCGTCGAGCAGCATGCCGCCGGCGCGGGTGTCGATGACCCGGCCCGGTCCGGCGGCGGCGAGCGCGTCGGCGATCCGCTGCCCGACCCGGGCGTAGAGGGCGGTGACGTCGGGGTTGGCCTCGGCCAGGGTGCGGCTGCCCTCGGCGATGGCACCGGCGTACGCGCCGGTGGCGGAGGCGTAGTCGAGCGGGTCCAGCTCCGCCTTCGCGGGCTCCGGCCGCTCCAGCGCCCGGCTGACGCTCTCCACGGCCATCGTGATGTGCGCGGCCAGGTCCCGCACGGTCCACTCCCCGAGCCGGGTGGGCAGCGCCAGCTGTTCCGGGGTGAGGGTGCCCACGGCCGCCCGTACGTTCTCGAACTGGGCCGGCACGGCCTTGCGGGTCTTGGCGGGATCGTAGGTGCGGGGGCGTTTCCTGGCCGGGGGCATGGTGGGGAGCCTATGGGGAGGGGAGGGCGGAGGTGGTGGGGAACTCGATGTTCGTGCAGTCGCGGTCCGGGAAGCTCAAGACGCGGCCCTCTCGGCGTACGAAGCCGTGAACGTCTCGTACGCGGGGAACTCGATGTCCGCGCAGTTGTGGCGTTCGGCGGCGTCGGTGACATACGCGCGGAAGACCTTCTCGTACGCGAGGGCGGTCAGCTTGTCGTAGCCGACGGCGATGGTCATCGTGTGGATCCGCGGCTTCCCGTCGCAGACGGAGGAGGCCCACCAGACGGCCTCGCCCTGGTTGTCGCGGCCTGCCTCGCCCGGTGCCGCGACAGCCGGGGCCTCGTCGGGGTCGGGGTCCCTGAGCTGGACGTTCTTCGCGAGTTCGCCGGAGTAGGTGTGGAAGGAGACGAACCACTGGCCCGGGTTCACCGGCCTGACGACGTAGCCGTACTTCTCCTCGTCCGCGTGGAGCCGGTAGAGGCCGCTCGCCCGTTCCCGGCTGAGCACCAGGGCGCAGCGCTCGTCCCACGTCTCGCCCTTCCGACGGCTCTCGAACACCTGGTCGGCGAGTCGGTCCTGGCGGGCGAAGCCGGCCTCGCGGTACCAGGCGCAGGTCGCCGTTCGCCCGGGAAGCCGGGGTCGGGCCGTCCGTCAGGGCGGGGATGTCCTCCGGCGGATCGGGCAGCCGGTCGGCGCAGCCCAGCCGATCGGCGAAGTTGTTGGCGGTGAGCACGGCGGTCTCGGCGAGAATGTTCCGGTCGTGGTCGGTGAGCTGGCCGTTGTCGTGGAACGCCGACCCGAGGTCCATCAGCGAGGCCCTCGCCCACAGCGGCTTGACCGGCCGTCCGTCCGACTCGCCCTCGGCGCAGGGCAGTTCGACGATGACAGCCGAGTCGGTGACCAGACCCGCGATGCCGCCGCCGAGCGGCTCGGTCGGGTGGTTGGGCTTGCCGAGTGGGTCGAGGAGGAAGTCCCAGAAGCCTTCCGGAACCGTCGGGACCTCATCCGGGTAGACGCCCACCGCGGCTGTGAAGAACCACCTCTCACCGGAGCGCGTGCCGAGTTTCCCGCCCGCCTCGGTGCTGAAGATCTCGCAGTCCTGGGGCAGCCCGGCGTCCAGTTCGATCGTGCCCTCGTCGCCCAGGCGGTGTCTGATGCTGCCGCCGGCCGGGGAGAGCGCCAGCACCCGCCCGGCCGGGACGAGTCCCGCGCAGCCCGCGCCGATCTGGCGTCGGTTGTTCCAGACCTGCCAGATCTCCTTGCCGCTCCACCCGATGCCCACGAGCGCGACCAGACACAACAGCACGTTGAGGGACTTGCGTATCCCGTCAGGGACTCCCACCGATTACTTCCCCGTTCCACCGACGGCCGTGTCCTCACCGAAGGCCCGCGATCTCACCGGCCGGCTGTCGAAGTCAGCAGCGGTACCAGGTGGTTCGGAGGTGGAGTCCCGCATCCCTACAGGACCGTCACGCATGACTTGGGCCCCGCCTGTCGTGACAGGCGGGGCCGAAGTGCCGTACGGGGAAGAGGACTTACGCCAGCAGCGCCGGGATCGTGCCCTCGTGTGCCTCGCGCAGTTCCTCCAGGGTGAGCGCGAACTCGCCCTGGATCTCCACCGAGTCGCCGTCGACGACGCCGATGCGGGTGGCCGGGAGACTCCGCGCGCCGCACATGTCGTTGAAGCGGAGTTCCTCGGAGCGGGGGATCGCGACGATCGCGCGGCCGGCCGACTCCGACAGGAGGAAGGTGAACGCGTCGAGACCGTCCGGGACGACCAGGCGCGCGCCCTTGTCGCCCAGCAGGGCCGACTCCACGACCGCCTGGATCAGGCCGCCGTCCGACAGGTCGTGCGCGGAGTCGATCATTCCGTCGCGGGAGGCGGAGATGAGGATCTCGGCGAGGAGGCGCTCGCGCTCCAGATCCACCGCCGGGGGCAGCCCGCCGAGGTGGTCATGGACGACCTGGGACCAGGCCGAGCCGCCGAACTCCTCACGGGTGTCGCCGAGGAGATAGAGGAGCTGGCCCTCTTCCTGGAAGGCGACCGGGGTGCGGCGGGCGACGTCGTCGATGACGCCCAGGACCGCGACGACCGGGGTGGGGTGGATGGCCACCTCGCCCGTCTGGTTGTAGAGCGACACGTTGCCGCCGGTGACCGGCGTGCCCAGCTGCAGGCAGGCGTCCGCCAGACCGCGTACGGCCTCCGCGAACTGCCACATGACCGCCGGGTCCTCGGGGGAGCCGAAGTTCAGGCAGTCGGAGACGGCGAGCGGCTTGGCGCCGGTCGTCGCCACGTTCCGGTACGCCTCCGAGAGCGCCAGCTGCGCGCCCGCGTACGGGTCGAGCTTGGCGAACCGGCCGTTGCCGTCCGTCGCGATGGCGACACCGAGGCCGCTCTCCTCGTCGATGCGGATCATCCCGGAGTCCTCGGGCTGGGCCAGCACCGTGTTGCCCTGCACGAAGTGGTCGTACTGGCTGGTGATCCAGGACTTGGAGGCCTGGTTGGGCGAGGCCACCAGCTTCAGGACCTGCTCGCGGAGCTCCTCGCTCGTCGCCGGGCGCGCAAGCTTGTTCGCGTCGTCCGCCTGGAGCGCGTCCTGCCAGGACGGGCGGGCGTACGGGCGCTCGTAGACCGGGCCGTCGTGCGCGACCGTGCGCGGGTCGACGTCGACGATCTTGCCGCCGTGCCAGAAGATCTCCAGGCGGTCGCCGTCCGTCACCTCGCCGATGACGGTGGCGATGACGTCCCACTTGTCGCAGATCTCCAGGAACCGGTCGACCTTCTCCGGCTCCACCACCGCGCACATGCGTTCCTGCGACTCGCTCATGAGGATTTCCTCGGGAGAGAGGGTCGAGTCGCGGAGAGGTACGTCGTCCAAGGTCACACGCATGCCGCCCGAGCCGTTCGAGGCCAGCTCGCTCGTCGCGCAGGACAGGCCGGCCGCGCCCAGGTCCTGGATGCCGACGACCAGCTTCTCGGCGAAGGCCTCGAGCGTGCACTCGATGAGGAGCTTCTCCTGGAACGGGTCACCGACCTGGACGGCGGGGCGCTTCGACGGCTTGGCGTCGTCGAAGGTCTCGGAGGCGAGGATGGACGCGCCGCCGATGCCGTCGCCGCCCGTGCGGGCGCCGTAGAGGATGACCTTGTTGCCCGCGCCGGAGGCCTTCGCGAGGTGGATGTCCTCATGCCGCATGACGCCGATGGCACCGGCGTTGACCAGCGGGTTTCCCTGGTAGCAGGCGTCGAAGACGACCTCGCCGCCGATGTTGGGCAGGCCCAGGCAGTTGCCGTAGCCGCCGATGCCCGCGACGACGCCGGGCAGGACGCGCTTGGTGTCGGGGTGGTCGGCCGCGCCGAAGCGCAGCGGGTCCACGACCGCGACCGGGCGCGCGCCCATCGCGATGATGTCGCGGACGATGCCGCCGACGCCGGTGGCCGCGCCCTGGTAGGGCTCGACGTACGACGGGTGGTTGTGCGACTCGACCTTGAAGGTGACCGCGTAGCCCTGGCCGACGTCCACGACGCCCGCGTTCTCGCCGATGCCGACGAGGAGCGCGTCGGACTGCGGGGCCTTCTCGCCGAACTGGCGGAGGTGGACCTTCGAGGACTTGTAGGAGCAGTGCTCGGACCACATGACCGAGTACATGGCCAGCTCGGCGCCGGTCGGACGGCGGCCGAGGATCTCCACGACCCGCTCGTACTCGTCCTTCTTCAGGCCCAGTTCGGCCCAGGGCAGCTCGACGTCGGGGGTCTTTGCCGCGTGCTCGACCGTGTCCAGAGGCGTCCGGCTCATGCGTTGACCAGCTTCTTGAGGATCGAGGTGAAGAAGGGGAGGCCATCGGTGCGGCCCGAGCCGATGAGGGGCTCGACGGCGTGCTCCGGGTGCGGCATGAGGCCCACGACGTTGCCGGCCCCGTTGGTGATGCCCGCGATGTCGTTGAGCGAGCCGTTGGGGTTGAAGCCGAGGTAGCGGAAGGCGACGCGGCCCTCCGCCTCCAGCTCGTCCAGCGTGCGCCGGTCGGCGACGTACCGGCCGTCCATGTTCTTCAGCGGGATGTGGATCTCCTGGCCGGCCGTGTAGTCGGTGGTCCAGGCGGTCTCCGCGTTCTCCACCCGCAGCTGCTGGTCGCGGCAGATGAAGTGGAGGTGGTCGTTGCCGAGCATCCCGCCCGGGAGCAGGTGGGCTTCGGTGAGGATCTGGAAGCCGTTGCAGATACCGAGGACCGGCAGTCCGGCCTTCGCCTGCTCGATGAGCGTCTCCATCACCGGCGAGAAGCGGGCGATGGCTCCGGCGCGCAGATAGTCGCCGTAGGAGAAACCGCCGCACAGCACCACGGCGTCGACCTGCTTGAGATCCTTGTCCTTGTGCCAGAGAGCGACGGGTTCGGCGCCCGCGAGCCTGATCGCACGCTGGGTGTCCCGGTCGTCGAGGCTGCCCGGAAAAGTGACGACGCCAATACGTGCGGTCACTTCGCCGCCTCCGCGACTTCTTCGACCTTGACGGTGAAGTCCTCGATCACGGTGTTGGCGAGGAAGGATTCCGCCAGTTCATGGATGCGGGCGAGCGCGGCGTCGTCCACCGGTCCGTCAACTTCCAGTTCGAATCGCTTTCCCTGACGTACGTCGGAGACGCCCTCGAAACCGAGGCGCGGCAGCGCGCGCTGCACCGCCTGGCCCTGGGGGTCGAGGATCTCCGGCTTGAGCATGACGTCGACTACGACGCGTGCCACTGGCACTCCCGGTGTTGTGGTGCTGAGCGTTCCTACAGGTCTGTTCAGACTACCCGTACAAAATTTCTACGCGAGTAGATTCGTAGGAAACTACAGAGAATGCAGGTGATGGCGGTCACGATCAGGTATCAGGTGATCACCCTCGCGAAAACTTCCGGGAAAGATCCATGAACCCTATTGCGCGCGGGACACGCGGGCGGATTAAGTCTGTCTTCACATTGCAATGCCGGGCACTGTACAAATGAATTGGCAATAGCCGATACTTTGCCCAAATAACAGCCGGACAGCCGACATCTCCCTGACGTCAGGGCACGTCAACGGAGAGATGTCGCACGAAGGGACCGATATTCGTGGCGCAGCGTGTCGTGGTCACTCTCTCCGACGACATCGACGGCTCGGAAGCGGCGGAGACGATCGCCTTCGGACTCGACGGAAAGTCGTACGAGATCGACCTGAACGAAGCCAATGCCAAGAAACTGCGTAAGGCGCTCGCGCCCTACGTCGACGCCGGCCGTAAGCGGTCGAAGTCGGGCAAGGCCTACAAGCAGACCCAGATCGCCCCGGACCCGGCGGCGGTCCGCGCCTGGGCCCAGGCCAACAAGCTGGACGTTCCCGCGCGTGGCCGGATCCCCAAGAGGGTCTACGAGGCGTTCGCCGAGGCGCAGTAGAGCGGCGGCGCGGCAGACGCGCACACCGGCCGTCCGTGGGGTTCGTCAGGCTTCGTCAGCGAGCCCCGCGGACGGGCGACTTGGTCCCTGGCGGACAACCGACTTGCGTTGCCCCCCGGCCGATCAGCTAGAGTCTGGAGCACGCCGAGGGGCAAGGCCGAAAGGTCGGGCTCACCGGAGTCACGCGGGTGTAGTTCAGTAGCAGAACATCCCCCTTCCAGGGGGAAGGCGCAGTGTGCAATTCCTGTCACCCGCTCTGATCACTTACCAACCACTCCGGTGGATCAGGTAAAGTGGTCGACGCGCCGATCAGTGAGAGCCGGTCGGAGGCAATGCGGACGTAGCTCAGTTGGTAGAGCGCAACCTTGCCAAGGTTGAGGTCGCCAGTTCGAACCTGGTCGTCCGCTCGTGAAAGAAGGCCCCGGTCCACTGGACCGGGGCCTTCTTCGTGGTCTTGTTCGTGGTCTTGTTCATGGGTCTTCTTCGTGCCGAGGCGGGCGCGTCTGACATTTGTCATGCCGAGTGATGACACCGCGCACTGCTGTCCGGCCCGTATCGCCGAGACGCTGAAGGCATGAAAACGAACGCACACGACGAGGTGAACACCCCCGATCACGAGAACGTGATCGAGGTCACCGACCTGCGGCGCGTGTACGGGGGCGGTTTCGAGGCCGTACGGGGAATCACGTTCTCCGTGGGCCGGGGAGAACTCTTCGCGCTCCTGGGCACCAACGGCGCGGGCAAGACATCCACGGTCGAACTGCTGGAGGGGCTCGCGCCGCCGTCCGGCGGCCGGGTGCGGGTCCTCGGCCACGACCCCTACGCCGAGCGCGCCGCCGTACGCCCCCGGATCGGCGTGATGCTCCAGGAGGGCGGCTTCCCCTCCGAGCTGACCGTCGCGGAGACGGTGCGGATGTGGGCGGGCTGCACCAGCGGGGCACGGCCCATCGGGGAGGCGCTGGATCTCGTCGGGCTCGCACGGCGGGCCGGCGTACGCGTCAAGCAGCTGTCCGGGGGCGAGAAGCGGCGCCTCGACCTGGCGCTCGCCCTCCTCGGGCGCCCCGAGGTCCTCTTCCTGGACGAGCCGACCACGGGACTCGACGCGGAGGGCCGCCAGGACACCTGGGAGCTGGTGCGGGAGTTGCGCGACGAAGGTACGACCGTGCTGCTCACCACGCACTACCTGGAGGAGGCGGAGGACCTCGCCGACCGGCTCGCCATCCTCCACGAGGGCGTCGTCGCGACGACCGGCACCCCGGCCGAGGTGACCGCCTCCCAGCCGTCCCGCATCTCCTTCGACCTGCCCGCCGGCTACTTCCTCGGCGACCTGCCGCCGCTCGGCGAACTCGGCGTCACCGGGCACGAGGAGACGGGCCGCACGGTGGTGCTGCGCACGCACGAACTCCAGCGGGCGGCCACCGCGCTGCTGCTCTGGGCCGAACGGGCGCGGGTGGAACTGGGGCGGCTGGAGGTGCGGTCGGCCTCGCTGGAGGAGGCGTTCCTGCGGATCGCCCGGGAGACGGCGGCCGCGTCGGCGGCCGCCGCGACAGCCGAGTCACACACGGAGTCCCGTACGAAGGAGCCGACCGCATGAGCACCGTCCGCACCGTCACGTCCCCGAGCCGTACGACGGCCAAGGGCCGTATGACCGCCCTCGTCCGCGCCGAGCTGACGCTGCTGGGGCGGAGCCGGGCCACGCTGGTCACGGCGGTGCTCGTGCCCTTGCTGCTGCCGCTCAGCGTGCGGTCGGCGACGGACGAGATGGATCTGGCGAAGGCGGGGCTGAGCGTCGGGACGGTCATCCTGCCCGCCGCGGTCGGCTTCTCGCTGCTCTTCGCGATCTACACCACCCTCACCAGCGTCTATGTCGTACGCCGCGAGGAACTGGTCATCAAGCGGCTGCGGACCGGTGAGCTGCGCGACCCGGAGATCCTGGTCGGGGCCGCGCTGCCCGCCGTCGGCATCGGGCTCGCGCAGTGTGTGCTCGTCACGGCCGGCAGCACGGTCCTGCTCGACGTCGAGACCCCGCCCGCTCCCCAACTTGCCGTACTGGGCGTGCTGTTGGGGGTCGTGCTGTGCGTGGCGCTGGCGGCGGTCACGGCGGGCCTCAGCCGTACGGCCGAGAGCGCGCAGGTGACCAGCCTGCCGCTGATGTTCGTGTCGATGCTCGGCTCGGGCATCACCATCCCCCTCGAAGTGCTGCCCGACCGCGTGGCCGCCGTCTGCGAACTGCTGCCGCTCTCCCCTGTCATCACCCTGGTGCGCGGCGGCTGGACCGGCGACCTGTCCGCCTACGAGGCACTCGGCGCCATCGCCACCGCGCTGGCCTGGACCCTGCTCGCGGTGTTTGCTGTACGGCGGTGGTTCCGCTGGGAACCGCGCCGGTGAGAGGGGTTGGGTCATGCGGGGGCCGGGGGCATGGTGGCGGGGAAAGAGCACGCCGGCGAAGGTGGAGACGTACACGCGGTGGTCGTTCCACTCGTTCCCGTTGATCGAGATCGGCGGGTTCGGGATACCGCTCTTCGGCCAGTTGTCGCTGCGGTACGCCGGCTGGTTCTTCGCCCTGGTGTGCGCGCACGCCGCGCTCTCCTCGATCACGGTCTCCCGGTCGCTCGACTGGGTGCGCGGCAGCCGTGAGCAGCCCGTACGCCTGCTCTGGACGCTCGGGACCGCCACCGCGCTGGTAGGGCTCGTGGCGTTCGTCCTCGCCCACGGCGGGGCCCCCGACGACGACGCCAGGACGGCGCTGGGCGTGATGTTCGGAGGCGTCCTGATCTTCGGCGTCGGCATCATCGCGCTCGGCCTCCGCAGCCGACGGCGCGTACTGGCCATGGTCGTGGCCTTCGTCGCGGTCAGCGGGGCCTCGGCCCTCGCCGTCGGGGCCAACGGGGCCGAAGTCCTGGCCACCGTGCTGGCGATGCTGTTCGGCATCACGGCCATCGCCTTCACCTCCATCTTCTCCGTCTGGCTCCTCAGGGCCGTCTACGAACTCGACGACGCCCGCGAGACCCGCGCCCGGCTCGCCGTGGCCGAGGAACGGCTCCGCTTCGGACGCGACCTGCACGACGTGATCGGCCGCAACCTCGCGGTCATCGCCCTCAAGAGCGAACTGGCCGTCCAGCTGGCCCGCCGGGAACGCCCCGAGGCCGTCGAGCAGATGATCGAGGTCCAGCGGATCGCGCAGGAGTCCCAGCGCGAGGTGCGCGATGTCGTACGGGGGTACCGCGAGGCCGACCTCGGCGTGGAACTCTCCGGTGCGCGCGGTGTGTTGGAGGCAGCCGGCATCGACTGCTCGGTCGCCGGGGCGGACACCGCCGGGCTGCCCGGCGAGGTGCAGTCCGCGCTCGCGTGGGTGGTGCGGGAAGGAACGACGAACGTGCTGCGGCACGGGAACGCAGGGCAGTGCGCGGTGGTGTTGAAGGTGACGGAGGGGCAGGTGGTGCTGACCGTGGAGAACGACGGGCTACGGGTGGCCGGGGACGGAGGCGGGGACACGGAGCGCTGCGGCGGGGGCGGCGGGTCCGGGCTCGCCGGGCTGCGAGAGCGGCTGGCGGTCGTGGCCGGGACGCTGGAGGCGGGACCGGTGGGCGGGGAGGCGTTCCGGGTGGTGGCCCGGGTGCCGCTGCCGTCGCCGAGAGCCGCGGTCCCCGTGGGGAAGGGCACGTCATGAGCGCCGTACCGGAGGCCGGGCGGCGTGTGCGGCTGCTGCTCGCCGATGACGAGCATCTGATCAGGGGGGCGCTGGCCGCGCTGCTGTCGCTGGAGGACGACCTGGTGGTGGTCGCGGAGGCGGCGAGCGGTCCGGAGGCGCTGGCCATGGCGCGGGCGCACGAGCCGGACGTGGCGGTGCTGGACCTGGAGATGCCGGGCGCGGACGGTGTGAAGGTGGCCACATCCCTGCGGGCCGAACTGCCGGGCTGCCGGGTGCTGATCGTGACCGGCCATGGGCGGCCGGGGCATCTGAAGCGGGCGCTTGAGGCGGGTGTGCGCGGTTTCGTCCCCAAGACCGTCAGCGCGCAGCGGCTCGCCGAGATCATCCGGACAGTGCACGCGGGAAGCCGTTATGTGGACCCGGAGTTGGCGGCCGACGCCATCTCCGCGGGGGACTCGCCGCTGACCGCGCGGGAGGCCGAGGTGCTCGAATTCGCCGGCGACGGGTCGCCCGTCGCGGAGATCGCCGAACGCGCCGCGCTCTCCCAGGGGACCGTACGGAACTATCTGTCGTCGGCCGTCTCCAAGCTCGGGGTGGAGAATCGGCACGCGGCGGTGCGGCTCGCACGGGAGCGAGGTTGGGTATAGTGGGCTTCGCGCCACGGCGCAACGCGGACGTAGCTCAGTTGGTAGAGCGCAACCTTGCCAAGGTTGAGGTCGCCAGTTCGAACCTGGTCGTCCGCTCGTGAAAGAAGGCCCCGGTCATCGCGACCGGGGCCTTCTTCGTGTGCCTGTCGCGGCACTAGCTCCAGGTCAGGCCCGTCAGACGCTCGTACGCCTCCACGTACTTGGCGCGGGTGGCGGCGACGATCTCCGCGGGGAGCGGCGGCGGGGGCTGCTCGCTCGCCCGGTCCCAGCCGGACTCGGCGGAGGTCAGCCAGTCGCGGACGAACTGCTTGTCGAAGGACGGCTGGGCGTGGCCCGGCTCCCACAGATCGGCCGGCCAGAAGCGGGACGAGTCGGGGGTGAGGACCTCGTCGGCGAGGACAAGGGTGTCCTCCTCGTAGCCGAACTCGAACTTGGTGTCGGCCAGGATGATGCCCCGGTCGCGGGCGATGTCCCGGGCCCGGGCGTACACGGCGAGGGTCGTCTGGCGCAGCTGGGCGGCGGTCTCCGCGCCGACCTGGCGGGCCACCTCCTCGTACGAGACGTTCTCGTCGTGCTCGCCGACGGCGGCCTTGGTGGCCGGGGTGAAGATCGGCGCCGGCAGCTCCGAGCCGTCGACCAGGCCCTCGGGGAGGGCGAGGCCGCAGACCGTACGGGAGTCGTTGTACTCCAGCAGGCCCGAGCCGGTGAGATAGCCGCGGGCGACGGCCTCCACCGGGACCATCTTGAGCGACTTGCAGATGAGGGTGCGGCCCGCCCAGTCGGCGGGGGCGCCCGGTGGGAGTTCGCTGCTCAGGACGTGGTTCGGGACCAGGTCGGCGAGCTGGTCGAACCACCAGAGGGACAGCTGCGTGAGGACGCGCCCCTTGTCGGGGATCTCCGTCGGCAGCACCCAGTCGAACGCGGACGTTCGGTCGCTGGCGACCATCACGAGGTCGCCCGCCTCGTTCTGGTACAGCTCGCGCACCTTGCCGGTGTGCAGATGCACCAGGCCCGGAACCTGAACAGGCTCGGGCTTTTCTACGAATCCGGACACGGTTCCTCCCCGTGGTGATGTCCAATGGCCTGATTGTCCCGTACACCGGGATCGATCTCGGACAGAGGGTGGGGCGCGCGAGTCGGGGGGCGCGGGGCGGGGGGGCCGGGTGGTGCGCTCCGGCGCCTCGGGGTGGTCGGAGAGGTGCCTCGGTCGCGGTGGGCGGAGAGGTGCCTCAGTCGCGGTGGGCGGAGAGGTGCCTCAGTCGCGGTGGGCGGAGAGGTGCCTCAGTCGCGCTTGCAGATGCGGTCCAGGAGGTTCGCGGTGGCGCGCTGGACGCGGGTGTCGACGTGGCCGGGGCGGTCCAGGGCCGGGGACCAGGCGAATGTGCCGGATGCGAAGACCCAGGCGCCGGAGGGGGCGCGGTAGAGGGAGGTCTCCTGGTGGCGGACGACGTCCTCGCTGTCCCTGTACGGGGAGTGGGCGAGGAGGATGCGGCCGTGGTGCTCGGGGAGCGGGGTGCGCGGGAAGTAGCGGTCGGCCTCGCCCGCGACCATGCCGGCCAGCTCGTCGCCCTCGTGGGCGCCGGTCGCGTCCCAGAGCCAGTGGTCGGCGTTGCGCACGACCAGGGGGTGGGGGTCGGGGACCCGGCCCGCGTACTGGATGCCGATCACCTGCTGTTCGGGGCGGTCGATCTCGCGCCAGAGGGCGGGTTTGCCGGGGCCCCGGCGTTTTCGGCAGGTGAGGAGGCGGTCGGGGACACCGGACGGGGACGGGCTCAGCTCCACCTGCCAGTACATGCTGTTGGAGGAGAGGAAGACCAGCGAGGTGCCGGTCTCGCGGGCGATCTCGGTGGTCCGGCGCATCTGCGGCGACCAGTACTCGTCGTGGCCCGGGAAGACCAGCCCCCGGTAGCGGGTCGGGTCGACGCGGCCGGAGTGCAGGTCGCGGGCGTCGGCGTAGGCGAGGTCGTAGCCGTAGCGCTCGGCCCAGCGGATGAAGTCGTAGGCGTGGCCGACGTGGAGGGGGAGGCCGGCTCCGGCGTACGGGCGGTCGAAGGAGACCGTCGTCGCCGCGTCGGACTCGCCGAGCAGCCGGCCGTCCTCGTCCCAGGCGTGGTAGAGGCTGGCGCCGGTGCGGCCGTCCTCCGGGTACAGGTTGTACGCCTGCCAGGTGATGTCCGGCAGCACGAGCAGCAGGTCGGCCGGGTGGTCGTCGCGGACGGTGAACGGCACGTGGGAGCGGTAGCCGTCGGCGGTGGTGAGGACCGCCACGTACGCGCCGGCGTTCCAGTAGTTCGGGATCTGCAGCCGCCAGGACAGCCACCAGTGGTGGCAGGAGACCGTGCGGTCGGCGGTGAGGGGCGGCGGCTGGACGATGCCGGCGAGGCGGGGGCTGGTGGTGATCTTCGCTGCGCCGTCGCCGCTGTAGTGGCCGATGCGGTAGATGTCGACGCCGAATTCCTGGGGCGGGTCCACGGTGATGTGGAAGTCGATGGACTCGCCGGGTGCGGCGACGCCGGTCGCCGTGAACCCCTTGATCTGGCGCCGCACGTCGTCCGCGGAGCGCGGGCCCGACGAGGAGCGCGGGGCGGGGACGCGGGCGCCCTTGCCCGGTGCGCCCTTGGCCGCCGTGCCGGATTCGGGCGGGCCCGGGTCCAGATACCAGGGCACTACTTGGCCGGTGTCGTCGAAGTACGTCACATTGCCCCGTAGCCAGGGGACGGGACCCAGGCCGAAGGGGTCCGTCACGGCGTGGGCGAGGGCGCCCGATTCCCAGCGGCGGATGTGTTGCTCCGAACCCATGAGTTCTCCCCTCCCTCGTCCCCCGTGAACTGACGCAAGCCCTTGCTACGTACGCGATCGGTCCCAGCACATCACATTACGCACGCGCTCCGTCACCGTTCGTCGCTAATTGGCAGGAGTGGAACGGGGGGCTCCGGGTGGGGAGTTGGGGAGGGTGGGTGGTTCGGGGGGCGGTGGGGGGGGGTGGTTCGGGGGCGGTGGGGGATGGTCGGGGGCGGTTGGTGGCGGGCGGGGGTGGGTGCTGGCCGGCCGGTCGGGTGCCGACAGGTCCGTCACGTGCCGTCAGGTTCCGTCAGACCAGGCGGACCGGTTTTTCGGGGCGGACGCCGAGGGTGCGGAGCCAGTCACGGAGGGGGGCGGGGTCGCCTTCCTCGACGAGGGTGAGGACGCGGGGGGTGAGGTCGGCGGCCCGTTCCCCGTGGACGAGGAGGGAGGGGCCGTCGAGCCAGTCGAGGCCGGGGGTGGCGCCGGCCGTGTCCATCGCCGCGCAGCAGACCATCGCGGTGACGTGATCCGCCAGCAGTTCGCGGCCCGTGCGGGGCGGCTGCATCGGGAACAGTGGCAGCAGGCCGTCGTCCCACAGGTCCCGGTCCGGGCCCTGCGCTTCGGCGCCGCCACCGGCCGCGCCTGGCCCGGCGGCCGGGGCCGCCGCCTCCTCCCGCGCCAACTCGGCGGTGAGGCCTGCGGCGAGGGCGGCGGAGTGGGCGTTGGTGAGGCGGGGTTCGTCGTCGTCCTCGTCGTGCGCGGCGTGGCCGTCGTGCGCGGCGTGGCCGTCGTGCGCGGCGTACTCGCCGGGCTCGGGGTTGTCGGGGGTTCCGGGGGCCTCTGGGGTGTCGTCGGCGTGAGGGGATATGTGGTGCTGGTCCGGTTCTTGGTCTCGCTCTCGGCCTCGGTCTTGGGCTCGGTCTCGGTCTTGGGCTCGGTCTTGGGCTTGGGCTCGGTGGCGGTCTTGATCCTGGTCGTGCTCGTGGGTCTGTCGGCTCTCAGAAGCCGTCAGGTGGTCCAGTACGCGGGCCAGGGTCGGGCCGCCGGGGGCCGGGCCGTTCGGGTCCGTGCCCGTGCCGCCTGTCCTGTGGCGGACGCCCAGCGCGTCCAGGACCCGGTGGAGGCGGGCCGCGTCGGTACGCCATTTGCGGTCGACGACCTCGTCCGGGTACTCCTGCCAGTCGACGGGGGCCCAGTCGGGGCCGGACTCGGCGGGGCCGCCGTGGAAGAGCCGGGCGGCGAGGAGGGACGCGGCCTCGTCGATCGTGCCGGGCTCTTCGAGGAGGTCGCAGGCGGGGCGCTCGCCGAGCCGGGAGGCGAAGCCCTCGGCGAGGCGGTCGCGGCGGGACAGCTCGGTGAGCGCGGCGACGACACCCGCGTCGAGACGGGACGGCCAGCGGCCCATCCGCCAGGCCGGCAGCGCCACCCGGGTGAGGAGGCGGTCCCAGCCCGCGTAGGCGAGGCCCACCTGCTCCTGGGCGACGATCCGCAGACCGTAGTCCACAGCCTGTGCGCGCTCGGCCGCGGCTGCGGCGACCCCTCGCTCCATCTCGGCCGCGTGCCCCCGGCAGCCGCGCAGCAGCAGCCGGGTCACCCAGCCGACACCGGCCAGCACGGTCCGGACGAGCGGACCGCGCGTCGGCGCCGAGGCGACGGCCACGGCGGCGTCCAGGCCGCGTACGAAACGGCGGGCCGCGGCTATGTCGGGGTGCGCGGACGGTCCCGTACCCGCGACGACGGGTGCCAGCACCGCCCGTAGCTCACCGACCCGCATCCACCACAGGAACGGTGAGCCGATGACGAGCACGGGGGCGGTGGGGGCGCGGTGGCGACGGGGCGAGGACAGCCCGGACGACAGGCCGCGTACGCCGGTCATCTCGTCGTGGGATCCGTCGGCCGAGGTCGGTGCGGGGATGGCGGGCGGGCGGGGGGCCGGCGGGGCGTGAGCCGGGTGGGTGCGGTCCTCCAGCCAGCTGTCGCAGTCCGGCGTGAGCGCTATCGCGGAGGGGGGCGGGACGTCCAGGCGGTCGGCGAGATCCCGCACCAGCCGGTAGAGGTCGGGCGCGGACTCCTCGGCGATCGCGACCGTGGGGCTCACGGCGGGCCGGGCGCGGGCGACGACGAGGGAGATGCCGGCGGCGGCGAGCAGCACGACGGCGGCGATGCCGGACATGATCCAGCTCGCCACGGACCAGCCCCGGCCGGTCAGGTGGCCGGTGGACCCACCGGCCAGGAGGACGACGGCGACGGCCGCGGGCAACAGGGCCACGGCCAGTGCCCTGCTGCGGACACGCAGCACGGCGAGGGCCCTGGCGCGCGCGGCCTGCGCGCCCGCCTCCTCACCACCTGCCATACCGGTCACGACCCGACGTCACCCCCTGCTGTCCCGTGCGGCGCGCACCGCGACGACTGCTCGTCACTGACGACTGCTCGTCACTGAGGTCGCCGCCGAATGCCCTGACGTTGCTCACTCCCCCACTGTGGCACCCACCACTGACATCGCAATGCCGGTGGGCCAAGTGCCGGAACGCTTGCGCCGCACCCTAGTTGGGGCCCAGGCCGTCGTCAGCCGGATGGACCATCGCTCACTCGATGGAATGGCTTTGGGGAGAGGTGGATGACGCTGGGCAAGGATCGGGCCCCGGATTCCGACGGATTTTCCAGGGGTTGTGGGGGTGTCCGAGGGATTCCGGGGCCTGAGGTTCGTACCCGTTGCTGGTGGTTCGTATGCGGATGTCAGGAGGGGGTGCGGAAGGCCGTGGTTGCGCGGAAGGTCACGGTTGCGCGGCAGGGGCGGCCGTCGGCCGGTCACGCCCTGTCCGGCGGCCGGAGACCGCCGGCCTCCGGCCGGGCCGTCACGCCTCGGCGGCCGCCTTCGCCGCGATGTCCATACGGTGCTGGGAGCCGTCGAGGTCGATGCGGGCGACGGCGGTGTACGCGCGGTCGCGGGCCTGGGTGAGATCCTTGCCGGTGGCCGTGACGGACAGGACGCGTCCGCCGGCGCTGACGACGTCGTCGCCGGCGCGCTTCGTACCGGCGTGCAGGACGTACGCGTGCGGCGCGTCCACGGCGGCCACCTCGTCGAGGCCGGTGATGGGGTCGCCGGTGCGCGGGGTGCCGGGGTAGTTGTGCGAGGCCACGACCACGGTGACGGCCGCGTCGTCGCTCCAGCGGAGGGGTTCGAGGTCGGCGAGGGTGCCGTTGGCGGCGGCGAGCAGGACACCTGCCAGCGGCGTCCTGAGGCGGGCGAGGACGACCTGGGTCTCCGGGTCGCCGAACCGGGCGTTGAACTCGATGACCCGTACGCCGCGGCTGGTGATGGCCAGGCCCGCGTAGAGCAGGCCGGAGAAGGGAGTGCCCCGGCGGCGCATCTCGTCGACGGTCGGCTGCAGCACGGTCTGCAGGATCTCGTCGACCAGCTTCGGGTCGGCCCACGGAAGGGGCGAGTACGCGCCCATGCCGCCGGTGTTGGGGCCCTCGTCGCCGTCCAGGGCACGCTTGAAGTCCTGCGCCGGCTGGAGCGGGACGACGGTCACCCCGTCGGTGATCGCGAAGAGGGAGACCTCGGGGCCGTCCAGGAACTCCTCGATGACCACGCGGCCACAGGCGAGCGCGTGCTCGCGGGCCTCGGCGAGGTCAGCCGTCACGACGACACCCTTGCCGGCCGCCAGCCCGTCGTCCTTCACGACGTACGGCGCGCCGAACGCGTCCAGCGCCTCGTCGATCTCGTCGGGGGTCGTGCAGACGTACGAGCGCGCGGTGGGCACAGCCGCCCCGGCCATGACCTCCTTCGCGAAGGCCTTGGACCCCTCCAGCCGCGCGGCCTCCCCGGAGGGACCGAACACCGGGATGCCCGCGGCGCGCACGGCGTCGGCGACACCCGCGACCAGCGGGGCCTCCGGCCCCACGATCACGAGTCCGGCCTCCAGCCGGGTGGCCAGCGCGGCCACGGCGGCGCCGTCAAGCGCGTCGACCGAGTGCAGCTCGGCCACCTCCGCGATGCCCGCGTTGCCGGGCGCGCAGTGGAGCGCGGTGACGTCGGGATCGAGGGACAGAGAACGGCACAGCGCGTGCTCACGAGCACCGCTACCGATGACGAGGACCTTCACGGGGTCAGCCTAACCGGAGGGGGCGGGTGACTTTGTGGGGGCTTCCGAAGAGGGGGGTGGTGAGGGTTTGTGGGATCACACGAACGGGCTCCCACGAAGGGCTCTCGCGAAGGGCTCTGACGAACGGACCCCCATGAACGGACTCCCATGAAGGCGCTCGCCCGAGCGGTCTCGCGGCGGCGCGGCTTTACGGTCGGCGCGACGCCGCCCTCGCTCGCTACTGCTCGTTCGCGATCTCGTCCACCACCGTCGCCCCCAGCTCCCGCACGATCAGGTCGTGCCCGGAGAGGGCGGCGGACTCGTCGAGGTCGGGGTCGTCGTCCTCGGGGGTGTCGTCCTCGGGGGAGACGGGCGGGGGCTCGGGGGCCGGGGGTGGTGCGAGGGGAGACGAGGCGGACCGGGCGGACTGGGTCGACTGGTGCGGCGCGGCCGGGGAGGCCGGGCGGGGCGCCGGGGCCGAGGGCTGGGCCGCGGCGGGGCGGGCCGCCGGGGCCGGGGAGCTGCCGTAGCCTCCGCCCGCGCCACCGCCTCCGCCGTATCCGCCGCCGTAGCCACCGGCGGCCGGAGCGGGGGCGCCGTAACCGCCGGGGGCGCCCGGCGGCGGGGCCGAGCCGCCCGAGGTGTCGATGACCGCCTCGATCTTCCAGTGCACGTTGAACTGCTCGGTCAGCGCCGCCCGCAGGACGTCCTCGCTGCCGCTGCTCGCGAAGTTGTCCCGCGCACCCGAGTTGACGAAGCCGATCTGCAGGGTCGTGCCGTCGAACCCGGCCACATGCGCGTTCTGGCTGAGCAGGATCCAGGTGAATCGGCGGCGGTTCTTCACCGTCTCCAGAATGTTCGGCCACAGCACACGCGGGTCGGGCCCGCCGGGGGCCGGGGTGTGGGCGGCGGGAGCGTGGGTCGCCGCCGGGGGACCGGACTGGGCATACGCCCCCGGCCCGCCCGATGCGGCAGGCGGGGCGGGCGGGGGTGGTGCGGCCGGGCCGGGTGCGGAACCGGCCGGGGCCCCGGGCGCGGCTCCGCCACCGGCGGGCGCGGCCGTCGGCCACCCACCGGGCCGCCGCCCACTGCCCGCGGCGGCGGGGGTGGGCCAGGAGCCGGGGGCGGATGCGGGGGCGGGTGCGTTGGCAGGTGGCTGGGCGTGGGGCTGGGCGCCGGGGTTGGCGTTCGCGGGAGCGGCGGGCGCGGCGGGCGCGGGCGGAGGGCCGGTCGCGGCGGCCGGGGCGATCGGCGGTGCCTCGTGCGGGGCAGCCGGAGCCGCCTCGGCGGGGGCGGGGGCGCCTTCGACGCCGTACGCATCCGGACCCGGGCCTGGTCCCGGACCAGGCCCGGAACCTTGACCCGGACCTGAAGAGGGACCCATGCCCCCCCGAACCGCAGCCCGAGCGGCGGCAGGCCCGCCCCCCGCCGGAACCTGTGGCGCATGCGACGCCTGTTGCATCTGCTGGGGAGCCTGAGGAACCTGGGAAGCCTGCGGAGGCAAGCCGCCGCCCATGGGCGGCGTGGCCGCTCCCCCATGCGCGTCGGGCCCGGGGACGTACCCCATGGCGGGCCCGGCGCCGGGCCCGGCGAAGTTCACCCCGCGCTCCAGCCGGTCGAGGCGGGCCATGACGGACCGTTCGTCGCCGTAGGTCGCGGGGAGGAGTGCGCGGGCGCAGATCAGTTCGAGCTGGAGGCGGGGGGAGTTGGCGCCCCGCATCTCGGTGAGTCCCTCGTTGACGAGGTCGGCGGCCCGGCTGAGCTCGGCGGCGCCGAAGACGCCGGCCTGGGCCTGCATCCGCTCCACCACATCGACGGGCGCGTCGATGAGCCCCTTCTCGACTGCGTCGGGCACGGCGGCCAGGATCACCAGGTCCCGCAGCCGCTCCAGCAGGTCGGTCACGAACCGCCGGGGATCGTTGCCCCCCTCGATGACGCGGTCCACGACCTCGAAGGCGGCGGCCCCGTCCCCCGAGGCGAAGGCCTCGACGACCGAGTCGAGCAACGACGCTTCCGTGTAACCGAGGAGGGACGTGGCCATGGCATACGTCACGCCGTCGGCGGTCGCGCCCGCGAGCAGCTGGTCCATGACCGACATCGAGTCACGCACGGACCCGGCCCCGGCCCGCACGACCAGCGGCAGGACGCCTTCCTCGACCGGGATCGCCTCCTTGCCGCACACCTCGCCGAGGTAGTCCCGCAGCGTGCTGGGCGGCACGAGCCGGAAGGGGTAGTGATGCGTACGGGAGCGGATCGTGCCGATGACCTTCTCGGGCTCGGTGGTCGCGAAGATGAACTTGAGGTGCTCCGGCGGCTCCTCGACGACCTTCAGCAACGCGTTGAAACCGGCCGACGTGACCATGTGGGCCTCGTCGATGATGTAGATCTTGTACCGGCTTCCGGCGGGCCCGAAGAAGGCCTTCTCGCGCAGGTCACGGGCGTCGTCCACACCACCGTGCGAGGCCGCGTCGATCTCGATGACGTCGATGGAACCCGGCCCGTTGCGCGCCAGGTCCTGGCACGACTGGCACTCCCCGCACGGCGTCGGCGTGGGCCCCTGCTCGCAGTTCAGGCACCGCGCCAGGATCCGCGCGCTGGTCGTCTTGCCACACCCACGCGGCCCGCTGAACAGGTACGCGTGATTGACCCGGTTGTTCCGCAGCGCCTGCTGCAGCGGGTCGGTGACATGCTCCTGCCCGATGACCTCGGCGAACGACTCCGGGCGATAGCGGCGGTACAGCGCGAGAGACGACACGCTTACGAGGTTATAGGCGCCCACTGACAACACGGACCGCCCCGGGACGAGACGAAAGGGGGCATACCCGTGGACATGGGTCCCAAGACAGCAAAGACCCCTCACGCACCCGCCAGAGCCAACTTACCCTTGCTGCCTTCCGGCCCTGGGGGAGTTCAGTCAGATAGCGCCGCGTGAGGGGCTGCCCCCAGCCTACCCGATCCCCAGGGGCCCCCGGCCCGCCTCCCCGACCTGCCACCCCCCTTGATCACCCGACCCCGAACGAGTTCGCAACCACCCTCCATCGTCATGTAATGTTCCCGGCGGAGGATTCGCCTAGTGGCCTAGGGCGCACGCTTGGAAAGCGTGTTGGGGGCAACCCCTCACGAGTTCGAATCTCGTATCCTCCGCCAGTGCCTCACCGGGCACGATGTCGAAGGGCCCCACCGTTCGCGGTGGGGCCCTTCGTCGTGCGTGGTTGCAGTTTTGGTTGCGTTTATATACGCCTATTAAGGATATTTCGCGAGCGGGTAGCTCGCGCCTTCTCCTGCCGCCGGGCACCTCCCGCAGGACGAGCCCGGCGGGGGGCGGTGCCCCGGACTCTGTCTTCGTACGGCATCCGCGGATCATGGAATTGCGCCATCCTTGACCTTGGCGCCGATGCGGCTTCGGCCCGCCCGTGACGTTCCCCGTCTGTCGAGGTGCACCTTCATGAAGTCCCGATCGACGCTTGCGACTTGGCTGAGCGAACTCGACGGTTCCCGCCTGGCACGCGTACTCGCCATGCGAAAGGACGCAGCCTCCTCTCCGGAACCGCGATCGGTGGGAGAACTGGCGGACCGTCTCCAACGTCCGGGGTCCGTGACACTCGCCCTGCCCCAACTCACGCTGCCGTGCTTGCAGGCCGCCGAGGCGCTGGCAGCCCTGGGAGCACGAGCGACCCGGGACAGCCTCGCGGAGTTGCTCGGCTCGACATCTCCTGCGGCGGTACACGCGCTGGACGCGACCCTGGAGGCGCTGTCGGATCGGGCGCTCGTGTGGCACGACGGCAACGGGACCCTCCGTATGCCGACGCCCTTGCGGCAGGCGTGGGACACGCCACTCGGACTCGACGCCCCGCTGGAAGAGCTGCTGGCCGGCACCACCTCGGAGGAACTGCGCGGCATGCTGGCCATCCTGGGTATCAAGCCACCCGGCACCAAGCAGCAGCGGCTCGCGGCTCTGGTGGAGCATCACAGTGACGCGGAACGGGTCGTCGCGTTGGCGGCCGGGGCACCGGCGGCCACACGGAAGTTGCTTGAGCAGAGCGCCAGGTCCACACCGCGTCAGTCGCTGTTCGTGGTGTTCGGGGATCCTGGCCGCGACCTCCAGCCAGGCGCCCGATGGGCACTCGACCGCGGGCTTCTGCTCCAGAACCGTCACCGGTACGGGCCCGTCCGGATGCCGGTCGAGGTGGCCCTGGCTCTACGGGGCCCCGATTGGCACGCTCCGTTCGAACCTCTGCCGCCCGTCACACAGCTGGTGCCCGTCACCTCCTCGGAGGTGGAGCGGGAGGCCGCGGTGGCCGCCACCTCGTTCGCGGCCCAAGCCGCCTCCGTCCTTTCGGCGTGCGCGACAACTCCACCGACCCGGCTGAAGTCGGGCGGGATCGGCGCGCGTGAACTGGCCCGGCTCGGCAAGGCAGCCCAAGCGGACGACGCCGTCGTACGCATCGTTCTGGAGACCGCGTACGCCGCCGGACTGCTGGCCCGCGACGGCGATCGTGTACCCCCCACCGAGGCGTACGACGCCTGGGCCGAGCAGGAGCCCGCAGAACAGCTCGCCGTACTGCTCCGGGCATGGCGGGACCTGCCACTCACCCCCACCCGGGCCCGCGACGAAGACGACAAGGCGCTTCCCGCGCTCGCCGGTACGCCTGACTGCGGCGGCTGTCTGCAGGCCCGCCGCGGGCTGCTCACCGCGGCTGCGGGGCTCCCGGCAGGACAGGGTGTGAAGGTCGCTTCGGAGCTGGGGCCGCTCGTGGCCTGGCACCGTCCGCTCGCCGACGACGTCTCGCCCGAGGACACGGCAGCGTTCAGCACCGTGATCCGCGAAGGCGAACTGCTGGGCGTGCTGGCGCGGGGTGCGCTGTCCCCGCTCGGCGTCCACCTGGCGGCCCACGCCGATGAAGAGCTCGACATCACGGCCCGGAGGCTGCTGCCCCCCGCGACCACGACCGCCCGGATCGGCGCCGACCTCACCGCCGTCGTCACCGGCACCCCGTCCGCTCGACTCGCGGCGCTGCTGGATTCGACGGCCGACCGGGAGACCAGTGGCACGGCGTCGGTATGGCGCTTCAGTGCCGGCAGTATCCGCCGGGCTCTGGACGCCGGCCGCACCCCGGACGACATCACGGCCGGCCTGGCAGCCGCCTCCGCCACGGCCCTGCCACAGCCACTGACCTATCTCATCGCCGACACCGCACGAGGTCACGGACGGGTGCGCATCGCCCCCGCCGCCTGTGTCATCCACGGCGACGAACCGGCGCTCCTGGCCGAACTCGCCGCCCACCGCGCACTGTCCAAGCTCGCCCTGCGGCAGCTCGCCCCGACGGTCCTGATCAGCGGCAGCCCACCCTCGGCGACTCTCGCCGCGCTCCGTGCCGCGGGCTACGCCCCGGTCGCCGAGACCGCCGGGGGAACCGTACGCATCGAAAAGCGCCTGCCACAGAGGGCCGCCGCTGCCGTCCCGCCCCCGCGAGGGAACGTCGGGCGGCGCGGCCCCCGGACCACCGCGACCCACGCCTCGAAGATGCCGATCGACGCCGGGACGGACGTGGACGTCCTGGCCGACCGGTTGCTCAAGGCACCGCCGAACGCCCCGGAACCCGACCCGTTCGGCAGCGGGGTGCCTTTCGCGACGGACACCGAGGAAATCGTCTCCGGGTACGCGAAGCGGCTGTCGTACAGCGACGTCCGCCAGCTCGCCCATGCCCTCGACGCCGGTACGGCCATCACGGTCGAATACGTCGCCGCCTCAGGAAGCCACACCGTACGCACCCTCAGCCGCCTCGCTCTCGACCCGCCCTATCTCGACGCCTGGTGCCACCTGAGGGACGACGAGCGTGTCTTCACCCTCTCCCGGATCCACAGCGTCATGCCCGCGTAGACCGCGCGTACAGCGCATCCCGGGTCAGGCGGGATATACTCTCGTCGATACTTGATACCTGGAGGTACACATGAGTCGAACCGTGATCGATCTCGACGACGAGCTCGTCGCAGATGTGGCGAAAGCCCTGGGGACGGGCACCAAGAAGGAGACCGTCAACACCGCGCTGCGCGAGGTACTGGAGAACCGGCGCCGCGCCCTGGCCCTCACCCGGCTCCGCGCCGCAGCCGACGACGGCGCGTTCGACCTGGAGCTCTTCGAGGACAAGGGAAATTACCGGCGGTGAACGCAGCGCAGTTCCTGATCGACACCAGCGCACTCGCGCGCTTCCTCCACGGGAACGCGGAGCAGTACGGCTGGGACCAGGCGGCAGCAGCCGGGCTCATCGCCACATGCCCGATCACAGAGCTCGAATTCTTCTACAGTGCCCGGTCGGCCGCCGACCGGGCACGCGCCATCGAGGACATGCGCTCGATCTTCGGCTGGGTTCCCGTCGACGACCGCGCCTACGACCGTGCTTGGCAGGTTCAGGAGGCCCTCACCAAACAGGGCAAGCATCGCAGCGCCGGCGCGGTGGATCTCGTCGTCGCCGCGACGGCCGAGCTGCAGGGGCTCACCCTCCTGCACCGCGACCACGACTTCGAATGCATCGCCGCAGTGACCGGGCAGGCCCTCCAGTGGTACGGGCCCGAGCCAGGCAAGTAGCCCGCGCCTGGTTGCAGTTCTGGTTGCGTTCACCGGCGTACGGCGCCGTTCAGGAGGTCCGCCCGCACCCGTTGCACCGCAGGTCAGGACGCTCGCGCACACCGACGGACCCCCAGACGAACATTTGGAAAGCGTGTTGGGGGCAACCCCTCACGAGTTCGAATCTCGTATCCTCCGCCAGTGCCTCACCGGGGACGATGTCGAAGGGCCCCACCGTTCGCGGTGGGGCCCTTCGTCGTTGTCCGTCTCAGTTTCCGTCTCAGTTCGTTTTCGGGAGTTCCCACAGAGCGTCGCCGACTTGCTGCGCGACCTTGCGGAGCATGGTGCCCGTCACGTGCATGTACCGGGCCCGCATCCGGGCCGCTCCTCCAGGCTCCCAACCCGTGATCGAGTCGATCACGACGTCAGGGACGCCGAGGATCAGCAGGACGGTCGCGGCGGTGTGGCGAGCGTCGTGGAGACGGCCGTCCCTGAGGTGACTCCCGTGGTGTGGACACTCCGACAATGGATCTTGCAGATCCAAGGGAAGGTGTCCTGGTGGGACGTAGGTCTCCGTATCCGGAGGAGTTCAGGAACGAGGCGGTGGCGTTGTACCGCGCGGCGGGCGGGAAGCGCACGTACGCGGCGGTCGCGGCGGATGTCGGGGTGACCGGCGAGAGTCTGCGGAGCTGGGTGCGGCAGGCCGACGAGCAGGCGGGCCGTGGTCACGTCCGCAGCGACCGAAGTGGGGAGAGCCGGGATGAGGAACTGGCCCGGCTGCGGGCGGAGAACGGCCGGCTGCGCAAGGCCGAGAAGGAATGGGAAATCGAGCGGGAGATCCTGCGGCGGGCGGCGGCCTATCTCGCGAAGGGGATGAAGTGAAGACCCGCCGCTGGGACTTTGTCTCCGCCCACGCCGAGAGCTTCGGTGTCCAGCGGATATGCCGGGTTCTTCAGGTCTCGCGCTCCGGCTACTACCGGTGGATCGCCGGTGCGAGGGCCCGACTGGAGCGGCAGGTCGCCGACGACAACCTGGTCGCGGAGATCCGCGAGGTCCACACCACGCACAAGGGCACCTACGGAGTAAGGCGTGTCCATGCCGAGCTGCGGGGCTTTGGGCACACGGTCAACCGCAAGCGTGTCGAGCGGTTGATGCGCCTGAACCGGATCGAGGGCCGCCACCTGCGTCGGCGCAAGCGCACTACCGTCCCGGGCCGGCTCGCACCGCCCCGCCTGAACAGGCGAAACGAAGGGCTGGGCCGCTCTGTGCGGTCCAGCCCTTCGGCATGCCTTGGTTACAGTTTCGGTTGCATTTATAGGCGATATTTAGGACATTGCCCCAAGCGGGAGAGCGCACGCTCACGTCCCATGGGGCGATCGGCGCAGACTGCGGGAGCCACACCATCTGACGGGATACGTCACGACGGTTACCGGCCGCCAGGACCCCCACGATGAGTTGGCCGTCCTCAACGGCGTAGACGAAGAGGCAGTCGCCGCCCTGAGCCGCCAGCAGGCGTTGCACCGAACGCAGTCATGCCTCCGCATCCGTCGATGCCTTGTTCGCCCATCACGGGTTGGCTTGCGGCGACTCCGGTCTCGGCGGATCCACGTGGATCTGTCCATGGTCCCGGGACGATGTCGCGGTCATAGCCCGATCATCCGGACCTTGCCGCCGCATAGCCGGGTCATGTCATCGACATCCGACGTGAGGATGGCGACCGGGCCAGGCTGACGCAAGGCCGCTTCCGCGACGGTGGCGTCGATCGCGTACCTGTGTCCGTGCAGACCGGCACCCTTGAGCAGTTGTGCCGCCGCCTTGGCCGCTGCCTCCGTGATCGGCTCCACCTTGACCCGGGAGAGCGCCCATTGCAGTCGGGGCAGGTTCACCCTGGCGTGGCTCACCTCCACGATGGTGTTGGCGCTGACGACAAGGTCCGCTCCCAGGTCGTGGAACACCTGGAACATCGCCAGAACCTTCCGGTCCTGCGCCACCCAGGCCGACAGCCCCTCACTGTCCAGGACGACGGTCTCGATGTGCCCGCTCACGCGGCGCTCGCCCCGCCGGCGGCCGACGTCGTACCGAAGATCCGCGCCCGCGCCTCGGCCAGCTCTTCCTCACTGAAGGCCCCGTGCTCGTCTGTGTGGCTGCGCAGGTCGGCCCCCAGGAGCTGGTGCCGGATCTGCCTGGCGACCGCTTCGGCCACGTAGCCGGAGATGTTGTCCGTGATCTTCTTCAGCTCCGCCACCTGCTCGGTGGGGAGTGTCACCGTGATGCGTGTGGTGTCAGCCATAGCCGCAAGCATACTGCGGTATGCGCGCTACGTGTTGTCTGTTTCCCCGCAGTCCGGTCCCCGCAGTCCGGTCCCCGCAGTCCGTTCCCCGCAGTCCGGTCCCCGCAGTCCGTTTCCCCGCGGTCCGGTCCCCGCAGTCCGTTCCCCGCAGTCGGTCCGGTCAGCGGCAGTCGGGGCGACTGTCCGTTCGGGCAGGGGCTCAGCTGGGCAGTTGTACGACGCGCCGGTTCAGCGGGCCCAGTAGCGGTATGCCTCGATCCATTGCGAGCCCTCGGGGGCGGGTTCCGGCAGCGGCAGGTCCAGAATTCCGATGTCCTGTCGGACCGACCCCCGGGCACAGCGTGCGACCACGCGTCCGTCCTCGGCCAGATCGACACCGACCACGCTCACCTCGACGCCGAGAACAGTCGTGGTGAATGGCACGGCAAGGCTCTCCTCGATCATCGTGAAGAGGCCGGTGAGCTGCTCATCCTCGCCGTAGGCGTCGACGGTGGCCTCTTCGATCAATGCCTCCAGCGCGGCTGGGGCCCAGGTGCTCATCGCCTCACCGTAGCGGTGCACCGTAGGGTTGAGGACCGGTGTGTTTCAGTAGCGGCGTATCCGTCGTGGCGCCGTCGCCAGCAGTCAAGCCAAGGCCCGTGGTTGCCAGCGTGTGACCTTGCCTGGTGGGGTTCGGTAGTGAGCGGCCCAGGGTAGGGTCCGGTAAGCGACAGGGCGGAAGAGAGTGGCACGAGTCGTCGTACGAGAGCCGAGTACGGGCGCGAGGAGCGCACCGCCGCTGGCCCGGCAGGAAACATCCGCCTTCGTGAGGGAGCTGCTCGGCGCCGGCTGGGCGGCGGTGTTCCTGCCCGGTGAGCCCGCCCGCCTCGGGCGGCTGCTGCTGTGGAAGCCGACCGGGGCAGCGGCCGGAGACAGTATGGCGCCCGCCGGCCTTGAGACCGAGGCGGTGGAGCTGGTCCTGCCGCACGGCCGCTCGGTCAGGCGGCGCAGGGTCGAGGGTTACGCGGTGCCTGTCGCCGTCGCTGTCTCCGCCCTGGCCGATGCGGAGCCGACGCATCCCTCCGGCGTCGCCTGGCAGGCCGCCACTCGCTTCGCGCTGCGGTTGCTCGCCGACGGCCGCCTCCACCCGGCCCTCACCCCCGCCGGTTACGACACCTGGCAGGTGGGTCCCTTCACCGCCGCCCAGCGCCAGACGCTGGACGCCCTGGCCGCCGCCTTCCCGCCACACGCCCACTGCCTGCCCGAGCCTGGCCCTGCTCCGGTACGGATCGCCGAACCGGCTGCGCTGGTACGCCAGTTCTGCGACGCGGTCGCCGATGATCTGGTCCGTACGCCGGCTGCACCGCTCGCCATGGGAGCGCTGCCGTACGCCTGGCGCGAGGCCCGCGCCGTGCCCACCTTGCGTGAATGGGCCGAGGAGACCCAGGCGGCACTCACCGCCGACGTCGGTGTCTCCCTGCGCGTCGACGTACCCGAAGGACGCCGACGGCAGTTCCGGGCCGTCCTGCAACTGCACACCGCGGCGGACCCGGCGCTCGTCATCGAGGCCGCACGACTCTGGAGCGAGCCGACCGAAGTGGAGCGGCTGCTCGGCCCACGCACCGAGACCGAGACACTTCTCGCCCTGCGCCGCGGCGCCCGCGCCTGGCCCCCGCTGCGGAGGCTGCTCAACGATGCCGGTCCCGATCAGCTCCGGTTGACCGACGACGAAGCCTTCGATCTCCTTGGGGACGCGACGGACGCACTGCGCACGGCCGGTGTCGACGTGCACTGGCCGCGCGAACTGGTCAAGGCGCTCACCGCGACCGCGGAGATCGGGCAGCGCACCGCCCCCGGTTCCACAGCGGGCGGCCTGCTGGATACCGAGGCCCTCCTCGACTTCCGCTGGCAGGTCTCCCTTGGCGGCGAGCCGCTCACCGAGGCCGAGATGGATGCTCTCGCAGAGTCACGCCGTCCCCTCGTACGGCTTCGCGACCAGTGGGTGGTCGCCGACCCGAAGCTGGTGGCCCGCGCCAAGCGCCGCCGGATGGAATCGCTCACCCCCATGGAGGCGTTGAGCGCCGCGCTGACCGGCGAGACCGAGCGAGACGGTGACCGGGTCCCCTGTGCGGCGGTCGGTGCGCTCGGCGACCTGGTCACTCGTATCCGCGATCCGGAGTCCCGCACCCCCGTGCCCCAGCCCGCCGCCCTCAAGGCCACGTTGCGCGAGTACCAGAAGCGGGGCCTGGCCTGGCTGGCCGAGATGTGCGCACTCGGCCTCGGCGGCTGTCTCGCCGACGACATGGGCCTGGGCAAGACCATCACCTTGCTCGCTCTGCACCTGCACCGCCAGAGCGACCCCACCACCGCGGGCCCCACCCTTGTCGTCTGCCCGGCCTCCCTGCTCGGCAACTGGCAGCGCGAGGCCGCCAGATTCGCACCGCTCACCCCTGTGCGCCGTTACCACGGCGGCGACCGCCACCTCAAGGACCTGGCCGGCGACGAGATCGTCCTGGTCACCTACGGGGTGCTGCGCCGCGACCGCGAAGTGCTTGCCGAGACAGCCTGGTCGCTGGTGGCCGCCGACGAGGCCCAGCACGTCAAGAACCCCTACGCCGTCACGGCCCGCGAACTGCGTGCCCTGCCCGCCCGCGCCCGCGTCGCTCTCACCGGCACCCCCGTGGAGAACAACCTCTCCGAGCTGTGGGCGCTGCTCGACTGGACCACCCCCGGGCTCCTCGGCTCACTCACCGCCTTCCGTGACCGGCATGCCCGCGCCATCGAGGCGGGCTCGGATCCCGAGGCAGCCGAGCGCCTGTCCCGTCTCGTACGTCCCTTCCTGTTGCGCCGCAAGAAGTCCGACCCCGGCATCGCGCCCGAACTGCCGCCCAAGACCGAGACCGACCACGTCGTCCCGCTGACGGCCGAGCAGACCAGCCTGTACGAGGCACAGGTCCGCGAGACCATGGCGAAGATCGCGGAGTCCGAGGGCATCGCCAGGCGCGGTCTGGTACTCAAGCTGCTCACCGCGCTGAAGCAGATCTGCAACCACCCCGCCCAGTATTTGAAAGAGCACAGCCTGCGCCAGTCCACTCCCCTGCGGGGCCGCTCCGGCAAGCTCGACCTGCTCGACGAACTTCTCGACACCATCACCGCCGAAGGCGAATCCGTGCTGGTCTTCACGCAGTACAAACAGATGGCGGCTCTGCTGGAGAAGCATCTCGCCGAGCGCGGCCTCCCCACTCTCTTCCTGCACGGCGGCACCCCCGTCGCGCGGCGCGAGGAGATGGTGGACCGCTTCCAGCGCGGTGAAGTGCCGGTGTTCCTGCTGTCGTTGAAGGCGGCAGGCACCGGACTCAACCTCACCCGCGCCACTCACGTCGTGCACTACGACCGCTGGTGGAACCCGGCCGTCGAGGACCAGGCCACCGACCGCGCCTACCGCATCGGCCAGGACAGACCCGTCCAGGTGCACAAGCTCCTCGCGGAGGGAACCGTGGAGGACAAGGTGGCGAAGCTGCTCGAAGCCAAGCGCGCCCTCGCCGACGCCGTCGTCGGCTCCGGCGAGGCAGCCCTGACCGAACTGTCCGACGCCGACCTCGCCGAACTCGTCGCCCTGGGAAGGCAGTCATGAGCCCCGCCGTCCCCGGCCCGCGCCGTGCGCCCGCCCGCGGCAAGCGAGCCTTCGCCGCGACCTGGTGGGGCCAGGCATGGGTGGCCGCCCTGGAGGACTCCACCCTGGACGCGGGACGGCTCTCGCGCGGACGCACCTACGCCCGCAAAGGCATGGTCGGCCCGGTCACCGTCGCTCCGGGCAAGGTCAGTGCCGCTGTCCAGGGCAGCCGTCCGCGCCCGTACCGCTCCTCAGTCCACCTGCCCATCCTCACCGGCCCTCAGTGGGACACCCTGCTCGGCACGATCGCGGCCCGCGCCGGACATCTCGCGGCACTTCTCGACGCCGAGATGCCCGCCGAACTCGTGGACGACGCCCGGCACGCAGGCGTCCCACTGCTCCCCCTGCCCACCGAGCTCGATCCGGAGTGCTCCTGCCCCGACTGGGGATACCCCTGCAAGCACGCCGCCGCGCTCTGCTACGCCATCGCCGCCACCATCGACACCGACCCCTTCGTGCTCTTCGCGCTGCGCGGCCGCGGTCGCGAGGAGGTCTTCGCCCAGCTGCGCGCACTCCGTACGACAGCACAGGAGACGGCCGCCCCACCGGCACCGGCCGGCATCCCGGCCGCCGCCGCGTACGCCCGCTGGGCCGAAGAGCCCCCCGAACTGCCCGAACTCCCGGAACCCGCCGCCCACACCACAGCACTGCCCGTCGCCCCGCCACCCGGCACCGGCCTGGCCGCCGCGGACCTGGAACACCTGATGGCCGACGCCGCCGCGCGCGCCGCCCGGCTCCTCGCGGGCCACACCACCGACCTGCACCTGACCCAGCACCAGGACGCCGTCCGCATCGCCGCAGCCAACCCCGGACCCGAGTGGGTCCACCACCTGATCCAGAACACCGGCACCAGACCCACTGCCTTCGCACGCCTCACCCGCGCCTGGCGCTACGGCGGCCCCACGGGCATCACCGTCGCCGAACAGCCCTACGCCCCCGACCCGACGGTGATGAGGGCCACCCACGCCGCCCTGGACGCGGCGCTCGCCGAGATGACCGACTCCCCCACACGCCTCCGAACCTGGCGCAACCGCCTCACCCTCACCCACCACGGCATCCAGCTGCGTCTGGGTCCCGACGCCCGCTGGTACCCCTACCTCCAGGACGGCGACGGCGAATGGTGGCCTGCGGCACCAGCCGACATTGACCCGGTCACCGCGCTCACCGCGGCCTGGTCGCAGAACGGGGAGTAAGGAGGCGACTCTCCGCTGCCCAGGAAGCACGAACAGAAGCTGGACACATTCACGCTGCTGCACTGCCGTGGTTGCACTTCTGGTTGCATTCACCGGCGTACAGCACCGTTCAGAACCCCCGCCCTGACCAGCTGCACCGCAGGTCAGGACATTGCCGTACGCCCCAGAACCCCCAGACGAACATGTGGAAAGCGTGTTGGGGGCAACCCCTCACGAGTTCGAATCTCGTATCCTCCGCAGCCGCCTGAACAGGCGAAACGAGAACCCCGGACCGCTCAGCGGCCGGGGACCGATCCGGTTCCGCTACCGTCCCGACGACGAACTCGGATTCTGCGACGAGCACACCGCCACGCTGACCGCCCTGCTCAAACTGGGCGCCCACTGGGGTCACCTCGTCCCTGTGGAGCAGTTCCGGACAGCCTCAGCCGGGCTTCACTATCCGCACTGCGTGGACGGTGCCGGGGCGTGCCCGCCCGAGGACTGCGGCGGCGGACCCGGCTACAGCGATCTCAAAGTGATCCTCGCCGACCCGGCGCATGAGGAACACCACGCCATGCTGGTGTGGCTCGGACTTCGGTCCGCCACAGAATTCACCCCTGACCGTTTCGCGCCGGACGAGGCCAACGCGCGGCTGCTGCGCCTCTCGGCACCATGAAAGACGAGCCGCCCGGCCACGCCACCGTTCGCGGCACGCACTGGTTACGGAGGCAGGGGCGGGCGGCGAACGGGTGGGCTCACCTGGGCGCGGAGTGCAGTTCGCGTACCAAATGCGGGGTGAGCAGCTCGCCGGCGCGGTCGGCGAGGACGGCCATTTCGTAGCCGACGAGGCCCACGTCGCACCCTTCGGCGGCGAGGACGCCGAGGCAGCTGCCGTCGCGGATACGACCGACCATGAGGAAGCCCCCAAGCATTTCGATCATGACGAGCTTCATGCCGTGGAAGCCGTGTGCCGTCGCCGCGTTCTGGGCGAGGCTGGTGATGCCGGAGACGACGGCGGCCAAGTGGTCGGCGCGATCTCGGCCGAGGCTGTCCGAGGCGGCCATGAGCAGGCCGTCAGAGGAAACGGCGACGGCATCGGTGACGCCGTCGGCGGTGCGCACGAACTCCGAGACGAGCCAGCCGAAACTCTGGACGGCGGTGGTCACGATGACGCTCCTTAGGGGTTTCTGGCTTCGGCGCGGGCGACACCTGCTCGGAAGCCGTTGAGCATGGAGGAGACAGCGGGCCTGGCGGGTGGGGGTGAGGTGGAGGGGTCCTCCACGGGGGCGAGCAGGCGCCCGGGGAGGACAAGGAGGGCGGACAGGCCGCCGCCAGGAGTGTCGAAGAGGTGGACTTGAGCGCCTTCACCGAGGCGGTGGGCGAGTCGGCCGACGACGAGGTGGCCGAGGAACCGGGTGGGTGCGGCAACGAGGGCCTCCTCGCCGGAGTCGGAGAGGAGGGCGCCCGCACGTGCTTTGTCGGCTTCGGACATGCCGATGCCGTGGTCGACGACACCGAAGGAGTACGTGTCGTCCTCGGTGTCGTACCAGCCGTGCACCTCGACCGGTTCGGTCGGGGGCGAGAAATTCAGTCCGTTCTCGATGAGTTCGGCGAGGAGGTGGGCGACATCTGCGACGGCGTGCCCACGCACCCGCACCGGCTCCACCGTCGCGATCAGAACTCGACGGTACTGCTCCACCTCTGCGACTGCGGACTGGACGACCTCCAGACCGTCGGCGGGTGCTGCCGTGGGCCTTGGCGGATTCTGCCCGGCCAGGACCAGCAGGCTTTCGGCGTTGCGCCGCATACGGGTGGCGAGGTGGTCGAGTTCGAAAAGCTCGGCGAGGGCGTCCGGGTCGAGTTCCTGCCGTTCCAGGCGGGTGATGAGGCTGAGTTGGCGACGTACGAGGCTCTGGTTCCGGCGGCCGAGATTGGCGAGCGATTCCGTGGTGTTGCGACGCAGGCCGGCCTGCTGGGCAGCCAGCTGGAGGGCCGTGTGTTCCACCTGCTGCAGGGACGCTGTGACCTCGGCGATCTCTGCCGCACCGCCCAGCAGCCGTGCATCGGGGGTGTCCTGCGCGTCCTCCGGCGTCAGGAGCTGAGCAGAGTCCTGCGGGGACTGCTGGATACGGGCGACGGCTGCGGGCAGTCGGCGGCGCGCCACGTCGTGAGCGGTCTCGGCGAGTCCACGGAGCGGGCGCGTGAGCGACCGGGAGGCGACAGCGGCGAGGCCCGCGAGCAGGGCGGCGATGAGCGTGCCCGTGACGAGATAGGCGGCGAGGGCCAGTTCGGCGTCGTGGCTGAGCCGGTCGGCCCGGTCCCGTACATCGTCACCGACCGACTGCTGGACGGCGTACAGATCGTCGACGAGTACGGTCATCGCGTCCCACCAGGTGCGGGCGTCGGCGCGCAGCGGGGAGCCGTCGGCGCCGCCTTCCGCCTGTTCCTCGTAGGCGGTGGCGCGTTCGGCGTCCTCGGTCGCGAAGGCTTTCTCCAGTGCCGCGCGCTGAGGTGCGGTGGCGACCTGCCGGAAGCGGGTGAGGGCGGCGACGCGGGTGGCTCGCACCTCGGTGAAGTCGATGTACGCACGGCCGTGGAAGGCGCCTTGGGCGAACACACCGTTGAGGAGCCCGCGTTCGAGGGCGACGGACTCCTTGGCGGCGGCCAGCTCGCGCAACGCGGCCAGCCCGTCGCGCAGTTGGCGGTCGGCGCCGGTCGCGGTCTCCGCCACCGGATCGACGGCGTTCAGGGCGTTGACGGCCCTCGTGTAGAAGGTGAGGGTCGCGGCCTGGCCGGCGGTGCCTCTGTCGGCGGCGGCTCGGATGCCGGCGAGACGCCGCAAGTGCCGCTGGACGACGTCCTCGACGGCGCTTTCGCTGCGCATTCCGCGCAGTGCCGTGTCAACGCGCTTGCGCGTGGCGGATAGCGGTGGGCGGAACTCCTTCTCACCACCCAACAGGCCGTTGGTCAGGCCGCGTTCGCGCTGCAGCTGGTGCACCAGGGCCTGGACGCGCAGGCTGAGGCCGACCTCGGCACGGGTCGTCCGGGCATCGCCGAGGGCCTCGGCGCGGCCGTGCACGGCGAGACCGGCCACCGCCAGCACCAAGCAGATCGGGACCGTGATGACCACCGCCACCCGGCCCCTGATGCTGCGCCAGCCAGGCATCGGCCGTCGCCCGGGAGCCGTTCGGCCCCCGTGGCGGCGCACTGAACCACCCTTGCCGAATCTGCCCTTGCCGATCGCGGCAAGCCTGCCGCGCAGCGGCCGAACGGGCATCCACACCCTCATGTCACGAAGTTAGTCCGTCCGCCGTAGCGGCCGGTTTCCTGCCTGTTAGACCGCGTGGGACATTCCGTTGGGGCCTGTCGATGAATTAGTGGG
>NZ_JAEMUX010000052.1 GCF_016598475.1 Streptomyces adelaidensis
AACTAGCTCTCCGGCTGCTCGCGCTCCGGCTCTTCTTCGCGGCCACCGTCCTCCGGGAGCCGCCCGAACTCCTCCAGGGCGCTGGCCAGCCACTGCGTCCAGACGGTCTCCAGGTCGATCCCGGCCCGCAGGATCAGATGTTGGAGCCGGTCCTGAGCCGTGTCGCGGCCGGGCCCGAAGTCCCGCTTCTCGATCTCCTCGTACTCCGCCAACTGCCGCTGATGCAGGCTGAGATGGCGCCGCAGATCGTCCTCGACGCCAGTGGTGGTGCCGACCACCGCCGAGGCGCGCAGCCGTACGAACAGCGCGTCGCGCCAGGGCTTCGGATCCTGGGGTGCCGAGGTCCAGCGGGCCAATTCCTCGCGGCCCGCCGGCAGCACCTCGTAGCTCTTCTTCTGCCCCCGGGCCGGCCGCTCGGTGGGGAGGGCGCGGATGTAGCCCGCGCCCTCCAGTTTTCCCAGCTCGCGATAGATCTGCTGGTGCGTCGCCGACCAGAAGTAGCCGATCGACCGGTCGAACCGCCGGGTCAGCTCCAGGCCGGACGACGGCCTTTCGAGCAGGGCGGTGAGGATCGCGTGCGGGAGAGACATGCAGTCATCCTAGGGAGCTCCCCGGGCTCCCCCACAGCCTCCTACAACGCCGCCGCCAGCTCCGTTCCCTGTTTGATCGCGCGCTTGGCGTCCAGTTCGCAGGCCACGTCGGCGCCGCCGATGAGGTGCGGGGAGCGCCCGGCGGCGACGAGCGCGTCGTACAGGTCGCGGCGCGGTTCCTGCCCGGTGCAGAGGACGACCGTGTCGACCTCCAGGACCTGGCGGACCCCGTCGACGGTGACGTGCAGCCCGGCGTCGTCGATCAGGTCGTACTGGACGCCGGGGACCATCGTGACGCCGCGGTGCTTGAGTTCGGTGCGGTGGATCCAGCCGGTGGTCCTGCCGAGTCCGGCGCCGACCTTGGTGGTCTTGCGCTGGAGGAGGTGGACCGAGCGGGGCGGGGCGGGGCGCTCGGGGGCGGCGAGGCCGCCGGGGGCGCGGTAGTCCATGTCGACGCCCCACTGCCGGAAGTAGGCCGCCGGGTCCTCGCTCGTCTTCTCCGCGCCGTCGGTCAGGTACTCGGCGACGTCGAAGCCGATGCCGCCGGCGCCGAGGATCGCGACCCGGTCGCCGACGGGGGCGCCGTCGCGCAGCACGTCCAGGTAGCCCAGGACCTTGGGGTGGTCGGCGCCGGGGAGGTCGGGGGTGCGCGGGCTGACGCCGGTCGCGACGACGACCTCGTCGTACGCCGTGAGGTCGTCGGCCGCGACCCGTATGTCCAGTCGTACGTCCACGCCGTGTGCGTCGAGCTGGGTGCGGAAGTAGCGCAGGGTCTCGTCGAACTCCTGCTTGCCGGGGACCTTGCGGGCCACGTTGAGCTGGCCGCCGACCTCGCTCGCGGCGTCGAACAGGGTGACCTCGTGGCCGCGTTCGGCCGCGCTCACGGCACAGGCGAGACCCGCCGGGCCCGCGCCGACGACGGCGACGCGTTTGCGCAGCCGGGTGGGCGAGAGCACCAGCTCCGTCTCGTGGCAGGCGCGCGGGTTGACCAGGCAGGAGGTGATCTTGCCGCCGAAGGTGTGGTCGAGGCAGGCCTGGTTGCAGCCGATGCAGGTGTTGATGGAGTCCGAGCGTCCGTCGCGGGCCTTGTTGACGAAGTCCGGGTCGGCGAGCATCGGGCGGGCCATGGACACCATGTCGGCGTGGCCGTCGGCCAGCAACTCCTCGGCCAGTTCCGGGGTGTTGATGCGGTTCGTCGTCACCAGCGGCACCGAGACCGCGCCCATGAGTCTCTTGGTGACCCAGGTGTAGGCGCCGCGTGGCACGGAGGTCGCGATGGTGGGGATACGGGCCTCGTGCCAGCCGATGCCGGTGTTGATGATGGTCGCCCCGGCCGCCTCGACGGCCTTGGCCAGTGTGACCACCTCGTCGAAGCTGGAGCCGCCGGGCACGAGGTCGAGCATCGACAGCCGGTAGACGACGATGAAGTCCTCGCCGACCGCCTCGCGCACCCGGCGCACGATCTCGACGGGGAAGCGCGTCCGGTTCTCGTACGAGCCGCCCCAGCGGTCGTCGCGGTGGTTGGTGCCGGCGGCGATGAACTCGTTGATCAGATAGCCCTCGGAGCCCATGATCTCGACGCCGTCGTACCCCGCCTGCCGGGCGAGCCGGGCGGCGTTCGCGTAGTCGTCGATCGTCTGCTCGATCTCGCCGTCGGTGAGCGCGTGCGGGACGTACTGGCTGATCGGGGCCTGGAGGGCGCTCGGCGCGACCAGGTCGCGGTGGTAGGCGTACCGCCCGAAGTGCAGGATCTGCATGGCGATCCGGCTGCCCTCGCGGTGTACGGCCTCGGTGATCTCCCGGTGCTGTTCGGCCTCGGCGTCGGTGGTGAGCTTGGCGCCGCCCTCGTACGGGCGGCCGGCCTCGTTGGGTGCGATGCCGCCGGTGACGATGAGGCCCACTCCCCCGCGCGCCCGGGCGGCGTAGAACTCCGCCATGCGCTCGAAGCCGCGCTCGGCCTCCTCCAGGCCCACGTGCATGGAGCCCATGAGCACGCGGTTGGGGAGCGTGGTGAAGCCCAGGTCGAGCGGGCTCAGCAGGTGTGGGTAATGGCTCATGTGGCCCTCCGTGCGTGGCGTCGTCTCGACTGTTGTAGACGACGCCACGCTCTTTGTGCAACTAGTTGCACAATGACTGAGGGCAAGGCCACATCAGGGCGCCGGTCGGCTGCGGCGGGGGCTCAGGGCCTGGTGCCGGTCACCACGTGGGCGTACATCTCCGCCGAGACGGCAGCGTGCGCGGTGAGGCCGGAGCCGCGGAAGGCTTCGAGGGCGAGCGGGGCCTGGCGTTCGCTCGTCTCGACCAGGAGCAAACCGCCGGGGGCCAGCCACTCGGGGGCCTCGGCGGCGACCCTGCGCAGGACATCCAGGCCGTCCGCCCCGCCGTCGAGGGCGACCAGGGGCTCGTGGTCGCGGGCCTCGCTCGGCAGGAGCGGGACCTCGCCGGTGGGGACGTACGGCACGTTCGCCGCGAGGATGTCGACGCGGCCGCGCAGGGTGGTGGGCAGCGCCCCGAAGAGGTCGCCCCCGTGGGCGTGGCCGCCGTGGGGCGCGAGGTTGTGGCGGGCGCAGCGCACCGCCGCCGGGTCGATGTCGGCGGCGTGCAGTTCGGGGCCGTCCAGCGAAGCGGCCAGGGCGGCGCCCACCGCGCCCGAGCCGCAGCACAGGTCGACGACGACCGAGGCCCCGGGGACGGCGGCGAGGGCCCGCTCGACCAGGAACTCGGTGCGGCGGCGGGGGACGAACACGCCGGGTTCCACGGTGATGCGCAGACCCGCGAACTCGGCCCAGCCGAGGACGAGTTCGAGGGGCAGCCCGGCGACGCGCCGGTCGATCATGGCGGCGGCCTCGTCCGGGGTGCGGGCGGTGGTGAGGATCAACTCCGCCTCGTCCTCGGCGAAGACGCAGCCTGCGGCGCGAAGTGCCGTGACGACGGAGACGGTGGAGAGAAGTGGCATGACAGCCGAGAGCCTTTCGGTGGGCCGAAGGGCGCTCCCGCGGTGGCCTATCGGCGATGCACCGCGCCGCGTTGAGGTGAGAGCACCCGACCTGACACAGCGGTAATGGGTCTCACCTCCTCGGTCCACGTGACAACTGGCCCGGCCACCTTATCCCATGCACACGACAGGGCTTCAAGCGCCGACCACCCCAGGTGGCTACACGCCCACCCGCTCCTGCCCCGCCTCGACGGCGGGCACCCGGGCCGCCATGAAGCGGGTGGTGCGGCGCAACCGGAAACCGAGCGCCTCGTACAGCCGGATCGCGGTCGTGTTGGTCGCGGCGGTGTGCAGGAACGGGGTCTCGCCGCGCTCGCGGATGCCGTGGGCGACGGCGTGGATCAGCCGGGTGGCGAGGCCCGAGCCGCGGAAGGCCGGGTCGGTGCAGACCGCGCTGATCTCGGTCCAGCCCGGCGGGTGCAGCCGCTCGCCGGCCATCGCGACCAGGGCGCCGCCCCGGCGGATGCCGAGGTAGGTGCCGAGTTCGACGGTGCGGGACAGGAAGGGGCCCGGCTGGGTGCGCTCGACGAGGTCCAGCATCTCGGGCACGTCGGCGGGACCGAGCGGTACGGCCTCGTCGTCGGGGGCGGCGGCGATCCCGCCGTCCACGAGCTGAACGCCCGCCAGGTCGAAGGTCATCTCCCAGCCGCCCGGGAAGGTCCCGCTGTAGGCCGCAACGGCCGCCTCCGCGCCGGGGCCGGCCAGCACCGCCACGTCGGCCCAGTCCGCCGCGACGGGTTCGTCGGGCAGAGCCAGCCACGGCGACACGTCCACCGGGTAGCGCAGCACCCGGCCGCGCCGCTCGGCGAAGTGGGCGTGCGGCCCGGTGAGCGAGGCGAGGGCGGGGTTGTCGAGGACATGCGGCACCGGTCCCGCGCCACCCTTGATGCCACTCGCGTTCTCGGACATGCGCTCTCCCACGCTCACTCCCACTCTCTCGCCGCTGTTCGCCACTGTTCGCCCGGGCATCGAGTCGCCGGCCGTGCGGGCCACCGGCACCGGATCGGCTGCGAGTGGCACGCACACGGCAAGGAAGATCGCGGAGCGCCTATTCCCGGCTGCCGAAGAGTTCATGTCGCCGCAAGTTACGCAACGGCACTCGCGCCGAGGCCCCGGGAGATTCCACGACCGGCCAGCACGACGGCAGGGACCAGCAGATCGAGGCGACCGTGTACGAGCAGGCGCCGGCCCGCACCGACGTCGGTGCGGGCCTCGTCGTCTCCCCGAACGCCGTGCGGCTGCTGCGCGGCCTCGGTCAGCTGGACCGCTTCCGCGAACGCGCGGTTCCGTTGCAGGTCGGGTGGGAGTTCCGGCGCTGGGAGGACGGTCGTGTGCTGTTCTCCCAGAACCTCGGCGAGGCATGCGAACGGCGCTTCGGCGAGCACAGTTACGTCGCGCACCGCGCCGACCTCCTCGCCGCGGTGCGGGCAGCGGTCCCCGAGGCGGCACTCCGGCTCGGGACCCGTCTCGCCGGCCTGCGCCGCCTGGACGAGGCAGTGGAGCTGACGTTCACCGATGGAACACGGGAGGTCGCCCACGTGGTCGTCGGCGCCGACGGCGTCCACACCACCGTGGGACGGTACGTGACCGAGGCGGGCTCACCACGGTTCTCGGGCATCTGCGCCTGGCGATGCCTCGTGCCGGCCGAGAACGCGCCGGAGTTCGCGCGCCATCCGGTCCAGACACTGTGGCTCGGCCCCGAGCGTCATCTGGTCCACTATCCGATCTCGGCCGGCACACAGATCAACATCGTCGCGTTCGGGCCGGCGTACGACTGGACGACGGAATCCTGGTCGACCGAGGGGCGGATCGAGGACCTGCGCGCCGAGTTCGCCGGGTGGGCCGACGATCTGCGAGCGCTGCTGGCGGCCGCTGAGCGTACCGGGCGCTGGGCGCTGCTCGACCGGGACCCGCTGCCCCGCTGGACGAACGGTCCCGTCGCATTGCTCGGCGACGCCGCGCATCCCATGTTCCCCTTCTTCGCCCAGGGAGCGGCACAGGCGATGGAGGATGCCGCCGTGCTGGCGGCATGCCTCGCCGACCAGCCGGAAGACCCCTCCGCCGCGCTGCGCCGGTACGAGGACATACGCCACCCGCGCGCCACCCGCGTGCAGCGGATGAGCCGGGGCAGGGCGGAGAGCAACCACCTGCCCGACGGGCCCGCTCAGCAGGCCAGGGACGCATCGTTCTCCAGCGCGGACCCCTTTGCCCAGAGCGGATGGATCTACGGGCACGACGCCGAGCGGTCCGTGCGGGAGGCACTGGCGGCAGGCTGAGCCGATGGGGAGGCCGCCGGCCGCGGTCGACGACCTCCCCGTTCGCGCACACGGTCCGGGTGGTCGACTCGTCGGCGACACCGGTCGGCACGCGATCCGCTGCCGGTCCGCTTCGCCGGAGAACGGCACGGGCTACTCCCTCGCCGACCTGGAGATGCCGCCCGACGAGCTGTCCAGCCGTCTCGACGACCTGGTCTGCGCCTTCGGCTCTGCGCCTTCGGCGAGGACTTCCACGCCACCTGCCTGTACGCCGTCTTCGACCCCGTCGCCCGCACCTGCACGTACTCCCTGGCCGGGCACGCTCCGCCGGTCGTCGTCCACCCCGACGGCACCGTGCACAGTCCCCACCTCGCCTCCGACCCGCCTGCGGCCATGTTCAGGACGGCGACGACCAGGCCGGCGTCGTGTCGCTCTCCCATCGCGTAGCCGAGTCATGGAGCGCCGACCGCCCCGGGGACGGAGCACCCGCCCCGGGCACGTACGGTTGTATGACTCAGCAATCACCGCCGTCACGTGGGACCCCTCATGAACGTCACCCGAGGTTTCACCGGGCGCCCCCGCGTCCTCGATCCGGGGCTGCCGCCCGGCCAGTACGACGCCGGCGACGACTGGCCCGTCCTGTCCGCCGAGGTCACCCCCGACCTCACGCCCGCTGACTGGACGTTCCGGATCGACGGCCTGGTGGCCGAGCCGCGCACCTGGGACTGGGACGAGGCGCACGCGCTGCCCGCGTCGGTGTACGAGGGCGACATCCACTGTGTGACCGGCTGGTCGAAGTTCGGGGTGCGGTTCGGGGGTGTGTCGCTGGACGCGTTCCTGGACGTGGTCCGGCCCGGCGCGTCCGCCACCCACGCGGTCGCGTACTCGCACAGCGGCTACACCACGAACCTCCCGCTCGCCGACCTCACCGGTGGGCGTGCCTGGATCGCCTGGGAGTACGACGGCAAGCCGCTGCCCGCCGAGCACGGCGGTCCGGCGCGGCTGCTGGTGCCGCACCTGTACTTCTGGAAGAGCGCCAAGTGGATCGCGGGCCTGCGGCTCCTCGACCACGACGAGCCCGGCTTCTGGGAGCGGAACGGCTATCACGCGCGGGGCAACCCGTGGGAGGAGCAGCGGTACTCCGGTGACTGAGACGACAGTGGCCGAAGCGACGACCGTGACCGAACCGGCAGCCGCCGGGGCGACGGTGACCGAACCGACCGGGGCCTTCTCGCCGCCGACGCGGTTCGCCGTGCCCGGGCGGATCGCCGTCAGCGACCGGGCGGCGGCGCTCTGGCAGACCGCGACGCTGACCGAGATCCGGCGGGAGACACCGACCGTGGCCACGTTCCGGTTCGCGGTGCCCGGGTGGGCGGGGCATCTGCCCGGGCAGCACCTGATGCTGCGGCTGACCGCCGGGGACGGCTACACGGCGCAGCGCCACTACTCGCTGGCGTCCCCGCCCGACGACACCGGGCACATCGAGCTGACCCTGGACCACGTCGAGGGCGGTGAGGTCTCCGGGTGGTTCCACACGGAGGCCCGGCCCGGTGACGAGGTGGCGGTGCGTGGCCCGCTCAGCGGTTTCTTCGCGTGGCCCGGGGACCGGCCGGCGCTGCTGATCGGCGCCGGTTCCGGGGTCGTACCGCTGATGTCGATGATCCGCCACCACCGGGCGCGCGGTCTTGACGTGCCGCTGCGGCTGCTGGTGTCGGCGCGGGGGCCCGAGGAGCTGGTCTACGCGGCGGAGTACGGCGCGGAGACCACCGCCGTGTTCACGCGCCGGGCGCCCGAGGGGGTGCCGGTGGGGCGGCTGTCGGCGGCGCTGGTGGCGCCGCTCGTGGCCGAGCGGCCGCCGGGCGGGTGGGAGGCCTATGTGTGCGGTTCCAACGCGTTCGCCGAGCATGCCTCACGGCTGCTGGTCGAGGCGGGGCAGCCGGTGGACCGCATCCGCATCGAGCGCTTCGGCTGACGTTTCCGGACCGGAACATCGCGTTCCGCCGGTCCGCGCTTCCAGGATTTCTGGCGCAAATCATGCCATCACGCCTTCTTTCGGGTACACCGGAAGTGCGGACCAGTCCTAACCGGGGTTCTCGTACATGAGGGCCGCGCCGGTGAGGAGGGCGAGATGCGGGACCAGGTGTTCGGTTGGCGTTGGCGTCACAATGCGCTGCGCCGGCACTCGGACGTCGTCGAGGCGTGGACGGTGCTGCTCGTCGTGCTGCTGCTGGTTCTCGGCGCGCCGGCCGCCGGGGTGGCGGTGGGCCGGTGGGCACACGGGGACGCCAGCGCGCACGCGGCGGCCGAGCGGGCCGAGCTCGACCTGGTCAGTGCCGTGATCGTCGAGAACGCCCCGGCCGCGATGCCGTCGACGCACGGCGGCAACGAGCAGCCCCATTACTGGGTGCGGGCCCGCTGGACCGAGCCCGACGGCGGCTCCCGGACCGGCGAGGCCCGGGTACCGGCGGGCACCGGGCGCGGCGACCGGGCCGATGTCTGGCTGGACGCGGCGGGCCACAGCGTCCCGCCACCGCCGACCGACACCGCCGTCTGGCAGCACGCCCTGGCCATGGGGACCTGCGCCACGGGCGGCGTCGTCGGCATCGTCCTCGTGGGGCATGTCGTCGTCCGCCGGGTCGCCATCCGGCACCGGCTGGCCGAATGGGAGCAGGAGTGGGCGCGCACGGGGCCCGACTGGGGACACCGCTGGGCATGACACCGAACCAGAACACTGCTCAGCTAATAGCCGCGCGGCACTTATCGGCCACCCCCGAAACATCCACAAAATCCATCTCCTCAACGCAGTTGATAGTTCAATAGCCCTGCTGACATACTCCCCTCTCTCCCCCACAGTTTCCGCACAGTGACTCGGCTCCCGCGATTGTCGAATTCCCCAGCGGCGACCACCGCGACCGGACAGAGTCGACTGCGAGACATAAGGCAGCGAAGAGGGTGCATTGTGTCCAACTACACGGCACGGTACGACAGTTCCGTCCCGTTTCCTCCCTCGTCCGACCCGGGAGGTGATCCGTATTCCCCCCTACCTGGTGTCATCGGCGCGAACGGCTCGTCCATGAGTCGGCAACCCGTCCACGCGCACCCCGAATTCCGTTCAATAAGCGCCGCATATCGCAGATTCGGGGCATGGGCGACAGCACTGTCCGTCGGCGGATTCCTGTCGTACGTCCTACTGTCGAGTTTCGTACCAGGAGTAATGAATCAGCGGCTGATCGGACATCTGACGCTGGGGCTGCTTCTCGGCCTGGCCCAGTTCGCCGTCATGGGGGTGACCGCGGGGCTGTATGTGCGGCACATGCGGAAGAACTTCGACCCGATCGCCCGTCGGCTCCGCGCCCAGCTGGACGACGACCGTGCGGCCGAGCAGCGCCGCGCTCCGGGCCGTGTTCCGGCCGGACGGCGGTTCCGCACATGGTGAACCTCTCCGCGAGCACGGCACGCCTCTCCGCGAGCATCGCCGACGCGTTCAGCCTGCGGCTGACCTTCGTGCTGTTCCTGTCCGTCGTGGTGATCACCCTGTTCACCGCGTTGCTGACCGCTCCGCAGCGCGACGAGATCAGCGAGTTCTACCTCGGCAACCGTGACATGTCGCCGCTGCGCAACGGCCTCGCGATGTGCGGCGACTATCTGTCCGCCGCGACCCTCCTCGGCAGCACCGGCCTCGTCGCCCTCACCGGGTACGACGGTCTGCTCTACCTCGGCGGCACGGTCGTCGCCTGGATGATGGTGCTGCTGCTCATCGCCGAACCCCTGCGCAACTCGGGCAAGTTCACGCTCGGCGACACACTGGCCCGGCGGCTCCCGCTCCAGCAGCGGCCCGTCCGGCTGGCGCTGGCCATCTGCACGCTCACCGTGTGCACCCTGTATCTCGTCGCCCAACTGGTCGGCAGCATCGCTTTGATGACCCAGTTCGTCGGCGAACCCGGCCCGACCACCCGGACGATGATCGTGATCACCATCGGTTCCATCGTCACGATCTACGCGGCGATCGGCGGCATGCCGGGCGCCACGTTCATCCAGGTGGTGAAGGCCGTGATGCTCGTCGCCGGTGTCTCGGTGGTCGCGGTGATGGTGTTGAACCGCTTCGACTGGAACATCGACAGCCTCCTGTCGTCCGCGACCGAGGGCAGCGGTCTGGGCACCCAGTACCTCGAACCGGGACTGCGCTACGGGGCGGGCCCGATCAGCAAGATCGACTTCCTCAGTCTGCAACTGGCCATCGTGCTCGGGCTCGCCGCGCTCCCCCACGTGATGATGCGACTGCTCGCGCCCCGCAAGACCCGGGTACTGCGCGCCTCGGTGGTGTGGGCCGTGGGTCTGGTCGGGTTCGTGTGTCTGGCGGCCGGCGTGCTGGGTCTCGGCGCCACCGCCGTCGTGGGCCGGGAGACCATCTCGGACATCGACCACAAGGGCGACGCGGCCGTGCTGTTGCTCGCCCACGAGCTGGGCGGCGAGATCCTCACGGCGATCGTCTCGGCCCTGGCCTTCGTCACCCTGCTCGCCGTCGCGGCCGGTCTCACGCTCGCCGCGGCCTCGTCCCTCGCCCACGACTTCTACGGCGAGGTGATCCGCAAGGGCAGGGCCAAGGAGACGGAGGAGCTGGGCGTGGCCCGGATCGCCGCCGTGGCCATGGGCGTTCTCGGCATGATGTTCGCCCTGCTCGCCTGGGGCACCAACACGGCGACCCTGGCGTTCCTGGCCTTCGCGATCGCCGCGTCCGCCATTCTGCCGACCATCGTCTACAGCCTGTTCTGGCGCGGGTTCACCGCCCGCGGCGCCCTGCTCAGCCTGTACGGCGGTCTGCTGTCGTCGGTGCTGCTCGTGGTGTTCTCGCCGGTCGTCTCCTCCACGCCCGACTCGGTCTACCCGAACGCCGACTTCGCGTGGTTCCCGCTGCAGAACCCGGGCATCGTCTCGATCCCGGCGGGCTTCCTGCTGGGGTGGCTCGGCTCCCTCCTCAGTCCCCCGCAGGAGGAGACCGTGTACCAGGACTTCGAGGTCCGGGCCCTGATCGGGGCCGACCAGAGGTGAGCCGTGGGGCGTCGCGGGCCGGGAAATGCCCCTTGGCGGGTCCGCGACGCCCCACGTACGGTGTGATCATCCGCACCTCAGAACTCAAAAAGGTGGTCATTCATGGCCCTGTTCGACCTGCCGTTGGACGAGCTCCGGGACTATCGAAGCGCTTCGACGGAGCCCGAGGACTTCGACTCCTTCTGGGCGAAGACACTCCAGGAGGCCCGTGAGCACGACCTCGACGCACGTTTCGAGCCGGTCGAGACCCACCTGAAGACCGTCGAGACGTACGACGTCACCTTCTCCGGGTTCGGCGGGCACCCGGTCAAGGGCTGGCTGGTCCTTCCGTCCGGCGCGCGTGAACCGCTGCCCACCGTCGTGGAGTTCATCGGTTACGGCGGTGGCCGCAACCTGCCACACACCCATCTGCTGTGGGCCTCGGCGGGCTACGCGCACTTCGTCATGGACACCCGGGGCCAGGGCAGCGCCTGGGGCGGAGGCGGCGACACCCCCGACCCGGTGGGCGGCGCGCCCGCCTTCCCCGGCTTCATGACCCGGGGCATCGACGCCCCGGAGAACTACTACTACCGGCGGGTCTACACGGACGCCGTGCGCGCGGTGGAGGCCGCCCGCTCGCACCCGCTGACCGACGCCTCGCGCACGGCGGTCGTCGGCTCCAGCCAGGGCGGCGGCATCTCGATCGCGGTGGGCGGGCTGGTCCCCGACCTGGTCGCGGTCGCACCCGATGTGCCGTTCCTGTGCGACTACCCGCGCTCCACCACGATCACCGACCGCGATCCGTACCGCGAGATCGGCAAGTACCTCAAGACCCACCGCGGTCGCACCGAGCAGGTCGGGCGCACCCTCGCCTACTTCGACGGCGTGCACTTCGCCGCCCGCGGCCGGGCCGCCGCCCTGTTCTCGGCGGCCCTTGAGGACCAGACCTGCCCGCCGTCCACGGTCTTCGCGGCCTTCAACGCCTGGGCCGAGGCCAACAAGCGCATCGAGGTCTACGACTTCAACGACCACGAGGGCGGCGGCCCCTTCCAGGAGGCGGTCAAGCTGCGCTGGCTGGCATCGCAGTTCTGAGGGGGGCTGATGGACACCGCCGAGGCCGCGCGGCGTTTCGTCAGGGTCTGGCGGCGGGCATGGGCCGCCCATGACGTGGACGCGATCCTGGAGCTGTACGCCGAGGACTGCGTGCACCGCTCGATGCCGTTCCGCGAGCCGCACCGGGGCCGGGACGAACTCGCCAGGCATCTGCGCCGGTCGTTCGCCGGCGAGCGGGTGGACGACGTGCGCTTCTCCGAACCCGTGATCGGCCAGGACGGCCTGGCGGTCGCGGAGTTCCGGGTGCTGTCCGAGGAGAACGAGGAGCCCCGGACACTCGCGGGCAGCGTCTTCGTACGGTTCGACGCGGCCGGCATGGCCGTGGCGACCCGCGACTACTGGCACACGCTTCCGGGCCACACGGAGCCCGCCCCGCCGATGTTCCTCCTCCAGGGACTGCCGCACGGGTTCCCTCCCATCCGACCAGTCGGTATGTTCGGGGAGCCCGGGCGGCCCCCGTCCGGGCGACCGATGGTGGAGGGCGCATGGCTGAGGTGCGGGGTCGCTGCGAGGCGCGGTTCGAGGCCGTGCGGAGCGCGTTCGAGGAGAACTTCGGCGACCGTGCCGAGGTGGGGGCGGCGGTCACGGTGACGTTGCGCGGGGAGACCGTGGTGGACCTGTGGGGCGGCTGGGCCGACGAGGCGCGGACCCGCCCCTGGGAGCGGGACACCGTGGTCAACCTATGGTCCACGTCCAAGGGCCCGATCGCGCTGTGCGCGCACATCCTCGCCGACCGGGGGCTCCTCGACCTGGACGCCCCGGTGGCCGCGTACTGGCCCGAGTTCGCGGCGGCGGGCAAGGAGGGCGTACTCGTACGGCATCTGCTGTCGCACCGGGCGGGACTTGCCGGGCTGCGCGAGCCGCACTCGTTCGCACAGCTGTGCGACTGGGAGCTGACGGTCAAGCGGCTCGCGGCGCAGGAGCCCTGGTGGGAGCCGGGTACACAGGCCGGATACCACGCGATGACGTTCGGCTTTCTCGTCGGCGAGGTCGTCCGGCGGGTGTCAGGTCTGCTGCCGGGGGCGTTCCTGGAGCGAGAGGTCACCGGGCCGCTCGGGATCGACTTCACGATCGGGCTGCCGGAAAAGGAGGCGTCCAGGGCGGCCGAGCAGGTCCATCCGCCGGCCGCGACGACCAGCGAACAGGCCGCGATCTTCGTCCAGTTGACGCCCACCGCGCTGGCCGCCCTCACCAACCCGCCGGTCGGCGTCGCCGAGGCGGGCAGCCCCGAGTGGCGGGCCGCCGAGATCCCGGCGGCCAACGGCCATGGCACCGCGCGGGCGGTCGCGGCGCTCTACGGCATCCTCGCGCTGCGCGGCACCTGGGGCGGACAGCGGTTGCTGTCCCCCGAGGCGGCCGAGCGGGTCCGCGAGGGCCAGGGCGGCTGCCGTGACCTGGTGATCGGCGCCGGCCTCGGCCGTGACACCGAGATCGGCCTCGGCCTGTGGCTGAGCGGCGCGCACGGCTCGTACGGGCCGAATCCGAGGGCCTTCGATCACGACGGCTACGGCGGCTCCTGCGGCCTCGCCGACCCGGAGGCGGGCGTCTCCCTCGGCTATGTCATGAACCGCATGGGCCCGCACATCGCCGACGACCCACGCAAGATGGCGCTCGTCGAGGCGCTGTACAGCGCGCTCTGACGCGTGGGCCCGGCCGGGCGACAGGGGAGGAATGGCGGGAGCGTTGAGCGGTCGGTCATCCCTCGCGGGTCGCCACGACCATCCGGCACCGAGGGCTGCCGTCGGGCCGGTGCCCGAACTCGGGCAGGGGGAACAGCTCCACCTCGAACCCGGTCCGGGCCAGCTCACGCTGGACGAGGCCGAGCCGGAAGGGCCGGTAGTACATGACGAAGGGCGGTCGCCGGACCGCGTTGCGGACACGCATCGCCGTGTCGAAGCCGAGTGCCGCCCAGTACCAGGGGGAGTTCGGCGGGGCGGGTGCCGGGAGGGGGAAGGCGAAGCGGCCGCCCGGGCGCAGTACGGAGTGGACCTGGGCGAAGAGACCCGGCAGTTCGGCCGGCAGGAAGTGTCCGAAGGCGCCGAAGCTCACGGCCAGGTCGAAGGCCGGCCCGAAGGGGAGGGCTCGGGCGTCACCGCGCACCCAGGAGACGCGGGGCCGGGCGGAGGGGGACTGCGTGGAGGCAAGCCTGGCGGAGCCGGGCCCATCGGAGTCCGGCACATCGGAGCCGGTGGTGTCGGAGCCCAGCCGCTCCCTCCCCACCGCCAGCATGCCCACGCTGATGTCGACCCCGGTGACGCTCTCCCGGCACAGCTCGCGCAGCACCTCCATCCCGGCGCCGGTGCCGCAGCACAGGTCCAGTCCGTGCTGGAAGGGGCCCAGTGACGACAGGGCCCCCTCGACCGCGTCGAGGATGGTGTCCGGCGTACGGAACGGCGTCTGGTCGAACTTCGGTGCGAGCAGGTCGTAGCCGTGTTCGACGGACGAGAGCGCCTGAACGGCGAGTTCGCGGAGGCTGGGGCCTTGCGGGGTGAACATCACGTCAGCTTAGGCCTTGGGGTGGGGCAGCGGTCGGGGTGTCTGCTCGCCTATGGTCCGCTGCATGACTTCGTTCCGTCCTGCCCCGACCTGGCTGGCCGACGCCGTCTTCTACCAGATCTATCCGCAGTCCTTCGCCGACTCCGACTCGGACGGCATCGGGGACTTCGCCGGAATCACCGAGCACCTCGATCATCTGTCCTGGCTGGGCGTCGACACCGTCTGGCTCAACCCCTGCTTCGTCTCGCCGTTCCGCGACGCGGGCTATGACGTCGCGGACTATCTGAACGTCGCCCCGCGCTACGGCTCGAACGACGACCTCGCGGGGCTCGTCGACGAGGCGGGCCGGCGCGGCATCCGGATCCTGCTGGATCTCGTCGCCGGGCACACGTCCGTCGACCATCCGTGGTTCCGGGCCGCCGCGGACGACCCGGACGACCACCGTTACATCTGGACGGCTCAGGGCCGGCCCGACGGCTTCGTCGCCTCCCCCGGCAGCCGCCCGGGCGCCTATCTGCCGAACTTCTTCGACTCCCAGCCCGCCCTCAACTTCGGCTACGCGCACGGCAATCCGGCCGAACCCTGGCGGCTGCCGGTCGACGCCGACGGCCCGCGCGCCAACCGCCGGGCCCTGCGCACGGTCATGGACCACTGGCTGAGCCTCGGCCTGGCCGGCTTCCGCGTCGACATGGCCGCCTCCCTGGTCAAGGACGACCCGGGCAGGACCGAGACCGCCCGGCTCTGGACGGAACTGCGGCACTGGCTGGACACCACCCATCCGGACGCGGTGCTGCTCGCGGAGTGGGGCGAGCCGGAGGTGTCGATCCCGGCCGGCTTCCACGCCGACTTCTTCCTGCACTTCGGCGGCCCCGCCGACGGCCTCGCCCTGCGCTCGCTGTGGAACAACGGCGAGGGCACGGTCCACGAGGCCTGGGACCCGCTCGACTGCTTCTTCGACGCGAGCGGCAGGGGCTCACCGCGGCCCTTCGTCGAGGCCTGGCAGCAGGCGACGGCAGCCGTCGACGGCACGGGCTCCATTTCCCTGCCCACCGCCAACCACGACTTCTCCCGACTCAACTGCGGCCCCCGCTCCGCCGAACAGCTCCCCGCCGCCTTCGCCTTCCAGCTGACCTGGCCGACACTCCCGGCGATCTACTACGGCGACGAGATCGGCATGCGCTATGTCCCGGGCCTGCCCGACAAGGAGGGCAGCGTCCTCGGCCCCCGCTACAACCGCGCCGGCTCCCGCACCCCCATGCAGTGGGACGGCACCCCGAACGCGGGCTTCTCGACGGCACCCGCCGACCGCCTGTACCTCCCCGTCGACCCGTCCCCCGACCGCCCGACCGTCACCGCCCAGCGCTCCGACGACTCCTCACTCCTCCATCTCGTACGCCGCCTGATCGCCCTGCGCAGGCGGACTCCCGAGCTGGGCTCCACCGGCTCGGTGGAGGTGCTGCACCTGGGGTATCCGTTCGTGTACGTACGCGGCGGACGGTATCTCGTGGTCGTCAATCCGCAGCGGCACGAGGTGAGTTGGCCGTCCATGCCACCCACTCCTGTTCGCCGCGTACTGGAGACACAGGGCGTGGAGACCGCGGACGGCACGATCACCGCGCACGGCTTCGGGTACGGGATCTTCGAGCTCGGCGGATAGCGGCCAGCCGTCGGGGCCGGATGCCCGGAGCCCCGCTCCGGGCATTGCGTCGAGGCATCGCCCCGCCCGGTGCATGGCCATCACACAGCGTGCCCATAGCCGTGTCACGCGGGTGCGATCATCCCGGCAGACAGGTCGATGTCCGCTCCGCACAGCCCGGGCATCGCCAGCATCGCGAGGAGTGCCCCGGCGACCTCGTCCTCCTCCACGAGCCGGTTCAGGGCGGCGCGGGAGACGAAGTCCCGCTCGGCCTCCGCCACGCCGACCCCGGTGAGTTCGGCGATCAGCCGGAAATTGCGCTCCATGCGCGGACCCCGAACCGGGCCTGGGGAAAGGGAGTTGACGGTCACCCCGAGTGGACCGACCTCCCCGGCCAGAGTGCGGGTGAGGCCGAGCAGGGCCATCTTGGAGGCCGTGTACGGGGTGCGGTTGAGCAGCGGGCGTTTGCCGCTGACGGACGCGACGTTGACGATGTCGCCGCGTCCCGCCGCGATCATCGGCGGCAGGAAGGCCCGGCAGAGCAGATAGACACCGCGCACATTTACCGCGAACACCTCGTCCCACTCGTCCGGTTCGATGTCGGTGAGCGGCTTCACCGGGCCCGCGACGCCGGCGTTGTTGACGAGCAACGACACGTCCTCGTCGGCCAGTTCGGCGGCCAGCGTCCGCACCGACGCCGGGTCGCAGACGTCGCACACGGCCGTACGGGCCCGGCCGCCCTCCTTGGCCACACGGGTGGCGGCGTCGGCGAGGGCCTGTGCGTCGCGACCGACGAGGAGCACCCGGGCGCCCGCTCCCGCCAGGGCGAGTGCGAAGGCCCGGCCCAGCGGTCCGCCGCCGCCCGTGATCAGTGCCGTACGGCCGTCCAGTGCCCTCGATGGCGCCGGGCTCACGCCTGGTTCCAGGGCAGCTCGTCGCCGGCCGCCCGCGCCGCGCGTACGTCGCCGGAGCGGGCGTGCCCCTCGAACAGCTCGACGCGCGAGGCCCGGCCGCACAGCCGGCCGAGGAGGGCCTGCGAGCCGGGGTCGGTGACTTCCTGATAGGTGACGGTCTTGAGGTACTTCCCGACCCAGAGGCCGCCGGTGTAGCGGGCGGCGCCGCGGGTGGGCAGGACGTGGTTCGTGCCGATGACCTTGTCGCCGAAGGACACGCAGGTGCCCTCGCCGAGGAAGAGCGCGCCGTACTGGGTCATCCGCTCCAGGGCGAGCCTCGGCTCGGCGGTCAGCACCTCGACGTGCTCGAACGCGAAGTCGTCGGCCAGGGCGTACATCTCGTCCAACGAGTCGACGACATGTACCTGGCCGTGGTCGCGCCAGGCGGGTCCGGCGTAGTCGCGGGTCGGCATGTCCGGCAGCAGCCGTTCCACCTCGGCGATCGTGCGCTCGGCGACCTCGTGGGATGTGGTGATGAGGACGGCCGGGGAGTCGGGGCCGTGCTCGGCCTGGGAGAGGAGGTCGACCGCGCAGAGGAAAGGGTCGGCGTCCTCGTCCGCCAGTACCAGGATCTCGGTGGGGCCGGCGAACAGGTCGATGCCGATCTCCCCGAACAGCTGCCGCTTGGCCTCCGCGACGTACGCGTTGCCGGGCCCGGCGATCAGGTTGACCGGCCGCATCGTGTCGGTGCCGACCGCCATCGCGGCGACGGCCTGCACCCCGCCGAGCAGCCAGATCTCGTCGGCGCCCGCGAGGTGCATGGCGGCGACCGTGGCGGCCGGGATCTCCCCGCGGATCGGCGGCGTACAGGCGACGACGCGTGGCACGCCCGCCACCTTCGCGGTGACGACGGTCATGTGCGCGGAGGCGGTGAGCGGATAGCGGCCACCGGGGATGTACGCGCCCGCCGCCCGCACCGGGATGTGCTTCTGCCCGAGCCGCACACCCGGCAGGGTCTCCACCTCGAACTCGCCCAGGGCGTCGAGCTGGTGGCGGGCGAAGGACCTCACCTGGTCCTGGACGAAGCGGATGTCGTCGATGACCTGCCGGGGCACCGACGCGACGATCCGCTCGACCTCCTCGTCGCTCAGCCGGAACGCGTCCGGGCTCCATTTGTCGAACTTCTCGGAGTACGCGCGCACGGCGGCGTCACCGCGCTCGCGGATGTCCGCGATGACACCGGCCACCGTCTCGCGCACCTCGGCGAGGGAGGCGGTGACCTCCGCCTTGGGGACGGCGTTCTTCAGGATCTCTGCCACGACTTTTCGTGCCTCTCTCGAAGGTGGGGCGGATCAGACGGGGGGCGCTTCGAAGAGCACGTCGGGGTCGTTGAACTGCTCCTTGGCGACCGACTCGCTCATCGGGTCGGCGGTCCCCCACTGGTCCTGGGTCATCGGGTCGTCGACGTCATGGCGCCCCGGGTGCCACAAGTCCTCCTCCAGCACGGCGAGTTCGGTCGTGTACTCGACGGTGTTGCCGTGCGGGTCGTGGAAGTACGCGAAGGTGTTGTCGCCGGCGAGATGGCGTCCCGGCCCCCAGGTCAGCCGGGTCCCGGCGCGCAGCGCACGCCCGGTGCCGCGCATGTACTCCTCGACGCCGCGCATCTCGAACGAGGCGTGGTGCAGGGAGACATGGGGGCCCCGGGCGATGGCGAAGGAGTGGTGCAGGGGGCTGCACCGCAGGAAGTACATGAGGTCGCCCATGTGCGTGGAGTACAGGGTGTCGGTGAGCCGGAAGCCGAGGTGGCGGACGTAGAAGTCCCGCAGCCGCTCAGGGTTTTGGGAGTTGACCACGCAGTGCGAGAGCCGGACCGGGATCGCCTCGCGTTCCTCGATCCTGCGGTGGGTGCGGGTGGCGACCTCCGCGGAGACCTCGACGACCCGACCGTCGGGGTCGAAGAAGCGGAGGCCGTAGCCGCCGCCCGGAGTGTCCAACACCCTTGGCGGGCCGAGCAGTTGTACTCCTTCACGGCCCAGGCGTACGGCCAGCTCGTCGACGTCGGCGGCGCAGGCCGCGCCGAAGGCGACGAGGTCCATGCGCTTGCGCTCGTCCCGGCGGATGCGCACGACGTACTGTTCGGGGCTGCCCTCGGCCGCGAGAACGCGATGCCACTGTCGTTCGCGATCTCGGTGAGGCCCCAGGTGGTGCCGTAGAAGGCACGCTGACGGTCGAAGTCCGGCACGGCCAGGTCGCCATGGCGCAGATGAGTGATGGGCTGGAAGCTCATGTGTGGCTCCTGACGGTGTTGCGCTGGTGGCCGAGGCCGGTGATCTCCGACTCCACGACGTCCCCGGGTGCGAGGAAGACGCCCCAGTGGGCGCCGTTGCCGGCCGGGGAGCCGGTGAGAAGCAGGTCGCCGGGGCGCAGGGTGGTGGTCGTGGAGGCGTACGCGATGAGCCGCGGGATGTCGAAGATCATGTCTTTGGTCGACTCGTCCTGGCGGACGACACCGTTGTGGCGCAGGGTGATCCGCAGGTCGTTCGGGTCGCCGACGAAGGCCGCCGGGACCAGGAACGGTCCGGTCGGCAGGAAGGTGTCGGCGTTCTTGGCGGTGAACCAGTCGGTGCCGATGGCCTTCAGGTCCGGCCGGTAGAGGCGGTCGCGCGTGGTGAGGTCGTTGCAGATGGTGTAGGCGGCGACGTGTTCCATGGCCGCCTCGGCCCGGACGTTCCGGCCAGCCCTGCCGATGACGAGGGCGAGTTCGAGCTCCCAGTCGTGCTGTTCGCCGAGTTCGGGCAGGACGATCTCGTCGTAGGGGCCGCAGATGGCGCGCGGTGAGCCGAGGAAGACGTACGGGACTCCGTGCCGGCTCCGTACGTCCATCATCTTCTCGGCGTCGGCGCGGGCCTCCTCGGGTGTGGCGCCGTGGACGCTCTCCTTCTCGGCGGCGACCAGGTCGACCACGTGCTTGCGGTAGTTGGCGCCGCTCTGCAGGATCTGACCGGGCTCGATCGGGGCGCGGACGTGCAGCCCGGCGAGGTCGTGCCAGGCATCGTCGGCCTCCTGGGCCAGCTCGACGAGGCGGGGGAACAGCGCGTCCCAGTCCTCGACGACGGCTCGCACGGTCGGTGCCAGGTCGGACAGGTCGCGCACCCGTGGGCCGACGACGAGGCCGGGGAATGCGCCGGTGCCGGTGCCGGAGGTCGCCTCGAAGGTCCCGAGGGCGAAGGGTCCCGCGTGGGTGGGGAGGGGATCGGGCACGGGCGTACTCCTCGGGGAAGGGGGGCCGGGGTCGTGCCATCGACGCTAGACAGCTCGGCGCGGCGGCGGAAATGGACATCCGCGATGCCTGCCATCAGGGCGCCGCACGGCCCGTGATCAGCGGCCCATCGCCGTACGGGATGGATGACGTCCCCCTTGCCGATGCCTCGATCCGTTGACCCGGCACCGACCGCCGCTCAGGCTCGGATCACCCCACCCCGAGGAGCCGATCGTGTCGTCGAGCATGCCCAGCTGACTGTCGAGGCCGGCCGCGAACAGGACTTCGAGGCCGCCTTCGCCGAGGCCCGCGAGGTGCTCGCCGAGGCCGACGGCTTCCACTGGTCCGAGCTGCTGCGCTGCGAGGAACGCCCGCAGACGTATCTGTTGCTGGTCGGCTGGGACTCGGTCGAGGCCCACACGGTGGGCTTCAGGGAGTCGGCACGCTTTCGACGCTGGCGCGAGGCGGTGGGCCCCTTCTTCGCCGGCCCGCCGTCGGTGGAGCACTACAGCGCGGGCGCGCCCCGGCAGGGGCGCGGGGCTGTGACATCCGCGGCTCCGCCGCGTGGGCGCGACCAGCCCCCGACGACCCGCAGTGTCCCGACCACCTGAAGGATCACCATGCCCATCCAGAACGTGCTAGTCGTCGGCGGTGGAATAACCGGCAGCGTCCTGTCTCTCGCGCTGGCCCAGCGGAACGTCACCGTCGACCTCGTGGAGATCTCGCCCCGGTGGTTCGGGGTGGGCCACGGCATCACCCTCCAGGGCAACGCGCTCAAGGCGCTCCGCTCGGTGGGCGTGCTGGACCGGGTGCTCGCCCGGGCCGTCCCCTTCGACCGGATGCGGCTGCTGGCGGCGGACGGCGAGGCGATGACCGAGCTGTCCACCCCGCACACCGGCGGCGAGGACCTGCCGGCGACCGCGGGCGCCCTCCGCTCGGACCTGCAGAACGCGCTGTGCGACGCGGTGCGCGCGCACGGGGTCGAGGTCCGGCTCGGGCTGAGCGTCGAGCGGTTCGAGCAGACGGCGGACCATGTCGACGTCACCTTCACCGACGGCTCGACGGGGCGGTACGACCTGCTCGTGGCCGCCGACGGCATCCACTCCTCGATGCGTGCCATGATCGGCATCACCACCGTGCCCAGGCCTGTCGGCATGTCGATCTTCCGGGTCGTCGCGGAGCGCCCCGCCGAGATGGACTGCGCCGAGGTCTACTACGGCGGCCCGCGCTACAAGGCCGGCTACAGCCCGATCTCCCCCGATCGCTGCTACGCGTACCTCCTCGACGAGAACCTGGACGCCTCGCTCATCGGGCCCCGTGCTCCCCTGGCGCTGCTGCGGGAGCGCGGCGCCGGGTACGGCGGTACCTGGGGGAAGATCATCGGTTCGCTGCCGGACGACACGGCGGTGGACTACCGCTGGATCGAGTCGGTCCTCGTCGACGGGCCCTGGCACCGGGGCCGGGCGACGGTCATCGGTGACGCGGCGCACGCCTGTCCGCCGCTGATCGCGCAGGGCGCGGCCATGTGCGCGGAGGACGCGGTGCTCCTCGCTGAGCTGGTGACCGGGGAAGGGCCGGTGGAGGAGGCGCTGGACGCCTTCATGGCCCGGCGGCTGCCCCGGGTGCGCATGGTGCTGGAGAACTCGCTCCGGCTCGCCGAGTGGGAGATCAACCCCGGTACGCCGGGCGCCGATCCGGCCCGCATCATGTCCGAGACCCTGCACTCCCTGACGGCCGCCGCATGAACCCATGTACGGGCGCCACGCCGACCGTCGACTTCCACGGGCATCTCGCCGTCCCCGCCGCCGACGCGCTGTGCGCGGGCACCGACGGCCTCGCCGCCGAGCTGTCCGCCGAGCAGCGCGCCCACTCTCCCGCGTCCCTGGCCGTCAACCGCATCCAACTCCAGCGGCTGGCCCCGAAGTTGACCGACGCACGGGCCCGGCTCGCCGATCTGGACGCGATGGGCCTCGACATCCAGGTCGTCGGCCCGATGCCGATGCACCACTACTGGGCGGACGAGGGTCTCGCCGTACGACTCGCCCGTACCGTCAACGAGGCCGTCGCCGCGCACTGTGCCGAAGCCCCGGACCGGCTGTACGGCCTGGGCACGATTCCGCTCCAACACCCGGACCTAGCAGTCGAGTTGCTTGGTGAGGCGGTCGCCGGTGCCGGTCTGTGCGGGGTCAGTGTCTCCACGACCGTGGGCGGCCGTGAGCTGGCCGATCCGGCGCACGATCCGGTGTGGCGCAGGGCCGAGGAGCTGGGCGCGGTCGTCTTCGTCCATCCGTGGGGCTGCTCGCTCGGCGAACGGCTGGCCACCCGCTATCTGGGCAACACGGTCGGGCAGCCGGTCGAGACGACGGTGGCGCTCTCCCATCTGATCTTCACCGGGGTGCTCGACCGCTTCCCGCGTCTGAAACTGGTCGCGGCGCACGGCGGCGGCTATCTCCGACGTACATCGGCCGCTCCGACCACGCCTGGCACACCCGCGAGGACGCCCGTGGATGCGCGGAGCCGCCGAGCGCGTATCTGCGGCGGATGTGGTTCGACGCGCTCGTGTACACCCCGCACGCGTTGCGCCAACTGATCGATGCGGTGGGCGCCGACCGGGTCGTCCTCGGCACCGACCACCCCTTCGACATGGGCATCGACGACCCGGTGGCCCGGCTGGACGCCGCCGGTCTGATCGCCGCCGACCGAACCGCCGTCGCCGGGGGCAACGCCCTCGACCTGCTGCTGAAAGGACGTATCCAGTGACCCCCACGCCGCTCGGTCCCATCGAGGAGGAGCTCGCCAAAGCCCGTACCGCGTACCGTAATTGGGGCCGCTGGGGCGAGGACGACGTGCTCGGTACGCTCAACCACATCGACGACGCGATACGGGCGCACGCGGCCGGACTGGTCAGGCGCGGGCGGTCCTTCTCCCTGGCGCTGGAGTTCAACGAGTCCGGCCCGCAGCGCGGTTTCCGGGGCCGTATCAACCCCGTGCACTACATGAAGGACACCGGCTCGGACGCGGCCGCCGGCACGCAGGGTTTCCCGCACGGGTTCGGCGGCGCCGACGACCATGTGGTGATGCCGTTGCAGGCGTCCACCCAGTGGGACGGTCTGGGGCACATCTTCGACAACAAGCAGGCGTGGAACGGCCGTCCGTGCACCATCGTCAACGGCGACGGCGACTCGGTGACCGGCATCGAGCACATGGCGGACGCGTTCACCGGCCGCGGCGTCCTCCTCGACGTGGGCCGCGCGGTCGGCGACGAACACGGCGAACTCCCCGACGGTTTCCCCATCCTGGAGGAGCATCTGCGGGCCACGGTCGAGGCACAGGGCGCCACCTCGACCGTACGGCGCGGGGACCTGGTCCTCGTCCGCACCGGGCAGCTCGGCCGGGTGCGGCGGCTGGGCGAGTGGGGCGGCTACGCGGCGGGCGACGCGCCGGGCCTCTCCTTCACCACCCTCGGCTGGCTGCACCGCACGGAACTCGCCGCGATCGCCTCCGACACCTGGGGGCTGGAGGTACGGCCGCATGAGTTCGCCGAGCCGGCCATGTCGCCCCTGCACCAGATCGCGATCCCCAACATGGGCCTGCCGCTGGGTGAGATGTGGGACCTGGAGGAGCTGGCGGCCGACTGCGCGGCGGACGGCGTGTACGAGTTCCTGCTGGTCGCGGCGCCGCTCCCGGTCACCGGCGCGGTGGGCGCGCCCGTCAACCCGATCGCGATCAAGTAGGGGGCGTCCTTTGGACACGAACCGTTTCTCCGGCACGCTCCATCTCCCCGGCGACGAGGACTTCGACGAGGCCTGCTTCGGGCGGGTCTTCAACGCCCGCCGCCCGTCGGACCGCACGCCCGCCGCCGTGCTGAGGGCTGTCTGCGAGGAGGATGTCGTCGAGGGCGTACCGCTCGCCCTGGAGCGCGGCTGGCAGGTCGCCGTGCGCTCCGGCGGGCACAGCTGGGCCGCCTGGTCGGTGCGGCAGGACGCGCTGCTGATCGATCTCGGCGGCTTCCGCGAGCTGTCGTACGACGAGGCGACCGGGATCGTGACGGCGACGCCCAGCGTCAAGGGCGGCGACGAACTCAACCCGTATCTCGGGCAGTTCGGCCGCTTCTTCAACGGCGGGCACTGTCCCTCCGTCGGCATCGGCGGGTTCCTGCTCCAGGGCGGTCAGGGGTGGAACGCGCGTGGCTGGGGCTGGGGCTGGGCGGCGGAGAACATCACCGCGATCGATGTGGTGACCGCCGAGGGCGAGCTGGTGCGCGCGGACGAGACGCGGCACAGCGACCTGTTCTGGGCGGCACGCGGCGCCGGCCCGGGTTTCTTCGGCGTCGTCACGCGCTTCCATCTGCGCACCCGCCCCCTGCCCCGACACCTCGGGCACACCGTGCACGCCTACCCGCTCGCCCTCTTCGACGAGGTGATGACCTGGCTGCACGGCATGCACCACATGGTGTCCGACCTGGTCGAGATCGTCGCCCTGACGCAGACCCCGCCCGGTCGCACGGAGCCCGTACTGCTCGTCACCGGTGTCTCGATGACGGACACCGCCGAGCAGGCCGCCGAGGCGCTGGCGCCGCTGCACGCCAATCCGTACGCCGACCGCGCCCTGTTCCGCGTCGAGGCGCAGCCGACCACGCTCGCCGAACAGCTGGCGGGCCAGCGGGCCGCCAATCCCGAGGGCCATCGCTATCTCGTCGACAACGCCTGGCTGACCGGGCCCGCCGAGGCGGTCGTGCCGGCGATGCGCAAGGTGTTCACCGAGCTGCCGACCCGGCAGAGCTTCACCATCTGGTTCTCGATGGCTCCGCTGCGGCGACTACCGGACATGGCCTTCTCGTTGCAGTCGGAGATCTACTGCGCGACCTATGTCGTCCACGACGATCCCGGGCGGGACGCCGAGCTGCGCGCCTGGCTCGACGGGGCGATGGCGGAGCTGCGGCCGGTCACCGCCGGCCAGTATCTCGGGGACTCCGACTTCACCGTGCGGCAGCTGAGGTTCATGGGGGGACGAGCAGTGGGCGCGGCTGACGGAGATCCGGGCCGCCCGTGACCCCAAGGGCCTCTTCGCCGGCCATCTGAGCGCCGGCACGGTCACCAACACCAACCACTGGGAGCTGTGAGGCATGCGGTTCACGACGTACGAGCACGAGGGCGTGGAGCGCGCCGGGGTCGTCCGGGGCGAGGTGATCCATCCGCTGCCGGCCGGCACGACGGTGCTGGGCCTCATCGAGGAGGAGTCGCTGACCGAGGCGGGACGCCAAGCCCCCGTACCTGGTCACCGCCGAAGAGGTCGCGGACCGGCGGGACGCGGACGGATTCCTCGACCTGGAGATGACGGTCACCCTCAACGGTGAGCTGATCGGCCGGGACACCCTCGCCAACGTGTCGTGGACCTTCGAGGAGATGATCGCGTACGCGGCCCGCGACACCTGGGTGCGCCCGGGTGACGTCCTCGGGTCGGGCACGTGCGGCTGGGGCGCGCTCGCGGAGTTCTGGGGGCGTATCGGCGAACGTACGCCGCCGCCGCTGACACCCGGCGACGAGGTGACGCTCAGCGTGGAGCGGCTGGGCACCCTCGCCAACCGGGTCGTGCCCGGACTCACGGACGTCTACCTCCCGCGGTCCCGCAAGCGAGGCCGGACACCCCGGCCGTAGTGCGTCGCCGACCTGCGCGTATTCGCCGGTCCGATGACTGTCATCGCATCCCTGTGAGTTCCCGTCCGGCCCCTTCCTCGGCAGAAGTCGGGTCGTTACGCTCCGGTTACGCCAGGCTTCGACGACGCGGCCGGAAGGGAAACACACATGGGCCTCGGGGCGATCGACCTGAATCTTCTGGTGGCGCTGGAAGCACTTCTGGAGGAGAAGAACGTCACGCACGTGGTGTCCGGCTGAACACCAGCCAGTCCGCGATGAGCGGCTCGCCGGCCCGGCTGCGGCGGCACTTCAACGACGAGCTGCTGGTGCGGGTCGGCCGCGAGTACGACCTGACCCCGCTGGCGGAGCGGCTGCTGCCGGTCGTCCAGGCCTCCCTGCACAAGGCGGAGGAGGCCCTGTCGCTGACCCGGCACTTCGACCCGACGCGCAGCCGTCAGCGGTTCTCGATGGTGATGTCCGACTACGTGATGACGGTGCTCGTGGAGCCGCTGCTGCGGGTCGTCGCGGAGGAGGCGCCGGGGGTCCGGCTCGACTTCCATCCCATCGTCGACGGGCAGTTGGAGACGGAGATGCATCTGCGCTGCCACGACCTGATGATCGTGCCGCTGGGCTATCAGCTGCCGGGCGTCAGCGAGGCCGTCATGCACGACCGGTTCGTGTGTCTCGTCGACCCCGACAATCCGCGCCTGGTGGACGGGCGGCTGGGCCTGCGCGATCTGGCGGAGATGCCGCACGCCGCGTGCGCCATCGGCAAGAGCCTCACCCCGGCGGACCGCCAGCTGGAGACCCTGGGCATCACCCCGAAGGTGCAGGTCAGCACCCCCGGATTCAGTGTGCTGCCGTTCCTGGTGAGTGGCACCGACCTGGTCGCCGTGGTCCCCGAGCGGCTGGCGCTGCGCTACGAGGGGTTCGCGCGCTGCGCGGTCGTACCGACGCCGTTCCCGGAGGTTCCGCTGGTGGAGGCCATGTACTGGCACCACAACCGGCACGCCGACCCCGCCCACCGCTGGCTGCGGGAGACCGTACGGCGGGTGGGAGCCTCCCTGGACGAGCCGCGGCCGCTCGGCGCGGCGCCCTCGCGGCGGATCGACGGCACGGATGCCAGCCATGGTGAACACGCGTTTGTGGAGCTGACGGTCGCTTCCTAGCGTGGACGGGAGACATCCCGCCCCCGTCCAGTGGAGGAACCGTGAGCCGTACGCGTCTGTCGGGCCGTACCGTCGTCGTCACCGGAGCCGCGCAGGGGCAGGGGGCCGCCGAGGTGGCGGCCGCCGCCCGGGAGGGCGCGGCGGTGGTCGCGACCGATGTGCTCGACGAGGCCGGCGAGAAGCTGGCCGCGTCCCTGCGCGCCGACGGCCTCGATGTGCGCTTCCGGCATCTGGATGTGTCGTCGCCGGACGACTGGGCGTCCCTCGCCGGTGAACTGAAGGTCGTGCACGGCCTCGTCAACAACGCGGGCATCGCCGTCCGGGCCCGGCTCGGCGAGGTCGAACTCACCGACTGGAACCGGGCGTTCGCGGTCAACACCACCGGCGCGATGCTCGGCATCCAGGCCCTCGCCCCGCTGATGCCCGCCGGTTCCGCCATCGTCAACGTCGGCTCCGTCGCGGGCCTCACCGCCCACCACGCCGTCGCGTACACCACCAGCAAATGGGCCCTGCGCGGCCTGTCCAAGGTGGCCGCGCTGGAGCTGGCCCCGCGCGGCATCCGTACGAACGTGATCCACCCCGGCTACATCGACACCCCGCTGATGGCCTCCGCCAACCCGGTGTTCGTCGAGGCCCATCTGTCCATGACCCCTCAGGGCCGCGCGGGCACCCCCGACGAGGTCGCCCCGCTCGTCGTCTACCTCCTCTCCGACGAGTCGTCGTACGTCAACGGCTCCGAGATCACGGTGGACGGCGGTTACGCGGCCCACGGCGGGGTGAAGGCGATCACGAACGCGCTGGACGCGTACGCAGTGATCACCGGTCGACGGGCGGCACTCGGAAGGATCGGCCGGCCGCGGGCGCATGGCTGTGCCCCCGGTTCCGGGGAGGGAACCAGGGGCACGTGCCGGCCGCCGTACAGCGGCTGGGCGCCCAGGGGCTGACCGGTCCTAGACCGCCGACGCCTCCACCGCGGGCTCGCCCGTGGCCTCGCGCGCCACGCTCCTGCGGACCAGGACGAGGGTCACGGCGGCGCCGGCCAGGGAGGCGATGCCGCAGACGGTCATGCCGAGGGAGAGGCCACTGGCGAGGGCGTCCTGGGCGAGGGCCTGGGCCTCCGCTCCGGCGTCGGGGACGTTGACGACGGCGAGGGGGCCGCCCGCCTCGTTGATCGCCGCGCCGGGTCCGGTGAGCTTGCCGGCCAGTTGCGCGGAGGCCGTGCTCATGGCGACCGCGCTGATGACGGCCGGGCCGAGTGCCTGCCCGAACTCGCGGACCAGGCTGGTGGCGCCGCTGGCCATGCCGGTCAGTTCGATCGGTACGGCGTTGACGGCGGCCTGGGTCAGTGAGGAGACGACGCAGATGAAGCCGACGCCGAGCAGCAGCACCGGCCCGATGAACGCCCCGAGGGAGGTCGTGGTGATCGGGATGGCCGCCAGCCAGAACTGTCCCGCCGCCATCGGCAGCAGACCGCCGGCGAGCAGCCGGCGCGCGTCGACCTGGGTGAGCATCCTGCCGAGCACCGGGGCGAGCAGTAGCGGGATGAGCTGGAGGATCACGAACGGCATGCTCGCGTCGAGCGCGCTCAGATGCATCACCGCGCCGAGCCGGATGGAGACGCAGTACGCGGTGCCGATGAAGCCGAGCATGCCGACCAGGGCGACCACGGCGGCGGCCGCGAAGGACGGGATCTTCAGCAGGGAGAGGTTCATCATGGGCGACTCGGAGCGCAGTTCGGCGTAGACGAACCCGGCGAGGGCGACGGCCGCCAGCACCAGCGTGCCGACGATCGCCGGGTCGCCCCAGCCCTTGTCGGAGCCCTCGATGACACCCCAGAGCAGGGCGGTGAGGGCGACCGCGATGGTGATCTGGCCGGGCCAGTCCAGCGAACGGCCCTTCGGCGCCCTGGAGTCGGTGACCCACTTCCAGCAGACCACGCCCACCAGGACACCGAGGACGACGGGCGGCACGAACGCCCAGCGGAAGTCCGTGACCGTGCCGAGGATGCCGGAGGACAGCGGGCCGAGCGCGGAGGCGAGGGAGATGCTCAGCGCCCAGGTGGAGACCGCTTTGGCCCGGTCCCGCTTGTCGGGCGTGGCGGCCGCGATCACGGCGAGCGAGGAGGGGAACAGCGCGGCGGCGCCGACGCCGGCGACGCCCTGGCCGATCCACAGCATGGTGATCGACTGGGCGGTGGCGTTGATGAGTTCGCCCAGCGCGAGAATGAATCCGCCGAGCACCAGCAGCCGTTTACGGCCGAAGATGTCGCCGAGCACGCCGAAATTCAGTTCCAGAATGGCGGTGGGCAGAATGAAGGCGGAGGTCACCCACGCCACCTGGGACGCGGAGGCGCTGAATGCGCTGGTGATCTCACCGTTGATCGGGGCGGGCACGGTAATGCACAACTGTGCCGCCGCGACCGCGAGACAGCACGCTATGAGCGTTCCGCGGTCCAGTCTTTTCAAGGAGATGGAATCCGTCATCGTACGTGCCCTCACTCTGACTTCTGCTCAGCGCGCCGCGAGACGCTTTTCTCTATGAGTTCGATGAGATTTCCCTCGGGGTCGCTGACCCAGGCCATGCGTACTCCGGGTTCGGGGGACGGCCCGGGTGCCATGACGTCGCCCGCTCCGTGGGCCAGCAAGGCCCGGTGGACGGGGTCGAGTGCGGGGGTGGTGACCGCGAAGTGCCCGTATCCCTCGGTGAGGGAGGCGGTCAGCGGGTCCGGTGCCCGGGGGCCGGGGACGGACCCGGGCCGGGCGAGGAGTTCGACGCGCCAGCCCTGGTGCGGGTGTTCGAGGACGACACCGCGCAGACCGGGCCCTTCGAGGGCGAACTCGAAGACGGTCCTCAGGCCGAACGCCGCCTGGTACCAGCTGGTCTGGGCGGGCAGGTCGCGTACGGTGACGCCCACGTGGTCGAGTCGCGCGTCCATCGGCGCTCAGCCCGCCATGGCGCTGTCGCCGCCGTCGACCATGAGGTTGGCGCCGTTGACGAAGGCCGCCTCGTCGCAGCAGAGGAAGGCCGCCACGCGTGCGATGTCCTCGGGCTGCCCCACCCTTCCGGCCGGGATACGGGCCTCCAGTCGTGCCTTCGGTCCCTCGGGGTCATCGAGGAAGGGCGCCGTCGCCGAGGTGCGGGTCATGCCGGGGGCGATGGTGTTGACGCGGATGCGGTGCGGGGCGCCGGCCGCGCACAGGTGCATGCTCATCGCCAGGACCCCGCCCTTGGCGGCGCCGTGCGGGACCATCGGTATGAAGGGCGCGCCTCGCACGGCGGCCACCGAGGCGACGTTGAGGACGGCTCCGCCGCCGCGCGCGATCAGGTGCGGCCAGGCGGCCCGCGTACAGAAGTACGAGATGTCCAGCTCGTTCCTGATCGTGAAGTACCAGTCCTCGGCGGGCATCGTCTCGAACGGGCCGTTGCGCAGCGCGGAGGCGTTGTTGTAGAGGATGTCGATGCCGCCGAAGGCCGCGATGCCCGCGTCGATCCATGCGCGGGCGCCTTCTTCGGTGGAGAGGTCCACGGGCGCCAGGGAGCGCATGACTCCGTCGGTCTTCTCGACGATTTCCACGGTTTCCGCGGCCGCGTCCGCGTCGATGTCACAGCCGAATACGAGTGCGCCCTCGGCCGCGAATATCTCGGCAGCCGCCCGGCCTATTCCGACCCCCGTTCCACTGATGAACGCTGTTTTCCCGGCCAGTCGGCCCATGTTCGCCATGTCCCTTGTCCCATGCCGCCGGAGTGCGGTTCTGGAAGCGTAGGGACGCCCAATGGGCAGAACAAGAAAAGGGACGCGTCAGGCCCATCGGGCGTTCGTATGGCAGGTATGTGGGAGTGCGACCGGCGACCGGCGGACTCCTTACGGCGTGGGCGAGGCGGCCACGTCCGGCTCCTTGCCGTACGCGGTGAGGAAGCGGTCGCGGAAGGAGTCCATGCGCCAGACGGGAGCGTCGTCGCCGGGCCGCAGACCGTCCGACCAGCCCCAGTCGTCGATCCTGTCGAGGACCTTGGGGTCGCGGGCGACGACCGTGACCGGTACGTCGTGGTCGGCGCCGTTTCCGCTGACGCTGGCCATGGGCTGGTGGTCGCCGAGGAAGACCAGCACGGTGTTCTCGTCGCCGTACTTCTCCACGTACCGCAGGAGGCTGTGCAGGGAGTACTGGACGGACTTGCCGTACTCCTCCTTCACCTTGACAGGGTCGGTGAACACGTCCGCCGGGTCCTTGCCCGCCTTCTCGATGCCCTTGTAGACGGAGCCGTCACCGACCTCGTCCCAGCCGATCATCTTCGGCAGCGGCGCCCAGGGCTGGTGGCTGGAGGTCAGGATGATCTGCGACATCAGCGGCTTGCCGCCCTTCTTGGCGGCCTCCAGGCGCTCGAACGCGGTCAGGGCGTACTGGTCGGGCATGGTCGACCAGCTGAACTTCGGCCCCTGGTAGCCGAGATCGCGGGAGTCGTAGACCTTGTCGAGTCCGTAGAAGTCGCCCTCGGGCCAGTTCTTCTGCACGCCGGGCACGATGCCGACCGTCCGCCAGGCCCCGGTCTTGTCGAACGCGCCGGGCAGGGTGAGGCGTTCGCCGGCGGTGACGGTGCGGTAGCGGCTCTGGTTGTCGATCCACAGGCCGGTCAGGAACGTGGAGTGCCCGAGCCAGCTGCTGCCGCCGTACGTGGCGGAGGTCAGCCAGCCGCTCTTCGCCGCGAACCCGGCCTTGCTCAGCGCCTCGCCCTCCTCGTCGAGCGCCTCGTTCACGCCCGGCGCGATGGCCGGGTCCTCCAGGGCGGCGCGGCCGTAGCTCTCGATGAAGGTGAACATGACGTCCTTGCCGCGCAGTCCGGTCAGGAGCTGGTCGGCGGGCACATCGGCGAACTTGTCCTTCTTGGCCTCCTTGGCGAACGCGGCCTCGTCCCTGAGGGTCTCGCGCACCCGGTCCAAGCGGTCCTGCACGAACCCGATGGTGTTCCTGGAGGCGACGGCGGTGGTCCCGAGGGGCGTCAGGCCGAGCGCCGCGCAGGTGATCCACACCGTTCCGGCGACGATCGTGCCCTTGGTCGCGCGGTCCCGGTCGCGGACCAGGAGGTTCACGAGCCGCACCACCGCCAGCGCCATGACGACGAACAGCAGCAGTACCAGGGCCACGAGGCCGATGACGGCGACCCGCGCCCCCGTGGCGCCGAGCGTGTCCTTCACATACGACTCGGCGTCGTCGAGCAGACCCCAGTCGAGGACCACGTTGAAGCCGCGTCCGAGGAACTGGTTGAAGCCGATGTCCAGGCCCTTCACCACCACGAGCGCGGCCAGGCCCACCCCGGTCAGGACCGCCGCGACCAGCCGCGGCCTGCGCGGCAGCGCCGTCAGCAGGGCGGCGGCGAGGATCGGCTCCACCGGTATCCGCAGGAACTGCCGCGCCTGGAAGAACTCGGCCTTGCCCGGCATGAGCAGTGCGAAGAGTACGAGGGCGGCGGCCAGCGCGGTGATCCCCCACGAGACGCTCCGCGCGGCCACGGGGTACTTCCGCCGGAGCGCCTCCGGATACTTCTTCCAGCGGGCCCGGCGCCCGCCGGCCTTTTCCGGCGGGGACGCGGCCCCCTCCTCCGAGGTCTCGTCGGCCTCGCTTGTCCCATGCGTGTCCGGCAGTTGACTGGAGCGCGTGAAGAGCGACACGCGACGTTCCTTCCGTACGAAGACCGCTGGTCGTGCCCCCATCTGTACGAGGGGTCCGCGAGATCAGTTCAAAGACCACGGGTAAGCCATCGGTAAGGAACTCCCCAACGGCCCGCCACCGGTAGTGGTACGCTTGCCTCGGCACCTGTGTATCGCCCCTTCTTCGGGCGCCGGTGCCGCTCTCTCAACTCCCGAGATCTTCTCTGAGATCTCTGATCCGCTGAACCGCCCGTCGATTCCCGATCGGCCGTCAGCTTCTCCGCACCACCTGCCGCCCACGGCCCGTCTCTGACGTACGGCCGTACACGGCTTCGCCGTAGCCGCGGGTGTGTGCTCTCCCCTCCCCCTTCTCCATGTGTCTGCCATACGTCCTCGAAAGGACCCCCTCACCCATGACCACCACCACACTCGAACGCACTTCCACTCATCAGCAGCCTCCGGCCCGGGTCACCGGCGTCCTGGAGATCGCCCAGGGCGGGCACGGGCACCTGCGCACCGAGAGCGGCCTGCCCACGCCCGCCGACCCACAGGTCTCCGCCGCGCTGATCCGCCGGTACGGCCTGCGCAAGGGCGACACCGTCGAGGGCGTGCGCGACGGCCGGCGCGGACTCACCGAGGTCGAGCGGCTCAACGGCCGTACGCCCGAAGAGCTGCGCGGCCGCCCGCACTTCCACGACCTCACCCCGCTGCACCCGCGCGAGCGGCTGCGGCTCGAACACCCGACGAGCGGCGTGACCGGCCGGCTCGTCGACCTCGTGGCTCCCGTCGGCAAGGGCCAGCGCGGGCTGATCGTCGCCCCGCCCAAGACGGGCAAGACGGTACTGCTCCAGCAGGTGGCCGCCGCGATCGCCGCCAACCACCCCGAGGCCCGCCTGCTGGTGGTGCTGCTCGACGAGCGGCCCGAGGAGGTGACCGACATGCGGCGCTCCGTGCGGGGCGAGGTGTACGCCTCGACGTTCGACCGGTCCCCCAAGCAGCACATCGCGCTCGCCGAGCTCGTCGTGGAGCACGCCAAGCGGCTCGTCGAACAGGGCGAGGACGTCGTGATCCTCCTGGACTCCCTGACCCGGCTGTGCCGGGCCCACAACAACGCGGCCGCCGCCGGTGGCCGCACCCTCAGCGGTGGAGTCGACGCCGCCGCGCTCCAGGGTCCCAAGCGGCTCTTCGGCGCCGCCCGGCTGACCGAGGAGGCCGGCTCTCTCACCATCCTGGCCACCGCCCTGGTGGAGACCGGCTCGCGTGCCGACGACTTCTTCTTCGAGGAACTCAAGAGCACCGGCAACATGGAGCTCCGCCTGGACCGCGCCCTCGCCGACCGGCGCGTCTTCCCCGCCGTCGACATCGTCCCCTCCGGCACCCGCCGCGAGGAACTCCTCCTGGCACCGGCCGAGTCGAGCGCCGTACGAGGGCTGCGGCGGGCCCTGCGGTCGCGCGAGGGGCAGGCGAACCTGGAAACGCTGCTGGAGCGGTTGCGTGCCACGCCGGACAACGCGGCGTTTCTGGGGCAGCTGTCGCGATAGAGCGTCGCGATAGAGGTCGGGGGTGGGGGTGCGTTGGCGGGTGCGGGTTGGATGTGGTTGTTCGCGCCCACGCGGCGAAGCCGCACGATGTCACAGCCCCGCGCCCCTGAAGAGCACGGTGGTGCCGCCTGGCTTCAAGGCCCCCCACCGACGCGCGGACACACAGCCGGCGTGAGGCATCCGGGTGTTCGATCCGCTCGCCCGGCCCTGGCACCCCGGTCTGCGGCGCGACCGTTCCTACGTTTGCGGTATGACCATCGGATTCTCATCCCGCACTGCCCGTGTTGCCCGCGTCGCCGTCTGCTGCTCCGCCGCCTGCGTGATGGGCGCCCTGGCCCTCGCGTCGAGCCCGCAGGGCGGCCGGCTCTCCCCCGGGGCGGGCGCGCAGGACGCCAAGGCCGAGCAGGAGCCGCCGTCGCTGTACCGGCCGGGGACGCATGTGCGACCGCGTCCCGGGGCGCCCCGGGTGCCCCGGGACGTCTCCGCGGTGGCGTGGCTGGTGGCCGACGCCCGTACGGGCGAGGTGCTCGCCGCGCACAACGCGCACCGCAGGCTGCCGCCGGCGAGCACACTGAAGACCCTGTTCGCGCTCACCGTGCTGCCGGGACTCCCGGCGGGCCTCAGACACACCGTCGAGCGCGAGGAACTGGCGGGCGTCGGCGCCGGGAGCAGTCTGGTCGGCGTCAAGGAGAACCGCACGTACCGCGTGGCCGACCTGTGGCGCGGAGTCTTCCTCAGCTCGGGCAACGACGCCGTGCGCGTCCTGGCCGCCCTCAACGGCGGCTGGCGGACCACCGCCGAGCAGATGCGGGACAAGGCCCGATCGTTGGGCGCCCGGGACACCCATGTCGTCTCGCCCGACGGCTACGACGCGCCTGGACAGGTGTCGTCCGCGTACGACCTCGCGGTGTTCGGCCGGGCCGGGCTGCGCAACGCGGAGTTCGCCGAGTACTGCGCCACGGCCAGGGCGAAGTTCCCGGCGGGCGGCTCGGCGTACGGCATCCAGAACACCAACCGGCTGCTCACCGGCGCCGGCGTCGACCGCTATCCGGGGCTGATCGGCATCAAGAACGGCTACACCAGCAACGCGGGCAACACCCTGATCTCCGCCGCCGAACGGGACGGACGCACCCTCGTCGTGACGGTGATGCGTCCCCGCGCGGGCGGTGGTTTCGCCGTCTACGAGGAGACGCGTTCGCTCCTCGACTGGGGTTTCCGTGCCGCCGGACGCGTCGATCCCGTGGGCTCACTCCTGCCGCCGCGCCCGGCGGCGGCACCTCAGGCCTCCCTCGAGTCGCCGTACGTCCGCGAGGAGAAGAAGAAGGAGAAGAAGGAGGTGGCCACCGGTCCGGGCTGGCCGGAGGCGGGCGCGATCACCGGTGCGGCCGGATTCGGTGCGGCGGCCGTGGTGCTGACGCTGCGGCTCAAGAAAGGCCGGCTCACCCGGGACTGACCGATCGGCAGCCACAGCAGCAGGCCGAGCGTGATCCACACATAGGTGTTGCTGCCGAGGAAGCCGCCGATGCCGGAGGCGTAGTCGAACCACAGCCAGACGACGCTGCTGCACAGCACGGCGTAGAGCGCCGCCGCGAGCGGCAGCAGCCGGCGGTGCCGCACCAGCACGGCGAAGGACGGCAGCAGCCAGACGAGATGGTGCACCCAGGTGATCGGGCTGACCAGACACGCGGTCAGCCCGGTGAGGGCGAACGCGACCGTCCAGTCCTCGCCGCGCACCGCCGTCCGCACGCGCCATGCCCACACGCACAGCACCGCGAGGACGAGCAACGCCCAGACGGCACGGCTCGGTTCGTGCGGTGCCACGAGCCGGGCCAGCACGCCTTGCAGCGACTGGTTGGAGACATGGTCGAGGCGGCCGATGCGGCTGGTGTCCCACAGCGCCTCGGTCCAGTAGAAGCGTGAGGCGGCCGGGGCGATCCAGGCCGCCGCCGCGGTGGCGGCCGCGGCGACGGCCGTCGCGACCCCGGCGGCCCGCCACCGCCGGGCGAGCAGCAGCAGACCGATGAAGATCACGGGTGTCAGCTTGATCGCCGCCGCCAGGCCGATGCCGACGCCCGCCCGGCGCCCTGGGCCGGTGGACAGCAGCCAGGCGTCGGCGAGGACGAGAGCGAGCAGCAGAAGGTTGACCTGGCCGAAGCTGAAGGTGTCCCGCAGCGGCTCGAACAGGGCGAGCGCGCAGAGGGCGAGGGAGGTGCCGAACCAGCCGTAGCGGCGCAGGAGCGGCCCGGCCGGCACGTACAGGACGGCCGCGAGTGCCGCCAGGTCGAGCCCCAGGCACAGCGCGATCGCGGTGCGCGGCCCGACCAGGGCCATCGGCAGCATGGTGACGGCCGCGAACGGCGGATAGGTGAAGCCGTACGTCGTGCCCCGCCCCCGGTAGTCGTAGATCCGGCCGTCGTGGTGGACCCAGGTGTCGATGGCCCTGGTCGGGCCGCGCAGGTCGAACCAGTCGCGCAGCAGCGGGACGGTCGCGGTGAAGACGGTCACGGCGGTGGCGAGGCCGAGGACGAGCAGTGTCCGGGCGCCGTCGGTGCGCGGCGGGAACCGCGGGTGTCGCGGTTCGCTCATGCCGTCCGCTCCAGGACCGGCGGCGCCCAAGCGGCCTGGTGTGCCTGCCACAGCACGACCACCGCGAGCACTCCTCCGCACACCGCCAGGACGATCTGCTCGGTGTCGGCCGGGTCGCCGCTCGGCAGGACGGCGAGCGCGAGGACCCCGCTGGCGGCCGCGACCCGGCGCTGCACGGAGGCGTTCGCCGCGGCCGCGGCGATGAGGAACAGGCCCCACAGGGCGTACCAGGGCCGGACCGCCGGGCCGAGCAGCGCCACCACGGCCAGGCTGAGGCCCAGCGCGTACACCGGGCCGGGTCTGAGGCGGAGCCATATGAAGAGGACGACGGCCAGGGTCACCAGCAGTCCGGCCGCGCGCCAGGCCGGGAGCGCGAGGGGTGCCAGGTCGCTGCCGAAGTCGTGGAGCAGGGTGCCGGTGGCGCGGCCCAGGACGCTGGTGGGCGACCAGTTCTGCGGGGAGAGCGGGGTGCGCAGGGCGGCGATCCAGCCGTATCCCGTGCCGGTCAGGGCGGTCGCGGCGGCCGTGGTGGCCGAGGCGACGGCCACCGTGGTCAGGGTCGTCCGTATCCATCCGGTGCGGCCGCGCATCACGATCACCGCCGGCAGGCCGAGCGCGGCGGGTGCCTTGACCAGGGCGGCGAGCGTCACGAGGGCCACGCCGAGGACGTACCAGCGGCCTCGCCCGGCGACCAGTGCGACGCCCAGCAGCCCGAGCATCATCGCGTCGTTGTGGGCCCCGGCCACGAGGTGCAGGAGCACGAGCGGGTTGAGTGCGCCGAGCCAGAGCGCGGCGGCCGGGTCCGCGTCGCTGTGCCGGGCGAGCCGGGGCAGCGCCACGGCCATCAGGGCCACACCGAGCAGGGCGATCACGCGCATGCCGATGAGCCCGGCCGGTATCCGCCCCTCGGTGAGACCGGAGAGCCCGGAGGCCAGGGCGAGAAAGACCGGCCCGTACGGCGTCGCCGTGTGCTGCCACATGGGTGCCACCTCGTCGGCGAGCGGTCCGCCGAGCCGGGCGGGCCCGTGTGTGTAGACGTCGATGTGCGCGTCGACCATGGCGCCCTGGGCGAGGTAGCTGTACACGTCCCGGCTGAACAGGGGTGGCGCGAGCAGCAGCGGCGCCGCCCAGACGGCCAGTACGAGGAGCAGGGCGCGGGGCGTCGGGGGTTCGGGGGTTCGGGCCGCGTATCACCTTGCCCAGCAGCACCCAGGCGGCTATCAGCAGGACGACGCCGAAGTAGACACCGACCAGGCCCAGTGCTCCGCGCCCCGAGGTGGGTGACAGCAGGTCCTGGACCGGCAGGGCACCGGCGGTCTCACCTCCCAGGGCGAGGAAAGCGGATCCGGCCAGGCCGAGGGCCTGGCAGCGGCGGAGGTCGACGGGGAAAGCAATGGCCAACACTCGGTCAGCGTGTCGACGCCGGGTGGCGGGGAGGCGACGCGGCGCCCTCCAGTCGGGTACCGGAACGTGACCATGAGCGAACCCGCCGTCCCGGACGGGTCGGCGGGTCGGCCCTACCGCGCTGTGGTGCCGATCAGCAGGAGGACGCCGTGTCGATCCTGATGCCGGTCACGGTGTTGCCCGCGGGGAAGGTCGCCGTGTGGTTCGGCGGCAGGCAGAGGTACTGGGTCGCGCCGGTGCTGTCGACGACGTAGCGCAGATACGCCCGGTCGTCGTTGCGGGTGTTGTGCACCTTGTCCGCGCCACGGCTGTTGGCGCCGAGGTTCTGGTAGGACGTCGTGACGTCCTGGTACGCGGCTGTGTAGCTGGCGTTGTTCCAGTTGGAGACGGTGAGGTAGAAACAGACGCGGGGGTAGCCGCACCCGTTGTAGGAATCGGCCGACGCGGTGGGGGCCATGGCCAGCGTGGTGGCGGCGACAGCGGCAGCGGTCGTACCGATGACAGCCAATCTCTTGGTCATGTTCATGCCGCACAATCCTGCGAGCGGAACGTCTCCACCGTAAGCGCGTTTTCGGCCGAATGGTATGAGAGGTCAGAAAACAGACAATCCTGTGAGCGTCGTGAACCGGTCCAGCGCCGCCACTCCCGCCACCGAGTTGCCCCGCTCGTCCAGACCCGGGCTCCATACGCACAGCGTGCAGCGGCCCGGTACGACCGCGATGATGCCGCCGCCCACCCCGCTCTTGCCGGGCAGGCCCACGCGGTAGGCGAAGTCGCCGGCCGCGTCGTACGTGCCGCAGGTGAGCATGACCGCGTTGACCTGCTTCGCCTGACTGCGCGTCAGAAAACGGGTGCCGTCGGCGCGTACGCCGTGCCGGGCCAGGAAGGTGGTGGCGAGGGCCAGGTCGGCGCAGGAGGCGGTGAGGGAGCACTGGCGGAAGTACTGCTCCAGCAGGACCGGCACCGGGTTGCCGATGTTGCCGTACGACGCCATGAAATGGGCGAGGGCGGCGTTGCGGTCGCCGTGGGCGGACTCGGACGCGGCGATCTCCCGGTCGAAGTCCAGGCCCGGGTTGCCGCTCTCCGCGCGGAGGAAGGACAGCAGCTCGCCGGCCGCGTCGCCGGTACGGCTCTGGAGGCGGTCGGTGACGACGAGGGCGCCCGCGTTGATGAACGGGTTGCGCGGGATGCCGTTCTCGTACTCCAGCTGGACCAGGGAGTTGAAGGGGTTGCCGGAGGGCTCGCGGCCCACGTGCTCCCAGAGGACGGCGCCCTCCCGGGCCAGGTCGAGGGCGAGGGTGAAGACCTTGGTGATGGACTGCGTGGAGAACGGCTCCCGCCAGTCCCCCACGCCGTACACCGTGCCGTCGAGCTCTGCGACGGCCATGCCGAAGCGGCCCGGATCGCGGGCCGCGAGCGCCGGGATGTAGTCGGCGGGCCGGCCCCGGGCCGGAGTCTGCTCCATCTCCTCGGCGATGCGCTCCAGGACCGGCTGGAAGGTGAGGGACGACGTCGTTGTCATGATCACCATTGTCCCTCCGCGCCGGTCCTGGCGCGTCGTCACCGGTCGGGGATGAGGCGGGAGCAGGGCGGGTCGGGGGTGCGCCCGGCCCGCCCCTCGGGGTCAGGCCAGGGGTGCGCCGTTGCCCGCGAGCACCTCGGGCCGCAGCAGCTCCTGGAGCCGCTCGGCGGGCAACAGGCCCTTCTCCTGGACGAGTTCGGCCACGCCCCGGCCGGTGGCGAGGGCCTCCTTGGCGATGTCGGTGGCCGCCGTGTACCCGATGTGCGGGTTGAGGGCGGTGACCAGGCCGATGGAGTTCTCGACGCTCGCGCGCAGGGCCTCGGTGTTGGCGGTGATGCCGTCGACGCACCGCTCGGCGAGGGTCAGACAGGCGGCGCGCAGATGCGTGATGGACTCCGACAGGGAATGCAGGATGATCGGCTCGAAGGCGTTCAGCTGAAGCTGTCCGGCCTCGGCGGCCATGGTGATGGTGACGTCGTTGCCGATCACCTCGAAGGCGACCTGGTTGACGACCTCGGGGATCACCGGGTTGACCTTGCCGGGCATGATGGACGAACCGGCCTGCACCGGCGGCAGGTTGATCTCGTTGAGGCCCGCGCGCGGTCCTGAGGAGAGCAGCCGCAGGTCGTTGCAGCTCTTGGAGAGCTTGACGGCGATGCGCTTCAGCACCCCCGACATCTGCACGAACGCGCCGCAGTCCTGGGTCGCCTCGACCAGGTTGGCCGCCGTCACCAGCGGCAGCCCGGTGATCTCGGCGAGGTGGCGGCGCGCCGACTCCGCGTACCCGGCGGGGGCGTTGAGCCCGGTGCCGATCGCCGTGGCGCCCAGGTTGATCTCGTGGACCAGTTCGACGGCCTCGGCGAGGCGCAGGCGGTCCTCGTCGAGCATCACCGCGTACGCCGAGAACTCCTGGCCCAGCGTCATCGGGACCGCGTCCTGGAGCTGGGTGCGGCCCATCTTCAGCACATCGCGGAACTCGACGGCCTTGCGGGCGAAGGAGTCCTGGAGCACCGCCATCGCCTTGAGCAGCTCACGCACCGCGTACACGGTCGCGATCTTCACGGCGGTCGGGTAGACGTCGTTCGTCGACTGGCCGAGGTTGACGTCCTCATTGGGGTGCAGGTGCCCGTAATCCCCCTTCACGTACCCGAGCAGCTCCAACGCCCGGTTGGCGATCACCTCGTTGGCGTTCATGTTGGTGGAGGTGCCGGCTCCGCCCTGGATCACGTCGACGACGAACTGGCCGTGCAGCTTGCCGTCACGGATCTCGCGGCAGGCCTCGATGATCGCGGCGGCCTTCGCGGGGGCGAGCAGGCCGAGTTCCTCGTTGGCCCGGGCGGCGGCCTCCTTGACGGCGGCCAGGGCGTCGATCAGATGGGGGTAGGCGGAGATCGGCGTCCCGGTGATGGGGAAGTTCTCCGTCGCGCGCAGGGTGTGGACGCCCCAGTACGCGTCGGCGGGGACGTCGCGGTCTCCGAGCAGGTCGTGTTCGCTGCGGGTCACTGCGGCGGTCATGGCGGTACGGGTCCTCTTCTTTGAGGTGGGTGCGGGTGGGCCCCGGTCGTGCGTGGCCTCGGTGGGGCCGCGCCTTCGTGGGACGGTCGGTCGGTCGCAGGGGAGACGAGTTCGGGTGGGCCGAAGGTTCAGACTGATCTCGGTTCACACGGCTCCGGGTTCAGACGGATCCGGCTTCGGACGGCTCCGGGTTCAGACGGCTCCGGGTTCAGACGGACGTGGCGTCCGTGAGCGGGTCGAGGGCGCGGGCCGGCCGGATGTGTCCGACCACCTCGCCGCCGCCGAACAGCGGGGCGCCCGCGAACGCGGCGAGGGCCGCCGGGTCGACGCCGGCGCGGGCGAGGGCCGCAGCGGTGACGGGGATCCGGGCCCGGTCGGCGCCATCGGCGATCTTCACGGCGACGGCCCGGCCGTCCGGGAGCGCGGCCACCTGGACGCCCTCGAAGCCGTCCTTGCTGAGCAGCCCGGGCACCGCCCGCATCAGCGCCGCCACGTCGCGGCCGGCGCCGGACGCCATCTCGGGGTGCTCGCGCATCGCGTCGGCGACGACGCGCTCGGGGGTGTCCTCGGCGGCGGTGGTGATCCGGGCGAGGGCGCGGGCCAGGCCGTGCAGGGAGACGGAGAAGAGGGGGGCGCCGCAACCGTCCACGGTCACCTGGGCGATGGCCTGCCCGGTGAGGTCCTCGACGATCTCGGCGATGGCCTGCTGCAACGGGTGGGCGGGGTCGAGGTAGTCGTCGAGGGACCAGTTGTTGAGCTTGCAGGTGTAGAGCATGGCCGCGTGCTTGCCGGAGCAGTTCTGCGCGAGCCGGGAGGGCCGGCGCCCGTCCCGTATCCAGGTGTCGCGGACGGCGGGGGCGTACGGCATGTCGGTGACGTTGCGCAGGTCGTGCTCGGTGGCCCCGGCCAGCTCCAGGATGCGCCGGGCTCCGGCGAGGTGGCGTTCCTCGCCGGAGTGGCTGGCCGCGGTCAGGGACAGCAGTTCGCCGTCCAGGGGCAGTCCGGCGCGCAGCATGGCCACGGCCTGGACCGGCTTGAGCGCCGACCGGGGGTAGAACGCCGCCTCGATGTCGCCGAGTTGGAGTTTCACCTCCCCGTCGGCACCCAGCACCACGACGGAGCCGTAGTGGATGCCCTCGATGACACCTCCGCGTACGAGGTGGGCGACGGGGGCGTGGAGCGGTTCCCGGATCGCGGGGGCCGCGCCCACCGGAGCCGCAGGGATCGCCGCGGCGCCGGTGGTCGTGGGGTCGTACATCACTGCGTGGTTCACTTCTTCACTCCGGCCGACTGCTGGGCGACCCTGCGTCGCACGCCGAACCACCCCGCGATCAGCGCCAATACGATCAGGGGAAGGCACAGCACGGTCGTCCGGCCGGCGCCGCCGTCCGCGTACATCAGGACCAGGACCGACGCCAGGAAGAACAGCGTCACCAGCTCGGTCCACGGGGAGCCCGGCAGCCGGTAGCCCGGCCGGGTCAGCTCGCCCCTCTCGGTCTTCTGCCAGAAGAGCAGGTGGCAGACCATGATCATGCCCCAGGTGGCGAGGATGCCGATCGCGGCGAAGTTGAGCACGATCTCGAACGCCTCGGCCGGGACCACGAAGTTCAGCCCGACGCCCAGCACACAGATGCCGCTGGTGAGCAGGATGCCGCCGTAGGGGACCTGGCTGCGGCTCATCACGCCGGTGAACTTCGGGGCGGAGCCCGCCACCGCCATGGAGCGCAGGATGCGGCCGGTGGAGTACAGGCCCGAGTTGAGCGAGGACATGGCCGCGGTCATCACGACCAGGTTCATGATTCCGCCGGCCGCCGGGATGCCGATGTTGGAGAGCACGGTGACGAAGGGGCTCTCGCCCCCCTTGTACGAGGACCAGGGCAGCAGCATCGCAAGGAGCAGGACGGAGCCCACGTAGAACAGGCCGACGCGCCACATGATCGAGTTGATCGCCTTCGGCATGATCTTCTCAGGGTTCTCGGTCTCGCCCGCCGCGACGCCGACCAGTTCGACGGAGGCGTAGGCGAAGACGACGCCCTGGATGATCAGCAGCATGGGCAGCAGGCCGTTGGGGAAGATGCCGCCGTTGTCGGTGATCAGGGACGGGCCGGGGGTGTGGCCGTCGACGGGCTGCTGGGTGACCAGCAGGAAGATCCCGATCAGCATGAAGATGACGAGCGCGCTGACCTTGATGATCGCGAACCAGAACTCCAGTTCGCCGAACATCTTCACCGAGATCAGGTTCACGGTGAGGACGACCGCGAGCGCGATGAGCGCGATGACCCACTGCGGGATGTCGGAGAACATGCCCCAGTAGTGGGTGTAGAGGGCTACCGCGGTGATGTCGGCGATACCGGTGGTGGCCCAGTTCAGGAAGTACATCCAGCCGGCCGTGTAGGCGCCCTTCTCGCCGAGGAACTCCCGGGCGTAGGACACGAAGGCGCCGGACGAGGGCCGGTAGAGGACCAGTTCACCGAGGGCGCGGACGACGAGGAAGGCGAAGAGTCCGCAGACCGCGTACGCGATGAAGAGGGACGGGCCGGCGTCGGCGAGACGGCCGCCGGCGCCGAGGAACAGGCCGGTACCGATCGCGCCGCCGATGGCGATCATGTTGACGTGGCGGGCCTTCAGGGACTTGCTGTAGCCGGCGTCCCCGGCGTCGACATGCGCGGGGATCTGTCCGGCCTGTGCGACGTCTTTGTCGAGGGACTGCTCGCTCACGTCTCGCGTCCGCCTTCCGTGGAGCTGTCCGTGCGCGGGGAACGCACGATGTCGGTGAGGGTGGTCTCGACGCGGTCGAGGTGGTGGGACATGGCCTCCACCGCGTCGAGTTCGGAACCGTCGATCAGCGCCTCGACGATGGCCCGGTGCTCGCGGTTGGACTGCTCACGGCGGCCGCCCAGCTCGTTGAGGAAGGCCGACTGGCGGGCCAGCGCGTCCCGGATCTCCTCGATCACCCGGCGGAACACCGGGTTCTGGGCGGCCTCGGCCACGGTGAGGTGGAAGAGCGTGTCCATGGCCACCCAGGCGGTGGTGTCGGTCTCCCGCTCCATCCGGTCCAGGAGGTGGGCCAGCCGGTCCAGGTTCTCCGGCGTGCGGCGCACCGCCGCGTAACCGGCGACCGGGATCTCCACGTGCCGGCGCACCTCGAGCAGATCGCTGGCCGCGTAGTCGCCGAAGGTGGGGTCCTCGACGGCGTTCGCGATCACGAAGGTGCCCTTGCCGGTACGGGACTGGGTCAGGCCCATCACCTGGAGGGCGCGCAGCGCCTCGCGGAGCACCGGGCGGCTCACTTCGAGCTGCCGGCAGAGCTCCGCCTCGGAGGGGAGCTTGTCGCCGATGGCGTACATGCCGCGCTCGATGGAGCCGCGGAGGTGGGTGAGCACCGCTTCCATGGCGCTGACGCGCCGGGGTGCCGAGCCACCTGTCTGGCTGTCTGACAGGTTCACGGGGGTGATCCTGCGGGTCACGGGAGGGGGCTGTCAAGGGGGTGGCGATTCGATCTTGCAGTCGTGGACGGACAGGGATCGGCCGTCGGTCATGGATCAGCCGTGGATCAACCGCGGCTCAGCCGTGGATCAACCGTGGATCAACCGCGGCTCAGACATGGATCAACCGTGGATCAACCGTGGATCAACCGCGGCTCAGCCGTGGATCAACCGTGGATCAACCGTGGATCAACCGCGGCTCAGCCGTGGATCAACCGTGGATCAACCGCGGCTCAGCCGCGGCTCGCTCGCGAGCGAGCCCGTCGGGTCGCTGTCAGCTGAGGCCACCCGCGCCGAGGAGCCCGAAGAGGAGCACGCCGACGACGATCCGGTAGGACACGAACACGTTGAAGGAGTGCCTGGTCACGAACTTCAGCAGCCAGGCGACCGAGGCGTATGCGACCGCGAACGAGACGGTGGTGCCGACGATCAGCGGGGCGGCGCCCACCCCCGCCCCGAGGGCGTCCTTCAGCTCGTACAGCCCGGCGCCGGTCAGGGCCGGGATGCCGAGGAAGAAGGAGAGCCGGGTGGCCGCGACCCGGTCGAGGTCGAGCAGCAGCGCGGTGGACATGGTGGCGCCGGAGCGTGAGAAGCCGGGGAAGAGCAAAGCGAGGATCTGCGAACCGCCGACCAGCATCGCGTCCCGGAAGCGGGTGTCCTCCTCCCCGCGCCCGCGCCGCCCCATCTGCTCCGCGACCCACATGACACCGCTGCCGGCGAGCAGCGAACCGGCCACCACCCACAACGAGGCGAGCGGCCCCTCGATCAGCGGCCGCGCGATCAGCCCCACGAACACGATCGGTACCGTCGCGGCGATCACCCACCACGCGAACCGGTAGTCGCGGTCCTGCCGCTCCCCCGCGTCGAACAGCCCGCGGAACCACGCGGCGCCGATCCGGGCGAGGTCCTCGCGGAAGTACACGAGCACCGCGGCGATCGCGCCGACCTGGATGACCGCCGAGAACCCGACGACCGCCTTGTCCTCGACCTGGATCCCCATGAGGCCCTCGGTGATCTTCAGATGACCGGTGGAGGACACCGGCAGGAACTCGGTCACTCCCTCCACCGCTCCGAGGACGACGGCCTGACCGACGCTGATGGTGCTCATGGGGTCCAGTTCTGCTCGGCGAGGGCATGACGGACGTACAGCCGGCGGGCGAAGCCATCACGAGTGATCGCGCCGGGGGAGGCAGTCGTACTACAGCCGGGTAAGGGGCCCTCGCTCAGGACCAGAGGGCCTGCGCCGCCGCCACCCCCGCGAAGACCGCGCCCAGCCCCGCCGTCACGCTCGCGACCGCGTTGGCGACGGCGTGGAAGCGGGCGCCGCTCTGGGCCAGGCGCAGGGTCTCGTAGGAGAAGGTCGAGTACGTGGTGAGCGCCCCGCACAGTCCGGTGCCGAGGAGAAGTTGCAGGTGGGAGCTGGCGGCGCCGGCCGTCACGGCGCCGGTGAGGAGGCCGAGGACCAGTGATCCGGCGACGTTGACGGTGAAGGTGCCCCAGGGGAAGCCCATGTCGTGGCGGGACTCCACGGCGCGGTCGGTGAGATAGCGCAGGGGTGCGCCGACCATTCCGCCGATGATGACGAGCACCCAGTTCATGACGAGCTCTTACCTTTCTCACGCGTTCCGGTCGGCCCGGCCGGCAGCGCCAGGCGTGCGGCCGTGACCGCCAGCCAGACCGCCGCGAGGGCGGCGAGGAGGGTCGCGGCGAGATAGGCGAGGGCCGTGCCCGGGTGGCCCTCCTCCATCAGGCGCCGACTGTCGACGGCGTAGGTGGAGAAGGTGGTGAAGCCGCCGAGCACTCCGGTGCCGAAGAAGGGCCGGACCAGCCGGTGCGCCGCCCGTCTCTCGGTGATCAGGACCATGAGGAGGCCGATCACGAAGCAGCCGACGACGTTCACCCAGAACGTGGTCCAGGGGAAGCCGCCGGCCCCCGTGGGCCAGAGCAGGGACGCGCTGTAGCGGGCCGCCGCGCCGATGCCGCCGCCGATCGCGACGACCGCGACGACGGGTGCCTGGCCGTGCCAGGGGGCGGCACGGGGCGGATCGGCGACAGGGGCGTCGGGGGACGGGAGGGCTTCGACCCCGTCGGGGTGCGGGACTGTCATGCGTGTACGTCTCCTACTCGCCGGGGCCCGGACGTCCGCCGGGCACACTCCGTCGCGAGCAGGGACCGTTGGCGGCAACGGTGCCGCGGTTCGGGTACGGCGGGCCCCACCGCCGCGCCGCGAGCATCGTCGCGGCCGGTCGACAGCGTAACGCGGGGCCCGTCCGCCGTGCACTCGCCGGTGGCGAGCCATGGTCACCGGCTCAGCCGGGCTTCCCCGGCAGCTCGCACACCGCGACCCCGCGCTCCCACAGGCTGCCCACGATCAGCCGGCCGTCGGCCACACAGGCGCTGGTGACCGTGCGGAACCGGGAGTGGTGGTCGACGAGGGTGTGCACGACATGCCCCTCGTCGTCGACCGCGAGGGCTCCCGCGAACCCCAGGGGCCGGTACGGCACCCGCACCGCGACCCGGCTCGCGGCGCGCCGCACGGCGGGCCCGGCGCGGTGCAGGAGGTCCAGGGCGCCGATGCGGGGCCCGGCCAGCGCCACCCAGATCAGTCCGTCGGGGGCCCGCCACATGTTGTCGGGCGTGCCCGGCAGGTCCTCGGCGAAGGGCTCGCTCGTGCCCGCCTTCGTCCCCGTGAGGTGGACGCGGGTGAGGCGGCGGTCGCCGGTCTCCGCGACCACGAGGAACGACTCGTCGGCGGCGGGCGCGAGGCCGTTGGCGAACTGCAGCCCCTCCAGGACCACTTCGGGCGTCCGCTCGCCCGGCGCTAGGCGCAACAGCCGCCCGGTGCCGGTGTGTTCGACGATGTCGCCGAGCCTCCCCCACTGCCTGAACGGCGTGGGGGGACCCCCAGGTCGAGGGGGTAGCGGCGGGTGGAGACCGTGAAGTAGACGGTGCCGTCGGAGAGCGCCACGACATTGCTGCAGAACCGCAGCCGCTCGCCGCCCGTCTCGTCGGCGAGCACGCGCACGGTGCCGTCGCCGGTCGTGACCCGCAGCAGTCCCCGCTCGGCGTCGCACACCAACAGGTCGCCGTCCGGGAGGAGTTCGAGTCCCAGCGGCCTGCCGCCGGTCTCGGCGAGCGTCTCGACGCCGGCCCGGCCCGGCTCCGCGAGCCCGGTCAGCCGCAGGACGCGTCCGTCCTCGACACCGGTCAGCACCCGCCCCTGCCCGTCGGCGATCACATCCTCGGGCCCGCGCCCGCCGATCCCGACGAACGCCCGGGGTACGAGGTCCGTGGGCCGTGAGTCCGTCCTGCCCGCCGCGCGCGTCATCTTCCGCCTCCGGTCGCCCGCCGATGCCTGCGTGGCCCATCCTGGCAGCTCCCGGCAGGGGCCCGGCCGCCTCTCGTCGTGACCTCGGGTTACGTTGGCCGTCACCGACCACGGAGGCAACACCGTGCCCGCTCGCCCCAGCCTGCTGTACGTCACCGACCTCGCCTACCCGGCCCGTGGGCGGCGCTACTGTGACGAGGACATCTTCCTCACCTCCCGGCTGCGCGCTGAGTTCGACATCGCCCTGTGCCACCCGCTGGACGCCGCCGCTCTGCTGGACGGCTTCGACGCCGTCGTGGTCCGCAACAGCGGGCCCGTCCTGCACTACCAACAGGCGTACGACGCCTTCCGCGAGCGGGCGGCGGCACGCGGCACCCTCGTCTACAACCCGCTGACCGGCCGCGCAGACATGGCGGGCAAGCAGTACCTGCTGGACCTCACCGCCGCCGAATACCCGGTCATCCCCACCATTGATCATCCCAAGGACCTTGGAAAGCTACCCCAGACCGCCTCGTACGCCATCAAACCGAAGGTCGGCGCGGACTCCATCGGCCTGCGCTTCGTGACCGGGCCCGAACTGGCGGACCTCACCGGGGAGGGCGGCCCGGCCTGGGGCGACGTCCTCGTCCAGCCGCGCGTCGACTTCCGCTACGAGGTGTCCTTCTACTACGTCGACGACACCTTCCAGTACGCCCTCCACGCCCCCGACCCCGCTCAGCGCTGGGTCCTGGAACCGTACGAGGCCTCCGCGGCCGACCTCGCCTTCGCCCGCCGCTTCATCGACTGGAACACCCTCGACCACGGCATCCAACGGGTGGACGCCTGCCGCACCCCGGCCGGGGACCTGTTGCTGGTGGAGTTGGAGGACCTCAACCCGTATCTGTCCCTGGACCGCGTGCCCGAGCGGACCCGGGACGCGTTCGTGGACGCGATGGCGACTTCGCTGCACCGCTTCCTGGACACGGCAGTCGGCTCTTGACGACCGGAGGGGGCCGTACGCCGAAACGTACGGCCCCTGCGGCGCCCCGTCAGGGGGGCGGGGAGCTGCGCGACCAGCCCCCACCGGCCCGCAGCTTGCTCACCGACCTATCGGCCGCGCCCTACCGATGGCTGAACCACGCCATCGCCGGGAGCGCCTTGTCGTCGTAGCCGAACAGCGCCTGGTTCTCCCAGCCGTTGCCGGAGGACGAGTCCGTCGGGTCCCAGCCGTTGCCGGTGCGGGCGGTCCATGTGGACTCCCAGTAGAAGATGCCGAGGCCGCGGCCGTTCGGCACGGCTTCGACGATGCTCGCGACGTCCTTCATCCAGCGGGTCTGACCGGCGGTCGTGGCCGGGTAGCCGGACACGAGTTCGCTGCTCAGGTCGATGATGTTCTCGTGCGAGTCCTCACTGTCCAGCCGGAACGGGTAGGCCGTCTCGGCGACGAACACCGGCTTGGCGTAACGGGAGGCCGCGTCGTCCAGGGTCGTCTGGAACTCGGCGAGGGTGCCGTGCCAGTAGCCGTAGTACGACAGCCCGATGACATCGAACTTCACGCCGCCCGAGACCGCGCTGTCGAACCACCAGCGGGTGCCGGACAGGTCACCGCCCTTGGCGAGGTGCAGCGCCACCTGGGTGGAGGAGTTGACCGCCTTGACCGCGTCGTAGCCGGAGTTGAGCAGACCGGCGAGCTGCGACCAGTTCGAGGTGGAGCCCGCGGACCACAGCATGCCGCCGTTGATCTCGTTGCCGACCTGGACCATGTCGGCGGTGGTGCCCTGGGACTTGAGGGCGCTGAGGACGTCGTACGTGTGGTTGTAGACGTCCGTCTTCAGCTGGCTGTAGGAGTGCCCGGTCCACGGGGACGGCACGGTCTGTGCGCCCGGGTCGGCCCAGGTGTCCGAGTAGTGGAAGTCGACCAGCAGCTTCATGCCCTGCGCCTTGATGCGCTTGGCGGCGGCGAGCACACGCGTCTTGTTGTTGTAGCCGTCGGCGGGGTTCACCCAGACCTTGACGCGCGCGTAGTTCTGCCCCGCGCTCTTGAGGATGGCGAGCGCGTCGCCGGTGGTGCCGGAACTGTTCTTGTAGACGCCGCCGAGTGCCTCGCTCTTGATGAGCGACGACACGTCGGAGCCCTTGATGGACAGGCCCGTCGTACCGGACGCGAAGGTCAGGTCGTCGACGTTGATCCAGTTACCGGCGTTCGCATCGGAGTTGAGGCTGATCGTGCACTGGTTGTTCGTCACCGCGATGGAGGTGACGATCCGCACCCAGCCGCTGGAGGAGACCGGGATGTCGGTGCGCTGTTCGGCGCTGCCGCAGTTCTTCAGCGCGATGTACGCGGAGTTCTGGCCGCCACCGGAGCGCACCCACGCGGTGAGCTTGTAGTTTCCGTTGGTCAGCCCGGACAGGTACTGGTACGTCTCCACCTTGTAGGCCGAGGCCGAGTAGTGGGAGAGACGGTAACTGCCGCCGTGGCCACCGGACTCGGTGAACGAGGCGGAGTTCTGCCCGGCCGCCGAGTACGTCGACCAGCCGGCCGGCGTCGCGGTCCCGGTGCCGTCGGACTCGAAGCCTCCGTTGGTGAGCGTGGAGGCGGCGTGTGCCGAGGTGGCGGGCAGAGTGGTGAGCGCCAGGCCTGCCAACAGCGGTATCAGCAGGGCCCTGAGGGCGCGTCTCGCGTGGAACATCGTCGTCCCTTCGACAAGGACGGGGACCTTTTGAGCGGTTGTGCGGCGGCGCCGTGACCCGAAGGCCGTGGGCACGGCGCCGCCCTGACCGACCGGACGTCCCCAGAAATCCGGCCGGAGTCGGGGGTGACCCGGGGCTGTGGGTACAGCCGCGGGCGGGTGGCCCGAGGTCGGTGACCGACCCCGGACCGTGCCGGGCCGCCGCGTCGGACGGCCCTCGTACACGGCCGCCCCTCGGGACGACCGTCCTGCGCGGCCGTCACGTCGTACGACCGTCCTGCGCGGCCGTCACGTCGTACGGCCCGTCCTGCCGGGCGGCGGTCAGGCGCGCCCGGGGAGCGCGGCCACCTTGTCGGGTGGCCCCTCTGCCCGGGCGCCGTCACCGGCGCCCTTCTCGTACGGCCGTCACGCGGGGCGGCCGTCCCGCGAGGCCGTCGGGCAGTCCGGCTCGCGGTGCGGCCGCCACCTCGTGCGGCCCCGGTGGAGCGGCCCCGGTCACGTCGTACGGCTCTGTGACCTGGCCCCGCCCACCGTGTCTGTGATCAGCCGGTCAGCCGGTCGGCCGACCGATCGATCTGCTGATCGATCACTCGGCCGACCGCCCGTCGAGGCGTACGACCCGTACTCCCCCGGCGGGCACGGCCAGATGACCCGCCGCGCGTTCACCCGTGAGGAGTTCCGTGCCGTCCGTGTCCAGCGGCACCTTCGTGTCGAGCGTGGTGTGGTTGATCGCGAAGAGGAAGTCGCCCGACTCCCCCGCGCGGCGCACCACTTCGACGTCGCGCGGGAGGTCGGCGCGCGGTGCGATGCCCGCGTCGTCGGCGGCCCAGCCGAGGAGCGCGTCCAGCCCGGCCGGGTCCAGTCGGGTCGACACGTACCAGGCGGAGCCCTCGCCGAGCCGGTGCCGGGTGACGGCGGGCCGGTCGGCGGTGAGACCGTCGGCGTACGTCCATACGGTCTCGGCGCCGCGCGGTACGACGAACTCCGTCCACACGTCACCGGTGAGTTCGGAGCCGTCGGGCCCGGTGATGCGCACGCTCTCCCCGCTCAGCAGCGGCGAGAACTCCTCGACCGTCAGACCGAGTACGTCCCGCAGGGCGCCGGGGTAGGGGCCCTCGTGGACCGCGTCGTGCTCGTCGACGATGCCGGAGAAGTAAGAGACGACGAGGGTGCCGCCGTTCTCGACGTACGCCTTGAGATTGGCTCCTGCCGCCTCCGTCATCAGGTACAGCGCCGGAACGACGACAAGGGGATACGCCGACAGGTCGGCTTCCGGGTGGGCGAAGTCGACCGTGAGATGGCGGTCGTAGATCGCTTCGTAGAAGGCGTCGGCGCGTTCGCGGGCCTCGTGGTCCTCGGTGGGGCGCCAGGCGAGGTTCTGCGCCCACCAGGAGTGCCAGTCCCACAGGACGGCCACGTCGGCGACCGTGCGGCTGCCGCGGATCTGGCTGAGCGAGTCGAGGGACGAGCCCAGTTCGACGACCTCACGCCAGAGCCTCGACTCGGTGCCGGCCTGCGGCAGCATCGCCGAGTGGAACTTCTCGGCGCCGCGCCGGGACTGCCGCCACTGGAAGAACATGGCGCCGTCGGAGCCGCGGGCCACATGGGCGAGGGAGTTGCGGGCCATCTGGCCGGGGGCCTTGGCGGGGTTGCGGGCCTGCCAGTTGACGCCCGAGGTGGAGTGCTCCAGGAGCAGCCAGGGGGCGCCGCCGCCGACCGAGCGGGTGATGTCGGCGGCCATCGCGAGGTTCACATGGGTGCGGCGGCCGTCGGTCATCAGATAGTGGTCGTTGGTGACGAGGTCGACCTCGCGGCCCCAGGCCCAGTAGTCGATGGAGTCGCACTGACTGAGGGCGGTCATGAAGTTGGTGGTGACCGGGATGCCGGGGGCCAGCCGGTGCAGGATGTCCCGCTCCGCCACGAAGTTCTCGCGGATGGTCTCGTCGGCGAACCGCTTGTAGTCGAGGGCCTGGCCGGGGTTGCCGACCGTGGGGGCCACCCGCGGCGGGTTGATCTGGTCGAAGCCGGTGTAGTGCTGGCCCCAGAAGGCGGTGCCCCAGGCCTCGTTGACCGCCCCGACGTCGCCGTACGTGCGCTCCAGCCAGCGGCGGAAGTGCGCGGCGCACGAGTCGCAGTAGCAGGCGGAGACGGGGACGCCGTACTCGTTGTGCACGTGCCACAGGGCGAGCGCCGGGTGGTCGGCGTAGCGCTCGGCGAGCCGGGTGGTGATGCTCGCGGCGGCGGCCCGGTAGTCGGCGTTGCTGTGGCAGATGGCGCCGCGCGAGCCGAACTCGTAGCGGGTGCCGTCGGCGGCCACGGGGAGCGCCTCGGGGTGCTCGCGGTAGAACCAGACGGGCGGGGCGACGGTGGGGGTGCCGAGGTCGGCGCGGATGCCGTTCTCGTGCAGCAGGTCGAGCAGGCGGTCGAGCCAGGCGAAGTCATGGACGCCTCGCTCGGTCTCCAGCAGGGCCCAGGAGAAGATGCCGACGCTCACCATGGTGACGCCCGCCTCGCGCATCAGCCGGACGTCCTCGTGCCAGACGGTTTCCGGCCACTGCTCGGGGTTGTAGTCCCCACCGAAGGCGAGCCTGGTGAGGCCCGTGGGTGTGGTCTCCGGCATGGATCTCTCCCGTTTTATCGATCATCTGGGAACGTACACACACAGCGGCGGCGGTGCGAGCCCAACATAACCGCACAGCAACAACCATTGACAAGTGTCCGGGATGTTTCTCTACTGTGAACGCTCACAGACGCAGTTCCTGTGATCGTTCACAGAGCATGGCATTGTCTTCGCAGCAGGCGAGGACCCAGGTCAGGGAGAAACATCCATGCCCAGCATCACCAGACACCGTCGATTTATGGCCACCGCTGTCGCAGTGACCCTCGGCGCCACCACGCTCGCCGCATGCGGCGGGTCCGACGACGACAGCGAGGCCCAGTCCGGGCCGGCGAAGCTGACGTACTGGACCTGGACCCCGGGCATGGACAAGGTCGTGGACCTGTGGAACGAGGGGCCCGGCAAGGAGCAGCAGATCACCGTCACGGTGAAGAAGCAGGCCTCCGGTGACACCCTCGTCACCAAGATCCTCACCGCGCACAAGGCGGGCAAGGGCCCGGACCTGGTGCAGGCCGAGTACCAGGCCCTGCCGACGCTGGTCAGCAATGACGCGGTCGCCGACATAGCCGAGGAGGCCGGCGACGCGAAGAGCAAGTTCGCCGACGGGGTGTGGCAGCAGACCACCCTGGGCTCGGACGCCGTCTACGCGATCCCGCAGGACATCGGCCCGATGATGTTCTACTACCGCGAGGACCTCTTCGAGAAGTACGGCCTGACCGTCCCGAAGACCTGGGACGAGTTCGCCGAGACCGCGCGGAAGCTCAAGAAGGAGGACCCGGACGTCGATCTGACCACCTTCTCCGCCAACGACTCCGGTCTCTTCGCCGGTCTCGCCCAGCAGGCGGGCGCCCAGTGGTGGACCACCGAGGGCCAGAAGTGGAAGGTCGGCATCGACGACGCGGCGACGCGGAAGGTCGCCGACTTCTGGGGCGGCCTGGTCAAGGAGGGCGCCGTCGACAACCAGCCCATGTACACCCCGGCCTGGAACAAGGCGCTGAACACCGGCAAGCAGATCGCCTGGGTCAGCGCGGTGTGGGCGCCGGGCACGCTGACCACCGCCGCGCCCGACACCAAGGGCAAGTGGAAGGTGGCGCCGCTGCCGCAGTGGTCGTCGTCCGAGAACACCACCGGCAGCTGGGGCGGCTCCTCGACGGCCGTCACCACGGACTCGGACAACAAGGGTGCCGCCGCGAAGTTCGCCGCCTGGCTGAACACGGACCCCGACGCGCTCACCGCGCTGGCGAAGGAGGGTGGCATCTACCCGGCCGCCACGACCGCGCAGACCAGTGACGCGTTCGCCGAGCCGCCGGCCTTCTTCTCCAACCAGGCCGACTTCTACACCACGGCCTCCGAGATCGCGAAGACCACGGCGCCCTCCGCGTGGGGCCCGAACGTGAACGTCGCGTACACCACCTTCAAGGACGCGTTCGGCGCCGCCGCCAAGAACAAGTCGGACTTCGGTGACGCGCTGAAGACGATGCAGGACGACACCGTCGCCGACATGAAGAAGCAGGGCTTCGAGGTCGCGGAGTGACGACGGCACGGCGGAAGTCGTACGGGGTCAAGGGGGCCCCGTACGCCTTTCTCTTCCCCGCGACGATCCTTTTCGCCCTCTTCTTCGCGCTGCCCATCGGCTACGCGGTCTGGCTCAGCCTGCACAAGGTGCAGGTCAAGGGCCTGGGCCTCGGCTCGGGCGCGCGCAGCGAGGTGTGGGCGGGCTTCGAGAACTACACCGACGCGCTGACCGACTCCGAGCTGCTGGCCGGCACGCTGCGGGTGCTGGGCTACGGCGCGATCGTGGTCCCCCTCATGCTCGGTCTGGCGCTCGTCTTCGCCCTGATGCTGGACAGCGACAAGGTGCGGCTGGCCCCGTTCACCCGGCTGGCGATCTTCCTGCCGTACGCCATCCCGGGCGTCGTGGCGGCCCTCCTCTGGGGCTTCCTCTACCTCCCGGACGTCAGCCCCTTCTACTTCGTGCTCGAAAAGCTGGGGCTCCCGCAGCCGGATCTGCTGGACGGCGGCGGACTGTACGCGGCGCTGTCGAACATCGCGGTATGGGGCGGCACCGGCTTCAACATGATCGTCATCTACACCTCGCTCCGGGCGATCCCCGTCGAGGTGTACGAGGCGGCGAAGCTGGACGGTGCGACGCCGCTGCAGATCGCGCTGAAGATCAAGATCCCGATGGTGGCGCCCTCGCTGGTGCTGACCTTCTTCTTCTCGATCATCGCCACGCTCCAGGTGTTCAGCGAGCCGACCACCCTCAAGCCCCTCACCAACTCGGTCTCCACGACGTGGAGTCCGCTGATGAAGGTGTACCGGGACGCCTTCGGCGAGGGCGACATCTACTCGGCGGCCGCCGGCGCGGTGATCATCGCCGTGGCCACGCTGATCCTCTCCTTCGGCTTCCTGAGGGCCGCGAACTCCCGTAACAAGCAGGAGGCAGCACGATGAGTTCTCTTGCCGTCCGCAAGACCGCCCCAGCGGCGGGCACCACGCCCGGCACCGCCCAGGGTCCGCCGCTGTGCCGCCGGATCGCGCTCGTGCCGACGCTCACCCTGCTGCTGGGCGCGATCTACTGTCTGCTGCCCGTGGCCTGGGTGCTGATCGCGGCCACCAAGTCGGGCAGCGAGCTGTTCTCCACCTTCACCTTCTTCCCGGGCACCGGCTTCGCGGACAACGTGTCGGACCTGAACGCCTACCGCGACGGCGTCTACTGGAAGTGGATGGGCAACTCCGCCCTGTACGCGGGCGTCGGCGCCCTGCTGTCCACCGCCGTCTCCGCGGTCAGCGGTTACGCGCTGGCGATCTACCGCTTCAGGGGCCGCGAGACCATCTTCAACGTCCTGATGGCGGGCGTGCTGATGCCGCCGGTGATCCTCGCGATCCCCCAGTACCTGCTGATGGCCAAGGCGGACCTCGCGGACTCGTACTGGTCGGTGCTGCTGCCGCTGATCCTGTCGCCGTACGGCGTGTACCTGTCCCGGATCTACGCCGCTGCCGCCGTACCGACCGACGTGGTCGAGGCGGGCCGGATCGACGGGGCGAGCGAATGGCGGATCTTCACCCGGGTCGCGCTGCCGATGATGGTGCCGGGTCTGGTGACGGTCTTCCTGTTCCAGTTCGTGGCCGTGTGGAACAACTTCCTGCTGCCGTACATCATGCTCAGCGACGACGAGAAGTTCCCCATCACGCTCGGTCTGTTCACGCTCCTCGAACAGGGCTCCAACACTCCGGCGCTCTACACCCTGGTGATCACCGGTGCGCTGCTCGCGGTGATCCCGCTGATCGCGCTCTTCCTGGTCATCCAGCGCTTCTGGAGCCTGGACCTGCTCTCCGGAGCCGTAAAGTCATGACCATGAGCAACACCGGGGGCAGGCGGAAACCGCCGACCATTCACGATGTGGCGCGCGAGGCGGGAGTCTCCCGAGGGACCGTCTCCCGCGTGCTCAACGGCGGTCACTACGTCAGCCCGAGCGCCGCCGAGGCGGTCAACTCCGCCATCCGCAAGACGGGTTACGTCGTGAACCGGCACGCCCGCTCGCTGATCACGGGCCGTTCGGACTCCATCGGCTTCCTGTTGACCGAACCGCAGGAGAAGCTCTTCGAGGACCCCAACTTCAATGTGCTGCTGCGTGGCTGCACCCAGGCGCTGGCCTCGCACGACATCCCGCTGCTGCTGATGCTGGCCGGCACGGAGGACGAACGGCGGCGGCTGACGCGGTACATCACGGCGGGCCACGTCGACGGGGTGCTGCTGGTGTCCAGCCACTCCGCCGACCCGGTCGCCGAGGAGCTCCGCGAGGCGGGGGTGCCCCTCGTCCAGTGCGGCAAGCCCATGGGGCGCGGCTCCAAGGTGAGCTACGTGGCCGCGGACGACCGGGACGGCGCCCGTGACATGGTGCGCCACCTGCTGTCGCTGGGGCGCCGCCGCATCGGTGTCGTGACCGGTCCGCTGGACTCGCCGGGCGGTGTCGATCGCCTCGCCGGGTACAAGGAGGTGCTCACCGAGGCGGGTATCGAGATCGACGAGCGGCTCATCGTCTCCGGCGACTACGGCCGGGCCAGCGGCCAGGCGGGCGCCGAACAGCTACTGGCACGGGTCCCGGACATGGACGCGGTGTTCGTGGCGTCCGACCTGATGGCGCAGGGCGCCCTGACGGCGCTGCGCCGGGCGGGCCGCCGGGTCCCGGAGGACGTGTCCCTGGGCGGCTTCGACGACTCCGCCGCGGCGACGGAGGCCACCCCCGCCCTCACGACGATCCGCCAGCCCTACGACCGCATCAGCAACGAGATGGTGCGGGTCCTGCTGGCCCAGATCGGCGGCGAGGACCCGGCGGCGGTGATCCTCCCCACGGAGCTGGTGCGACGGGAGTCGACGTGAGACGGCATCCGGCCCGGTCCTGAGCCGCCGCGCACGGTGCACGGCAAGGGCCCGGGACTCCCACTCATCACCCGAACGGCTGTCCGAGAAACGCGTCGCCACCGGGGTGGGAACCCCTATGCGGGGGTACTCGACGGGCACCGGCCCCGGTTTCGGTTGGACACTGGAGTGCGGCCGGTGTGTGCCGTCGGACGAGACCAGGACGCGACAGCCATGAACAGCGACACACGATCCAGGGGCGCGGCGAACGTCGTCTCCAGCCATTCCGTGTTCGGGGCCCCCTGCTGGGTGAGCCTCACCAGCCGGGACCTGCCGGCCACGGAGAAGTTCTACGAGGCCGTGCTGGGCTGGAAATGGCGCACGGCCAAGCTCGGCGACCATTTCCGGATCGCGCTGGCGGACGACGTACCGGTCGCCGGGATCGCCGGGGTGGCGAACCTGTGGCAGATGGCGGTCGCCTGGACGCCGTACTTCGCCGTGTCCGACGCGGACGCGGCGGCGGCCCGGGCCAGGGAGCGCGGCGGCACGGTCGCGGTCGGTCCCCTCTCCTTCCCTCCCGGCCGGGCCGCCCTGCTGGCGGACCGCCAAGGAGCCTCCTTCGGGATCTGGGAGGGCGAGCTCTTCACCGACTGGGAGGCCTGGCTCCGGGCCGCCCCCGTCCTCATCCGGCTCCACACCCGGGACGCCTTCGACGCCGCGATCTTCTACGGGGAGGTCCTGGAGTGGGCCACCGGGAAGCCCGGCGCCTGCGAGGTCCACTACGAGGGGAACGAGGTCGTCCTGCGCAGCCAGGGCCATGTCGTGGCCCGGATCACCTCGGGCGCGCTCGAAGCCGCCCCCGACCCCACGATCCGCCCCCACTGGCAGGTCCACTTCGCCGTCTCCGACGTGGGCGGCCGCGTCGCGGCCGCCCAGCACCACGGCGGAACGGTCCTCAGGCAGGACAAGGACGAGGCCGTGCTCCGCGACCCGGACGGCGCCCAGTTCACGATCACCTCGCGCCGCGAACGCTGACCGCCGCCGCCGGACGGGGACCGGAGGGCTCAGCCGGCCCTGGAGGGCCTGGATGGCCTGGAGAGCAGCACCAGCCCCCGGGACTCGACCGTGATCTCCGCACCCGCCTTGTACTCGGCCTCGTCCAGTTCGCCGGTGGTGTCGATCCGCGTCGTCCACCGGTCGCCGTACACGGCGCCGGGGAGGCGGAAGGGCGTCGGCTCCCAGTGGCTGTTCAGCAGGAGGAGGAAGGATTCGTCGACGACGGGGCGGCCGCGGGAGTCGGGTTCGGCGATGGCGTCGCCGTTGAGGAAGACGGCGACCGAGTGGGCGTCGGAGCGCTCCCAGGCCTCGTCGGTCATCTCCTCGGCGTCCGGCGACAGCCAGACCAGGTCGGGGAGCGGCTGTGCCGGGTGGGTCGGGGTGTCGCCGCGGAAGAAACGGCGGCGGCGCAGGACGGGGTGGGCGGCGCGCAGGGCGATGAGGTCGCGGGTGAAGGCGAGCAGCGCGTGCTGTTCGTCGTCCAGCCGCCAGTCGAGCCAGGAGACCTCGTTGTCCTGGCAGTAGGCGTTGTTGTTGCCGCGCTGGGTGCGGCCCAGTTCGTCGCCGTGCGAGAGCATCGGGATGCCCTGGGAGAGGAGGAGGGTGGCCAGGAGGTTGCGTTGCTGGCGGGCGCGCAGCTTTCGGACCCGGGGGTCGTCGGTGGGGCCTTCGACACCGCAGTTCCAGGAGCGGTTGACGCTCTCGCCGTCCCGGTTGCCCTCGCCGTTGGCCTCGTTGTGCTTGTCGTTGTACGAGACCAGGTCACGCAGGGTGAAACCGTCGTGCGCGGTCACGAAGTTGACGCTGGCGCGCGGCCGGCGCCGGCTGTGCTCGTACAGGTCGGAGGAGCCGGTCAGCCGGGAGGCGAACTCGCCGAGGGTGTGCGGCCGGCCGCGCCAGAAGTCCCGTACGGCGTCCCGGTATCTGCCGTTCCACTCCGACCACAGCGGCGGGAAGTTGCCCACCTGGTAGCCGCCCTCGCCGACGTCCCAGGGCTCGGCGATCAGTTTGACGCGACTGATCACCGGGTCCTGCTGGATCAGGTCGAAGAACGCCGAGAGGCGGTCCACCTCGTGGAACTGCCGGGCCAGCGTGGCCGCGAGGTCGAAGCGGAAGCCGTCCACATGCATCTCGGTGACCCAGTACCGCAGCGAGTCCATGATCAGCTGGAGGACGTACGGGTGCCGCATCAGCAGGCTGTTCCCGGTGCCGGTGGTGTCGTAGTAGTGCGCCCAGTCGCCGTCCACCAGGCGGTAGTACGAGGCGTTGTCGATGCCGCGGAAGGAGAGGGTGGGGCCCTTCTCGTTGCCCTCGGCGGTGTGGTTGTAGACCACGTCGAGGATCACTTCGAGGCCGGCCGCGTGCAGCGCCCTGACCATCGACTTGAACTCGGTGACCTGCCGGCCGCGGGTGCCGTGGGCGGCGTAGGCGTTGTGCGGCGCGAAGAAGCCGATGGTGTTGTAGCCCCAGTGGTTGGCCAGCCCGCGGTCCTGGAGGACGCCGTCCTGTACGTACTGGTGGACCGGCATCAGCTCGATCGCGGTCACGCCCAGCGAGGTGAGGTGTTCGACGATCGCGGGGTGGGCCAACCCGGCGTAGGTGCCGCGTAGTTCGGCGGGTACCTCGGGGTGGGTGCGGGTGAGGCCTCGGACATGGGCCTCGTAGATGACGGTGTCGGCGTACGGCCGCCGGGGCGGACGGTCCTCGCCCCAGTCGAAGTAGGGATCGGTGACCACGCCCAGCATGGTGTGCCCGGCGCTGTCGGCACCTGGTTCACGCAGGGAGGGGTGGTTGTCCACCTGCCCGTCCACGGCTCTGGTGTACGGGTCCAGCAGCAGCTTCGCCGGGTCGCAGCGGTGGCCGGCGGCCGGGGCCCAGGGGCCGTGCACGCGGTAGCCGTAGCGCTGCCCCGGTCCGACGCCAGGGAGGTAGGCGTGCCAGACGAAGCCGTCGACCTCGGTCAGCGGGACGGGGCGATGGCCGCCGCGGTCGTCGACGAGGACGAGGTCGACGCGTTCGGCGACCTCGCTGAAGAGCGCGAAGTTGGTGCCGCCGCCGTCGAAGGAGGCACCCAGCGGGTAGGGGTGCCCGCTCCACGCGGGCACCCCTTTCCGCTCCGGCCGCCGCGCGGTCACCCGACGGCTTCGAGGACGTCCGGCGCCTCGCCGCCGGGCGAACCGGCGAGCACGGCGACGGGCACCGCGCGGGGCACCTGGAGCACTTCCCGCAGGGCCGGCTCGGGCACGGTCGGCACCAGGGGGACGCTTTCGTCGACCGGGGCCCGCTGGGTGAACCAGATGACCGTGCTGCCGGTGTCCGTGGCGCAGCAGCCCCAGCCGTCGCTGAGCGCGGCGATGCGGGTCAGGCAGGGGCGCAGCTCCCGGTCCGGGCGCAGTTCGCGGTCGTTCTGGCCCACCGCGGCGATGAGGTGGTGGCCGTTCCACCACATCTCGATCGAGATGTTCTTGTCCGTGGCGTGCTCCTGGATGGCGCGCAGCAGCAGCTCCGCGCTGTGGCAGACGGGTCCGACGAGGGTCTCCAGGTCCCAGAACCGGAGGTGAGCGGCCAGGATGCGCCTGACCTGTCGTACCCGGTCCGGACTGACTTCCACGTCGAGGTGGTAGTAGCGAGGCACTGCGGTCTTCATCGTCGTTGGCTCCTCACCGGCGAAGCTCGCGCTTCTCCTGGTCCCTGTGGAACGGGCCCGAACCGTCCTCGCGGACGAGCACCGGGCACGAAGCGTGAGCACCGATTACTTCTGAGTCACCTCCCAGCGTGGGAGTGCTACGCCATTCGTGCAACACGAGCGGCTCCCGAGGTAGTTGAAGTACTAACAAGACGCTCGGTCGTGGCCCGTGCACCATGAGTCGAGGCATCGGCTCCATGAGGCGCCGGTGCCACTCCGTGCACGACCTCCCCAGGGAGCGTGCTCCGCCGAGAGGGCCGGGAGGTGACCAGCACATGTTGCTGCCCGCCAAGAACGAGGTGGCCAGACATCTGCGGCGCTACCGCACCTGGGAACGCGTGATGCTCGCGGCCCCCGCCGACCGCACGGCACGGGACCACTTCGAGGACTCGGGCTACACGTTGTGCGTGCTGATGGGCAAGCGCTGCGCGCGCGAGGCCGTGGCGGCCGCCGAGCGCTACCTCCAGACGAATCTGCTCACGTACCTCCAGGAACAGACCGGACATCCCCATGAACAGCCCGAATACCTCCCGGAGAAGCCCGGCCAGGCCCGCCAGGCCCGCCAGTCGGGTCAAGCCCGGCAGTCCGCGAAGGCCCGCCGGTCCGGGCAGGCCGAGCAGGACGAGCAGGCGCGTGCCGCGCGTGCCGCTCGTGCCGTGAGACGCGGTCCGCCCTCGGGCCGGCGCTTCACGGCTGGGCGGTAGCGGTAGGGCGGCAGGACCGCTTCACAGCAGGGCGGCGGACTCGTCGAGCACCCCATCAACACCCGTCAAAACCCGATCAGTGCCCGTTCGGCGCAGTGCCGAGCCCCGAGCACGCGGAGGTGAGACCCATGAGCCCGACCCCGGCCCCCGCTGTCGGCCGCGTCCCCATCAGGGACGTCCGCCCGCTCGTCGAGTGCGGCAGGCGTCCCGCGAAGGCGGTCGTCGGCGAGACCTTCGAGGTCACCGCGACGCTCTTCCGGGAGGGGCACGGCGTGGTCGCCGCCAGTGTCGTGCTCAAGGACCCGGAGGGCCGCCCCGCCCCGTGGACCCCGATGCGGGAACTCGCCCACGGCTCCGACCGCTGGGGCGCCTGTGTCACCCCCACGGCCGTCGGCCGGTGGACCTACCGCGTGGAGGCCTGGAGCGACCCGATCGCCACCTGGCGCCACATCGCCCGCATCAAGGTCCCGGCAGGCATCGACACCGGACTCGTTCTGGAGGAGGGCGCCGAGTTGTACGAGCGCGCCGCCGCCGGGGTGACGGAAGGCGAGCCCCACACCGCCCTGCTGACGGCCGTCGCCAAGCTCCGCGACGACACCCTGCCGGTCGACGTCCGC
>NZ_JAEMUX010000053.1 GCF_016598475.1 Streptomyces adelaidensis
ATCTAGCTCACGTTTAAGAGGTCGATGGCACCCCCGCGGACCAGGTAGTATTTTCTTCGTCGCCGGCCGCGAAAGCGGGAAGGCGACGGAGTCTGCGCCGCTAGCTCAGTTGGTTAGAGCAGCTGACTCTTAATCAGCGGGTCCGGGGTTCGAGTCCCTGGCGGCGCACAGAACAGAAGGTCCCCCGTTTCGGCGGGGGGCCTTCTTTCATTCACCCCCGGAGATACGCGAGCACCGCCAGCACCCGCCGATGCGTGTCCTGCGCCGGCGGCAGATCCAGCTTTCCCAGGATGTTGCCGATGTGCTTGCCGACGGCCGCCTCGGTGACGACCAGCGCGCGGGCGATCGCCCCGTTCGACTTCCCCTCGGCGACCAGAGCGAGCACCTCCCGTTCGCGCGGGGTCAGCGCCGCCAGCGGATCACGGCGACGCCGCAGCAGCTGCCGTACGACCTCGGGGTCGACGACCGTGCCGCCGGCCGCGACGCGTTCCACGGCCTCCGCGAACTGTTCGACCTGGCCGATGCGGTCCTTGAGGAGATAGCCGACGCCGGTGCCGTCGCCGGTGTCCAACAGCTCGGCGGCGTAGGCCCGTTGGACGTACTGACTGAGGACGAGGACGGGCAGCGCCGGGTTCGCGGCACGCAGTTCGAGGGCGGCGCGCAGCCCTTCGTCGGTGAGGCCGGGCGGCATGCGGACGTCGGTGACGACGAGAGACGGGCCGCAGGAGGCCACGGCCGCCTTCAGCGACTCCGCGTCCCCGACCGCCGCGACGACCTCGTGCCCGAACCGGGTCAGTACCCCGACGAGGCCTTCCCGCAGCAGCACGCTGTCCTCGGCGAGGACGATCTTCAGCGCTCGGTGCACGGGATCTCCAGGGACAGGACGGTCGGGCCGCCGGCCGGGCTGTGGACGGACAGTGTCCCATCGAGCACGGCGAGCCGGTCGGTGAGCCCGGTCAGGCCCGTGCCGCGCGCGGGGTCGGCGCCGCCCGTCCCGTCGTCCCGCACCTCCACCCGCAGCCGCCCGCCCGTGTACCGCCCGCCGATCCACGCCCGCTCCGCCCCGCTGTGCCGGCCGATGTTGGCGAGCGCCTCCCGGACCGCGAAGTACGCGGCGGACTCCACCGACTCGGCGAACCGGGGAAGGTCCACATCGACCTCCACGGGTACGGCGGACCGGTCGGCCGCGTCGGCGAGGGCGTCCGGGAGGCCGTAGTCGGCGAGCACCTGGGGGTGGATGCCGTGGATCAACTCCCGCAGCTCGCCAAGGACTTGGTCGGCCTCGTGGTGGGCGGCGGCGAGCCGGCCGGCCAGTTCGGGCAGTTCGGGCGGGGCGTCGAGACGGGCCAGGCCCAGGGTCATGCTCAGGGAGACGAGCCGCTGCTGGGCACCGTCGTGCAGATCGCGCTCGATCCGGCGCCGCTCGGCCTCGAAGGCCGCCACCAGCCGGGCCCGCGACCGTGTCACCTCGGCCAGCCGCCGCTCCGCCTCCGCCTCGCTCGGCGCGAGCAGCAGCCGGGCGAGAGCGGCCCGGACACATGTGTACAGGACCAGCGGCCGGAGGAGCACGAGGAGGAGCACGACGCCCGCGGCCGTGCACAGCAGGGCCTGGCCGTAGGAGTCGATCAGCCAGAGCTTGGCGATCCGCGTGTCGCCACTGGCACTGCTCGTCGCCGCGAGCTGTGCCGGCGCCCCGATCATCGCCCCGGGCACACCCAGCGCCCCGAACAGCACCAGCACATCGAGCGGCCACAGCACGAACCCGAGCAGGAGCGTGTACGCCAACTCCCGCCAGGTCGCCGCCTCGGCCAGCCGCAGCCGGGCCCACGCGGCGAGCCCCGGTTCGGCCGGGGTGGCGTGCGGGTCGGGCGGGGCGGGGAGGCCCGGGGCGGCGAGCCGCAACCGCCGGCGTTCCAGCGCGCCGACGGGTCCGCCGGAGAGGACGGCCAGGGCGAGCAGCGGCAGACCCACGAGGATCGGGGTCAGGGCGAGGCCGAGAACGCCCAGCACCAGCAGCGCCACCAGCAGGGGCACGCCCACCAGCACACCGCTCAGCAGATACGCCACCGCGCGCGGCACACCTCGTACGACCGTTCGGATCATGGGGTCACGGTAGGCGGGGGCGGCGGGCGGGGGCCATATGCGTAGGGGGTGTTGTGGGGGTGGGGCCGGCACTACCTACGTGTCGGCCGGTGCCTACCTCGTCAGGAGTTCCTCCCGCCCCCGCGCCCGGTACTCGATCACCAGCCTCGCCAGGTCCACGGCGGAGAACTTCCGGTACGCCCACTTGCCCGGCGGGCGCCACCAGACCGGGTCGGGGCAGCGGAAGCCCTCGCGGCGGAGGGTGGCTCGCTGGATCTTGTTGGTGGCGGTGACGGGCATGGACGGTACGACGCGGATGAAGCGGGGGGCCATCTTGGTGCCCAGGTCGGGCTGGTCCAGCAGGAAGCGGGCGAAGTCGCAGGGGTCGAAGGTGCCGGCGACGGTCGCCATGACCTGGTCGCCGGCGACCGGGTCGGGGACCGCGTAGACGGCGACGGCCTCGGCGCCCTCGTAGCGGGCGAGGATGTTCTCGATGACGGCGGCGGCGAGGTTCTCGCTGTCGACGCGGAGGCTGTCGTCGGTGCGGCCGGCGAAGTAGAGGAAGCCGCCGGTGTCGCGGTAGAAGAGGTCGCCGGTCCAGTACCAGCCGTCGTGGCGGCGGGCCGCGTCCGCCGCCGGGTTGCGCCAGTAGCCCTCGAAGGGGTTGGGCCCTCGGTTGACCAACTCCCCTATCGCCTCGGTGCCGTTGAGCAGGCGGCCGTCCTCGCCGAGCAGGGCCGGCGGGCACTCCTTCCGGGTCTCCGGGTCGACCACCGCGAGGTCGTCGCCGGGTGCCGCCCGCCCGATCGCACCCGGCGGCGCCCCGGGCGTCCGCTGGATCGCCGCCCCGCCCTCGGACGACCCGTACCCCTCCACCAGCCGCACCCCGAACCGCTCCTCGAACGCCGCCGCGTCCACCGCCCCCGCCTCCGTGCCGAAGCCCATGCGCAGCGGGTTGTCGCGGTCGTCGGGGCGAGGCTCGGTGGCGAGGACGTACTGCACGGCCCGGCCGACATAGGTGAAGTACGTGGCCCCGTACGCCCGTACGTCGTCCAGGAAGGCGGAGGCGGAGAAGCGGCGCCGCAGGGCGATGCCGGCGCCGGCGGTCAGCGCGGGGGCCCAGTCGGCGATGACCGCGTTGCCGTGGAACATCGGCATGCAGATGTAGTGGACGTCGTCCGGCCGCACCCCGAAGCGGTCCACCAGTGCCCGCCCGGCCGCCGCGAGCCGCCCCTGGGAGCAGATCGCGGCCTTGGGGGCGCCGGTGGAACCGGAGGTGAAGTAGAGCAGGAGGCGGTCGGCGGGGGTGGCGCGGGCCGGGTCGGGCTCGGCGCCGGCGTACGGGGCGAGGAGGTCGGCGTACGCCTGAGTGCCCGTCACCAGGATGCGGACGCCGGGGAGTTCGAGGCCGTCGAGGAGCGGCAGGTGGGTCTGTTCCGTGATCAGCGACCGGCACTCGGCGTGCAGGATGTCGCGGGCCAGTTCGGGGCCCCGGCGGGTGGGGTTGATCCCGGCGACGGCGGCGCCCGCGAGGGCGGCCGCGCTCAGCCAGAGCGGGAATTCGGGGGTGTTGTCGAGGAGGACGCCGAGGTGGGGTGCGGCGTCCGGTGGCAGCAGGTCGGCCAACAGTGCCGCGCGGGCGGCGGCTCCGGCCGCGACCTCGTGATGGGTCAGGGCCTGTTCCTCGAACCACAGCCCGGGTCGGTGGTCGTCCCACCGGTCGGCGAGGAGCTGTGCGATCGTGCGCCTCGTGGACTCCATACGGGCGCACGGTAGTTGACGTACCGTCAGTTGAGGAGGGTCACGGCGTCGGGAACGTGGGGTCGTTGCTGAACTGGTGGACCATGACCATGAAGCCGACGCAGAACGCGAAGGCCACCCCGAGGAAGGCGAGGATGCCGAGACTGGCCGCCGCCTGCTTGACCTGGCCGGGCTCGTGGGCCGTGGCCACCACGTTCGGGCCGTCGGTGTAGTGGACGGTGACGAAGTCACCCTCGACCGTCGTCATCGGGCCGTCCTCCTCCTCGAAGCGGATGGCGCGGCCGTCGTGCGTGTTGAACTCGTACACGTGGTGGATCGTGGTGCTCACGCGGCTGTGTTCGCCCATGCCCTCGCTCACCGTCGCGAACGTCTTCAGACAGCGCCCCTCGGCCGTCAGCCCGCTGTTCCAGGCGCTCCGCATCCGGAGCCAGCGGCGCAGCACGCCGTAGCCCATGAAGGCGATGACGGTCATCATGACCACGGGAATGGCGTACAAGAAGAAGTCCATCGGTGTTCCCCCGAGTTTCGGCGACCGCCCTGGTCGGCGGGCGTGTGGGGAACCTACCCGCGCGGGAGGCCCGGGCAGCTCAAGGGATGCTCAGAACTCTCGGGGGAACCCGGCGGCGCCGGGCGAATCCGTGTGCGTCACATGTCTCGTGTGACGCACACGGAAGCTGCCCGAGGGCGATCAGCTGGTTCGGAAGGCTCAGAAGGTGACGTCCGAGCAGGCGTAGAACGCGTTCGTGGTGTCGGCGACCGTCCACACCGCGAGGATGAGGTGGTGGCCGCTCAGGCCGGACGGCAGGCGTCCGGTGTGGGAGAGGGTGGCCGGCGGGCGCCGGCCGTTGTAGGGGACGGTGAAGAACGGGGTGAGGTTGAGGTCGGAGCGGGCCAGGGCGTGGTTCTGGTTCCAGCCCGTCTTGGTGACGTAGTACTTGAAGTCGGTGGTGGCGTGCATGGCGGTGAACTGCCAGCGGAACGTGTAGTTCTGACCAGCCGTCACCTTGGTGGTGGGCCAGGCGCCGCCGCCCGGCCTGGTGGACGCGTTGAGCTGGCCGAACCGGCTGTTGCCGCCGGAGCAGAGTTGACCGTCAGCCGGCCCTGAGCCCGGGAAGCCCTTCAGCCCCTCGACGCTCTGCGGCTCCCACTGGATGTCGCCGCAGTTCGTGACGGTGCCGTTCTGACAGAGCTTCTGCCGGCTGACGGGGAGGTCGGTGTAGCCGTGGCCGGTGGCCCCGCCACTGGAGAGCACGAGTGCTCCGGTGGTGGCGAGGCCGACCGCGGCCGCGTACCACTTGGTCTTCTTACGCATGCTGCCGCTCCCTGGAGTACGTGGGGGTGTTTCCAGGTCTAGACCAAGTCCCAGATTATGAGCGGCAGTTGAACATGTCCATACCCATCGCAGACAGTTCAGGAAGAGTGCTCGCGGCGCCCCGTGTAGAACGCCACCGTCAGGTCCTTCACCAGCGCCTTGCGCTCGTAGTCGTCCAGTTCGACCAGGCCCCGCAGGGTCAGCCGGGTCACCGTGTCCTCGACCGAGTCGACGACGGAGGTGAGCACGGTGTCGCGGTGCTGCGCGTCGAGCGCGGCGATCCGGCGGCGCTGCATCACGGCGGCCACCTCGGGCGCGTACTCGATCCGGGTCGGCTGGGCGGAGAACACCTCAAGGCCGACCGGCGCCGCGTCCGCGACCACCAGCCGGGTCAGCGCCTCGCCCACCGCCTCCGTGTTGCGCAGGGTGGCGTCCCTGACCAGGGCATTGGGCGCCACGTCGGCCGGGAACTGCGACAGCACCCGGGAGAGCGCCGCCTCCACGCACTCGCGCAGATACCGCTCGTGGTCCTCGATCCCGAGCACCGCCCGCGCGGTGTCCCTGACCCGCCATGCCACGAGGACGACCACCCGCAGCGCGACCCCGTTCGCGTCCACGGCCGCCATCGACTCGCTCCGCCAGTGCCGCAGCCGTACGTCGACCCGGCGGCGCAGCACGAGCGGGTTCACCCAGAGGAGTCCGGTACGGCGGACGGTTCCCCGGTAGCGCCCGAACAGCCCGAGCACCCAGGCCCGCCCGGTCCGCCCCCGCGCCAATCCGCCGAACCCGAACAGCGACAGCGCCCCGGCCCCCGCGTACGCCGCCCACTGAACCGGCCCGAGTCCGGCACCCGCGTCTACGGCCGGCAGCCCCAGCGCCCGCACCGCGAGGCCCGGCAACGTCCCGGCCCACCAGGAGATGAGTACACATCCGGCCACCCCGCACGCCCCGCCCAGCACACCCACCCCTCCGGGCAGCACCCGTGCCGGCCGCTCGACCAGCTCCGGGTCCACCTCCACGGCCGGCCGCGCCTTCACCGCCCCCGGCCCCCGCCGCACCCGCGGTTGCTCGCCGGTCCCCCGCCGCCGGCCCACGACGGCGGGCGTGACCGGCACGGACACCGGGGCCGGGTCGTCCCGGAACAGCAGATGTACGGGGATCTCTGTCGTCGCCTCGTTCTGGATGAGCCGGATGGGGCGCGCGGCCCCTTCGGGCTCCGGTGTGTGTGAGGTGGTCGTACTCATACGTGCCTCCATGCCTCCGCGCAGGAAGAACCGTGGTGAGGGGTCGATGGTGAGAACGTCGGTCGTGAGGATGTCGATCACGAGGATGTCGATCACGAGGATCGTCAGGAGAACAGGCGCCGCCAGGTCTCCGGTCCCGGATAGCCGTCCGCCGCGCCGCCGCGCCACCCCTGGGCCCGCTGGAACGCCTCCACGTTCCGCCGGTCCGACTCGCCCCAACGCGGCCCCGGACCCGAGGTGTAGTACTTGCCGAACCCCTTCCTGACCAGCTGCTTCCCCAGCTGGGTGACATGGGCGCTGTTCGCGCCCGGCCGGAACATGCCCCGGCCCGGATAGCCGGGGACGCCGTGCGAGGCGGGCGTCCCGGACGTGGCGGGCGTGGTGGGCGTCCCGGACGTGGCGGACGTGGCGGGCATCCTGGACGTGGCGGACGTGGTGGGTTTGTCGGATGCGGACGCCGGCTTCGGCTTCGGACGGGGCTGGGGCTTGACCGCCGCGGGCTTGACCGCCGCGGGGGTGACCGCCGCGGGGGTGACCGCAGGCTTCCCCGCCGGCTTGCCCACCGGCCCCGGATTCCCTGCCGGTGGGATGTCCCGGCCCTTCCCGCTCACCAGATACGACCAGGTCAGCGGCCCCGGCAGCCCGTCCGCGTCCCGGCCGGACCAGCCCTGCGCCCGCTGGAACGCCTGGGTCGCCCTGCGGTCGGCGTCCGACCAGCGTGGCCCCGGCCCGTCGGTGTAGAAGCGGGCCCCACCGCGCTTCACCAGCAGTTGCCCCAGCCGGGTGACGTACTTGTTGTTCGCGCCGGGCCCGAAGGAGGAGGCGCCCGGGTAGCGGTCGGCGCCGGACGGCCCGGCGGACCCCTTCGCACCCAGGGTGTCGGGCGAGGCCTCGGGGGCGTCCGAGTCACCGGCGGAGTCCGTGCCGCCGTCCGGCGAACCCGTGCCGTCGTCGGCCAGCCCCTTGTAGCGGTACGGCACATAACGGATCGAGTTGTTCCAGTACGCGTACGGGGTGGCCTGCCGGCGGGCGTGCGGGCGGGTCGACTCGTAGGCGATGTAGTGGGTCCGCGCGTAGTCCGTCCAGCCGCCGAAAATGACGACGTGCGAGCCTCTTTGTGGGTCCTTCGGATTATGGAAGAGCAGCATGTCACCCGATTGCAGCCCGTCCTTCGAAATGCGCTCGGCGAACTTGTCGAGACTGCCCGTCCATTCGTTGCCGGGCAGGTTCCAGGCCATCGAGACGAACCCCGAGCAGTCCTGCCGATAACCGTCCGACCAGTATTCGGTCATGCTGTACGGCACCTCGGCCGCGATCCATGTCCTGGCCCGGTCGATGATCTCCGCGCGTGTGGTGGGCGGTGTCCTCACCTCGTCCGGCGGCTGCTCCCCGTCCGCCGGCCGACCACCGGGGCCGTGCAGCGGAGCCTTCTTGCCCTGCGGGGTATCTGGCTCCTCACCTGCGGGAACACCGCCGGGTTGGGCCGGTCCATGGGCCGCCGCGACCGCCGGAACGGCATGCCCCGCGCCGAGCGCCGCGCCCGCCGCCGTGGCCACGACGAGCGCGCCCCTGGCCGTCCTGGCCGCCGGGTGACCCGGTTGGGCGTACCGGGCGGAGTACGGCATGACCCGTCGCCAGTGAACGCACCCGGGGCATTCGCAATCACCCCCCGGATCGATCTCCTCGAACAGCGGAGTCTCCAGCGTCTCCATGCGATTCCCCTCGCGGACCGGGCGGCGAATTCCACGCTTCTGCACGGTCGCCAGTTTCTCAACTGTCATCCCATGTCGCATGCTGACGGTCCAAATGATGTACACCGCCCCGCCGCCCGCCGGGTCCCTGAGCCCCCGGACCCCGCGACCCCGAACCTCCCCCGCTCACCCCGCTCACCCCGCCGAGTCGGCTGACGACCTCGGCGAGCCTCCGGGGCCGAGGCCGGACCGTTCCAGTCGGGCCGGCTTCACGGTTACCGGGCGGTTTAGTCAATTCTCCAAAAGTGACTCCTCGGTAGAGTTTCGTTCATTGAGTCCATTCGGGAAACATCCTTGACGCCCACGCCCGCCGACTGGATGATCATCCCTGACCAAAACTGTGAAACCTCAAAGAAGCCACATGGGACTTGACCAGCCCCACACAACTTCTTCACTTTCGGTGTGCATTTGTTCGCGAGATGTGCTGAGCCGCATTGCCTCGCACCCCCCACTCCTCCCCATAACTGAAGCACCTCCAAAGACCCCCCACCCTCTTTGGGAGCCGCTCATTCATCCCGTTCCCCCCCCCAAACCCCCACGTAACGCCTTCACGTAATCATTCCCCTTTCCCGTAACCCCTTTCGTGGCGCCTTCTGTCATCATTTGCGAAGCGCGAAAGGGGTGCTTCGGCATGCCAGAAAGAGAATCCCCTCTGCGCTCCATAAAGTCGCCAAAGGAATCCTCTTTAAGTCTTGACTTCACATCCGGACAGACCCATATTGATCCCGCCGGACGACGCGTTCACCGAACGAGTCGCCCGCCACTCGGGCCCATCACGGGCCCTGAACACTCCATTGAATGACCACCCCCTGAATTCGACCTCGACCGAGGTCCGTTTGTGTGGAGACCAAGGAGAAAAAGTGGCGATCGCACTCCCCTTCAAGCGCAAGGCGGTTCTGGCCGCTCTCGTGATCACGGCCGCGGCGGCCACGACGGTCACGCTGCCCGGAACCGCCGAGGCCCAGTCCGGCTCCCGTATCTGCGGGAACTACTGGGAGGCCAGGGCCAACGGAAAGACGGTCGGCATCATGGCCAAGGTCCTGGAAGTACCCAAGGTGGACTTCGGCATCTGCCTGCGCGTCATCGACAAGACGAACAGCATCAACGGCCGTAGCCTGCCCGGCTACAACGGCACGGTGACGTGGAACCCGCGCCAGCCCATCCGGTCCTGGACCTGTGAGGACGCCGGCGACCTGTTCAACGACAAGTACGGGAACGACCCCTGCCTCAACATGAACCGGGTGGACCTCATCGGCCAGGTGGCCAACCGCACGCCCGTCGAGTGGTCGCAGGTGTACTGAAAACACCCGGAAACCGTCTGTGGCATTGCGCTCCGATGTGGTGCCCTCGTCCACGCCGGACCCCGCCGCCGGTGAGCGGATCGAGGACGGACACCACGGGCTGAGCCGTCGACGGCGGGACCACCACAGGTGGCATCGATTCACCCTCGGAACCGGTCCAGGCGCATTCCCGAAAGGGAACCGTTCCCATTCCCCGCGAATGACTTCAACACCCCTTCACCCACCCCCGGCCAAAATTCCCCCCAGGAAGGGATACGAAAATGGTCACAAAAATCTGGTGGAATCGCGCACTGATGTCCTCTGCCCTACTCCTCGCATCACTGATGAGTACGGTCGGCACAGCGGAGGCCGCGACGCAGTGCTTCTCCCAAAGCTATTCGGACGGCGCGAAGATCGTTCCCGGTACGGGCGGCGGCAATGTGACGCGCTCAATCGCCCGACAGAAGGCGGCGTCGGACTGGTACGACGTGGTGTGGAGGGGCGACCTCTTCCTGTGCCCCGGCGGCACCACCTGCAGCTACGCGTGGCAGAAGTCGAAGACCTCGACCGCCAGCTGGAATCTCGGCGGAAGCACCGACGCAGGCAACGCCAGCTCGCCCAACAAGAAGTGGTACAACATCGTGCTCACACTGGTCGGCGGCTACAACAGCACCACGGAGGTCAACACCACCTTCACCTTCACCGTCAACATGAAGGGCGGAGAGAAGGCAGCGCCCGTCAACGTGGCGGTCCGCCGCTGGACCGAGGGCGACTTCGTCGGCGGTTGGGTCAGGTCGAACCGAGGCTGCAAGGGCGGAACGTCGTACGACTGGGACGGGAACGTCAGGTTCGGCAAATGGAACAGGAACGTATTCCAGCGCTGGATGGCCACGTACGAGATCAACGGCCAGGTCCGGCCCCGCTGAACATCCACGCACTGACCGGTGCCGTGCCCGCGCGCACCGGTGAGGCCGACCAAGCTCAGGGAGCGATGATGAAGGTTCAGCGTGTGAAGCGACGCACGGCGACTCTGGCGGCCGCCGGCATGGCGGCCGGGGCACTGTTCGCGATGGCGGTCCCCGGCACGGCCGAGGCCCAGTCGGGTTCCCGTATCTGCGGGAACTACTGGAAGGGCTACTACAACAACGGCCAGGAAGAAGTCACCTGGTCCCGGGTGATCGAGGTTCCCAAGACCGATGACAGCGCCTGTGCGCGTGCCATCGACCGGACCGACAAGGTCGGGAACCCGCCGAGCGAGATCACGAAGCTCGGCGTGACGTGGGGCGATCGGCAGCGGCTGTCGAAAAAGACCTGCGAGTGGTACTCCCAGGACCTCCTGAACGCCAAGTACGGCGACGACGTCTGCCTGACCATGCAGCGGGCGGACAACGTGTTCCAGGTCAACGGCCGCACGATCAGTCAGTACTGGCTGAAGTAGCCGTTCCGGCGGGGGTGCTCCCCGGTCAGGAGCACCCCCACCCCTCCGCTAGACTTTTCCTCGCGCGCCGCTAGCTCAGTTGGTTAGAGCAGCTGACTCTTAATCAGCGGGTCCGGGGTTCGAGTCCCTGGCGGCGCACCACCGGAGAGGCCCTCGCGAGACCGACATCGCGAGGGCCTCTCCGTGTGCGCGTGCACATGGGCGCGTACATGCGCATGTCACCCGCCGCGCGTGAGCATGCGCATGTCACCTGCCCGCCACACCCGCCACGCCCATCGCGCCCGCCCCGCCGCCCCCTCGCCGCACCCTCACTCCCCTCTCGCTCCCCACAGATCCTCCACCGATGCCCCAATAACCGCGTATGACCGGTAAACACCTCGTTTCGCATCTTGCGATCAAGAGGAGCGGCGTAGAACCCTGGGCCGTAAGAGACTGCGGATACATGGCAGTTGGGGGGCTGTGGGCGGTTTGCGCCCGGGGATGGGGATCGTCGGCCCCCGTTCGACGCACGCGACGCACACGCGCTTTCGAACAGATGCCGAGGGGGGCATCAATGCAACCGGATGGCCGTCGCCCCATGTCTCCATGGTGTAGATCACATGGTGACGATGGCCCATTGATGCGCCCGTAACGGTCGAGGGGGACCGAAGCGGGCGGAAGACCGACTAACACACACGAACATGTGTGCGGGGGGAATGACTCATGACGTCGACGCCGACGGGCGCCCGGCATAACCACGACCCGTCCGAAACGACCCAGCTCAAGGTGCCGTCGCACCGCACCGGAGCCTTTCGGAAGCTCCGCAAGACACTTCCCAGATACGACTACGAGCACTACAGCCGGCTCGCCGGACCACTCACCCAGCCCGATCCGACCAAGCCCTACACGGTGCAGTACCGGTCCCTGATCTCCCAGGAACCGCACCGTCTGAGGGTCGCCCTGATGCTGGCCGCGGCGCCCCTGCTCTCCCTGGTCCTGCTGGGCTGGCTGCTGCAGGAGGAGCACTGGACCAAGCGGGACTACGTCGAGTACGACTTCCTGCCGACCCTCGACCTCGTGATGCTGATCTCGATCGGCCTGATCGAGTTCTTCCGCTGCATGAACGTCCTGTCGAACGCGCACGCCACCCTGGTCGCCCGCGACCCGGTCCCGGTGGTGCCCGAGACCGGCACCAGAGTCGCCTTCCTCACCTCTTTCGTGCCCGGCAAGGAGCCGCTGGAGATGGTGACGAAGACCCTTCAGGCCGCGGTCAAGCTCCGTCACCGCGGGCTTCTGCACGTCTGGCTCCTCGACGAGGGCGACGACGCGGATGTGAAGGCGGTCTGCGCGCGCCTGGGCGTGCACCACTTCTCCCGCAAGGGCATCGAGAAGTGGAACCAGCCCAAGGGCCCGCACCGCGCCAAGACCAAGCACGGCAACTACAACGCCTGGCTGGACGCGCACGGCGACAACTACGACTTCTTCGCCTCGGTCGACACCGACCACGTACCGCTGCCCAACTACCTGGAGCGGATGCTCGGTTTCTTCCGCGACCCGAACATCGGCTTCGTCATCGGCCCGCAGGTGTACGGCAACTACGACAACGTCGTCACCAAGGCGGCCGAGTCCCAGCAGTTCCTGTTCCACGCGCTGATCCAGCGCGCCGGCAACAAGTACGGCTCCCCCATGTTCGTCGGCACCTCCAACGCCGTACGGATCAGGGCGCTCAAGCAGATCGGCGGGCTGTACGACTCGATCACCGAGGACATGGCCACCGGCTTCGAGATCCACCGCCACAAGAACCCGGCGACGGGAAAGCGGTGGCGCTCGGTGTACACCCCGGACGTACTCGCGGTGGGCGAGGGACCCAGCGCCTGGACGGACTTCTTCACCCAGCAGATGCGCTGGTCGCGCGGCACGTACGAGACGATCCTGAAGCAGTACTGGAAGGGCTGGTACTCACTGCCGCCGAGCAAGCTTTTCAACTACACGATGATGATCATCTTCTACCCGATGTCCGCCCTCAACTGGATCCTCGCGGCGATGAGTTGCGCGCTGTTCCTGGGTCTGGGCGCCTCGGGTGTGAACATCGACCCGACCGTGTGGCTGATGCTCTACGGCAACGCCTCGGCGCTCCAGATAGGCCTGTACGTCTGGAACCGCCGGCACAACGTCTCCCCGCACGAGCCGGAGGGTTCCGGCGGTGTGGCCGGCATGGTGATGTCCGCGCTGTCCGCGCCGCTCTACGCGAAGGCCCTGGTCGACTCGGCGCTGCGCCGCAAGAGCAAGTTCGTGGTCACGCCCAAGGGCGACTCGGCGAGCCCGGACAGGTGGTTCGGCACCTTCCGGTACCACTGGTACTTCATCGGCATCTTCGGTGCCTCGATCACCGCCGGTTTCGTCCTCGGCAACGCGCACCCCGCGATGATCATCTGGGCCACGTTCGCCATGACGATCACCGCCCTTCCCATCTTCGCCTGGCGCTACATGCTGCGGCAGGACAGGAAGAAGGCCGCCGCCGCGGCCGAACTGCGAGGGTCCATGGTGGCGCCGCCCGAGGCGGCACCCGCGCCGTTCGCGCCGCCACCCACACCGCACGCCCCACACGCACCCCACTCTCCCCAGCACAAGCCGAGCTGGGCGGCGTCCGGGTCGGGCAGCGGGGGTAGCGACCAGACCGTGCAGATCGCCCTGGGCGGACTTGGGGGACGTAAGGAATGAAGGACCGTGCAGGCCGCCGCCGTGCCCGTCGCCTCGCGATCGGCGCGGCGGTGGTCCTCGCGCTCGCCGGGATGAACGGGCCGTGGGTGTACCGCTTCAGTACCGAGAAGTACCACGACTACAAGATCAACAGACCCGAGTACAAGGCCGACAACGGGCATTGGCAGATCGTGGAGTTCCCGGAGAAATACCGGCAGAACACGATCCACGCCGCGCTCCTGCACACCGGCAAGGTCCTGTTGATCGCGGGCTCCGGCAACGACGCCGACAACTTCGACGCGAAGAAGTTCGACACCCGCATCTGGGACCCCGTCGAGCAGACGATCAAACGCGTGCCGACCCCGGCCGACCTGTTCTGCACGGGGCACACCCAGCTGTCCAACGGCAATCTGCTGATCGCGGGCGGCACCAAGCGCTACGAGAAGCTGAAGGGGGACGTCACCAAGGCCGGCGGCCTGATGATCATCCACAACGAGAACCCCGACAAGGGGATGGAGCTGAAGGCGGGGACCAAGTTCGTCGGCAAGGCGAACGGCAGGACGTTCGTCCTGAAGGACACGGTCACCATCAAGAAGGCCACGAAGACCTTCGACCCGGACACCGGGAAGTTCACCGGCAACAAGCCGGGCATCGCACGCGCCTATGTCGAGGCCGAGCGGCGCGGCAAGAGGTACGAGACGGGCACCGAGGACAACTACCGCATCGCCGGGCTGACGGGCACCGACGCCCGCAACACCTACGGCATCGCGCAGAAGCTCGCCCTCGACAAGAAGGACTTCCAAGGCATCAAGGACGCCTACGAGTTCGACCCGGTCGCCGAGAAGTACATCAAGGTCGACCCGATGAACGAGGCGCGCTGGTACCCGACGCTCACGACGTTGTCGGACGGCACGGTCCTGTCGTTGTCCGGCCTCGACGAGATCGGCCAGCTGGTGCCGGGCAAGAACGAGGTCTACGACCCCGGGACCAAGGCGTGGACGTACACCAAGGGCGTCCAGCAGTTCCCGACGTACCCGGCGATCTCCCTGATGCAGAACGGCAAGCTGTTCTACTCGGGCGCGAACGCCGGGTACGGCCCCGACGACATCGGCCGCGACCCCGGCATCTGGGACCTGAAGACCAACAAGTTCGCCAAGCTCCCCGGTATGAGCGACGGCAAGCTCCTCGAAACCGCCGGCACGGTGCTGTTGCCTCCGGCGCAGGACGAGAAGTACATGGTCATCGGCGGCGGCGGGGTCGGTGAGTCGGAGCGGTCCAGCAAGAAGACCCGGGTCATCGATCTGCTGGCCGACGAGCCGCGGTTCATGGACGGGCCCTCGATGGAGAAGGGCACGCGCTATCCGCAGGCCTCGATCCTGCCCGACGACACCGTCCTCATCTCCGGCGGCTCGCAGGACTACCGGGGGCGCGGCGACTCCAACATCCTCCAGGCCCGGATCTACGACGCGAAGACCGGGCAGCTGCGGCGGGTCGCCGATCCGCTGGTCGGCCGCAACTACCACTCGGGGTCGATCCTGCTGCCGGACGGGCGGGTCGTCTTCTTCGGGTCGGACTCGCTGTACTCCGACAAGGCCAACACCAAGCCGGGGGAGTTCGAGCAGCGCATCGAGATCTATACGCCGCCGTATCTGTACGGGGACGCGCAGCCGTCGCTGTCGGGCGGGCCCAAGACGGTCGCGCGCGGCGGGACGGCGACGTTCGGTACGCGGCACGGCTCGTCGATCAAGTCGGCGCGGCTGATTCGGCCGAGTGCGTCCACGCATGTGACGGATGTGGACCAGAAGTCCATCGAGGTGGACTTCAAGACGTCCGGCGACAAGATCACGGTGACCGTGCCGAAGAACCGGAATCTGGTGCAGTCGGGGTGGTACATGCTGTTCGTCACGGATGACGCGGGGACGCCGAGCAAGGCGCGGTGGGTGAAGGTGCCGTAGCGGCGGCGCGACGGGTCGTGGTCGGGTGCGGGTGCGGGTGCGTGGGGGCTGGTCGCGCAGTTCCCCGCGCCCCTTGAGAGCATGGGGCGCGCCCGGGAGCTTTCAGGGGCGCGGGGAACTGCGCGACCAGCCACGAACCCACCCGCGGCCGCCCGACAAACCCCACGCGCCCCACCCCCCTACGCGCTCAACCGCTCAGCCAGACGCCTTCGCCAGCTTCAACGCGTACTCCGGCCACCACTCCCCCGCCTTCGGCCCCCCCTTGCACTCGCCGTCGGACTCACCGGGTCGCTTGACCCAGAGATACGCGTCGACCAGCGGATCCGCCGTCTTCGTCGTCGGGGTCTCCCCCAACGCCCGCCCCGGCGGATTGCACCACAGCTCGTCCTTGTCGCCCTCGGTCCAGGGCCCGTTGCCATTACGGCTGGTGTCGATCACGAACGGCTTGTCCCCCACCTTCGCGGAGAGCCGCTTGCCGTACTCGACGGAGTCCGCCGTGGTGTAGAAGTTCGAGACGTTGACGGCGAAGCCGTCGGCCTGCTCGACGCCGGCCCACTTGAGCGGGTCGTAGATCTGGTCGGGGTCGCCCCAGCCGGCGTTGCCCGCGTCGAGGTACACCTTGGTGTTCTTCAGCGCGCCGAGCTTCTCGATCGCGCCCTTGAGCAGGTCGTACCGCTCCTCGTGGAACTCGCCCGGTGTGCAGCCGTCCACCACGTGGAGCACCGCGTCGGGCTCCAGGACGACCGTGGCCGGACGGTCCCCGATGCCCTTGGCCACGCCGTCGATCCACGCCCGGTACGCGTCGCCGTCGGCCGCGCCGCCGCCGGAGTACTGGCCGCAGTCGCGGTGCGGGATGTTGTAGAGGACGAGGATGGCGTCCCGGTCGGCCTTCTCGGCGGCCTGGGTGAAGCCCTTGGCCTCCTGCTCCGGGTTCTCCGGGCCGATCCACTCGCCGGTGGGCTGCTCGGCGATCCTGCGGATCAGCTTGGCGTCCTCGTCCTTGCCGGCCTTCTCGTAGGCGGCGACCTGGGCCGCCGCGTTCCCCTTCGGATTGACCCAGAACGGGTCCGTGCCGCTTGGCTGTTGGGTGATGTCGGAACCGGTGGCCCGGTCGTCCTTCCCGTCGCCGCCGTCTCCCCCCTCTCCCCCGAAACAGCCGGCGAGTAACAACGTCACCCCCGCCACCGCCACGGACGCCCGAACCCCGGCCCCCTTGCTGCCGTACATCCAACTCCCCCTTGGGTGCACCGTGTCGTAAGTGTCAATCCTGGCATAAGTCACGCCTTGCCCACGAGGTCGTCGCCGCCTTGTCCGAGAACCTGTTACCTGCCGACCACGCCGACCACGCCGGGTACGCGTCGCGGGGGTGCGGCGGCCGGTCGAGGTCGTTCAGGCTCCCGTTCCGCTGAGATACGCGGAGACGACGACGTTGGCCGTATAGGTGCGGCTCGTCTTGTCGAAGGTGCCGCCGCAGGTGACGAGGCGGAGTTCGGCGCGGCCCGACTGCCGTACGCCGTACGCCTGTTGGGCGTCGAAGTCGTCGCGGCCGAGGACCTGGACGTCGTCCACGGTGAACTCGGCGACCGTGCCGTCGGCGCGGGCCACCCGGATCGTCTCGCCGATCCGCAGCGCGCTCAGCTTGTAGAAGACGGCGGGCCGGGACTCGGTGTCGACGTGCCCGACGAACAGCGCGGTCCCGGTCGCCCCGGGCCTGGCCCCGCCCGCGTACCAGCCGACGACTCCCGGCTGATCGTAGGCGGGCGGGTCGATCGCTCCGTCCCGGTCGAGGCCGCGCGCCACGACCGGCGCCCGCACCCCCATCGAGGGGATGTCCAGCCGCTGCGGCCGCGCACCCCTCAACGGCTGGACCGCGGGCGGCAGTTCGGCCTGCGCGGGCCGCCCGACCGCCGCCACGTCGCCCGTGGTCGGCGCGGATATGCCGTGCCGTACGTCGGTGACCTCTCGGCCCCACAGCCACAGGCCGAGCAGCAGCACGGCCCAGGCGACACCCATGGTGACCCGACCGGTTCCGCCACCGTTCGCGGTCGCGGTCGCGCCCGCCTCGGAATAGTCCCTGCTGGACACGATGCTCCTTACTTCGTACTACGGCCCCGGCGCGCGCCCCGCGCCACCACCGCCACCGCCGCGACCCCGGCCAGGATCAGGCCGATCACCGTGTGACGGGTCCCGGGTCCGGTGTGCCGGGTGTCCGTGGAATCCGGGGAATCGGCCTCCCGATGGGCCGAGTTGGCCGGGTCGGCGGCCGCGAGCCGGGCCGCCGCTCCGCCGCCGCCCGCGCGTACGGGGGCGACCGGGGAGGCGGGGGCCGACGGCCTCGGGGAGGCGCCGGGCTTGGTGCTGTCAGGCTCGGTGCCGTCAGGCTCGGTGCCGTCAGGCTCGGTGCCGTCAGGTTTGGTGCCGTCAGGTTTGGTGCCGTCAGGCTCGGTGCCGTCAGGCTCGGTGCTGTCAGGCTCGGTGCCATCGGGCTTGGTGCCGTCAGGTTTGGTGCTGTCGGGCTCGGTGCCATCGGGCTTGGTGCCGTCAGGTTTGGTGCTGTCGGGCTTCGTCCCGCCGGGCTCGGTGGCCTTGGGCTTGGTCGCGTCGGGCTTTCCGTCGCCGACCGTGATCGTGCCCGTGACCTTGTCCTCCCTGCCGTCGCAGGTGACCCGTACGGCGTACTTCCCCGGTTCGACGGAGGACCGTACGCGGGTCTCGCCGGACAGCGTGCCGACGCTCTTGCCGGAGCCGGAGAGCACGGTGAGCTGCGCGTCCGCGACGAACGCCTCCGACGCTGCCGATCCCCTCTCCCCGCCGCAGCCCTCGGCACGCACCTGGATGTCGCTGCCGGGTTTCGGCGAGGCCGGCACCACCGAGACATCCCCGGAGCCGGCCGCGTGGACCGAGGGTGCCGACGCGGTCAGCGCGGCCGTGACCACCGCCCCGGCACAGAGTGTGAGTCGCAGTGAGCCCATGGTGAACCTCCAGACACCTGAGACTCCCCCGCCGGAGACCGGGGCGCATCCGGGGAGGGGGCAGCACTGCTCCGTACGGGTGGCGGAGGGTTTACGGGGCGTGCGGCTTCCTGCCACGGCTCGCCCCTACGGCTTCCCGCGGCTCAGATGCGGTCGACCAGGTCCGCGATCGAGTTCACGACCTTCGAGGGGCGGTACGGGAACTTCTCGATCTGCGCGGGGGTCGTCAGGCCGGTGAGGACGAGGAAGGTCTCCATCCCGGCCTCGATGCCGGCGAGGACATCCGTGTCCATGCGGTCGCCGATCATCGCACTGGTCTCGGAGTGCGCGCCGATCGCGTTCAGGCCGGTCCGCATCATCAACGGGTTCGGCTTGCCCGCGAAGTACGGCTTCTGCCCGGTCGCCTTGGTGATCAGCGCGGCCACGGCTCCGGTCGCGGGCAGCGCGCCCTCGGTGGAGGGGCCGGTCTCGTCGGGGTTGGTGGCGATGAAACGGGCGCCGTCGTTGATCAGCCGTACCGCCTTCGTCATGGCCTCGAAGGAGTACGTGCGGGTCTCGCCGAGGACGACGTAGTCGGGCTCGTGGTCGGTGAGCACGTACCCGATGTCATGCAGGGCGGTGGTCAGTCCCGCCTCCCCGATGACATACGCCGTGCCGCCGGGCCGCTGGTCGTCCAGGAACTGGGCGGTGGCCAGGGCGGAGGTCCAGATGTTCTCGACGGGCACGTCCAGGCCCATGCGGGAGAGGCGGGCGTGCAGGTCGCGGGCGGTGTAGATCGAGTTGTTGGTGAGCACCAGGAAGGGGCGCTCGGACTCCCGCAGCTTCTTTATGAAGGCCTCGGCGCCGGGGATCGGCACGCCCTCGTGGATGAGCACACCGTCCATGTCGGTGAGCCACGACTCGATGGGCTTGCGCTCTGCCATGTGCGATCTCCTGCCGACCTCTGCCGATTCCTGCCGTCCACGTCCGTCCGCACATCCGTCATCCGCACATCCGTCATCCGTGCATCCGCACATCCGTGCATCCGCACATCCGTGCATCCGCGCATCCGTCATCCGTGCATCCGTCATCCGTACGTCCGGGTTCGCCCCAACCCTAGTGAGGCGTGGCCGAAAAGAGGAGGCCGATCTTGGCCGCTGAGACCGTCCCCATCAGGTCACGTCGCCCCGGCCCCGGACGTCACCTCGCCCGTCTGCGGGCAGCCGTCAGCACGAGCCCGCCGACGGAGAGAACCAGGAGCCCGATCACATACGGCAGCGCGTTACGGACGCCCGTTTCGGCCAGCTCATCGGCGTACGGCCGCCGCCAGTCAGGTACGGCAGTGCCGTCGCCGTCCGGGGCGTCCGCCGCCGCGCTCTCGCTCTCCCCCTCCCCCTCCTCGGCCTTCTCGCCGTCCCCTCTTGCTTCGCCGTCCTCGCCGTCCCCTCTTGCTTCGCCGTCCTCGCCGTCCTCGCCGTCCTCGCCGTCGGTGATCCGGAAGCGGTAGTCGTTCGACTCCCCCACCCACTCGCTGTCGTCGCCGCGCCGCTCGACCACGGCCGCGTTCGCCACGACCTCGTTGGGTACGGCGGCGTCGGAGGTGAGGGAGAGGCGGACCTTGACGGTGAGGGTGCGGCCGGGGGGCACGGTGAAGCCGCTGCCGAGGATTCCGACGAGTTCGTCGGAGTCGGTCTGCTCGAAGGTCACCGGGCGGGAGACGGTGCCCTCGGCGTCCTCGAAGTACTCCAGCTGCGGCTGGGTCCGCTTCAGAGTCCGCCCGGCGTCGACCAGGACGACCACCGGGTGGATGTTCCCGCAGGTCCGGGAGGTGGTGTTGGTGAGGTCCAGCGACCAGGTGCGGAAGCCGCCGCCGGCGATGTAGTCGGCGGGGCCGCCACGGATGCGGGTCCGGATGGGGAAGCCGCCGCTGTCGGTACCGGCACAGATGGGAGGGCGGTCGTCCACCGCCGGGAGCGCGGCAGCTCTGCCGAGCGCCGCCGCGGGACCACTGACCAGGGTGGCTGCGGCGGTGAGGGCGAGGGTCAGGCACGTACACAGTCGCATGAACACATGACCATGCCAGTCACTCCCCGGGCCGGCGCACGCCACGCCTGGAGGGGCCGAAAAGCGAGCCGGAACTCCGCTCGATCAGCGCAGCGAGGGGGACTTCACAGACACCGGCCGAGGGGAGCACCGCTCCTTTCAGGGGCGCGGGGAACTGCGCGAGCAACCACGAACAACCCGCACCCGCCCACCGACGACAACCCCGACGGCGCCAAGTCCCGGCCCCCCTCACCTCACCTCACCTCACCTCACCCCTCCGCCCGCCCGAACAGCGGCGCGAGCAACAACTGAGCCGCCCCCTCCGCAACCCCCAGCGCTCCCCCACCGACCACCCGAACCGGCACCGCGGGGTCCTCCCCCTGCCGCCGGGCCCACTCGTCGAGCACCATCCCGACCCCCCGCACGAACGCTTCAGGATGAGCCTCGACCGTGCGCCCGCCCAACAGCACCAGCTCGATGTCGAGCAGCCCCACCAGATTCGCCGCCCCCGCGCCGAGCACTCGCGCGGCCTCCTCCACATCCCCCCGAGCCACCGCCGCCAGGCACAGCGCCTCGATGCACCCCCGGTTCCCGCACTCGCACGGCGGCCCGTCCAGCTGTACGACCTGATGCCCGAACTCACCGGCCCGCGTCCGGGCCCCCCGATGCACCGCCCCGCCGATCACCAGGCCGGCCCCCAGCCCCGTACCGAGGTGGAGGTACGCGAAGGAGCCGTGCGCCCCCGCGAGGGCCGCCAGCCCCAGGGCCGCCGCGTTCGTGTCCTTGTCCACCACCACCGGCATCCCCAGCCGCCGCGCCAGCGCCGCCCGCAGCGGAAACCCCTCCCACTGCGGAAACCCGGTGACCCGGTGCAGCACACCGTGCAGATGATCGAGGGGGCCGGGGAGGGCCACGCCGACACCGAGGACGGGGACGGGGAGGGGGAGGGGGAGGGGGAGGGGGAGGAGGGAGGGGGAGCTGCCGGGCGCGAGGCCGGCCGAGGGGGCAGCCGCCGCGTCGGACATCGCCTCGGGCGTGGGACGGCCCTCGCCGGCCTCCGCGAGCAGCGCCTCCACCTCCCGCGCCGCCCCCTCGATCACGGCGTCCGCCCCGGCGCCCAGGTTCAGCGGCGCGCGCCGCTGCGCGACCACCGCGCCGGTCAGATCGCAGAGCACGGCCGTCAGCTCGTCGCGGTCGAGGTGGAGGCCGACGGCGTGACCGGCGTCGGGCACGAGCCGCAGCACGGTGCGCGGCTTGCCACCGGTGGACGCCCGGTACCCCGCCTCCGTCACGAGCCCGTCCGCGCGCAGCCGAGCGGTGATCTTGCTGACGGCCTGCGGGGTGAGCCCCGTCCGGTCGGCCAGCTCAAGACGGCTTATGCCGGGCGCCCCGGCACTCCGCACCAGGTCCAGCACGAGCGCGCCGTTGTGGCTGCGCAGCGCGAGCAGATTCACGCCGCTCACTCCCGCGCCACGCCCATTGCCGTTCCCCATGCCGTTGATGCTGTTGCCGTTGCCGTTGCCGTTGCCGTTCACACTCCCATTGTCCCCCGTGCTTGCACTTTGGCAACAGCGTTGCTTAAGTGGACGCCATGACAGGCACGAGTACTGGTACGGGCAAGGACTCCCCCTCCCCCCTCCGCGTCGCCCTGGTCGGCTACGGCCTCGCGGGCTCCGTCTTCCACGCCCCGCTGATCGCCGCGACGCGGGGCCTGGCCCTCGACACGGTCGTCACGTCGAACCCGGAGCGGCAGGCGCAGGCGCGCGCCGAGTTCCCGGAGGTGCGGTTCGCGGCCACGGCGGACGAGTTGTGGGCCCGGGCGGACGAGTTGGACCTGGTCGTCGTCGCCTCCCCGAACAGGACGCACGTACCGATCGCGACCGCCGCCCTGGAGGCGGGCCTCGCGGTCGTCGTGGACAAGCCCGTCGCCGGTACGGCGGCCGAGGCGCGCGAGCTGGCCGCCCTCGCGGACGCCCGCGGCCTGCTCCTCTCCGTCTTCCAGAACCGCCGCTGGGACAACGACTTCCTGACCCTCCGCAAGCTGCTCGCCGACGGCGAACTGGGCGAGGTCCGCCGCTTCGAGTCCCGCTTCGAACGCTGGCGGCCCCGGACCAAGGGCGGCTGGCGCGAGTCCGGCGACCCCGCGGAGATCGGCGGTCTGCTCTACGACCTGGGCAGCCACGTCGTCGACCAGGCCCTCTCCCTCTTCGGCCCCGCCACCCTCGTCTACGCCGAGTCCGACCTCCGCCGCCCCGGCGCCGAGACGGACGACGACACGTTCATCGCCGTCACGCACGCGAGCGGCGTCCGCACCCACCTCTACGCCTCCGCCGTCACCCCCCAACTCGGCCCGCGCTTCCGGGTGCTGGGCTCCGAGGCGGGCTACGTGAAGTACGGCCTCGACCCCCAGGAGGCGGCCCTCCGCGAAGGCGAACGCCCCGGGCCCGGCGGCGCCGACTGGGGCCTGGAGCCCGAGGACCTCTGGGGCCGTATCGGCGCCGACGAGTCCCCCCTGACCGACGGCGGCCGCCCGGTCCCGACCCTCCCCGGCGACTACCCCGCGTACTACGCGGCCGTATCCGCCGCCCTGCACGGCACCGGCGAGAACCCGGTGACGGCGTACGAGGCGGCCGCCGCCCTGGAGGTACTGGAGGCGGCGCGGAAGTCGGCACGCGAGGGAGTGGCGGTGAAGCTGTCATGACCGACACCCCGACCATCGACACCCCGACCATCGACACCCCGGTCGTCGACGCCCCCGGCGCCACCGCCCCGACCATCGAGGAACTCGAAGCCCAGGAACGCCGCCTGGTGTTCCCCCGGTTCACCTACGAGGACGCCTGGGCGTTGGGCTCCCTGCTGGTGGAGCTGGCCCGCGAGCGGCACGCCCCGGTCGCCATCGACATCCGCCGCGGCCCCCAGCAGCTCTTCCACGCCGCCCTCCCCGGCTCGACCCCGGACAACGACGCCTGGATCGACCGCAAACGCCGAGTCGTGGAACGCTACGCCGGCTCCTCGTACCTCGTCGGCGCCCGCTTCCGTGCCAAGGGCACGACCTTCGAGGACTCCTCCCGCCTGGACCCGGACCTCTACGCGGCACACGGCGGTTCGTTCCCGCTGACGGTGGAGGGCGCGGGCGTGATCGGCACGGTGACGGTCTCGGGCCTGCCCCAGCTGGAGGACCACGCGATGGTGGTGGAGGCCCTGGAGCGCTTCAGAGGCAAGTAACGACTGCCGGGCACAGCCGCGCCCGGCAAGGGGCGCGGGGAACCGCGCGACAAGCCCCGACGAACCCGCGGCCGCCGAAGAACCGTCAGTGGGCGGCAGCCGTCGACGTGCCGGCGGCGGTCCCGGCCGAAGGCAGGGGATAGAGCGCCGCCCGCTCCACCGCACTCCACGTCGTACTGGTCACCACGTACAACGCGGCCGCCAGCGGCATCACCGCCACGGTGACCAGTGTGAAGAAGGACATGAACGGCATGAACTTGCTGACCGCCCCCATGCTCGCCGCCATCCCGGGCACCTGCTCGTCCGACACCGCCGGCACACCGGCGGCGTTCGCGGCCATCATCAACTTCATACGCCGGAAGTTGAAGGCCGCGACCCCGGCGACGATCACGAACAGCCCCACGTAGACGAGCCCCTGCGCCCCGAACGCGCCGCCCGCGCCCAGCGCGTCGGCCCAGCGGTCGCCGAGCGGAGCCGCGAAGAGCCGGTGGGTGAGCAGTTCGTTGGCCTCGCCGCCGATCGTCCTGTTGGAGAACAGGTGGTAGAGGAGGAAGAAGGCCGGCAGCTGGCAGAGGCTGGGCAGGCAGCCGGACAGCGGCGACACCTCCTCCCGGGTGTGCAGTTCCTGCATCGCCTTGCGCAGCTTCTCCGGGTTCTTCGCGTGCTTCTTCCGCAGCTCCGCGATCTTCGGCTGCAACGCGATCCGCGCCCGCTGTCCCCGCGCCGCCGCCCGGGACAGGGGATGCACGAGCAGTCGTACGAACGCGGTGAACAGGACGATCGCGACGGCCGTCGCGGAGGCGTGGAACAGCGGCTGGAGCAGATCGGCGAGGCGCGCGACAAGGTCGGCGAAAACGGACATGGGTGGGAGCCCTCCAGGGGGTCTCGTCGTGCCAGGAAGTCGTCCGGAGCGGTCCGAAATGACCGGGGACTTGGCGCGACGGCCCGCGGAAAGGGCACGTGCAGTCAGGTGGCTGGGAGCGTGCCCTACGCGGTGGCCGTCAGGAGGGCACGTCCGGGCGCCCGGGGCCGCGTACGGCCGCGTGCGTCGGGATCACGTTGGGGCAGGAACGCGGTACGGCGCTCACGGTCCCGGATGGCCGTCCGCACCTGCGTACGCGGTACGACGGGCGCGCAGCGCGAGGCGATCAACGCGCAGGCGGCGAACGCGGAGCCGGCCGCGGCCGTCGCGGCGAAGGCGACGGCTGCGGAGAGCGTGCCGGCGTCCAGCACCGAGAGTTCGAAGAGGACGAGGAACAGCACGGCGACAGGACGCGGATTGGCCCAGGCCCGGAACATGATTCACTCCCCCCTTCTGGTCTTCCGGCCTTCTGGCTTTCCGGCCTTCTGGCTTTCTGTGGCTTCGGCCTCACTCGTACCGTGGTGACACAACTTTCGGCGGTACGGCCGGTCACCCTTTTCGTTTATACAGGACGCCGCTGACGACCGGGGCGGGCGGTGGGCCACGAGCGGGCCGGCCGTCGTCGGCCGACGACGGCCGGAAGACGGCCGGAAGACGCCCCGGACGAAAGGCCCGGGGCGCTTCTCCGGACTCCGGCTCCGGACTCCGGCTCCGGACTCCGGCTCCGGACTCCGGCTCACTGGATCGGCGAGTCGGGCGGGGGGAGCTGGATGGTGCGCTCCCGGTCGAGGGATTCGACGCCGTCGATCGCCTCCAGGGCCGGGATCCGTTCCTCCGCGACAGTTCCGGAGAGCGTGCCGACGATCGGCTGCTCGCCGGTGACCGTCAGTCCGGCCCGCCGCAGGGCCTCGACGACTTCCGCGAACCGGTCGGGGTCGACCGCGAGGACGACCCCGACCGGCTCGGACCGGGACGACTCGCTCACGGGGCCTGGAGCAGGCCCGAGCCGACGTCCCTGACGGGCTGCGCCAGCGGGAACGCGCCGGCCTTCAGACGGGCCACGAGATCGGCCGCCGAGGCGTGGGGGTGCGCCTCCGCGAGCAGGGCGAGGACACCCGCGACGTGCGGTGTGGCCATGCTCGTGCCGCTCAGGTTCTCGTACTTGCCACCAGGGGCAGCCGAGCGCACGTCCCTGCCGGGCGCGGCGATGTTGATCTCGCCGCCTTGGGCGTTGATGCCGCCGTTGGAGAAGGACGACGGTGTGAGTGACCTGTCGAGGGCGGCCACCGCGAGGATGGAGGGACAGTTGGCGGGTCGGCTGACAGGGTGAATGACCGGGGGCCGCTCACTGTCGTTGCCCGCGGCGGCGACGATGACCGTCCCGCGCTCGAGCGCGCGCTTGGCCAGAATCTCGTACGTCTGCGGGAAGAGCTCACCAGGTCGGACCAGCGCGCCGAGCGACATGGAGATCACCCGTGCGCCGCGGGCGACGGCCCAGGCCATGCCCGCCAGGATCTGGCCGTCGGCGCCGCTGCCCCTGTTGCTGAGGACCTTTCCGGCGAGGATCCGGGCGTCGCAGGCGACGCCGTAGCGGGGTCCCTGCTGGGGTTTGGCCGGGCCGGCGACGGTGCCGATGCAGTGGGTGCCGTGGCCGTTACGGTCCTCGACCGCCTCGCCGACCACGAAGGACATCGTCTCCTCGATGCACCCGACCAGGTCCGGGTGGTCGGTGTCCACGCCGGTGTCGAGGACGGCGACCTTCACACCGCGTCCGGTCAGATGGGACAGGTTGGCCCGGATCGCCTGCAGGCCCCAGGTGAAGCTCTGCTCGTCCGAGGCCGGGCCCTGGGAGGCGGCGATCTCGGCCCTGGTGTGGCGGTCGACGACCTCCTCGTCACTGCGGTAGGCCGGGAAGAAGTCGGTCGGCGCCTGCGTAGGGGCGGTGATCGGCATGGCGTACACCATGCGCTCCGGCTCCGCCGCGATGATCGACGGGTCGGCCTCGGCCGTGGTCACCAGCGCGTGGCGCTGCTCGGGGCGCACCTCGACGACGGCGGCGGCGAGCTCCTCGAAGTGCACCGAGACGTCGGGGCGCTCCAGCAGTTCGGAGACGTTGCCCACCTCGCCTCCGCGGACACGTTCGACGGACGCGATGTCGGCGTTCGAACGCAGTGCGTTCAGCCCGCTTTCCTGGTTGCCCGGGTCGAGCAGGACCACGTACCGACCGGTGTACTCCGCACCTTGGCCGGTGGGGGCGCCATTGGGCCGGTTGGGCTGCCCGTCGAAGGCGCGCCTGTCCATGGGGCCGTTCGCCATTGAATTTCCCGCTTTCTGTGCGCTATCCCCGAGGATTCGTGGACGCGCGTCGACTCACAGGGCGCTGGACGCTGAGGAGGCGCCGAGGTTGGTGGCGCGGCCGAGCCGCGCCCGCCAACCTTGGCGGCGCGGCCGAGCCGCGCGTCGACACGCGGCGCCATCGCCTCCGACACGGCGGTTCCATGCTGGACCGTGGCCGATGCGAGGCGCCTCGAACACCGTCGCATCGGGCCCGAAGGTCGGCAACACAGCGCCGCCGACCGTGGCGGGCGAGCGCCCCGGCGGCCCTGCGAACCGGACCGAGGGTGACGCCCCCTCTGTCCGCCGGCTGTGCGACCCCCTTTCATCTCCCCTTCTCACAACCCTTGGAAGAAATCGAAGAAAGCGCTGTCACACATCTCGACAACCCCACCGTTCACCCCTGACTCTTCCGATGTCCCTACTGAGCAGTGCGGAAGGTGGCGGCTTCCCCTCCCCACCTTTCCTTCCCTTCGGTACCCGCATCCCCGGAGCTGACATGACTGCATCCCCCGAACCCGGCGACGACCAGATGAGACCGACAGCGGACACCGCGGACGCCGTGGCGGCCTCAGGTGTAGGCGGCCGCCCCGCCGCCTTCGGCCGCAGAGCCCTGCTGGCCGCGGCCGGCGGCGCGGTCGCGGGCACCGCCCTCGGCGCGGGCACCGCCCACGCGGACGCGACCGTCGCGATCAACCCCGGCACGAAGTACGGCACGTGGGAGGGCTGGGGCACCTCGCTCGCCTGGTGGGCCAACGTCTTCGGCGCCCGGGACGACTTCGCCGACCTCTGGTTCACCACCAAGACGACGACGTACAACGGCACGGCCCTGCCAGGCCTCGGCATGAACATCGCCCGCTACAACCTCGGCGCGTCCAGCTGGAACACGGTGGAGGGCTCGACCATGGTCGAGTCCGCGAACATCCCCGCCTTCAAGCAGATAGAGGGCTTCTGGCAGGACTGGAACAACGAGGACCCGACCTCCTCCGCCTGGGACTGGTCGGCGGACGCGAACCAGCGCGCGGCCCTGACGAAGGCCGTGGCGCGCGGCGCGACCACCGAGCTCTTCGCGAACTCCCCCATGTGGTGGATGTGCTCGAACCACAACCCCTCGGGCGCCTCCGGCGGCGGCAACAACCTCCAGACCTGGAACTACCGCCAGCACGCCTCCCACCTCGCGGCGGTGGCCCTCCGCGCGAAGAACAACTGGGGCGTGAACTTCGCGACGGTCGACCCCTTCAACGAGCCGGCCGCGACATGGTGGACGGCGACCGGCACCCAGGAGGGCTGCCACATGGACCCGGCCGTCCAGGCGGCCGTACTCCCGTACATGCGCAGCGAGTTGGACGCGCGTGGCCTGACGTCGGTCCGTATCGCGGCCTCGGACGAGACGAACTACGACACGGCCCGCTCGACCTGGAACTCCTTCGGCTCCTCCACGAAATCCCTGGTCAGCCAGGTGAACGTACACGGCTACCAGGGTGCGAACGGCCGCCGCGACCTCCTCTACACGGACGTGGTCACCACCTCCGGCAAGAAGCTCTGGAACTCGGAGACGGGCGACAGCGACGGCACGGGCTGGACCCTCGCCCGCAACCTCTGTTACGACTTCCGCTGGCTGCACCCCACCGCCTGGGTCTACTGGCAGGTGATGGACCCGACGGCCGGCTGGGCGATGATCGCCTATGACGCGAACACCCTCCAACCCACCACGGTCCAGACCAAGTACTACGTAATGGCGCAATTCAGCCGCCACATCCGCCCCGGCATGACCATCCTCGACGCGGGTTCGAGCTACACGGCGGCGGCATACGACGCGGCGGCCCGCCGCCTGGTGATAGTCGCGATCAACACCTCCACCGCCGCCCAGACCTTCACCTTCAACCTCTCGGGCTTCACCACGGTGACCGGCGGCACAGGCGGCCTGGTCCCCCGTTGGAACACCCACACCTCGGGCGGCAGCGACCGCTACCGCGCGTACTCGGACACATACCTGAGCGGCAAGTCGGTCGCGGTCCCGTTCGCGGCGGGCGCGGTGCAGACGCTGCAGATCGACGGGGTGACGATCTAACGCAGGCTCCGGGCGGGGTGAGGTGCCCTCGCGGGCCGGGGCGCGCGCCGGGGCGCCCCGGATCGAGGTCGGGACCGGGCCGGGGGCGAGCCGAAGCCAAGGGCGCCCCCGGCCTGCGGCCTGCCGCTACCCGCACCTCACCTCGAGCCCCCCTTCGGCAGTACGGTGTCGTCCATGCGCCCCGACACGCCTGCCGAGAACGTCGACCACAACGCCGAAGCGGCACGCCTGGAGCGGACCGCCGACCTCTACCCCGAGGACGCCGAGCACCTCCTCCTCCAGGCCGCCGCCCACCGCGAACTCTCCGGCGACCGCCCCACGGCCACCGCCCTCTACGACCGCCTGCTGTCGTCGTCCGCCCCTCTCGACAACCCCCACCTCGTACGAGCGCTGAAGGCCTCCAACCTCTGGGAGTACGGCCACGAGGCCGAAGCCCGGGCGATCATCGAGGGAGTCCGGGTAGCCGCCCCCCGTGACCCGGCCCCCTGGGTGATCATCGCCGAGGCCCTGGAGTCCCACGACGAACTGGAAGCGGCCCAGGACACCTTCACCGCAGCCGCGATCTTGCTGCTGACAGACGTAACGGAGCCCCCGTACGCGACGCGCGCCCTGCTGTTCGGCCGCCACCGCGTCCGCCGCATGCTCGGCGCGGTCCACGACGACTGGGACGCCCTGGCAGACACCCTCCACTCGTCCTCGGTATCCCTCGACGAACTCCACGACCCGAAGCGGGTGTGGTCCCTCGGCTCGGACAACCCAGCAGAACTCCAGGCCGAAATCTCCCGCCTACGAGCGGAGTTGGGCACATACCGAGAGGCCCTGTCCCGCCCGTTCCCGGTAGCGGTCCTGCACTGGCCGTCCCCCGAGCTGTCGGAACTCGTGGGGGCGTACCCGTCCCTGACCGACGAATACCCCTCCCAAGACCAACACCTCGCGACCATAGAGTCCTCGCTGCGGGAACTGGCCTCCTCGGGCACCCCGAACCTGGGCATCGTGACGGGGACGGTCCCGTCGTACGAGGCGTTCGCGGCGTCGGAGGGCTCGTCCCCGGCGGACGCGGCACTGCTACCGCAGTACGCGACGACGCTGGCGGCGCGGGGGCTGGCGGTGGCTTGGCCGCCGCAGCGGGGGGCGGCCTGTTGGTGTGGGACAGGACAACCGTACGAGGCATGCCACGGCGCGTAGCCCCAGGCAGGCACCGAACCCCCGACCCACTCGCAAGCCGCCAAGCAAACCCGGCGTGCTTGCGAGACGAGCACGCGCCCCACACCCCGGCCAACAACCCAGCCGACCTCACCGCCAGCCCACCTGGGCACCCACCCCTCCGGGCCGCCCGCTCGCTTCTCCCCCGTGCTGGAGCGGCCCGGGTCAAGGGTGGCCCGCAGGGCCATCGCCGCAGGCGACGCGGAGCGCCCTTGACGCGGGCCGCGGAGGCACGACACTGCAAAGAAGCGGGCGGCCCTTCGGCAACCTGGCAACGCTGGTGTCCATCAGCAGTGCAGCCCCAGCTCCCGGGCCCAGTGCAACCGACCTCGCCCCTGTGATGGAATCGAGTGAACTCGGAGTTCAACCGTCCGGACCGAGTCACGATCGTGAGGCACAGCCGCCTTGAGCACGATGAAGCCGTTGTCGCCTGCCGTGTCGGCACGTATGAGCAGGCAAGCCAGCAAGGACACAGCCGCCGAGCTGGCGGTCCGTCGTCTGCTTCATGCCGGCGGGCTGCGTTACCGCGTCGAGTACCCGGTGCCGGGCATGGCCCGACGCCGGATCGACGTGGCCTTCACCTCGGTCAAGCTGGCTGTCCTGATCGACGGCTGCTTCTGGCACGGCTGCCCCGAACACGCGACGCAGCCGAAGTCGAACGCCGAGTGGTGGCGACAGAAGCTCGACCGCAACATGGCTCGCGACGCGGAGACCACCGAGCACCTCGTGGCCGCAGGGTGGGAGGTTCTCCGGTTCTGGGAGCATGAGGCTCCTGAGGCGGTGGCGGAGAGCATCGTAGGGGCGGTGCAACGACGACGTGCGGCCATTGCAAGAAGACGACTCGGGGGGAAGGTTCAGTGAACGGGCTGACGTTCGTCGATGTGTGCTCGGGGGCGGGCGGCTTGGCATTGGGCCTGGAGCAGGCGGGATTCGCGCCTCAGCTCCTCCTGGACGTCGAGCGGTACGCCTGCGACACGCTCAAGGCCAACCGGCCGCAGTGGAACGTGTTGGAGGCTGATCTCCTCGACTTCGATCCAGTGGACCACCCGGAGGTGTACGACGTCGACCTCCTGACGGCCGGCCTCCCCAGGGTGAAATCCAGCGCGACAGTGACGCGCCGATCGTCGGACACCGAGCTCCGCCTCATCGAGGCGACCGCCTATCTGCTCCACGCCGTCCAACCACGTGCGTTGATCATCGAAAACGTGCCCACCCTGGTCGACGAAGAGTCCTTCGCGCCGATACGTGACTTCCTCCACAAAGAATTGGAGCACCTCGGCTACGAACTGACCTGGTTCATCCTGAACGCCTCCGACTTCGGAGTCCCCCAGGACCGCAGACAAGGCGTACTTGTGGCCCTCAAGCAGCAGTGGGCGAGCGCTTTCCGTCCTCCTCGGCCCACCGTCCTCGAGCACATGTCGGTCGGCGAAGCACTCGCGCAGTCGATGCGCTCCCGCGGCTGGCAAGGCGCCGACCAATGGGCGGCCCAGGCGACAAGCGTGGCGCCGACCTTGGTAGGCGGGTCCAAGACACACGGGGGCCCGGACTTCGGCCCCAGCGGAACGAAGGCCAAGTGGCAGCGAATGGGGGTCTACACGAAGTCGTTCGGGAACGAACCTCCCGGTCCCGACTTCGAATGGGATCCGTCGCTCGGAGACGACGGGCTGGTACGGATCACTGTGGACCAGACCGCCCTCCTCCAGGGCTTTCCCGAGGACTGGCACTTCGCCGGTGGCAAGACCGGCCGTTACCGGCAGGTGGGCAACGCCGCACCACCCGCCGTGGGCGAAGCACTGGGCCGAGCGGTGGCCGAGGCATTGCTGGAACCACTACCCTCGAAGGCCGGCTACACTTCCAACCCATGAGTCACATCGAAGGGGAACTCTCCTCACCTGCGCGTTTCCGCATTTTGGACCTATTTGCGGGGCCGGGCGGGCTGGATGTGGCAGCAGATGTTCTCGGGCATCAGATCACCGGCATCGAATGGGACGCGGGAGCATGCGCCACCCGTAGCGTGGCGGGGATGGACACTTTCCGGGGCGATGTTCGGCAGTACCGCGCAGCCTTCTTCCCTCATGCTCAGGTCCTGACCGGTGGGCCCCCTTGTCAGACCTTCACCGTCGCCGGGCACGGGGCGGGCCGCAGGGCGCTGGACCAAGTGGTGCGGTACATCGATCAGTTGCACAAAGTCGTGCGTCGCGAGAACCCGGACTGGATGGAGATCTTCCGAACCTGGCGAAAGATCACGGAGGAACTCCGGCGTAAGGAGATCGAGGCCAAGGAGGTCAGGGCGGCGAAGCGTGAGGTCGAGGAACTCAGGACCACGAAGCGCAAGGCCCTGAGGACCAGGCTGGAACAGCTCGGGCACTCGACGAACGAGGTCAAGAGCCTCCTGAAGCAGCTCAAGACGCCGCAGATCCTCGATTTTTCGGATGCCGAACTCAAGGGCATGCTCAAGGAGTTCAGTGATCTGAGCGAAGAGATCAAGAAGCTGAGGCTCCAACTCGAGGAGTTGGGCGACGAGCGTACCGGCCTGGTCCTGCAACCTCTGTGGTGGGTGATCGAGCGGAGCAGGCGACCCGGTCTGGTTCCCTACGAAGCCGTCGTCCTGGAGCAGGTGCCCGCGGTGATGCCGGTGTGGAAGGAGTACGCCAAGGTACTGGCGTCCCTCGGATACAGGACCGGGAGGCAACTGATGCACACCGAGGAGTTCGGCGTACCGCAGACTCGACGGCGCGCGGTGCTGATGGCCCGTTTCGATCCGACCGCTGCCCCGAACACGCTCGCCACCGACCTCCTCCCCAAAGCGCCCACGACCCACGAGCGCTACCGGCCGGGGGGCCTCTCCGTCCAGTCGCCGAAGACCGGCCACGCGGACACCCTCCCCTTGGGCGATGTGAAGGATTCTTGTGTCTCCATGGAGAATGCCCTGGAGGTGGCGCGAGGCATCAAGACGGATCTGCCGGCACGCCCCGCATTCACCGTCGTCTCGAACTACGGGACCGGCGGGGACCCCGAGGCACGTGGCCGACGCGACCACGACGTCCCCTCAGCCACGATCACCGGGAAGGTGTCCCGCAACCGCCTGGTCCACAAGGGAACCGACGACGACCTCGCCGAGTTCGACCGTTTCACCCATGCCGAAGCAGGGGTGCTCCAGACGTTCCCCGCTCGGTACCCCTGGCAGGGCAACGACGTGCCACAGCAGATCGGCAACGCAGTGCCGCCCAGGCTCGCCCTGCACGTCCTCCGCCATGTGCTAGAACCCGAACTCAGCCCTGACGAGATCAAGGACAGGATGAAGCGGGCCGTCGAAAACCTCCTGGCCTGGAAACGACCCGCCGAACCAGTGGAAATCCGCCGGCACCGTGGTCTGAAGGGTCACCCGCTCACAGGCATGTGACCCCTCCCGCTCAGCCCTGTGGCGTCCGGCCTCTGATTGGGGCCGTCTCGAAAAGATCGGCGAAGTAGCTGGTTAGCGCGGCCACGGACTCCTCCGGGACGGGATCCTCGTCAGGTCCCATCGGGAGTTCGTACCGCCCGACCGGCAGCGCCGATCCCGCCTCCGCGATCCACTCTCGCAATCGGGCGGGGTCTCTGGGCTCGTCCGGAGCGAGGACGTCGTAGACCAGCGTCGCTCCGGCCGCATTGATCGCGGTGCTGAGGCCGTTGATCTCCCGCCCGCCAGTGACCTGTCCGTTCTGCAGGAGTCGCACCAGGGCCTGGGCTGTGGGGCGGTGGTCGATCAGCTCCATCCGGAGAACCGTGTGGATGAGGTCCTGGTTCCCGCAGGCGGCCACGACCGGCTCGTAGTCCGGCCCGTTCCGGAAGAGCTCAGCTGCCCACCAGAGGCGGGAGAAGCACTGACGGTCCGCAGGGCCTCGGAAGCGCTCCGCAGCGATGCGCCTGTCCGGCCTGTTCGCTGTCGCCTCCGAAAGGTGACGCCAAGCGACATACTCGGGGGCCACCGCCAGAGCGAGGTGGTTCCACAGACGCTTGTCCGCCGCCTCCCGCCGCGTCAGGCGAAGCGTGGCATGGAGCCGTGGCGCCAGCCACGCGTCGGCTCGGGTACGGTCCTCCCGAAATTCGAACATGGCGTCTTCCACCAGACTCCGGATCGGTTCGACCGACCACCTGGCGTCGTCTTCGGGCAGCGGCTCGACGACCTTGGCGAGATCGATGCCGCCGTGCACCTGTTCGCTTCTGAGCAGTTCCTCGGTGAGGAACGGATCGACGGCCGAGGTGGCGAGCAGCGCCAAGCGCTCCGGTACGTGGCTCGGTTGGGTGATCACGTCTCGCTCTCCCGGTTCATCTGTTCCAGACTTCGGATGGCATAGGCAAGCGCCTTGGAGGCATCGGCGCGGCGGACCGCCGCGTAGTGGATGCGGGTCTGGAGCTCCACCCAGCCCGATTCGCCCGTGCGTCGGCGATGCACCTGGCGTAGGGCCTCTTCGACATGCACACCAGGAATCACGTCCGGGAGCATCTCCCGCAGAACCTCGCCCTGCCAGTCGGTCGGGAAGACCGGGCCGCCACCGGGTTCCACCTCCAGATCACCGATGGCCCCGTGAAACACCGCGATCCAGACATCGGTGGCCATCTGAGCGACCAGGAGGTCACGCACCTTGCTGTCCACACCGGAGCCACTGCTGTCCAACAGCCCGATGACACCCTCGACATCGGTGTTCACGAACACGGTGGGGACCCGGGCCGAGGTGTCCACTATCCAGGGCGCGTCGGCGTATGCCAGCAGCCACTCCCGGGAACTCCTCTTGAACGAGGCTTTCTGTACGTCCAGTTGGAACCCGCGGACCGGCTCGTCGGAGACCGTGTCGACGACCCAGTTCCGGTCGGTCTCGGCGATCGACCGTCCCTGTACTCCCTCCACCGTGCCGACGGCGTGCACGGAGAGGGAAGCCCGCCCCAAGTGATCGTCGCGGAACACCTCCAGGGAGCCCGACCAGTCGCGGCCGTCCTCGGCGTCACGCGTCAGCGCCGCAGAGGTCCGGACATTGGTTTCGCCGTCCGTCAGTACGGCGAGGACGCACAGGTCGGACCAGGCCGCGTCCGACGCTGTCGCCCCTGGCGGCAGCGTCGCCGAGAGGCCGATCGTGGCGCTCACCCAGTCGGTGTGGCCCGCGATACCGAGTGCGACGGCCTGCTGCTGCGTCGAGTACGCGGTGGTCTCCAGCTGATCGCGGGTGCCATCAGAAAGTTTGAGAGAGACGGAGCTGACTCTGAGAACGACGGGCCGGTTGAGGCGCTTGTACGGGTAGATCTTCACGCGTCACTCCCCCTTGCCGGCGCGGAGTTCGAGGACGAGGCGGGTGAGCGTGGTCCTGACCGGGTGGCTGGTGACGTCGGTGGATCCTCGGAACTTCGCGCGACGTGTGCCGGGCGCGAATCGCAAAATCCCGTCCGCCACCTCACAGCCCTCGACGGCCACCAGCTCTGCCCAGTCCAGCTTCGGACGGCCGCCCGAGCGCACGTCGAGCTGAGCGACCGGCGCCATCGGGACAATCTCGTCCCCGCGCGGGATGCTCACCTCCGCGGTGATCCGCCACTCCCCGTCGTCGCCGACCGTCGCGTCGAGCCCGTCCAGGACTGGAACGACCGGCCCGGAGGGTGCCTTGGCCTTGGGTCTCGTCTTCACGGTCAACGCCTTGCGCAGGGCCTCACCGCCTTCGCGGCTACCGCGCTTCGGACGCGCGACGAGTTCTCTCACCGCGCCGTTGACCTCGGCGGTCAGCGCATTGATCCGCCGGTATGCGGAAGGCGACCAGCGCAGGCTCAGCTCCTCCGTCTGCCCCCAGCGGTCGTGCTCGGGTGGCTCCGCCGCACGCAGGAACTCCTCGGCCTCCTTCGCGAAGGGGGCCGATTCGCCGGCGGCCTCGCCCACCAGGAGAACGGCCTGGAACGGGTTCGTGCCGAGCGGGAGATTGGGGACCCCGGCCGTCTTGACGGTCATGCGGTTGCCCCGTAGCGAATGCACCTGGTTCTTCGCTCCGTCCCGGCTCTCGGCGTCGGTGGCCAGGTCGGTGACCAACAGGACCGCTTGGTGTGTCCCGAGGGTCCCCCGGGCTCCTCCGGACAGCGGCAGCTTCAGCGGAACACTGCGCGCCGCCACCTGGCCGGCTTCGAGGAGCCGGTCCACAGTGGTGCCCTCGTAGTGTGCCCGCAGGGCACGAGTCCGGGCGGGCTGCTCGGCGGACGGGTCCACCTGCTTCTCCGGTACGACCACTTCGCCGTTGCGAAGGGCACGGACGGAGACCTCCAGGAGGGGAAGTCTGGTACCCCCGCCTGTCATCGCGGCCCAGAAGTCGCGCCCCAGCGCCTCAACCAGACGCCGGTGCATCCGGCGGATGTCGCGCGTGTCCTCGGCGCCCTCGTCATCGATGGTCTCGTCGTCGAGATCGGACCCGTTCTCCTCAAGGCTGGCCACGTCGTGCGCGCCGACGATGAGGAAGGAGGTGCCGGGTTCGTCGCTCTCCCGGGCGAGATGCAGACGAGCGACGGTCTCCTCGTCCGCCCACCAGGAACGCGCGACCCTCGCGCCGGGAGAGTCAGGATCCGGGCGCCCGAACCAGGCGGGGCCCGCGTACGGCTCGCCGTCGACCTCGCGCCATGGCAGTTCGAGGCGTCCGATGACCCGTCGCTCCGTACGTCCCTCGTGGGACACGGACAGAGTGGAGTTGATGAGTACGAGCCCCAAGGCGCTTGTGGCCCACAGGGTCGCCTTGCCCAGGCCGTACGAACCGCCCGCACCGTGCCCCGACTTGAGACTTTCCAGTTGCCGCCTGACCACGGCGGCGAACTTGCCGTCCGCGTAGTCGTCTCCGACGAGCCCTGACGCGTTGTAGTCGTCGACCCGCAGCAGGACCAGTCGGCCCTTCTCGTACATGTCGCGCACTCCGGCGTCCACGACCCGGCCGACCTTCTGACTTCCCGCACCCTCCGAGACGGCGGAGTAGTGGGGAAAGAGGTCGTTCCAGAGGATCGCCTCGCGGAAGGTGTCGAGCGTCTCCCCGGTCAGCTCATGCAGGGTGTAGCGGACCCTGACAGGTCGACCGTTCTCGGTGAGGCGTTCGTCGAGACTGTTCTGACAGGTCTCTCGGGCCAGCACCTGCACATCGGCGTCGAAGGCGAAGGCCGCGGCGTTGCCCAGGTCACGACCGCCGTCGGGGTAGCCGGGGCGGTGGTACCAGGTGATCGGCAGACCGGCCTGGGTGTCGGTGGTACGGGTGTGCACCGTGCCGACGTCCGTGCCGAGCGCCTTGGCGATGTCCACCATGACGGTCGGGCGGGGGGTCGATCTCCCTGTGATCCACGCGGAGATGGCCGCCCTGGTCAGGTCGAGCTCCAGGGCCAGTTCGGCCTGTGTCTTCCCCGCGAGCTTGAGCTGACGGGCCAACCAGGGCCCGAACTCCTCACCTGTGTCCACGTGCCACCTGTTCTTCTCCTCGGAGCCGCGTGCGGCTCGCAGGCGACTACCCAGGAGGCTAATTTGACACCGAGAGCACTGTCAACCAAAAGTTGATCGAACTCGTACACCAGGAATCACCTAGACCAGTAGGTCGAGTTGCCCGATTTTGAGACTATTTACGCCGAACTCCACACATGAGGCGAGCAACTCCCCGCTCCCGATAGGGAGTTGAAGTTGCCCCCCATTGACCCCATGCTCGATGTTCGGTAATCTGTGCGGTGGCGGAAAATTTCGCCTCGCTTGCGAACCCGAATTCAAGACGGGAGGATCAGGCGGCCTGGACGGAAGTGTGTCCATATTCGGTATCAAGGGCCAAAAGCCTGTAACCGCAGCTCAAACTCGCACGAGTATCTCCTCGCTAAATTAAGCGCTGTCTACACCAGAGCCACACCTGCTAACCTAATCACGGGGAAACGTTTCACCCAAGATTTTGGACACCTTATTGCCCACGGGGGTCAGTTGTGCCTGGATGGGCACCCCTGTGACGACACGACAGGGGGACCATCATGGACGAACCGTCCTACAACTATGACCTGGACTCGAACCGGGGACGGGGTGCGCTCGAAATGGACATTAGGACAGGAAAGGTGGAGATGAAGTCGGCTGCGGACATTTTGAAGGGCCACCCCTGCGAAAATGAATTTGTCGACATGTTCCCTTGCCTGGCGCACGGGATTCAGGAACCGCCCGACGACAGCACCTCCCCTACGACCTGACCTCCGCCACGCCACGAGAGGTCGGAGACCCCTTCAGGGCACACTGAATCAGCGCCTTCACCAGCACAAACGCTCGAAGGCGTTGATGCGCCACCCCTCCGGCACCAGTCGAACGCTTATGGGCCGGCCGCGCAAAGTCAGCAGCTGGCCCATCACGCGCACTTTCGCCCGAATCCTTGACACCTCAGGAGTGCAGGACCCGTGTCATCTTCATTGTCTCCGGTAATTCAAACCGTCGTCGAGCAGTCTTCCCGTGTCTTGCAAACGTACGCCGTAGACCCCGGTCTCGTGGCTGAGCACGCAAATGGAGAGCGCCGTATCACCCAGGGCGGATACGGTGATCGTCAGCTCTTCGAACTCGTCCAGAACGCGGCCGACGAAATCGCTGACGAGCCCGGCGGGAGAGTTCACGTCGTCCTCACAGAAACCCATCTGTACTGCGCGAACGAAGGAAATCCTGTCACCCCTGAGGGTGCGGAAACTATTCTTCGAATGAGCATGTCGAAGAAGCGCGGAGGACAGATCGGAAGGTTCGGTGTGGGCGTAAAATCTGTCCTCGTCGTGACCGACGCACCAGAATTCTTCAGCAGCACCGGAAGTTTCGGATTCGACCGCGCCTGGTCGTACGAGCAAATCAAGAACGTGCCCGGCGTGGCTGCCAGGAACGGTCCAGAATTCGACGCCCCTGTTCTCCGGATGGCGCGTCCCCTCGACGTGCAGGCCGAGCGTGCTGCCGACCCTGTCCTGCACGAGCTGCTGACCTGGGCAACCACCGTCGTACGCCTGCCCTTGCTGCCGAAGGCGGACCGCCGGCTGGGTCTGGACATGCACGGCGGGCGTGCCAAGGAGCACGGCGAACCCCGCGACGAGTTCCCCGTGGGTTTCCAGCTCTTCTCACCGCACGTGGCGAAGGTCGTGCTTGAAGACCGTCGTCCCCGCCCTGTTGCTCGCCGAATCCTGGCCACGAAGCAGGCCGGTGACCTGCACACCGTGATCGAGGAAAGGACCGGGAAAACCGCCACCACCATCCGCTGGCGCGTGTTCACCACCACGCACACGCCCGGTCCTGCGGCCCGCGCGGACGCCGGCGAACTCCATGACCGCGTCTCCCTCGACCTCTCCTGGGGTGTTCCCGCCCTGGAGAAAGACCCGGCCTCCGGCCTCTACGTCAACTCGCGGACCCGTGGACGCGGTAGGTTCTGGTCCTTCTTCCCGACCAAGTACGAGATGTCGTTGAGCGGCATCCTCAACGGAGCGTGGAAGACCAACGAAGACCGGCAGAACCTGCTCGACTCCTCCCCCTTCAACCAGGAGATGATCAGGGCCTCGGCGGCGTTGGTCGTCGACTCGCTTCCCGCTCTGTCGCCCGCAGAGGACCCGGCCGCCTACCTCCCCTTGCTTCCCGGGCGAGTCAAGGAGGCGATCAGCTGGGCCGACGAGTTCCTGACCCGGGAAGTCTGGGCCCGCGCCGCGACCCGTCCGTCGCTGCCCGACCAGGACGGTGTGCTGCGCGCCCCCGCCGAACTGCGCGTCCACCCCCGGTTCGACAAGAAGGACCTGAAGAGGTTGGCCGGGTGGCTGCGGATGTGGCACGAGTGCCCCGGTCGCCCCTCGAACTGGCTGCACCCGAGCGTCGAAGCCGATTCCCTGCGCTCGGGAAAGGTCGAGCACATCCTCGACGCGGCCAGGCACGAGCGGGCGAATGTTCGCGCATGGCTGGAGGCCCTGGTCGGGAGCGGTACCGCCGAGGCCTCGGCCGTGGCGGTCCGGATCCTCGCAGACATGATCGAGGTTGGCTCACCCTTCGTGGAGGAGGCCCGCAAGGCACGCATCGTGCTCACCGAGGAGCACGGACTCGTCTCCCCCGTGCGCGGCCGGGTGTTCCGCCGTGCGGACCAGGGTGGGCTGCGTGAGTCCCTCGTCTACGTGGACGACGCACTCGCCCAGGACCCGTCGTTGGCCCATGCGCTCAACGTCCTCGGCATCCGCGAGGCGGACGTCGAGGGGCGCTTCGTCAGCGTCCTCGACCAGGGCTTCGACGGCTACCGGGACGCCGAGTGGCAGCGATTCTGGGAACTGTTCCGTAAGGCCGGGATCCGCCAGTTGACGCACAAGGTGTTGGAGCGGGTTGCAACGCCCGCCTCCACGCTGCGCGTGCGGACCGCCGACGGAAAGTTCCAGCCGATCCAGGACTGCATGCTTCCGGGCAGGGTGGTCGACGCGCAGCGTGACCCGACCGTCGCCGTCGACATGGCGTTCCACTCCGACGACGTCGCCTTCTTCGCCCAGGTCGGTCTACGGGACCGGCCCACCACCGGAGTGCGCCCGATAGAGGGCGAGGCCTGGTTCGAGGAGTACAGGGAAGCCATGCATTCTGCCTATCTGCGCACTTTGGACAGCCACGCGCAGCGCCCTGCCCTGAGCCGAATGAGGGTCGAGGGAGCCGCCATCGGGGGCCCGCTCCACCTGTTCCGCGTGCTCTCCGAAGAGTCCCGGGCCGCCTTCCTCAAGGCACTTCCCGACGACGCCGTGGTGGACAACTGGACCCGTCAGATCGGTGCGCAGGGCAGCACCCGACAGGCTGTGCCGTCCCCTATCCGCTGGATGTTGTGGAATTACGGCACGATCGCCAGCTCCCAGGGAATCAAACCGCTGAAGGAAGCCGTCGGCCCCCAGCTCACCGCCTATCGCGATGTGCTGCCGGTCGCCGACCTGTCGGCCGAGAAGGCCCGCAAACTGCGGCTTCCGTCCACCGTCGACGAGGTTCCTGCAGACCGTTGGGACGCGCTCGTCGACGAGGTGTCCCGGAGCGAGGACGACTCCTTCGTGGGCGCCACCTACGTGATGCTGACCCGGTTCGGCGCGGACTTCCCCGAGGACGCTCTCACCCGCTGCCGTATCGGCGACAGTTGGGGAACCCGTCCCGACGACGAGATCACGCTCGCCGTCGGAGCCGCCGAGTATCAGGTACTCCGCGCCGAGCAGCTCCCCGCGCTGCTTGTGCCGACTGTCGGGGACGCCGAGCTGATGGTCAAGAAGTGGGGCATGCACCGCTACGCCGACGTGATCAGTCTGGAGACCCGTGAGGTGGTCGAGGGCGATCCGGTGCCACTTGTCGAGCTGTATCCCGGCCTGCGCCGACACCTCAACAGCTCCAACCGGAACAGCGCGGTGCAGCGGTGCACCGAGCTGGAGGAGGTCACTCGCACGCCCAACGGCACCCAGGCCACAGCCCTGGACGCCGTCCGTCAGGACGGCACCGTCAAGGTCCGTGTCCCGCTGGAGCCCGAACCGATGCTCCGCCTGATCGACCGCGAACTCGGGTTGGGCCTGGGCGCCTCCGGCTGCCGGGCGGTGCTCGAACACCAGGACCGCATGGCTCGGGACAGTGCGACGCAGGCAGCCCGAAAGGCCGTTCGCGACACCGCGGACGTGGTCACCAAGATCGAGCTGTTGGTCGGGGCGGAGGCGCTCCGAATCGGCCTCCCCGAAGGGCTGATGGAGGCAGAACTACAGGCGGCCGACGGCGTCCAACCATCGGGGCGGCGGATCGCGCAGATGGCTTTCAACGCCCACGGCGACGGTGTCCTCCATCAACACGCCCGCGACATCCAGGCGCGGTTCCCCGACGCCCCCGTCTCCTACACCGGCTCCTCGTCCGCCGTCGCCTTCGTGTCGGACCTGAAACTGCCGCTGTCCTTCGCGGGCTCGCGGACGCCGCCCCGGCCGGCGTTCGAGATTGTCGAGGGTCCTCGGGACTTCCCGAGCCTCCACGCGTACCAGGAGGATCTGGTCCGCAACATCACCACCATGCTCGACCGCCTCGCTCCCCAGCGCGGCATGCTGTCGCTGCCGACCGGCGCGGGCAAGACCCGGATCACCGCCGAGGCTGTGATCCGCTGGGTCAAGCGCGTCGGTGACCTTGACGGACCACTGCTGTGGATCGCGCAGAGCGACGAACTGTGCGAACAAGCCGTACAAAGCTGGAAGTTCGTCTGGAGCAAGGTCGGCGCGGAGCGCCCTCTGACCATCAGCCGGCTCTGGAGCGGTAACGAGGTCGGGAACGTCGTCGACCATCCCCACCTGGTGGTCGCCACCGACGCCAAACTGGAGCGCTGTCTGGACACCGAACCGTACACATGGCTGCGCCAGGCCGCGCTGGTGATCGTGGATGAGGCCCACACCGCGATCTCCAAGCGGTACACCGAGATCCTGCGGCAGTTGGGGCTCACCCAGTACGAGACCGGTCGGCACCTGCTCGGCCTGACGGCCACGCCCTTCCGCAACACCAACGAGGAGGAGACTCGCCGCTTGGTCGGGCGCTTCGGGAACCGTCGGCTCGACGAGGGTGTCTTCCCGTCCGGTGATCCGTACCGGGACCTCCAGGAGTGGGGGATGCTCGCGCAGGTGGAGCACCACACCCTGGAAGGCGGTCGGATCGAACTGACGCGTGACGAGAAGGCGCAGGCCGAACGGATGGCGATGCTGTCCCGTGCCGCCGAGCAACGGCTCGCCGACGACCACGCGCGCAGCAGGCGCATCGTCGACTCGGTGGCCGACCTGCCTGACAACTGGCCGACGCTGATCTTCGCCACCTCCGTCGACCATGCCAAGTACCTGTCAGCCATGCTCAACGACCGGGGAATCCGGTCCGCAGCCGTGGACGCGACGACCAGCGACCAGGACCGTAAATCGCGCGTCGAGAAGTTCCGCGACGGACGCATCCGGGTGCTCACCAACTACGGCGTGCTCGCCCAGGGATTCGACGCTCCGGCCACCCGTGCCGTGGTCGTGGCCCGACCCGTCTACAGCACCAACGTCTACCAACAGATGATCGGTCGCGGTCTGCGCGGTCCACTCAACGGTGGCAAGGACACCTGCCTGATCCTGAACGTCAGCGACAACATCGCCAACTTCGACACCCGACTCGCCTTCACCCAGTTCGAGCACCTGTGGAGCAGAAAGTGACCGATGCCTACCTCGACAGCCCACCGCTCACCGATGAGCAGCGGGCCGTGGTCGAGCAGCCCTGGGACGCGCGCGTCCTGGTCACCGCGGGCGCCGGGGCGGGAAAGACACACACGTTGGTGCGTCGGCTCGACGCGCTGTGCGGTCACGAGGACCCCGAGGAGGCGTTGGAGGCCGCAGAGATCCTGGTGCTCACCTTCTCCCGGGCCGCCGCCCGCGAGTTGCGCGAGCGCATCGCCCGGCACGGGGAGCGGGCCCGCCGGGTGCGTGCCCAGACCTTCGACGCCTGGGCGTACCAGGTGCTCCATCAGGCGCACCCGGACGGCGAGTGGGGTGCGGTCGGCTTCGACGAGCGGATCAGCGCCGCGACCCGCGCGGTCGAGGAGGGGGCACTGGAGGCCGGCGATGCCGTCCCGCCCGCTCATGTCGTGATCGACGAGGTACAGGATCTGGTGGGCGGGCGTCGAGAGCTGGTGGAGACGCTGCTCGACCGGTACCAGGAGAGCTGCGGCTTCACCGTCGTCGGCGACGCCGCCCAGTCCGTCTACGGCTTCCAGATCGAGGACCCGGCCGAACGTGCCGACGAGACCGGGCGGTTCTTCGACTGGCTGCGCGGCTCGTACCCCGACGAACTCGTGGAACTGCACCTCACGCGGAACTTCCGAGCCATCACCCCAGAGGCCCGGATCGCGTTGGCGCACGGTCCCCGGCTCCAGCAGGTCACCGACGCGGACGAGGCGGCGACGCTCTACGACGAACTGCGCGAACTGCTCCTGGATCCGGCGAACGGCATGGGTGACCTCACTGATCCGTTCACCTTGGACGGGTTGCGGACCTTTCCCGACACCTGTGCGATCCTCGCCCGCGACAACCGCCAGGCCCTAATGGTCTCCGGCCTGCTCCACGAGCACGGCGTCGAGCACCGGCTGCGGCGCCCCCTCGAAGAGCGGCCGGTGCCGTACTGGGTGGCCGAGCTGTTGCGCCGCACCGAGGCGACCGGCCTCACCGAGGACCGGTTCCGCTCGCTGCTCGCGGAGATCCCTCTGCCGTACGAGCCGAACGTGACCGGCCTGTGGACGGTGCTGCGCCGGACCGCGCGCTCGGCCGGACGCGGTGTGCTCGATCTGGAGCGGCTGCGCCGCTCGGTCGTCGACAGCAGGTTCCCCGACGAGGCGGCTGACCCGGAGACCGCGCGCATCGTCGTCTCCACCGTGCACCGGGCCAAGGGCCTCGAGTTCGACCGGGTGATCGTTCTGACCCCACCGACCGTCGCAGAACTGCACAAACAGCACAAGGACGAGTTGGACCTCCCTGCCGAGGCCCGGGCCTTGTACGTGGCGATGACTCGCGCCCGCGAGGACCTGTACCACGCGCGGTCCCCCGAGTTGCCGATCCTCAAGAGAGCGGGCGGCCGAAAGAACGGCCGTCGCTACGTCGGCGGATGGCGGTCGTACGACAGATACGGCGTCGTGACCGAGGCGGGGGACGTCTGCCGGGACAACCCGCCCGGCCACGAGACCGACGCCGTGGCGACCCAGGCCTACCTCTTGGCGCGGGTCGACCCCGGACAGGAAGTCGCGCTGCGCAAGCGCCACGATCTGCCGATGGGCGAGTACCAGAGCCCGCCGTACGCTCTGGTGCACGACGGCCGGGAGATCGGTGAGGCGTCGGAGCGGTTCCGGGAGGAGCTGTTCCAGGTGCAGAAGGTGAACAGCACGTGGGACCCCTGGTGGCCCGACGAGATCCACGGCGCGCGGGTCGACACCCTGGAGACGGTGACGGGCAGCACCGCCGCCGGCGCCAACGCCGGTCTCGGTGACCGTGGGGCGTGGATCGTCCCCCGGATCACCGGCATCGGAAGGTATCGACGGGCCGACGACGAGGAGAAGCGCGCATGACACAGGTGTCAGACCGGCACTCCGAGCACTATCGGGTCCGGGACGAGGAACTGCTGACGGGACTCCGCCGCGAGCTTCTCGGTCCCGCTGCGGACGCCGCGCCGGAGGACCGGGACGAGGTCCTCACCGAGGACGCTCCGATCGACCGCTATCTGACCGGTGTCCTCTACCCGCGATCCGCCAACCCCACCGCGGAGCGGCGGATCCGTGAGGACGAGGCCGAACACGACGGCCTGGACATCGCTCCGCTGCGCACGGGTGACAGCGTCGAGGAGTCGGGTACCGCTCAGGAGGTGGGCGCCGCGGGCTCCCGCCGTCCCTCGTCCATGGGTCTCACCTTCGCGATCGACCCAGCCATAAGCGACTCGATCGTGGTCTCGGCGCGCGCGGCCGTCTACGAACCCACCGATCCGGACGGCCAGCCGATCCCGGCCCGGCGGGCCGAGGCTCGCACCACCTCCGAACAGCGGGAACGGTGGCAACGCAAGGAACTCCTCCTTCCGGACACCCCCGTCGAAGTGACCACTCCTGCTCCCGACTTGAGATTCGACCTCGGTGCGGGGGCCGCCCTGCGCGTCAACGTCCGGCGTCCCCACCCGACGACCGGCACGGTCACGATCACGGTCACGGTCGTCAACACCCACCAGGTCGGCGAGCGCGAACTCCAGGACGTGTTCTCCCTGTTCCAGTGCGGTCTCACCATTCGCGCGGTCGACGGGTCCGCCGCCTTCGTCGAGCGCGCCGCCCCGACTTCCTCCCATGACGACGATGTCGCCACCAGCAGGCTGCTGCATCGCCACGCCCCGACCTTCGCCGTCGGCCACGGCTGCGCCGCCGAATGGGACTGGACTCCGCCCCCGATCGGCATGACCGACGCCCGAAGGGCCGCCGTCGCCGAGGTGCGGAGCGAGTTCGTACCCACCGTGGAGGTGCTGCTCACCGACTCCAATCCGGAGATCGACAGCTCGGCGCTGTCCATGCTGGGGCTGGCGGAGAAGTCCGACATCGAGGTGCTGGCCGCTCTGGAGGATCTCGCCACCGGGTACGAGCGCTGGGTCGACCGCAAGGCGGCGGAAGCGGAGGCATTGACGGGCGACACCCACGCGAAGCCCGCGCGGGAGCAGGTGAAGGCCTGTCGTGAGGCACTCGACCGGATCCGCGAGGGCATCGAGCTGCTGCGGACCAAGCCCGATCTGATGAGTGCGTTCCGCCTCGCCAACCGCGCCATGGCTGACCAGCGCGCCCGCAGCGCCTGGGTGAAGAACGGACGCGTCGGGGCCCCCGCCCCGGCCGCCGGTCGCTGGCGCCCCTTCCAGATCGCGTTCGTGCTGCTCTGCCTGGCCGGCATCGACGACCCCGACCACCACGACCGGAAGACCTCCGATCTGCTGTGGTTCCCCACGGGTGGTGGCAAGACGGAGGCCTACCTCGGGCTCATCGCCCTCACGTCGTTCCTGCGTCGTATCCGCAAGGGCGCCGACGGCGGTGGTGTCACCGTCCTCATGCGCTACACGCTGCGGCTGCTCACCCTCCAGCAGTTCGAGCGCGCGGCGATCCTGCTCTGTGCCATGGAAAACATGCGGCGCCACACACCCGAGTTGGGACACGAGGAGTTCTCCATCGGCATGTGGGTGGGACGCTCGGCCACCCCCAACACGCTGGCCGTGGCCGGCCAGAAGCTGGACGAGCTGCGCAGGAGCCTCGACAAGCGCCTGGCCACCGAGAACCCCGTCCAGCTGCACGCCTGCCCCTGGTGCGGGACCCGCCTCGACGCCCGGAACTACGAGGCCGACGAGGACGCCAGGCGGATGCACGTCCGATGTCCCGGCACGGACTGCGAGTTCGCCGACGGCCTGCCCGTCCACCTGATCGACGAGGCGGTGTACGACGCGCGGCCGACACTGGTGATCGCCACCGTCGACAAGTTCGCGTCGATGCCGTGGCGTCCGGCGACCTCGGCGCTCTTCAACCTTGATGACCTGGATGAGGGCACTCCACCCCCGGAGCTGATCATTCAGGACGAACTGCACCTGATCTCCGGCCCGTTGGGCACCCTGACCGGCCTCTACGAGACCGCTGTGGACGCGCTCGCGAACCGACCCAAGGTGATCGCCTCCACGGCGACCATCCGTCGCGCCGCCGACCAGGGCCGCCACCTCTTCGCGCGCGGCGTTCGGCAGTTCCCGCCCGCCGGCCTGGACGCCCGCGACTCGTGGTTCGCCGTGGAGACACCGCGTGAGGAGAAGGCGAGCAGGCGTTACGTCGGCCTCCTTGCACCCGGCACCAGTCAGTCCACCCTCCTGATCCGCACGTACGCCACCCTGCTGCACCGGGCCAAGCACGCAAAGACCGCCGACAAGGTGCGCGACGCGTACTGGAGTCTCGTCGGCTACTTCAACAGCCTCCGGCTGCTCTCCGCGGCCGAACTCCAGGTCCACGACGACGTGGTGGCCTATCTGGACCTGCTCGCCGGCCGCGAGGGGGTGACGGCCCGCTCGGTCGCCAACTACTCGGAGCTGACCAGTCGTGTCGACGCCAGCGAGATCCCGACCCGCCTCAAGGGCATCGAGAGGAGGCTCCCCGACGAGGACACGGTGGACGTCCTCCTGGCCACCAACATGATCGCGGTGGGTGTGGACGTGGACCGCCTCGGCCTCATGGCCGTGATGGGCCAGCCACAGACGACCGCCGAGTACATCCAGGCGACGAGCCGTGTCGGCCGCGCGCACCCCGGCCTGGTCACGGTCATGCTCAACTCGACCCGATCTCGGGACCGCTCCCACTACGAGAGCTTCCAGCACTTCCACTCGGCCCTCTACCGTGAGGTCGAGTCCACCTCCGTGACACCGTTCTCCACCCGAGCCCGCGAACGGGGCCTGCACGCGGTGATCGTCGCTCTCGCCCGCATCCTGATCCCGGCCGCCCGGCCCAACGAGGGCGCAGGCAAGGTCGAGTCCTACGAACACGTTCTCCGGGGCCGTATCAGGGCTGTGCTCCTAGAGCGTGTGGAAGCGGTCTCCCCTGAGGAGGTCGGGGCCACTTCCCATGCCTTCGACGAGTTTGTCGAGTGGTGGTGCGACGAGGCCGACATCCACAGTGGCCTGCTCTTCGAACCTCTCAGGGGCAGCCGGGCACCTTCACTCCTGAAGGCGTACGACGACGAGTCCGAGGACGCCGGGGCGCGGGCCACTCTGTGGAGCCTGCGCGACGTCGACGCCGAGTCCGCTCTGTTCATGGAGGCAACCCGATGACCCCACCCCCCGCACGCCGCCGCCGGACAGGTGCGAAGGGTTCCACACCCGCCCACAACTTTCCGCGGCGCGGTGCCGTCCGCCGCGCCCAGGCGATCACCACGTACGGCATCGGATCGCTCATCGCCGTCGACGCCGAGTCCTTCGTCGTCTCCGGCCTGGACGAGGCCGACCAGAGTTGGAGCGTCGACGAATCCCCGCGGATCCACGAGCGGCGCCTGGCCCGCCTGCTCGAGGTCGACTACTTCCGGCTGCCGCCAGCATCCGACGACACCAGCAAGGACGGCCTCAGGGTTCGACGCTTCCCCTTGATGTACTCCTGCCCCGAGTGCACCGACCTGCAGCGACACCGCGATTTCAACCCGCCGGCCGGTCGCAGCGTCTGCGGCACGTGTGAGGTCGACCTCGTCCCCTCCCGTTTCGTCGTCGCCTGCGAGGCCGGGCACCTCGGCGAGTTCCCGTACTGGCAGTGGGTGCACCGTTCCACCGACCGCGGTGCCGCGACGGCCGGACAGTGCGGGGGAAGGCTCAAACTGCGCACGTCCGGGCGTACGTCCTCCCTCCGCTCGATCCTCGTCTCATGTACCTGTGGAAGGGCTCCCGAGGTCTCGATGGAAGGCTCCTTCCGTAGGAACGCGCTCAAGGACCTGGGCCTCAAGTGCCGCGGCCCCCGCCCGTGGCTCGGCACGTCCGCCCCCGCTCAGGAGTGCGGGCTCTCCCTACGCACGCTCCAGCGCGGTTCTTCGGCTGTGTGGCAGCCGGTGCTGAAGTCCGCTCTCTCCATTCCGCCGTGGAGCGACGGTCGCGCGGATCCGCTCGCCGAGCACTGGGAAAGACTGAGGAAATACGACGACCGAGTAGCCGTCGCCGCTCATCTCGATGCCGTCTTCGAAGAGGGATGTCCAGTTTCTCTGGACGAGGTGATGGCGTTGCTCGACGCGGAGCGCGAGGAGGACTCCGACGGCGCGGCGGGCCCCACTTTCGACCACCGCTACCGCGCCCTGCGCAACAAGGAGTACGAGCGTCTCCGCTCGGGCAACGACGAGAGCGAGCACTCCTACAAGGAACAGTTCGTCTGCGAGACCCCGCTGGGCGACGAAAACGTACTCGGTCCGCTCGGCGTCACCGGTCCGATGCTGGTCAAGAAACTCCGCGAGGTACGAGCCCTCAAAGCGTTCACCCGGCTCGCCGACCCCGACTCGACGACCGAGTCGAAGGAGATGCCTCTCTGGGACTCCAACTCCCCCTTGCGCTGGCTCCCGGCCATGGAGGTACGCGGCGAGGGGGTCTTCCTCCGCCTGGACGAGGACCGACTGGGAACCTGGGAGAAGGCCGCGACGGTGGCCGCGCGGGTCGAGCGGATGCGCACCGCTCACCAGCGGGTGCTGGAGCAGCGGGCCGGAGACCCGAGCCGTGTCGTCCCCTCTCCGGCCACCCCTCGCATGGTGCTTTTGCACACCCTGGCCCACGTCCTCATCAACGAGTGGAGTCTGGACGCGGGCTACCCGGCCGCCTCCCTGCGCGAGCGCCTGTACGCCGCCGACGACATGGCAGGAGTGCTCGTCTACACCGCGACGAGCGACTCGGCGGGCAGCCTCGGCGGCCTCGTCGCCCAGGGCGAGCCGGAGCGTCTCGACCATGCGATCCGTTCGGCCGTCCACCGTGCCGAGTGGTGCTCCTCCGACCCGCTCTGTGTCGAATCCGAGGCGTCCGGCACGGGCGGCACCAATCTCGCCGCGTGCCACGCCTGCGTGATGCTCCCCGAGACGAGCTGCGAGCAGAACAACATCCTGCTCGACCGCGCGCTGCTCGTCGGCACACCGGACGATCCCGGTCTGGGCTTCTTCGCGCACCTTTTGAACCAGTGATATCGGACCATCACAAGGACACCGACACAGATCTGCGTCTTGCACTGCGGTCGTCGGCAGCGGGGCGTTCCGTCGGCTGCGGCAGACAGCCGACGGAACGCCCCGCTCCCGCTCGGTGGAAGGGGTGGATATCAGGGCATCAGATCGGCCGGCTCCACCGAATTGCCGGGGCGGTTCCGGGCCATGCACGACGCCTCTTCGGCGTCGGGGATCTGCGCCTCGAAGCGCGTCTGGGCACGGTCCAGAACTTCGTCGGGGTCCCTGCCATGCGCATGAAGCCAGTGGAGGAAGTCCGTGATCATGCCGATCACCGCCTCTTCGGCCACGGTCGTGCTCAGCCGGCTGTGGGTGCTCGGGGTGAGACGCGGCTCGGTCGTGGCATAGACGTCGAGCAGCGCCTCGGCCCGTGACACACCGGGGCCAGCGACATGACCGGTCGGCCCCGTGGCCGCCGTGGCCAGCTCGCACCAGGTGACCTTCCGGCCACGACGGAGCTGAACGCCCCAGCGGTCGGCGATGGCATCGACGAGGGCCATCCCGCGCCCGCTCTCCGAGTCGGAATCCGCGGCCACGAGCGTGGGAAGTGCCCGCGTATCGGGGTCGTGCACCTCAAGGCGCAGGCGCGTACCGCTCATCGAGACCGCGAGCGTGGCCGGAGTGCCGTGACCGACGTGCGTGATGACGTTCGACACGAGTTCACTGACGCAGAGTTGAGCCCCGTCGACGACTTCGTGCAGTCCCCAGAGCCCCAGGTGGAGCCGCATGATGCGCCGCAGGGCAGCCACTCCCTCAGGGTCGGCCGTGAAGGCCAAGTCCCACGGTTTCCGAGACATACACGGTTTCTGGCTCACTGAGACCTCTCTCGTCGCATGTCGCCTCCTCGCCCACCCTCACGCAATCAGCGGAGTGTCACACCTGCTCACGGTGGGTGGCGATGCCATCAGAATGGCGCCTGCTCATCCCGATATGCAATGTGCACAGCGGGATTCCCACTTCCGAGTGATTGGCAGGCGTACCCCCTTGGCGCGAGACTGAACGCCCGTTATCCGGCGGATGGTTGACAAGGGGTGTAGATGGCCGGTTCACCGACGGCGCGACGTCGCCGTCTCTCGATCGAGCTGAAGAAGCTGCGCGAGACGAGCGGGTCCACCTGTGCCCAGGTCGGCGAGGCGCTGGACTGGAGCGGCTCCAAGGTCAACCGGATGGAGACCGGCAGCGGCCGGGTCCAACCGTCCGACATCGACGCCTTGTGCCGGTTCTACGACACGAGTGATGAGCTGCGGGAATTCCTCAAGTCCTTGGCCCGGCAGGCCAAGACACGCGGTTGGTGGCAGGTGCACGGAGCGGGTGTCCCCGAGTGGTTCAACATCTACATCGGCCTGGAACAGGACGCCTCCACGCTCCGCCAGTACCAGTGCGAGTTGCTGCCCGGTCTCATGCAGACCGAGGGGTACGCCCGCGAGCTCCACACGACCGGTGCGTACATGTCCGCCCAGGACATCGACAGGGCAGTGCACGTTCGCATGGAGCGGCAGGCCATGTTGACTCGCCCCGACGCCCCGGACGCCTGGTTCATCGTGAACGAAGGGTCTGTGCGCAACGTCATCGGGGATCGTGCAGTGATGCGCGAGCAGCTTGAACGCGTCCTGGAGTCGTCCGAGTTGCCGACCGTAACCTTGCAGGTCCTTCCCTTCGACTCGGGTACCTGTCCTGCCACGGGCTCGTTCACAATGCTCGGCTTCCCGGCCCCCGAAGATCCGGACCTGGTGTACCGGGATGGCATCACTGATGCCGTTTACCTGGAAGGCGAGCATCATGTTCGTGAGTACACAAAGGCGTTCGACGGCTTGCGAGCCGCAGCCCTGAGTCCTCAGCGTTCCGCCCAGTTGATCAAGTCCGTCCTGAAGGAATCCGCCAGGTGAGCATTGCCCAGTCCGACGGCGACGGCCGTCTCGTGTGGTTCACGTCGTCGTACAGCAACGGCGCCGGAGGCGAGTGCGTCAAGTGCGCGATATCCGATGACCGCACTCTTGTACGCGACTCCAAGATCGCGGGAGGGCCTGTGTTCATCGTTCGAAGTGATACTTGGCGTTCCTTTGTACGGGCCTTGACCGGCACAGGGCTGGTGCACTGATTCGGCCGCTTCGACACCTTCACAGACGTGGTCTTGGAGGAAGCGCGCGCACGCTGATACGGCACCGTGACCGGTTTTGCGGGGTGCTGTTGAGATCGTCCCCCACGCCACCGATGATGTTCACATGCGTCGGTGGGCCGGCGCCTGGTGACCGGTAGTGGCAGAGCGGGGGCATGGAGTGCTGCGGCGGCAAAGGGGCGGCGTACTGACGGCTGATGCGTCATGAGGAACCGCTTACAGCTGTTGCTTCAGGTCATGCTGGTGTTGGTCGCGAGTCTGCTGGGGATCGTCACCAACTACGCCACCAGTGAGAACGACGTTCCCTGGCTCCTGGCACTGCTCCAGCAGGTTGCGATTCCGGCGATCGGCTTACTGATCGTCACGATGGTGGTGATGCAGGTTGTCGTCCACCGGTTGGAGAATCCTTCGCCTCCGCCGACGGACTGGCCCCGCGACCGGGTTCCGTACCCGGGGCTGGATGCCTTCGTGGAGGACGAGGCTGCGGTCTTCTTCGGCAGGGAGGCGCAGAGCGAGGATCTGACGCGTCGGCTTCATGTACCTCAGGACCGGCCGGCCGACAGGTTCGTTGTGCTCGTCGGAGCCTCGGGGAGCGGAAAGTCGTCGCTGGTCAGAGCGGGAGTGATGCCGAGGCTGCGCGGTCGCCGGTGGTTGGTCCTCCCCGCCTTCTCGCCGGGCCCCAACCCCCTCGCGGCCTTGGCCTCGGCCATCTGCGCAGCTGAGGGGGAGCGCGAAACCGTAAGCGCTGTGTTACGGCGCCTTCGGCATGAGCCTGCCTCCTTGCTCGCGGAGCTGGACCGGCTGCGGGGAAGCAGGTTCCGCCACATGCTCCTCGTGGTCGACCAGTTCGAGGAAGTCGTCACCCTCGCCGGCGAGCGGGAACGTACCCAGTTTCTCGATGCCCTCCGTGCTTGCGTGGCACAAGATGCGAGGATCCGGGTGCTCGCCACGCTACGTGTGGAGTTCCTGGGGCAGTTCCTCGGCACGAGTCACGCCGAGCTCTTTCAGCATCCGGTCGCCATCGGTGCGCTGGGCAGAAACCAGCTCTCCCAGGTGGTGGAGCGGCCTGGCGCGTTGGTCGGTCTGACCTTCGCACCCGCCGTCGTCGAGGCCATAGTCAATGACGTGGGCACAGACGACGCGCTGCCGCTGCTCAGCTATCTGCTGCAGGAGCTGTACTTCTCCTCCGGCCCGGGTGAAACGGTGTCGGAGGAGCTCTATCGCAGTCTCGGCGGAGTGGCCGGCGCCCTCGCACGACAGGCTGACCACACCGTGGCGGAGCTTGGCTGTGGAGACGATGGGATCGGCTTCGTCCTGAAGGTGCTACTCGGATTCGTCACCGTCCAAGGTCAAGAGGTGGCCAGGCGCCCGGTGCTGCTCGCCGAGCTGACCGCGCAGGAACGACGTGTCGTGGACGCCTTCGTTGACGCCCGTCTGTTGATGTCCGACGTAGGCACAGGTCAAGAGCCGTACGCCCAGGTGACGCACGAGGCTCTGTTCCGCCAGTGGGCCCCCTTGCGGCAGGAGGTCGAGGCCCGCGCCGAGCAGCTGCGCCAACGCGCGGAACTCGAACGATGGGCACAGGACTGGGATCGCTCCGGACGCAGCCCCGACTACCTGCTCACCGGCGAGCGGCTCACCCTGGCCCGACAGTGGCTGCACACATTGCAAGAAACCGGCCAGGCCTCGCACACCGCGCAGTCACTTGTCGAGTCCTCGCAGCGGCGAGATCTCGCCTTCCTGCGCCGGGTCTCCGACAGCATCGGCAAGTACGCGCTCGGTGCCGCAGAACAGCAGCCGGAGCACTCCCTTCTGCTGACACTTGCCGCACTGGGCGAATGCACTCCGACCCCGTCCGCCCGACGCGGCCTGATGACGGCTCTGGCATCCAGTCATTTGCGTACCTCACTCGACGGACACACCGACACCGTCAGGCATATCGCCTGGTCTCCGGACGGCCTCCGCCTGGCCACCGCCTCGCGAGACGGCACAGCTCGCGTCTTCGACGCACGGTCAGGCCGTTCACTGCACGTCCTGCCGTCCGGCGGCACGATGGTCGAGGGCGTGGCCTGGTCGCCGGACTCGACCCGAATCGCCACCACGGGCCGCGATCGTGTCGTACGCATCTGGAATGCCGCGTCCGGAGAGCCACTGCGGTTACTCACGGGCGCCACCGACATCGGGCGCCAGGTTGCCTGGTCCCCCGACGGACGCTGGGTGGCCGCGACTTCACGCGACTGGACGGTACGCGTGTGGGACGCCGAGACAGGGGACCTCTTCCAGGAGCTGCGGGGACACCGTGGCGACGTTTGGGGCCTGGCATGGGCCCCGGACAGCGCTCGCCTGGCCTCCGTCTCGCACGACCTGACCGCCCTCGTCTGGGACTTGGCGTCGGGCAGCTCGGTGACGGTACTGAGCGGCCACTCCGACTTCGTGGAAGGCATCGCCTGGTCCCCGGACGGACGCCTCATAGCCACGGGTTCCGGTGACCACACAGTGCGGATCTTCGACGCCGAGAGCGGCGAACTACGGCTCCTGCTACGCGGCCACACCGACTACGTCTGGAACATCGCCTGGTCGCCCGACGGACGGACGCTCGCCTCCGCTTCTTCCGACCGAACCGTACGGATCGTCGACGCTCACGACGCCAAGGTCGTCGCTGTCCTGCGCGGGCACACCGACACGGTCTGGGGCGTGACGTGGTCCCCGTCGGGCGACCAGCTCGCCACCAGCTCCACCGACGGAACCGGACGCATATGGGACCTGCGGCCTCGCGGCGCCGAGAGCCTGCTCCTCGATGGACACCGCAGGCCCGTGAACCAGGCGGCCTGGTCTCACGACGACACGCGCATCGCCACCGCGTCGGACGATGGGACGGTCCGGGGATGGGACGCCGCCACCGGCACCTCCCTCAGCCAAGTGATCGAGCAGACGGAAGACCGAGTGTGGAGCACGGCGTGGTCACCGCTCGACGACCGTCTGGCCATCAGCACCAATGATGGGCTCTTCCGTGTCCTCAGTCCGGGCCAGGATGGCACGAACGGGATGAACAGCGCGTTCGAGCACCGGGGAGCTGTGGTCGAATGCGTCGCCTGGGCCCCTGACGGCAACCGCATCGCGACCGGAGACCATGACGGCACAGTGAAGGTCTGGTCGGCCCAAGAGTACGTAGAACTCAGCGCTCTGACGGGTCATCAGGACTGGATCAACCGCATCGCCTGGTCCTCCAGCGGCCGCTACCTGGCCAGCGCCTCGGACGACCGTACGTGCCGACTCTGGGACGTCGCCGAATGCAGGCAGCTCACGGTGCTGCGCGGCCACGACAACTACGTTGACGACGTCACCTGGTCCCCGGACGAAGAACGCGTCGCCACCGCCTCGGGCGACTGGACCGTCGGCATCTGGGACACCGCAACGGGCCGCCGCATCGAGACCCTCAAGGGTCACGAGGGCCGTGTCCGCGCCGTCGCGTGGTCGCCGGACGGCCGACTCATCGCCACCGGGTCCGATGACCGCACCGTACGCATCTGGTCGTCCGCCACCCTTGAGGAGATCGGCATGGTCGGGGTGCACCAGGACAAGGTGTCCTCGGTCGCCTGGTCCCGGAACGGCACACGCCTGCTCACCGCCTCCTCCGACGGCACCGCCCGCGTGTGGCCCGCCGAGCCCGACTTCGACCGCCTCGAAGCGGAAGCCCGCAACCGGGTCTCCCGTGTTCTCAGCGATGAGGAACGGCGCCACCACATGCTGCCGCTGGACCCGTGATCACAACTGGGGTCATAGCCGGGGCTCGACCGTCCTGTCATCGGTATGCAGCAAGTAATCGTCCGGGGCCAAGTTCATCGCCTTCCGCTCCGGCGAAGCCCAGTAGAGCGCGTTGCGTTCGGCGAACGTCTCCGGGCCGTCGTAGGAGATGAGCCAAACGAACTGGTTGCGCTCACGGTCGGCCCAGGCTCCGTCGACGGTGAAGCCCAACTCCAGGCGCAACGGCACGATTTCCGCGCGCCACCGCTCCACCCACTCATCGAGCATGCCCTCCCGGACGGTGTAGGTGCGTAGCTGAGTGGTCTTGGGCATGCGGGTCCTCCCGAGGTGAGCTCTCGAGGCGCAGAGTATGCGTCGGTGAGGGGTCGGCAACAGAAGGCGGGGTCGCGGACTGTGTCCGCCTGGTCTTGCACGGTTTCCGGCCTTCGGTGGGTCACGAACAAGACGCGCGAGCAGGAGTTCCACGACCTGACGCGTGGAAGCTGTCACTTGTGAGGGAGAACCGTGGCGCAGAACGAGTACGAGGCGAAGTTCCTGGAGATCGACGTGCAGACCGCTGTCGGCGCGCTGCGTGCCGTCGGGGCCGAACAGGTCTTTCCCAAGACCATGTTCACCCGCCTGATCTTCGAGAACGACGCCGTGCAGGGCGAACAGTGGCTGCGGCTGCGGGACGAGGGCGGCAAGACCACGCTCACCCTGAAACAGGTCACCGATGCCACACACATCAACGGGACCACCGAGATCGAGGTCGAGGTCGACGACCTGGCCAAGACCGCGGAGCTGCTCACGGCGCTCGGTCTGCGGCAGGTCCGCTATCAGCAGAACTACCGCGAGGAGTGGCGGCTGGACGGCGTCACCTACGACTTCGACACCTGGCCGGAGCTCGACACCTTCCTGGAGATCGAGAGCTCTTCCGAGGCGGCGGTGCGGGACGCGGTGGCAGCCCTGGGCCTGGACTACGCCCACGCCCGCTTCGGCAGCATCGATCTGATCTACAAGAGCGAACTGGGGCGTGACATTCTCGCTGAGCCGACCCTTCTCTTCGCGTGACGGCGTACGGTCCGGTCCGACGAAGACCCAAAGCGCCTCAAACCGGACGGACAGAGGTACAAGAACCGCAACAGCACCTTTTCACGGACTGCCGGACAGCTCGGGCAGTTCAGGCGGTTCATCCGGGGGCTCGTCCGGCGGGGACACCAGGGATATCTGCTGCCACACCCGCCGGCGCTGACGGGGTGCCATCTCCCAGCCTGAAACAAAGACGCCTCCAGCCGATCGCCGACCCCGAGCGCCTCGACGAACGACCCACGGCCGCGGGCCTGGAGCCCCACTCCGAGTTCGACCGGCGCATGCGGAGGGAGTGACCCCACGTACGTCGCCCCCTCCCAGGGCCCGACGTAGCCTCCGGGTCAGGCGGGACGCCATCCTGTCCTGCTCGTCCGGGACGGCCCCTGCCATGCTGTCGATGGGAAGACGCCTCAGTCCAGTCCGCCCGTCTGAAGCACGTGGGCGAGGAACACCTCAACGAGTTCGGGCTCGGGGGCATCGGGCACCACGGAGTCCGGCAGCTCGCTCTCCACTCCCCACTGGGTGTTGAAGGTGATGGCGTGCCCCTTCGGGACGGCACCCGAGCGCAGCAGCCATCGTACGAACTCCGCCGCGCGCCCGGCGGTGCAGTTCTGAACGGCGACACCCTCCGGTTCGCGCTTGGCCATGCCTTCGATGTCCTCGTCACCGAGGGCCGCCTCGAAGAACATGAAGGGCCCGCCGCCCGGGCCCTCTTCCCGGGGGTCTTCTACCCGGAAGAACGCCTCAGGGTCGAGTGCGAGCAGGAGCTGCTTGAGCCGGGTGAAGGTCAGGTCCCAGGTGTCGCCGGAGGCGGGGGTGAAGATGTACAGGGTCTCCAGCTCTTCCAACTCGGACCGTTCCACGGTGCGTTGCTCCTTGCTCGATGTACATCTCGATGTACGTGGGGTACAGGCAGACTCGGGTAGGCGGGACACGATGCGCTGGGCATGGGTCAGGGCTCGTAGCGGGCGTATCCCTTGACTCCGTACGCGGCCATCATCACGCGCCAGTAGGCCACCGAGTCCTGGTTGTTGGTGACGGTCTCCACGCCCCGCATCTCCGTGTTCCTCGGGTCGTTCAGCGCGGCGGCGTACTTCTGCAACTCGTTGCGGTCCGGGCCGTAGAGGAAGTCCTTCTTGCCGGTGTTGTGGCTCGTGCGCAGTTCGTCGAGGGTGCGGTAGCACTTCTTCTCGTCGTTGACGTATTTGGCTTCGATGGCCATACCGTCGGCGTCACGAAAGCCGTCGACCATGAGGGTGCTGTTCTTGCTCAGCCCCTGAGGTATCGGCACCTCGTATTCCGGGTAGCCCGCGACACGCTTCTGGTAGGCGACCTCGGCCGGCTTGCCGCCGGAGACGTCGCCCTCGCGCAGAGAGTTCAGCCAGGTCTGGAAGTTGTTCTGCTCGCTGCCGGTCAGGAGCGGGAAGCGCGGATCCGGAGGTGCCGGCGGTGGAACCGGCTGAACGCGTGGGCCGTTTGCCGGGCGATAGGCCACCGGGACGATCAGAGGCGTGCGTATGAGTGGCGGAAAGATCGGCGGGAGGGACGGGAAAAGACCTCCCCCTTCGTCGGGCTGCGGGATCTTCACCCGGGCCTTGGACTGGTCCAGGGCGGGCGGGATGCTTCCTAGGCTCGCGATGCGTGTGTCGCCCGCGACCAGTTCGTGCAGGCCGCCGTCATGACCGTTCCCGCCGAAGAACGGCTCCTCCCAGCCCCACAGGGGCTCGCCGAACAGCGGGTCCGACTCCTCGGGTATTCGCTTCAGTGCGGTCTCGATGTGGTCGGCGTACGCGTCGCAGGCGTTGGCGAGCATCTTGCAGGCGGCGTACAGGTTCGCGATGAGCGTGTCGTCGTCACCGACTTCATCCGGCGGGATCTTCTTGCCGATGAACACCTTGAACCAGTCCTGAACCGCGTTGGCGGTCTCTCCGGCCTGGTCGAGCGTGGCCGTCTGCCATGCGGTGTCGGAGTCCCAGTACGCGTCGCTCATGATGCCGGCCGCGGCTCGCCAGCTCTTGGCGACGTTGCGCAGCTTGGTCTGCTGGCCTCGGAAACGCTGACTGAGCAGGTACTGGTCGGTCCAGCTGGTCTCCCCGACGACCTCTGGCAGGTCCTCGGCATGATGGCTGGCTCGCTGGTTGCAGTCCGGGCCGGACGGCTGGGAGCCGATGCCTGGAGCCATGCCCTGTCCCAGCAGCTCGGCCGCGATCTCGCTCTCCTGCTTCAGAAAGGCTTCGGCACTCTTCAGCAGGGCTCCCGCGCCACTGGCCATGGCCTGGTGCGCGTGCCCCGCCGACTCGTAGACCGTGCTCACCGCCGCCTTGTACACAGTCGCGAAGGCGCGGCCCGCTTCGTCATCACCGGCCATGCCCGCCTGCTCGGCGAGTTCGATGGAGAGCAGGCTCACCGTCTCGAAGATCAGATCCCGCAGATCGACCAAGGACCAGGACGCGTTGACGAAGTTCGCGGTCTGATGCCGAAGATCCAACGCTCCCCCTGTGCGCCGTACGAAGTCGCCTTCGGAACCTACCTGTGGCCCCTGGGAGTCAGCCCAGCGGGAGACTCTGTTCCGCCGGAAGGGCAGAGTCGCTCCCGGGGGTTCAGTCCCGTCGGAACTCACTGTCAGTGGCAGGTCGCACGCTCCCCGTCGCCGACAGGCGAGTCGACAGGACGAGCCGCGGGAAGGCGTCCGCCCCGCAAAGTTGACCTTGCCAAGTGTGTAGGGCTGAGACACCTCGATCAAGACCCAACCCCCGCCGTATAACGCCCTGTTGTCGCGCGGATACCCGCGATAGCCTGCACATGTCCTGTGCGGCACAACAGCCGGCACAGCCAGCGGCAGTCGAGGGACGCGAGGGGAATCGTGGAGCGGCGGCGCGATGTGCGGGGGCACTACGAGGAGCTGGCGGCCGAGTACGACGAGCACTGGATCTACGGGCCGGACTACGTTCCCTGGATGTCCGGCCGGATCGCTGAGGCACTGCGGCTCAGTCCCGCGGACCGGATCGCCGACATCGGTTCCGGGACGGGCTTGTTCGCGAAGGAAGTCGCCGGGCGACTCCAGCCACGTCAGCCGGTCCTGTGCGTCGATCCTTCTGAGGCGATGCTCCGTCAGCTCGGCAACCCGCCGCCGCCCGCGCTCGCGCCGATCGTCGCATCCGCCGAGGACATCGCCGAAGGGCGAGCCGAACTGCCGTACGAGCAGCTCGACGCGATGTGGCTCAAG
>NZ_JAEMUX010000054.1 GCF_016598475.1 Streptomyces adelaidensis
GGGCGGCGGCACGGCAGACCGCACCGCCTGCCGCGCAACGGGCTCCGGCACCGGCCGTACGGGCCGGTCATCCCCGGCGGTCTCCCCTGGGGGACCCGCCGGTTCCGCAGGCCCCGCGGACCCTGCCGTTTCCGAAGGTTCCGACGGCACCGACCGCACCAGCCGCAGCGTCGGCTCCGCCCGCCGGGCAGGCGCTCCAGGCGCCCCCGCCACACCGGACGTACCGGACGCACCCACCGCCGGACCAGCCGCTCCACCCGCACCAGCACCCGCACCAGCACCGGCCCCGGCACCAGCCCCGGGTCCATGACTCCCCCCGTCGGCGGAGCCAACCCCCTCCTGCCCCAGCTCGCGCAGCACATCCCGCTGCCAGTCCCCTGCCTGCGTCATGTGCGGCCCCCAGCTCCTAAGCGAAGGTGTCGAGCAGTCGTCCGTACACACCGAACACCCCGATGAGCAGCGGGAGCAGGGCGATGACGCCGATCGTTTCGAGGGTGTCGCCGAGGCGCCGGAGCCGTACGCGTACGTGCTCGGCGGGCTGTACCGCGAGCACCAGCAGCGGCAGGACGGCGAGCAGGACGAGGACGGCGAGCGGACCGGCGGCCTCGCCGGAGTGCTCCAGCCAGACCGAGACCAGCCGTACGGCGAGCGTCGCGGCCGCGCCGAGCAGCACCACGACCTCGGCGACCAGCGGGAAGGCCCGCGCGCGCAGGGCGAGGACGACCATGGTGACCACGGCCAGCAGGACCGTCCACTGGGTGGGCGCGCGCAGGGCGAACACCCCGGCCGTGGCGGCCGAGACGGCCGTCGTGACCGTGGCGAGGACGAGCCCCCGGTGGGTGGCGGCGAGGGCCGCCGAGACCTGGTGGCGGCTCACCGAGGTACCGCCGGAGCGCCGGTCGTCGAGGCCGGAGAGGCCCGACGCCATCAGCGCCAGCCGGGGCAGCAACCCGAGGACGATCACGGAGACCACCGCGAGCACGGCCCCCACCTCGGCCTGCTCGCCCACCGTCGACGACAGCCCGCCCGACACGAACGCGGCGACCGCCAGCCAGCACACCACGGCCCCGGCCAGCGCCCCGGCCCCGACCAGCCCACCGCGCCCGAGCGGGGTGAACAGGCCGAGCAGTACGAGGGTGACGATCCCGGCGGCGGCCATGGCCGCGACCTGCGGCGTACCGGTCCAACTCCGCGCCGCGGCCAGCGCCGAGGCGCCGAGCAGCCCCAGCGCACCGGCCGTCGTGATGAGCGTCGTCGCCAGCCCGCGCTTCCCGGCCCGCCCCAGCAGCGCGCCCGCGAGGGCGGCCACGACGGCGACGCCGAGCAGCGCCCCGGCGACGGTTCCGGGCTCGTACGCGGCGCGCGCGAACGACCCGGCGGCCAGGGCCCAGCCCACCGTGGCGATCCCGGCGGTGGCCCGGCGCGTGGCCGGCCGCCAGCGCCAGCCACGGGCGTCGAGGTCCTCGGCCGCCTCGTCCGTGACGTCGTGCACGACGGGTGCCGACGGCGCGTCCTCGGCCCGTACGAGCCGCAGTACGGCGCCGTCGGGGATAGCGGCGGACTCCAGCGTGCTGTCGTGGGCCAGCGCGGAACCGTCCGCGGTGACCAGATGCCGCAGCTCGGGCTGCCCGCCGACCCGGTCGTCGAGCAGCCGCATGACCTCGGGCAGCAGCAGTCCGACCGGCTCGCGCGACGGCAGCACGAGATCCACGCGCCGCCGCTCGCCCACCAGCGTGACCCGGCTGAGCGCCGTACGCACACCGTCCGTGGCTTGTCCCAAGGCCCCCGTAGACATCACGCGATCGAACCTATCATCGGCTAGAAGTGCTGGTCGGAGCCGTGGAAACGGCCGGGGAAGGCGTGCCGGAGGGAGTCACCGAGGGCGTGGCGGAAGGAGTACCTGACGGCTGTACCGAACTCCCGTACGGGCTCTTGCCGATGATGCGGTTCGACACGAAGGACCACCCCACACATCCCGCGCACAGCACCGCCGCGATGACGATGCCGACGAACACCTTCCCGACCCGCTCGTCCGCCGAGCGGCGCTGCCGCTGCGCCCCGAACAGCAGGGCGTCCCGCAGCCGTCGGCGCCGCACCGACACCGACTCCAGCAACTGGCTGTCGTAATCCTGCGCTGCCACGGCTACGGGACCTCGATCACTTCGGCGTCAGCCGATCTGGTCGACCGCCGCGCGGGCCTTGGCCAGCGTGGACTGCGCGGTGCCGTCGTTCTGTTCCAGCGTGGTGCGCACCAGGCGGATGATCTCGCGGACCTCGCCCGCGGCCTTCTTCCAGCGCTCTTCCTTGCCGTGGTAGTCGTCGGAGACGCCGTCGGCCTGGAACTCGGTCATCGCGGCCTTGACGGCGGCGTCGCGGTCGCCGAGCACCCGCTCCAACTGCCCCACGATCGTGCCGAGCGCGGTCTGCACCTCACCCGAGGCGCCGGTGTCGTACGAACGGCGGTCCTGATTCTGACCCATGGTTTCCTTCCCCCTTGTCCGGCTGTGCGGCTGTGCGGCTGTGCGGCTTATCGGGCGCCGAAGCGGGCCGCGTCGAAGTTGGCCAGGCCCATGTTCTGGTTGGCGTTGTCCTGGGACTCCACGTCACCCGTGCCGAACGCGTTGTCCATGCCCGACTGACCGCCCAGGATCGCGGCGAGCGAGCCGTTGAGGTCCGCGGTGATCTCGTCCGCGCGGTTCTTGAACGAGTCGAACGCGGCCTTGCCCGAGCCGTTGAACTTGCCCTCCAAGGGCTCCGCCGCGCTGATCAGCAGCTGGATCAGAGTCCCCAGGTCGTCACCCGATCCGACCGTGCTCTTCCCGAGCTCAGCCAGAGTCGTCGACCCCATGTCGAACTTCACGTCGTGTCCACCCCCGTGTGTCTGGGTCACCTACGTCCCGGACATGCTCTCCCACAACGCGTTGCACCCGCAACGCACTTGCTCGCGAAGTGACATGATCGGGACACAACCCGGACAAAAAAACATCTCCGGAATCACCGGAATCACCTTCGAAAAAATCTCCGGAGCCCGTGCAACCCTTCCGCCAACTCGCGGGTCGTACTTGGCATCAGGACTTCTCGGAGGGGGATCTGGGGGGATCGTGGGGGTTCTGATACGGAGGGGAAAGCCGAGGGGCCCGGTCCACTGAACCGGGCCCCTCGAAACGTCCCGGGTACGGGGGCGCTCCTGCTGGAAGAACACTCCCGCTAGAAGAACACCCCACACCGCAGCAGCACATTCGCGTACGGCCGCGCCTCCCCGGTCCGTACGACCAGCCGCGCCCCCGCCGACAGCTCCTTCAGCTTCTCGTGGGAGACCAGCTCCAGCTCGGGGAACCGGTCCTCCAGCAGAACGGTCGCGTCGAGATTCGCCTCACGGACCTCGTGCGCGGCGGTCGCGCCCTCGACCACGATCTCGTCGAGCAGCCCGTCCAGCACCTCCGCGAAGGACGGCACCCCGGCCCGGAAGGCGAGGTCGACCACGCGCGGCCCGTCCGGTACGGGCTTGCCCGCGTCGCACACCAGCACCCCGTGCCCGTGCCCCAACTCGGCGATGGCACCCGCGAGATGGCGGTTGAGTATCCCGGCCCGCTTCACAGCGCCGCGACCTCCTCGGCGGTCGGGAAGGACACCTGTGCCCCGGCCCTGGTGACGGCGGCGGCCCCCACCCGGGCCGCGTACGCGGCGGCCTCGGCCGGCTCCGCGCCCGCGCCCAGCCGCCACGCCAGCGCCGCGGTGAACGCGTCCCCGGCCCCCGTGGTGTCCACGGCGTCCACCTTCACGGCCGGCACCCGCGCACTGCCCTCGGCGGTCGCGACCAGCGCGCCCTGCGCGCCCAGCGTGACGACCACCGAACGCGGTCCGAGCGCCAGCAGCGCCCGCGCCCAGTCTTCCGGCGAACCCGCCAGCTCGCCCCCGGCGATGACCTTCGCCTCGTGCTCGTTGACGATCAGCGGATCACAGGCGGCCAGCACCTCCCCGGGCAACTCCCGAGGCGGCGACGGGTTCAGTACGAAACGGACACCCTCCGGCAACCGCCGTACGACCTCCACCACCGTCTCCAACGGGATCTCCAGCTGCGCCGAGACCACCCGCGAGGCCCGCAGCAGCGGGTCCGCCGCCCGGACGTCCTCGGGGGCCAGTTTCCCGTTGGCGCCGGGTGACACCACGATGCTGTTGTCGCCCGACGGGTCCACCGTGATCAACGCGACCCCGGTGGGCGCCCCGCCGACCAGCACGCCCGCCGTGTCGACCCCGGCCGCTCGCTGCGAGTCGAGCAGCAGCCGCCCGTGTCCGTCGTCGCCGACCCGCGCCAGCAGCGCCGTACGCGCCCCGAGCCGGGCCGCCGCCACCGCCTGATTGGCGCCCTTGCCGCCCGGGTGCACGGCCAGATCCGAACCGAGCACGGTCTCCCCGGCCCCCGGCCGCCGCTCGACACCGATGACCAGGTCGGCGTTGGCCGATCCCACGACCAGGAGGTCGTAGTCGTACATGAATTCTCCCTGTGGCAGGTGGGTTGGTGGCAGGTGAGCCGGAGCTGCTCTCAGCCGTCGTTCGGCATCCGTCGATCAGTCGTCGTTCATCGCTCGTCGTCCGTCAGCCGCTGAACTCGGCCACGTTCTCTTTCGTGACCACCTTCACCGGCACCATCACCGACTTCTCGACCTTCTCACCGTCGGCGGCCTTGACCGCGTTGCGCACGGCGATCCTGCCGAGTTCGGCCGGCTGCTGCGCGACCGACGCGTACAGCGTGCCCGCCTCGACGGCCTTGAGCCCGTCGGCGGTGCCGTCGAACCCGATGACCTGGACGGACTTGCCGGCCTTGGCGCCGAGGGCCTTGATCGCGCCGAGGGCCATCTCGTCGTTCTCCGCGAAGACGCCGTCGACGTCGGGGTTGGCCTGGAGAAGGTTCGTCATGACGTCGAGGCCCTTGGTGCGGTCCCAGTCGGCGGGCTGCCTGGCGAGGACCTTGATGCCCGGGTAGGCCTTCAGGCCCTCGGTGAAGCCGGCGCCGCGCTCGCGGCTGGCGGAGGTGCCCGCCTGGCCCTGGAGGATGACGATCTCGCCCTTACCGCCCAGCTTCTCGGCGAGCGACTCGGCGGCGAGCTTGCCGCCGCTGACGTTGTCGGAGGCGACGAGCGCGGTGGTGTCCGCGCCGTTGACCGCGCGGTCAACGGCCACCAGCGGGATGTCCGCCTTGTTCACGGCCTTCGCCGCCGGGGTCACCGCGTCGGAGTCCACCGGGTTGACGATGATCGTGCCGAGTCCCTCGCTGGTGAAGTTCTGCAGCTGGTTGGCCTGCTGCGAGGCGTCGTTCTGCGCGTCGGTGACGGACAGGTCCACGCCCAGTTTCTTCGCCTCGTCCTGCGATTGCGGTGGCGTCTGTTGAGGTGGTGGCTCACCGCACGACCGGCGTACGACGAGCCGCGCGGGAAGCGCGTCGGGCTCGGCCAGGGGCGCCCGCCCCTCGATGCGGTCGACCAGCACCCGTACGGCGGCCCGCCCCAACTCGCCCGTCGGCTGGGCGATCGCGGTGATCGGCGGATCGGTGTGCACGAACCACGGGATGTCGTCGAAGGCCGCCAGCCCGATGTCCTCGGGAACCCGCAGCCCACGCGCGCGGACGGCGTCCAGCGCGCCGAGCGCCATCAGGTTGTCGGCAGCGAAGACGACCTCGGGCGGCTCGGGCAGGTCGAGGAACCCTTCGGTCACCCGACGCCCGCTCTCGGCCTGGAAGTCGCCCTGCCCTATGTACGCGTCCGGCAACGCCAGCCCGTGCTCGCCCAGCGCCTCCCGGAACGCCTCGACCCGCTCCCGCCCGGTCGTGGTCGCCGCCGGCCCCGCGATGATCGCGAGCCGGCGGTGCCCGAGCCCGTACAGATGCGCGACAAGATCCCGTACGGCGCCCCGTCCCTCCGCCCGCACCACCGGCACGTCCACACCCGGGATCCACCGGTCCACGAACACCATCGGCGTGCCCGCGCGGGCGGCGTCCAGCATCAGCGGGGAGCCACCGTCGGTCGGCGACACGAGCAGCCCGTCGATCCGCCGGTCGAGCAGATTCCGCACATGGTGATCCTGCAACTCGGGCCGCTCATCGGCGTTCCCGATGATCACGCTGTACCCGAGCGCCCGCGCTTCCTCCTCGACGGCCCGCGCCAGCTCCGTGAAGTACGGGTTCATCACATCGCTGATCACCAGCCCGAGGGTGTGGGTCTGGTCGGTGCGCAGGGAGCGCGCGACGGCGTTCGGCCGATATCCCAGCACCGCCACGGCGGCCACCACACGCGCGCGGGCGTCCTCACTCACCGACGGATGATCGTTCAGCACCCGCGACACCGTGGCGACGGACACCCCGGCCTCGGCAGCGACATCCTTGATGCCGGCCATCGCCGCTCCACCTCCTCGTGGGACCAATGGAACTCTTGGAATCGATTACATCGACGTGTACGGAGGATTGGAATCGATTACACGGAGGCGAGGCAAGGGGGTGGCAGTGGCTGAAATCGAATCGTGACCGAGGAATCGTGGCTGGGATGTGCGGTCCCACGAGCTCCAGACGCTCAGCGGGGGACATGGGTGGTTCCAGCGGAGGGCTGGTTGGTCGCCGATCCAGTAGCCGTGCGCCGTGGGAGTGACTTCCATGCGAACGGAGGTGATGTCAGGTTCGCCGGCATTCCGCCAAGCGGTGACCGCGCTTTCGATGGCGTCCCAGATGAGGACCGGCCCTCCCTGCCGGACGTTCCACTCGTCCCCGTCAACGGTGAGGGCGGCGAACGCCTCACGGCTGGTGTCGAACAGGTAGACCGTCTCCCTGCTGCCGCCGACGGCTCGTACGAGCTGGGCGGCAGGTGCTGCGAGCTGGGCCAGGAAGGCGGGCATCCAGTCGTTGAGGACATCGGGGTGGAGACTGGTCCGCCGCTCGGTGTCGGCGTAGGCGGCGCGGGCGGAGAGGTCACCGGAGAACGGGACGGCCGCTTCCGCTCGGGCGGGCTTGAACGAGGTTCGGTCGATGATCCGGCCCTCTACGGTGCCGTCGTCCTTGACTGTGAGTTTCGCCAGGCCGGTGCCATAGGACCAGGCGCTGGGGCCCACTGTGGCGAGGATGATTCCGCCGGGCTTGGTCTGCCTGACCCAGGCGTACGGGATGCGGCGGAGGGCGCAGGTGGCGATGGTTCGGTCCTACGGGGCCCGGCGGGGGTGTCCGACGAGGCCGTCCCCGGTGACCGTCCAAGTGGAGTACCCCGCCTCCTCCAGGGCCTCGTCCGCCCGCTGCGATACGGCGGGGTCCACTTCCACGCTGGTGACGTTGTCCTCTCCCAGGCGGTGGCACATCAGGCCCGTGGAGTAGCCGGTGCCGGTTCCGATTTCCAGGACATGCCCGGCACCAGGCGCGGATGTCGTCAGCGGATGGTGAGGTCTTCGCGGTCGAGATCCGAGAGACCTTGGACGGGTGCCAACCGCATGCCTGGGCGAGTTGTCTGCCGTCCAACCCGGCGTCCTTGCATATCTCCCGAAGTCGATCGGCAAGGACTTGCCGGGCCGCATGAACGCTTGAAGATCCTGATGTCGCCATGGTGCGGTCCCGGTCAGCCCGGCGTGTACTCCTCGTGCGGTGTAGCGCGCTCCCAGACTGCTTCGAATGCTGAACTGACCAGTTCCACAGTCGCCCGTTCGGTGCACCATTCCCGGTCCACCACCTCCCCGACTCCGGAGAAGTAGGTGAACAACACCGATGACTCGTCGAACATCCACAGGTCGGTGCCGGGTAGCGCAATGTCGGCTGCCTTGCGTCGTGGCAGCCAGCGGACCGACTCACCCGCCGCGATATTGGCGAACGTGAGGTCATGCTCGAACCGGATGTAATCCGTGACCGGCTCCGACACGATTCGGGCCCGCCTCATCGCGACGCCGCGAGCCGTGGTCTCGGCCACCAGGTCGCGCCAGGGCCACCACCAGTCAGGCAGCTTCGCGAAGTCCTGGTCGTACTGATGTCCTGCGCGCCACCGGGCGAACTCCGGATCATCCGGCGTGTAGATGTCGCGCATTTCCAAGTGAACGGCGGAGTGTTGCGCTTTGGTGATTCCTTCACGTACGGGGTACTTCACCGAGGCAGTCCTCCGGTTGCGGGACGTACTTCAGCATCACGGCCGGAAGTCGGATGATCGTCTCGTGATCCGGTACGTCCGTCGAGTGGCCAGGGACGGAGCCGATCTCCTGGCACGCCTTCACCTCTTCCTCAGTGGCCTTGGTAGGACTGGATCAGAAGATCCCCGGTGCCCTCATCGAGCCAGATGGTCGGCGAGTCGTCAACGGGCGTGTTCGGGATGATCCCAAGGAAACGTAGCCGCACACCTTCTCCGTGCGTCGACACGATTGCGTCCGATTGCATGACCTTCACCTTGGTGATGGAGCGTGTCAAGGGGCCCTCGCTGTAGGGAACTTGGCCCTACGCCGCCACCAGCTCGCACCACACGTACTTGCCCGGACTGCCGAATCTGGCCGACGGCATTCAGCCCCAGTACTTCGTGCAGGCCACGACGAGACCCAGCCCCCGTCCGTCCTCCTGCTCACCCACCCGCTCCAACGGCTGCGGCGGTCGCGGCGGTTCGGGATCGGCGTCCCACGCCCCGATCCACACCGTGCCCTCCACCGACCGCCGCACCCGGAGCGCGGCGGGCCCCTTCGTGTGCCGTACGGCATTGGAAACCAGCTCGGTCGCGAGCAACTCCGCGGTGTCCACGAGGCCGATGAGGCCGTGCATGGTGAGGATCAGGCGCAGGGTGCGGCGGCAGATGGTGACCGCTCTGGGGTCGTTGGGGATCTGGAGGGTGTAGTCCCAGGTTTCGGGCATGGGGCATCAACTCCGGTGAGTGAGGGGGGTTTCGGGCACGGTGGCATTGCCGACGCCGTCGTGGCAGGACGGGACGGTGCGCTTCCGTAGCGTGTCCGTTGCGTCACCGACGGTATGGGTAACCTGTAACCCGAATCAAGTCGGTCGCGTGATCCGGCCCCGAAAGATGGAGAGCAACGCATGGTCCAGAGGCGCGAACCAACGGCTCGTCAGGTACGCCTGGGCATCGAACTGCGCAGGCTCCGCGAGGCCGCCGGCCTGACGGCCATCCAGTCGGCGGCGCTTCTCGGGGCGAACAGAGTGCAGATCAGCCATATCGAGCTGGGGCTCATCGGGGTGAGTGAGGAGCGACTGCGTCGACTCGCGTCCCATTACGCCTGTACGGACGTGGAGTTCATTGAAGCGCTGGTCGCGATGGCTGCGGACAGGACGCAGGGTTGGTGGGAGGAGTACCGGCGACTGTTGCCCACACCCTTCCTGGATCTCGCCGAGTTGGAACACCATGCCGAGTTCCTGTGGGAAGTGGCGATCCTGTACGTCCCGGGCATGCTTCAGACGGAGGGCTACGCCCGCGCGGTGTTCTCCTCCAGAGTGCCCGAACTCACGGACAAAGAGCTTGAGTTGCGCGTCCGCCATCGAATGGGGCGCCAGCGGATCGCGATCCCGTACGAGTTGGTGATCCACGAGGCGGCCTTGCGTATCAGGGTCGGCGATCGCGCCGCCTCCCGGGCTCAACTTGCCAAGCTTCTCGATCACTCCGATGCTGACCACGTCACCGTGCGCGTCATCCCCTTCGATCTGGATGGCTTCGCCCGAGCCGCCAGCACCATGACGTACGCGGGTGGCGCTGTGCCCAAACTCGACACGGTGGTGCGAGACGTGCCCACCGGTTCGGCATTCATCGACTCCGAAGCGCAACTCAACGCCTTTCGAACGCGCTTCCGTAAAGTGGAAGCCGTATCGCTCGACCCCGAACGGTCGCGTGACTTCATCAACCGGCTGGCGAAAGAGCTGTGAGGTGTCTTATGCATAACTGGCGGAAGTCGTCCTACTCGGGCCCGGACGACGGCAACGCCTGCGTGGAGATAGCCACCACCCCCACCCACATAGCCGTCCGCGACTCCAAAACCCCTGCCGACCGCACCCTCACCTTCCCCACCCCCGCCTTCGCCGCCTTCCTTGAAGCCCTGAAGGCGCACCCCGTCGCTGATCCGCCACCCTTGTCGTACCTCACCGGTACCGTCGGATCATGGCTCAACATGCGGGACCCCCGGGGCGAACGGCGACTCGCCGTGCTCGAAGGCGTGAAGGTTTAAACATCGGGATACGTCGAACTCCTGGGCGAGGCCGCGACACCTGAGGAAGCGGCCGCAGTGGCGGTGGCCAACTTGCCGCCGGAGGGTGGCGCGTGACTCCGCCGGCGGGCGGCTGACGCGTCCGCGTGGGTGGGTGACGCTCGGCGATGCGACCCCGGAGGGCGGCGATCGCAACGCCATCGACTTCTGTCTGGTCCGCCGGGCGCCCTGGCCTCGGCCTTCCGGCCCGGGCTCACGAGGCCTCGTACGAGTGAAGTCCCCGGATCCCGTCTCGTGGAAGAGCAGTGGGACGTGTAACTGACCGACGAGGCGGATCAGTGGCTGCACGACCTGGGGAAGTCCGATGCGGACTCGTACGTGCTCGTGAACCAGGCGACGCATCTGGATCCTTGCCTGCCACGGACCTGCTGAGGGTCGTCCACTGGTGGACCGGATCAAGGGATCGGCTTTACACAACCTCAAGGACTGGAACGCCGGTACGGCGAGGCCATTCCGCCGGCCGAGCGTCGGTACGCGGAGTGCGTGGCTGATCGGAAGAGGGAGTTGGAGAAGTGAACGGACACGTCGCGTGGTCGGCGAGCGGGCATCGGGAGCGGGCGGAGGAGTTGGCCGGCGGCCGGGACGCGTTCGTCGAAGGCACCCAGCGCATGCTCGCAGAGGCCCACGCCTGGCGGTTGGCCGACATACGCCAGGAGCGCGGCATCACCCAGGCTCAGGTGGCCGAGCGTATGGGTGTGAGCAAGGGACGGGTCTCGCAGATCGAGAGCGGCCAGGTCTCCGGCACAGACATCGTCGCGAGGTATGTCGAGGCGCTGGGCGGGAGTCTCGTCATGGTGGCGGTCTTCGGTGACGGGGAGCTGCGCAAGGTCGGGTGAGCACTGACGGTTCCGGCCAGGTACTGCTTGTCGTAGTCGCTGGGCAAGCGTCTCTGATCAGCTGAGCGATCCCATGCCGGACGTGGTGTCCGGCGTGGGATCTGCCCACCGTGGAGGAGTGGCGTGGGCGTGCAGGTGGGAGCCCGCCCCCCCAGTGCTGCTCGGTGGTCACGTACGCGAACGCGCCCGCCGCGGCCCCAGGAGCTGGCCGCGGCGGACGTCCGGTCACGAAGTGAACGTGTCGGTCACGAAGGTCACGAAGGTCACGAAGTGAACGGTGTCGAACCGTCCTCCGCGACGATGCTCCACAGATGATCGGCGGTGCCGCTGTCGTCCCACTGCAGGGCCTGGGCCCCGGACGACGTGGACATTCCATCGATGCCGAGCACCAGGCCGCTGTTCTTGTTGACGAGCTTGGCGTAGCCGCCGCCGGCGTCCACCACCGACCACAGGTGGTCGGCCGTGAGGGTGTCGCCGCACAGGGCGGCCGGCGCGCGGCTGTTACGTCTGGGACGGTGACGTGTAGAGGTGTCCTCCATTGGGCACTCATGCGATGGTTCGAAATGTTCGAAATGGCGAAGGTTGTTCGAAATCCCGAGAGACGGCAATGGCAGGGCTCACAGGAAGTCAATAGATAGGGCAAGGGCGACTTAAAGCGCTGTAAGCAGGCGGCGTGCATGCGGTCGGAGGTGCGGACCTGTCCGCACGTGAACCGCACACGTGATCCGCACTGTCGGACCTCGGCGGTACCGTCGGACCATGCCCAATCAGACGGGGGCCCCGCAGCAGCCGGGGACCGGCGAGCGCAACCTGGCCGTACTCGAAGGCGTGCTCGAACGCATCACATACGCGAACGAGGAGAACGGCTACACGGTCGCGCGCGTGGACACCGGCCGGGGCGCCGGCGACCTGCTCACCGTCGTCGGCGCGCTGCTCGGCGCGCAGGCCGGCGAGTCCCTGCGGATGGAGGGCCGCTGGGGCTCGCATCCGCAGTACGGCAAGCAGTTCACGGTCGAGAACTACACGACGCTCCTCCCCGCCACCATCCAGGGCATCCGCCGCTATCTCGGCTCCGGCCTGGTCAAGGGCATCGGCCCGGTCTTCGCCGACCGCATCACCCAGCACTTCGGCCTGGACACCCTCCAGATCATCGAGGAGGAGCCGAAGCGTCTCATCGAGGTCCCCGGCCTCGGCCCCAAGCGCACCAAGAAGATCGCCGACGCCTGGGACGAACAGAAGGCGATCAAGGAGGTCATGCTCTTCCTCCAGACGGTGGGGGTGTCGACGTCCATCGCCGTCCGTATCTACAAGAAGTACGGCGACGCCTCCATCTCCGTCGTCAAGAACCAGCCGTACCGCCTCGCGTCCGACGTCTGGGGCATCGGCTTCCTCACCGCCGACAGGATCGCCCAGTCCGTCGGCATCCCGCACGACAGCCCGGAGCGCGTCAAGGCGGGCCTGCAGTACGCCCTTTCGCAGGCCACCGACCAGGGCAACTGCTACCTCCCCGAGGAGCGGCTGATCGCCGACGCGGTCAAGCTCCTCCAGGTCGACACGGGCCTGGTCATCGAGTGCCTGGCCGAACTCGCCCTGCCGGACGAGGACTCAGGCGACCCCGGCGTCGTACGCGAGAAGGTGCCCGGCCAGGACGGCGGAGACCCGGTCACCGCGATCTACCTGGTCCCCTTCCACCGCGCCGAGCTCTCCCTCTCCGCCCAGCTGCTGCGCCTCCTGCGCACGGACGAGGACCGCATGCCCGGCTTCCATGACGTGGTCTGGGACAAGGCGCTGACGTGGCTCAAGGGGCGTACGGGCGCGGAGTTGGCCCCCGAGCAGGAGGCGGCCGTACGCCTCGCGCTCACCGAGAAGGTGGCCGTGCTGACCGGCGGCCCGGGCTGCGGCAAGTCCTTCACGGTCCGCTCGATCGTGGAGCTGGCCCGCGCCAAGAAGGCGAAGGTCGTGCTCGCCGCCCCCACCGGCCGTGCCGCCAAGCGCCTCGCCGAGCTGACCGGAGCCGACGCCTCCACCGTCCACCGTCTGCTGGAGCTGAAGCCCGGCGGCGACGCGGCCTACGACAGGGAACGCCCCCTGGACGCCGACCTGGTGGTCGTCGACGAGGCCTCCATGCTCGACCTCCTCCTCGCCAACAAGCTGGTGAAGGCGGTGGCTCCGGGGGCGCACATCCTTTTCGTCGGGGACGTCGACCAGTTGCCCAGCGTCGGCGCGGGCGAGGTCCTCCGGGACCTGCTGGCCGACGGCAGCCCCGTCCCGGCCGTCCGTCTCACGAAGGTCTTCCGCCAGGCCCAGCAGTCCGGCGTGGTGACCAACGCGCACCGGATCAACTCCGGGCAGCATCCGGTCACCGAGGGCATGAAGGACTTCTTCCTCTTCGTCGAGGACGACACGGAGGAGGCCGGGCGGCTCACGGTGGACGTGGCGGCCCGTCGTATTCCGGCCAAGTTCGGGCTCGACCCGCGCCGGGACATCCAGGTGCTCGCGCCGATGCACCGGGGCCCGGCCGGCGCGGGCAACCTCAACGGGCTGCTCCAGCAGGCCATCACGCCCGCCCGCCCCGACCTGCCCGAGAAGCGGTTCGGCGGCCGTGTCTTCCGCGTCGGCGACAAGGTCACCCAGATCCGCAACAACTACGACAAGGGCGCGAACGGCGTCTTCAACGGCACCGTCGGCGTGGTCACCGCCCTCGACCCGGTCGACCAGCGACTGACGGTCCTGACGGACGAGGACGAGGAAGTGGCGTACGAGTTCGACGAACTGGACGAGCTGGCGCACGCGTACGCCGTGACGATCCACCGCTCCCAGGGCAGCGAGTACCCGGCCGTGGTGATCCCGGTCACCACCGGGGCGTGGATGATGCTTCAGCGCAATCTGCTCTACACGGCGGTGACCAGGGCGAAGAAGCTGGTTGTCCTCGTCGGCTCCCGCAAGGCGATAGGCCAGGCGGTGCGCACGGTCTCCGCCGGTCGGCGCTGCACGGCCCTCGACTTCCGGCTCGCGCCACGGTCTCTTTGAGGGACACACGGTTCCTGTGCGGACCTCTCGTGAAGAGCCGTCGCCCCGTGAGTGAAATTTGATCGATCAAACGAGTCGTAAAGGTCACACAGCCCTTCCAGATGTCGGACGGAGGGGGCAGGATGAACAAGTTGGCGGCACTCAGTGCCGCCGATAGGCCCGATGGTCGACCCCGAGTGCACTCTCCTGCGCCAACTGGGGGATGGTAGAGACAGTCAGGGCACCTCGAAGAAGAGGCACTACGTCGGTGAGGGATGACGTGAGCGACAACTCTGTAGTACTGCGGTACGGCGACGGCGAGTACACCTACCCGGTGATCGACAGCACCGTCGGCGACAAGGGCTTCGACATCGGGAAGCTCCGGGCCCAGACCGGTCTGGTCACCCTGGACAGCGGTTACGGCAACACCGCCGCCTATAAATCCGCCGTCACCTATCTCGACGGTGAGCAGGGCATCCTTCGGTACCGCGGGTACCCGATCGAGCAGCTGGCCGAGCGCTCCACCTTCCTTGAGGTGGCGTACCTGCTGATCAACGGCGAACTGCCGACCGTTGACGAGCTCTCCACCTTCAGGGGTGAGATCACGCAGCACACCCTGCTGCACGAGGACGTCAAGAACTTCTACCGGGGCTTCCCGCGTGACGCCCACCCGATGGCGATGCTGTCCTCCGTGGTCAGCGCCCTGTCGACGTTCTACCAGGACAGTCACAACCCGTTCGACGAGCGGCAGCGCAACCTCTCCACGATCCGGCTGCTCGCCAAGCTGCCGACCATCGCGGCGTACGCGTACAAGAAGTCGATCGGTCACCCGTTCGTCTACCCGCGCAACGACCTCGGTTACGTCGAGAACTTCCTGCGCATGACCTTCTCGGTCCCGGCCCAGGAGTACGACCTCGACCCGGTCGTCGTCTCGGCGCTCGACAAGCTGCTGATCCTGCACGCGGACCACGAGCAGAACTGTTCGACCTCCACGGTCCGCCTGGTCGGCTCCTCGCAGGCGAACATGTTCGCCTCGATCTCCGCCGGTATCTCCGCGCTCTGGGGCCCGCTGCACGGCGGCGCCAACCAGTCCGTCCTGGAGATGCTCGAAGGCATCAAGGCCAACGGCGGCGATGTCGACTCCTTCATCCGCAAGGTGAAGAACAAGGAGGACGGCGTCCGCCTGATGGGCTTCGGCCACCGGGTGTACAAGTCCTTCGACCCGCGCGCGAAGATCATCAAGGCGGCCGCGCACGACGTCCTCTCGGCCCTCGGCAAGTCCGACGAGCTGCTGGACATCGCCCTGAAGCTGGAGGAGCACGCGCTCTCCGACGACTACTTCGTCTCGCGCAACCTCTACCCGAACGTGGACTTCTACACGGGTCTGATCTACCGCGCCATGGGCTTCCCGACCGAGATGTTCACGGTCCTCTTCGCCCTCGGCCGCCTCCCGGGCTGGATCGCCCAGTGGCACGAGATGATCAAGGAGCCCGGCTCTCGCATCGGCCGCCCGCGCCAGATCTACACGGGCGTCGTCGAGCGCGACTTCGTGCCGGTCGAGTCCCGCTAGCAGGGTCCCGCCGGCCGGGGGCCCGCCAGGGCGCACCGCACACGCTGAACACACTGCAGAGCCCCGTACGGAGAGCCGTCCGTGCGGGGCTTCGTGGTTTCTCGGTACGGCCGCCGCGGGCCGCCTGTGAGCCGCGAGCGCGGCTGCATGCGGGCATTAAGAAGGCGCCCTGCAACGCTGGTCCCCCCACGGGCCGGCGAGCAGGGCGCCTTCCCATGTCCCGGTGCGGATTCCCCCCACGGGATCCGGCCGGGCGTCTGGTGGGCCAGCGCCTGAATCGCTGAGCTGAACGAGCAAAACTCGTCCTACCTGTGTGCGGTCTGCCGGGACGCGTACGTACGGGAGGGCCGCTCAAAGCTCCCCGGTGCACGTGCCCCGGCAACGCAATTCCGGGAACGTCCCCCAAGACATCCCCAGATGTCAGTCACGCCCCCCAAGACGCTTCTGACATCGCCAACTTAGACTCACGAACCCCTTCGATGGTTACGTTCACACTACTGTGATCTGCGTCTCTTGCCGTATGTCCTGAAGATACGCAAGAGGGCAGAAGCGGTGATCGGGACCCCAGCGTAAGGATGATGCGTGAGCCTTGTGAAGAGCTTATGTGAGGCTCGTTCCGGACTCTAGAGGGACTTTTGCCCCACCGTCACGAGAATGTCCTGAGTCGCAAGCTGTTCGTTACCACAAAAACGGACGAAAAGGCCATTGCGGCCCCCGCGATCATCGGGTTGAGCAATCCGGCGGCGGCCAGCGGCAGCGCCGCCACGTTGTATGCGAAGGCCCACACCAGATTTCCCCTGATCGTGGCCAGGGTCCGCCGCGACAGCCGGATCGCGTCGGCGGCCACCCGCAGGTCCCCGCGGACGAGCGTCAGGTCGCCCGCCTCGATCGCCGCGTCCGTCCCCGTGCCCATGGCGAGCCCGAGATCGGCCGTGGCCAGCGCGGCCGCGTCGTTGACCCCGTCCCCGACCATCGCGACCGTGCGGCCCTCGCGCTGGAGCCGCCGTACGACGTCGACCTTGTCCTCGGGCAGCACCTCGGCGATGACGTTCCCGGGGGAGATGCCGACCGCCGCGGCCACGGACCGGGCGACCCGCTCGTTGTCGCCGGTCAGCAGTACCGGGGTGAGCCCGAGCGCCCGCAACCGCCGGACGGCCTCGGCGCTGCTCTCCTTGACCGCGTCGGCGACCGTGACGACACCGAGTGCCACTCCGTCGCGGGCGACCACGACCGCCGTGTGTCCCGCGTTCTCGGCGGCCGCCCTGGCGCTCTCCAGGGCTTCGGGGAGCGGCCCGTCGAGGACGCGGCCCACCTGGACGTCGTGGCCGTCCACACGGCCGCGTACGCCCCGCCCGGGCAGGTTCTCGAAGTGCTCGACGGCGGGCAGGGTGCCGACGCGCTCCTCGGCGCCCGCGGCGATCGCCCGGCCGACGGGGTGTTCGGAGGCGTGTTCGACGGCGCCGGCGAGACGCAGAACGTCCTCCTCGCGGACGTCTTCGGTGGCGTCCTCGGTGACGTACACCTGCTGGAGGGTCATCCGGCCGGTGGTGACGGTGCCGGTCTTGTCCAGGACGACGGTGTCGACGCGGCGGGTGGACTCCAGCATCTCGGGGCCCTTGATGAGGATGCCGAGCTGGGCGCCGCGGCCGGTGCCGACCAGCAGGGCGGTCGGCGTGGCGAGACCGAGCGCGCACGGGCAGGCGATGATCAGGACCGCGACGGCCGCCGTGAAGGCGGCGGTGGTGTCGTCCGTGACGCCGAGCCAGGCGCCGAAGGTGGCGACGGCGACGAGCAGGACCACCGGGACGAACACGGCGGAGATCCGGTCGGCGAGCCGCTGCACCTGAGCCTTGCCGTTCTGCGCGTCCTCCACCAGCCGGGCCATCCGGGCCAGCTGGGTGTCCGCGCCGATCCGGGTCGCCTCGACGACGAGCCGGCCCCCGGCGTTCACGGTCGCGCCCGTGACGGTGTCCCCGACCGTCACGTCCACCGGCACCGACTCGCCGGTCAGCAGGGACGCGTCGACGGCGGAGACGCCCTCGACGACCGTCCCGTCGGTGGCGAACTTCTCCCCGGGGCGTACGACGAAGCGGTCGCCGACGACGAGCCGCCCCACCGGAATCCGCACTTCCCGTCCCTCGCGGAGCACCGAGACGTCCTTGGCGCCCAGCGTCAGCAGCGCCCTGAGCGCGGCGCCGGCGCGGCGCTTGGCACGGGCTTCCAGCCAGCGGCCGAGCAGGATGAACGCGACGACCCCGGCGGCCACTTCGAGATAGATGGTCGACGAGGCCGCCGTACGGGACACGGTGAACGTGAAGCCGTGCCGCATCCCCGGCATGCCCGCGTGCCCCCAGAACAGCGCCCACAGGGACCAGCCGAAGGCGGCCAGCGTGCCGACCGAGACGAGGGTGTCCATCGTGGCCGCGCCGTGCCGGAGGTTGGTGAACGCGGCCCGGTGGAAGGGCAGCCCGCCCCATACGACGACCGGCGCGGCGAGCGTCAGCGAGAGCCACTGCCAGTTGTCGAACTGGAGTGCCGGGATCATGGACATCAGGATCACGGGGGCGGCGAGCAGCGCCGAGACGGCGAGTCGGCGGCGCAGGGCGGCGAGCTCGGGATCGTCCTCCGCCTCCGCCGCCCGCTCCGGCTCCGCGGCGGCCTCCGGGGGTGCCGGGGGCGGTGGCTCCTCGGCGGTGTAGCCCGTCTTCACCACGGTGGCGATCAGCTCGGCGACCGCCACGCGCGCGGGGTAGGTGACCTTCGCCTTCTCCGTCGCGTAGTTCACCGAGGCCGTGACCCCGTCCATGCGGTTGAGCTTCTTCTCGACGCGGGCCGCGCAGGAGGCGCAGGTCATCCCGCCGATGGTCAGCTCGACCTCATGGGCGGGCTCACTTATGCCGCCTACGTCGCCGTTCGGGGGCGCGGGGGCCGCTGCCGTGGTGCTGGTCATGTCCGTGTCCGTGCTCCTGGGGGCGGGCTGGGCGGGCTGGGGTGGTCCGGTGCGGGCCGGTGCCTCAGGCCTTGCCGACCAGCTCGAAGCCCGCCTCGTCGACGGCGGCGCGCACGGCCTCCTCGTCGAGCGGGACGGCCGAGATCACGGTGACCTCGCCGCTGGAGGCGACGGCCTTCACGGAGGAGACACCGGCGAGCTCGGAGATCTCACCCGATACGGCGCCTTCGCAGTGCCCGCAGCTCATGCCGCTCACCTTGTAGACGGCGGTGACGGAGCCCTGGGTGTCGGTCTCGGTGGTCATGTCGTTACTCCTCGTCGGGGCGTGTGGGGTTCGAGTAACCCTTCAGAATGCCCAGCTTATACCCCCTAGGGGTATGAATCCAAGAGTGATGTGGCAGGAGCGACAGGCGCGGTGGGCTGCCTGGGTCGTCAGGGGCGCGGCGGCGGGGTCCGGGAGGGGCTCGCGGGGCCGGTGGGCAGTCTGTCGCCCACCAGCGGCTCCAGGTAGCGGAGCAGGACGTTCTTCAGCGGGATCTTGCGAGGAACCCTGGGGCTGCAGCCCCCGGAGGAATCGCATCCTGAGGTGAGCGGCGCGGAGCGCCGCTGAGTCTTGCCGCGCGGAGCACGGCCGGGAGACAGGCCCCGGAGGGTCCGCTGAGTAGTTCCCGGTGTTCGAATGCCGGTACCGGAGGTACCGGGTAGCGTCACGGGTGTGAAGCTGGTGGTGCAGGTGAAGCTGCTGCCGACGCCCGTACAGGCGGCGGCACTTGAGGCAACCCTGCACGCGTGCAACGAAGCAGCTTCCTGGGCGTCGTCGGTGGCGTTCGAGAAAGACGTGAAGCGGAACTTCGCCCTGCGGGAGCACACCTACGACCAGATCAAGGACCAGTGGGGGCTGGGTGCGCAGGCCGCCCAGCACGTGATCAAGAAAACCTGTGACGCCTACACGACGTTGAAGGCGAACCTGAAGGCCGGGAACCTGGGCAAGCCGTGGTCGAAGCGCTACCGGCGGGCCGCCGAGAAGCCGGTCGTCTTCCGTCCCGGGGGTGCGCAGCCCTATGACGACCGGATGCTGTCCTGGCAGATCCCGGACCGGACCGTGTCGATCTGGACGCTGCACGGCCGGGTGAAGGGCGTGGCGTTCACCGCCTCCCCCGAGCATCTGGCCCGCCTGGCCCTGTACCGCAAGGGCGAGTCGGATCTGCTGCACCGGGACGGCATGTGGTTCCTGAACGCCACCTGCGAGATCCCCGAGGCCGAACCCGACACCGGTACCGAGGGGTTCCTCGGGATCGACCTGGGCATCGTGAACATCGCCACCACCAGCGATGGTCAGATCATGGCCGGACGCCAGCTCAACCGGGGACGCCTGCGCGAACGCGCGTTGCGCCAGAAACTGCAGAAGAAGAACACCCCCTCCGCCAAGCGCCGGCTGAAGAAGCGGCGCCGCAAGGAGGCGCGGCGGGCGAAGGACATCAACCACAAGATCGCGAAACATGTGGTGGCCGAGGCAGAACGCACCGGTCGCGGGATCGGCCTGGAAGACCTGACGGGCATCCGCGAGCGGGTACGGCTTCGCAAGCCCCAACGGGCCACCCACTGCCCGGGAACTTTAGTCCCGGGCAGTTGACCTCCTGGGTGTACGCGTCGCGCCGGCGACCTCGCGGCGCCCAGTACGCCGCGTCGCGGCGGGGGAGTGGGTGGCCGTACCCGGCTGGGGCAAAGTGGGGCTGTCGGCGGTGATGATCGCGGCGGCCGCCGGCGCCCTGGTGATCGCCGTCGACGTTTCCGCCCAGGCCCTGGACCTGGCCCGCAGGGCCGCGGCACGGCCCGCTCACCGGTGAGCACGGGTTTCACGGAAAACTCGTCCGCGCATCCTCGACAGCGGGCGGAGACCGGCGCGAACGAACAAGCGCCGGCCCGGCACCCACCCGCGTCATTCGCCCTTGCGCCCCCGGTTCCCCGGTCTGGAGGCGACCCAGGCGCGGACCGTGTCCGCGTACCAGTAGGGCTTGCCGCCCTCCACCTGGTCGGGCGGCGGCAGCAGCCCGTGTTTGCGGTACGAGCGGACGGTGTCGGGCTGCACACGGATGTGCGCCGCGATGTCCTTGTACGACCAGAGGCGTCGGTCGGTCATCATTGGCACCTCCCCGCGCGCACCACGGCGGCGGCCGGGAAGACCGTCAGAAGAGCCGGGTGACACGCTGGCGATCACAAGCCTGTGTCCCTCGAACGACACACGCCGATCACCAGGAAGCCCCCGTCGCCCACATGTGACCCAAGCCCCGCATACACGTGACACGCGTGACGGAGCGGAGTCTTTTGTGACACGAGCGACGATTCAGGACGCAGTACAAGCAGTACAAGCAGTACAACTCGGGAGCGAGGGCAGCGCCCCCGAAGGGGCGCGGGGAACCGCGCGACAAGCCACGAACCACCCGCGGCCTGCCATCAACCCGCAGTTCCCCGACGCTTGTCAGTCGTCCGGCCCCGCAGGGCGCTCACGCCCCGCAGGACCTCAAGAACGCCCTGGTCCGCTGAGCGATCGGCAGCGGAGCGTCCGGCGCACACGGATACATGTCCTGCTCGACGATCGCGAACAGATCGACGTCGAGCTTCGCGGCAGCGGCCAGCACCGGCCCCAGCTCGGGCACACCCTTCGGGGGCTCGCACATGACGCCCTTCGCGACGGCCGGCCCGAACGGGATCTCGTTCGCGCGGACGTCGGCCAGGATCTCGGGGTCGACCTGCTTGAGGTGCAGATAGCCGATGCGCTCGCCGTACGTCTCGATCAGCTTGACGCTGTCGCCGCCGCAGTAGGCGTAGTGACCGGTGTCGAGGCAGAGGGAGACGACCGAGGAGTCCGTCCCGTCGAGGAAGCGGGCGACGTTCGCCTCGCTGTCGATGTGGGTGTCGGCGTGCGGGTGGACGACGATCTGCAGTCCGTACCGCTCACGCACCTCTCGCCCGAGCCGCTCGGTCAGCTGGGTGAGGTGCCGCCACTGCTCGACGGTCAGCTCGCTGGGCTCCAGCACCTTGCCCGTCTTGTCGTCCCGCCAGAAGGACGGGATGACGACGAGGTGCTTGGCGCCCATGGCCTGGGTGAGGACCGCGTTGTCGGCCACGTGCGCCCAGGTCTTCTCCCAGACATCCGGACCGTGGTGCAGCCCGGTGAAGACCGTGCCGGCGGACACTTTCAGGCCGCGCTTGGCGGTCTCTTCGGTGAGGACCGCCGGGTCCGTCGGCAGATAGCCGTACGGGCCCAGCTCGATCCATTCGTAGCCCGAATCGGCGACCTCGTCGAGGAAGCGCTGCCAGGGCACCTGCTGGGGGTCGTCGGGGAACCAGACGCCCCAGGAGTCCGGCGCCGAGCCGACCCGGATGCGGGAGAGTGAGGACTGAGGTGACAACGACGTCATGGGCGCTAGCTTCGGTCCCGAAGCGGAGGGTGTCAATAGGTAGTCCGAATGTCTGGACAAAGTATTGACAGGGTCGCTCGAACGGGGCTAGACCTTGTGCGTGGCCGGACCCGGGTCACGGGGCCGTAGGGACACGGACCCGCCCCGGTTCGGTCGCGGCGCGGCCGGCGCACAGGAACGCTGAAGGGAAGTCGATGGCGTACGACCTGATCACCATGGGGCGGATCGGTGTGGATCTCTACCCGTTGCAGACGGGGGTCCCGCTGCCGCAGGTGACGTCCTTCGGGAAGTTCCTCGGCGGCTCGGCGGCGAACGTCGCGGTGGCCGCCTCCCGACTCGGCCGCGCCACCGCCGTCGTCACCCGCACGGGCGAGGACCCCTTCGGCGAGTACCTCCACCAGGCGCTGCGCGACTTCGGTGTCGACGACCGCTGGGTCACGCCGGTCGCGGGCCTCCCGACCCCGGTCACCTTCTGCGAGGTCTTCCCGCCGGACGACTTCCCGCTGTACTTCTACCGGCGCCCCAAGGCCCCGGACCTGGAGATCGACGCCCACGAGCTGGACCTCGAAGCCATCGCCGGAACCCGGATCTTCTGGGTGACCGGCACGGGCCTGAGCGAGGAGCCCAGCCGTACGGCGACGCTCGCGGCCCTCGCCCACCGGGCCAAGGCCGGGACGACGGTCTTCGACCTCGACTGGCGTCCCATGTTCTGGACCGATCCGGCCACGGCCCGCCCGTTCTACGAGGAGGCCCTGCGGCACACCACGGTCGCCGTCGGCAACCTGGACGAGGTCGAGGTCGCCACCGGGGTGCGCGAGCCGCACGCCGCCGCCCGCGCCCTCCTGGACGCCGGGGTCGAACTCGCCGTCGTCAAGCAGGGCCCCAAGGGTGTCCTCGCGGTCAACAGCAAGGGTGAGTCGGCGGAGGTCCCGCCGCTCCCCGTGAACGTCCTCAACGGCCTCGGCGCCGGTGACGCCTTCGGCGGCTCCCTCTGCCACGGCCTGCTCGAAGGCTGGGGCCTGGAGCGGATCATGCGGTACGCCAACGCCGCCGGTGCCATCGTCGCCTCGCGCCTGGAGTGCTCCTCCGCGATGCCGACGGTGGACGAGATCGAGGCGGCAGTCGCGGCGGGAGCGGTCCTGTGAACGGCGCTCCTGCGAACGGCGGTCCTGTGAACGGCGCTCCTGTGAACGGCGCTCCTGTGAACGGCGCTCCTGTGAACGGCGCTCCTGTGAACGGCGGTTCTGTGAGCACCACCGAGCCCGGCCGTTCCGGCAACCCCGCCGCCGGCCCCCTCGGCCCGATCGACGTCTCCGCCCTCGTCCGCACCCGGGTCCACCACCCCGAGGCGATCGCCGAGGCCGCCGCCCGCCGCATCCGGCGTCCCCTGATCGGTGACAGCGGCCGGCTGATGATCGTCGCCGCCGACCACCCCGCCCGCGGCGCGCTCTCCGTCGGCGACCGCAAGCTCGCCATGGCGAACCGCGCGGACCTCCTCGAACGACTGTGCCTGGCGCTGTCCCGCCCCGGGGTGGACGGTGTGCTCGCGACCGCCGACATCCTCGACGACCTGCTCCTCCTCGGCGCGCTCGACGGCAAGGTCGTCATGGGCTCGATGAACCGAGGCGGTCTGTCCGGCGCCAGCTTCGAACTCGACGACCGTTTCACCGGCCACCGCCCCGAGGACATGGAGCGCCTCGGCTTCGACGCAGGCAAGCTGCTGCTCCGCATCGACTACGACGACCCGGGCTCGCTCACCACCCTGGAGTCCACCGCGCGCGCCGTCGACGCGATGGCCGAGCGCCGGCTCCCGCTCTTCGTCGAGCCGTTCATCAGCCGCCGCGACCCCGCGACCGGCAAGGTCAAGAACGACCTGAGCGCCGACGCCGTCACCAAGTCGATCGCCATAGCGGCCGGCCTCGGCGGCAGTTCGGCGTACACCTGGCTGAAGGTGCCCGTCACCGACAACCCCGACGACATGGCCCGCGTGATGGAGACCTCCACGCTGCCGGCCGTACTGCTCGGCGGCGATGTCGGCGCGGACCAGGAGGGCGCGTACGAGAAGTGGCGGGGTGCGCTGCGACTGCCCACCGTGCAGGGCCTGGTGGTCGGCCGCTCGTTGCTCTATCCGGCGGACGACGACGTGAGTGCCGCCGTGGACACCGCCGTAGGACTGTTGTGAGGGCCGCGATGACACAGAAGACCGAACTGCACGTACCCAAGGGCACCACCGCGAACGCCCGGTACGTCGTCGACATCGACCCCGAGCGGGCCGGCTGGACCCACAGCAGCCTGCGGATCGTGGAGTTGGAGCCGGGCGGGACGCACGCGTTCACGACCGGGGACAGCGAATGGATCGTGCTGTCCCTCAACGGCGGTTGTACCGTGCGGGTATCGGGCGAATCCGGTGAATCGGGCGGCGAAGCAGGCGCGGAGTTCCAGATCCTGGGCAGGGAGAGCGTGTTCGCCGGAGTCTCCGACTTCGTGTACGCGCCCCGCGACGCCCGGGTACAGATCGCCTCCGGCGCGGGAGGCCGCTTCGCTTTGGCAGGAGCGAAGTGCGAGCGACTACTCCCCGCCCGCTACGGCCCCGCGCCGGAGGTCCCCGTGGAAGACCGGGGCAGCGGCAACTGCGCCCGCCAGGTGCGCAACTTCGCCTCCGCCGACGCCTTCGAGTGCGACAAGCTCATCACCGTCGAGGTCATCACCCCCGGCGGCAACTGGTCCTCGTACCCGCCGCACAAGCACGACGAGAACCGGCCGGGGGAGGAGACCGAGCTCGAAGAGATCTACTACTTCGAGATCGACGGCCCGAACGGCTTCGGCTACCAGCGCGTGTCCCCCTCCCGCGAGGGCGGCTCCGAGGTGCTCGCCGAGGTCCGCTCCGGTGACGCCGTACTCGTGCCCGACGGCTGGCACGGGCCGTCCATCGCGCAGCCCGGCCACAGCATGTACTACCTGAACGTGATGGCAGGCCCGGGCTCCGAGCGGCAGTGGCGGATCTGCTTCCACCCCGCCCACGTCGAAGGCACAGGGGGGTACCGGTGACCGGATCGACCACATCGACCACGCGGCTCACGGTCGCCCAGGCGCTCGTCCGCTTCCTCGCCGCCCAGTACACCGAACGCGACGGCGAGCGGCAGCGGCTGATCGGCGCCACCTGGGGCATCTTCGGCCACGGCAACGTCGCCGGCCTCGGCCAGGCACTGATCGAGTACGCCGACGACATGCCGTACCACCAGGGCCGAAACGAGCAGTCGATGGTCCACGCGGCCGTCGGCTACGCCCGCCAGTCGGGCCGCCTCTCCACGCACGCCGTGACGACGTCGATCGGCCCCGGCGCCACCAACCTCGTCACCGGCGCCGCCCTCGCCACCATCAACCACCTCCCGGTGCTGCTCCTCCCCGGCGACACCTTCGCCACCCGCCCGGCCGACCCGGTCCTCCAGCAGCTCGAAGTGCCGTACGCGGGCGACATCAGCGTCAACGACACGCTCCGCCCGGTGTCGAGGTACTTCGACCGCGTCACCCGACCCGAGGCCCTCATCCCGGCCGCGCTCCAGGCGATGCGGGTCCTCACCGACCCCGTCGAGACGGGTGCGGTCACCCTCGCGCTTCCGCAGGACGTGCAGGCGGAGGCGTACGACTGGCCGGACGAGTTCTTCGCCGAGCGGACCTGGAACGTTCGCCGCCCGGCGGCCGACGTCGCCGAACTGACCGCCGCGATCGGCGCGATCCGCGCGGCCCGCCGCCCGCTGATCGTCGCCGGCGGCGGTGTCCACCACGCCCGCGCCGAGGAGGCGCTCGCCGAACTCGCCGACGCCACCGGCATCCCGGTCGCCTCCACCCAGGCCGGCAAGGGCTCCCTCCGCCACGACCACCCGCAGGACGTCGGCGCGATCGGCCACACCGGCACCGCGACCGCGAACGAACTCGCCCGCACCGCCGACCTGGTGATCGGCGTGGGCACCCGGTACACGGACTTCACCACCGCCTCCGGCACCCTCTTCGCCGCCGACGGGGTCCGCTTCCTCAACCTCAACATCGCGCCCTACGACGGTCACAAGCTCTCCGCGCTGCCGCTGATCGCCGACGCGCGCGCGGGACTCGAAGCGCTCGCCGAGGCCCTCGAACTGCACGGGCACCGGGTCGCGGACGCGTACGTCGCCGAGTACGGAGAGGACAAGCAGCGCTGGGAGCACCGCGTCGACGCCTGCTACGAGGCCGACGAACCGGACACCCGGCCCACCCAGGCCCAGGTGCTCGGCCTCCTCGACGAGATCGTCGACGAGGACGACATCATCATCAACGCGGCCGGCTCCCTCCCCGGTGACCTGCACAAACTGTGGCGGGCGCGGTCGCGGGACCAGTACCACCTGGAGTACGGCTACTCCTGCATGGGGTACGAGATCCCGGCCGCGATCGGTGTCCGGATGGCCGCTCCCGGGCGCCCGGTGTGGGCGCTGGTCGGCGACGGCACGTATCTGATGATGCCGACCGAGATCGTCACGGCGGTGCAGGAGAACGTGCCGATCAAGGTGCTGCTCATCCAGAACCACGGATACGCGTCCATCGGCGGTCTGTCCCAGCAGACCGGCGCCGAGCGGTTCGGCACCGCGTACCGCTTCCGTTCGGACGACGGCACGTTCACGGGCGCCCCGCTGCCCGTGGATCTCGCCGCCAACGCGGCCAGTCTCGGCATGCGCGTCCTGCGCGCCAAGACCGTCCGTGAACTGCGGGCCGCCCTCGCCGAGGCGCGGGCCGCCGACACACCCACATGTGTCTACGTGGAGACCGAAACGGCCGACACAGTGTCGGGCCCGCCTCCCGCGCAGGCCTGGTGGGATGTACCTGTGGCCGAGACCGCGACCCGTTCGTCGGCGGTCAAGGCCCGCGAGGAGTACGACCGGCACGTCTCAACCCGACGCCGCCATCTGTGAGCAAGGAGTTCTCGGCATGACGAAGATCGTCAACCACTGGATCGGCGGCAAGACCGTCGAAGGCGCGTCGGGTACGTTCGGGCCGGTCACGGACCCGGCGACCGGCGCGGTCACCACCAAGGTCGCCTTCGCGACCGTCGACGAGGTCGACGCGGCGGTACGCACCGCCAAGGAGGCCTTCGCCACCTGGGGCCAGTCCTCACTGGCCAAGCGCACGGAGATCCTGTTCCGCTTCCGCGCGCTGCTCGACGCCAACCGCGACGCGATCGCCGAGCTGATCACCGCCGAGCACGGCAAGGTGCACAGCGACGCGCTCGGCGAGGTCGCGCGCGGCCTGGAGATCGTCGACCTGGCCTGCGGCATCAACGTCCAGCTGAAGGGCGAGCTGTCGACGCAGGTCGCCAGCCGTGTGGACGTCGCCTCCATCCGCCAGCCGCTCGGTGTCGTCGCCGGCATCACGCCGTTCAACTTCCCGGCGATGGTCCCGATGTGGATGTTCCCGATGGCCATCGCCACCGGCAACACCTTCATCCTGAAGCCGTCCGAGAAGGACCCGTCGGCGTCCCTGAAGATCGCCGAGCTGCTCTCGGAAGCCGGTCTGCCCGACGGCGTCTTCAACGTCGTCCACGGCGACAAGGTGGCGGTCGACCGCCTCCTCGACCACCCGGACGTCAAGGCCGTCTCCTTCGTCGGCTCGACCCCGATCGCCCGCTACATCCACACCACGGCCTCCGCGAAGGGCAAGCGCGTCCAGGCCCTCGGCGGCGCCAAGAACCACATGCTGGTCCTGCCCGACGCCGACCTGGACGCGGCCGCCGACGCCGCCGTGTCCGCCGCCTACGGCTCGGCCGGCGAGCGCTGCATGGCCATCTCCGCCGTCGTCGCCGTCGGCGCGATCGGCGACCAGCTCGTGGACAAGATCCGCGAGCGCGCCGAGAAGATCAAGATCGGCCCCGGCAACGACCCGACGTCGGAAATGGGCCCGCTGATCACGGCGGTCCACCGCGACAAGGTCGCGTCGTACGTCACGGGCGCGGCGGCCGAGGGCGCGGAGGTCGTCCTCGACGGCACCGGCTACACGGTCGACGGCTTCGAGGACGGCCACTGGATCGGCATCTCGCTCCTCGACAAGGTCCCGACCTCGGCGAAGGCCTACCAGGACGAGATCTTCGGCCCGGTCCTCTGCGTCCTGCGCGTGGACACGTACGAGGAGGGCATGACGCTGATCAACGCCTCCCCCTTCGGCAACGGCACCGCGATCTTCACCCGCGACGGCGGCGCCGCCCGCCGCTTCCAGCTGGAGGTCGAGGCCGGCATGGTCGGCGTCAACGTCCCCATCCCGGTCCCCGTCGGCTACCACTCCTTCGGCGGCTGGAAGGACTCCCTCTTCGGCGACCACCACATCTACGGCAACGACGGCACCCACTTCTACACCCGAGGCAAGGTGGTAACCACCCGCTGGCCCGACCCCGCCGACGCCCCCACAGGCGTAGACCTGGGCTTCCCCCGCAACCACTGATCAACACCCGCAGCCCCCCGCCCCTTGAAGGCCCGCAGGGCCTTTCAAGGGGCGCGGGGAACTGCGCGAGAAGCCCCCACCGGACCCGCACCCAAAACCGGGGCTCGAAGGGGCGCAGCCCCGTCTTTCAAGGGGCGCGGGGAACTGCGCGAGAAGCCCCCACGCACCCACGGCCGACAACCCACCCGCCCGACTTACCAGGTTGCTGTCAGTCCGCCCCCCCACCCCCGCATACCGCGACCGCTGTATGCCGGATTCCCCCCGTACGACCGTGGGATGGCCCACTCCTCCACCCGGAGACGGCTCCGGGCCCCCCACCCCGCCCGTACCGTTGACGCATGGATCTTCGACTGCCCGGCCCGCGACTGCGCGGAGCGCTACGGCGGCGCCCACGGCGGAGCATCGCCGCAGCGGCCGCCGTCGTCGTGCTCGCCGGCGCCGGCACCTGGACGGCCACCGCCTCCGACGAAGCCGCGCCTGTGAAGCGCTCCGACCAGGCCATGACCACAGCTGAGGGCGTGCGCATCGACACCTCGTACTTCACGTCCGGCGATGACGGCCGCCGCCCGGCCGTCCTGCTCGGCCACGGCTTCGGCGGCAGCAAGGACGACGTACGACGCCAGGCCGAGGACCTCGCCCGGGACGGCTACGCGGTGCTGACGTGGTCGGCCCGCGGCTTCGGCGAGTCGACCGGCAAGATCGGGCTGAACGACCCGAAGGGCGAGGTAGCCGACGTCTCGAAGCTGATCGACTGGCTCGCGACCCGCTCCGAGGTGCAGCTCGACAAGGAGGGCGACCCCCGGGTCGGCGCCGCCGGCGCCTCGTACGGCGGAGCGATCTCGCTGCTGGCCGCCGGGTACGACGACCGGGTCGACGCCATCGCACCCGCGATCACGTACTGGAACCTGTCGGACGCCCTGTTCCCGAACGGCGTCTTCAAGAAGCTGTGGGCCGGCATCTTCGTCAACAGCGGCGGCGGCTGCGCGAATTTCGAGGACCAGCTCTGCGAGATGTACCAGCGGGTCGCCGAGGACGGGCAGCCCGACGCGGAGGCGGTCAAGCTCCTCGACGAGCGCAGCCCCGAGGCCGTGGGCGACCGCATCAAGGTGCCCACGCTGCTGCTGCAGGGCCAGACCGACTCCCTCTTCCCGCTCGGCCAGGCCGACGCCGCCGCCAAGGCGATCAAGGCCAACGGCGCGCCCGTGGAAGTCGACTGGATCTCCGGCGGCCACGACGGCGGCGACATGGAGACGTCCCGCGTCCAGGCCCGTGTCAACTCCTGGTTCGACCGCTATCTCAAGGACGACAAGAGCGCTGACACCGGCTCCGCGTTCCGCGTCACCCGCACTCTCGACACCGGCTCCGACGACGGCGAGACCAGCCTGAGCGGTACGACCGACGACACGTACCCGGGCCTGGGGAGCGACCCGAAGTCGATCGCCCTCGCCGGACGCGAGCAGAGCTTCGAGAACCCGGCCGGCGCCAACCCGCCCTCCGTGTCGGCCCTGACCGGCCTCGGCTCCGTCGTCGGCGGCCTCTCCCAGCTGTCCTCCCTCGGCGTCAGCATCTCCCTCGACTTCCCCGGCCAGTTCGCCGCGTTCGAGTCGAAGCCCGTCGCGGACGACCTCCAGATCACCGGTTCGCCCACGGCGACGGTCCATGTGAAGTCGACCACCGAGGACGCCGTCCTCTTCGCCAAGGTCTACGACGTCGGCGCGGACGGCCGCTCCCAGGTGCTGCCCTCCCAGCTCGTCGAGCCCGTCCGGGTGGAGGGCGCCAAGGCGGGCAAGGACGTCAAGCTCACCCTCCCGGCCATCGACTACGAGCTGGAGGACGGCCACAGCCTCCGCCTCGTCCTCGCCTCCACGGACCTCGGCTACGCCTCCCCGGCCACCCCGGCGACCTACACCGTCTCCCTGAAGGGCGACCTGGAGGTGCCCACGCCGCTCGGCCGGGCCGACCGGACGAACGTCCTGCCCGCCTGGGTCTGGTACCTGCCGATCGTCGGCGCGGTGATCGCCGCCGCCCTGCTGGTGACGGGACGCCGCCGCGTCGCGACCCCCGTCCCCGACCCGGCACTGGCCGAGGTCCCGCTCCAGATCACGGACCTGAGCAAGAAGTACAAGAACGGTGACCGCTACAGCGTCCGCGACCTCTCCATCCGGGTCGAGAAGGGCCAGGTCCTCGGCCTGCTCGGGCCGAACGGCGCGGGCAAGACGACGACCCTGCGCATGCTGATGGGCCTGATCCAGCCGGACGGCGGCCAGATCCGCGTCTTCGGCCACGCGATCGTGCCGGGCGCCCCGGTGCTCTCCCGGGTCGGCGCCTTCGTCGAGGGCGCGGGCTTCCTCCCGCACCTGTCCGGCCGCGACAACCTGGAGCTGTACTGGCAGGCCACCGGCCGCCCGGCCGAGGACGCCCACCTGGAGGAGGCCCTGAAGATCGCCGGCCTCGGCGACGCCCTGGCCCGCGCTGTCCGCACCTACTCCCAGGGCATGCGCCAGCGCCTGGCCATCGCCCAGGCCATGCTGGGCCTGCCCGACCTGCTGATACTCGATGAGCCGACGAACGGCCTCGACCCGCCGCAGATCCGCGAGATGCGCGAGGTCATGATCCGCTACGCGGCGGCCGGCCGTACGGTCATCGTCTCCAGCCACCTGCTGGCGGAGGTCGAACAGACCTGCACCCACCTGGTCGTCATGGACCACGGCAAGCTCGTCCAGGCGGGCCCCGTCAGCGAGATCGTCGGCTCCGGCGACACCGTGCTGATCGGCACGTCCGAGCCCCTGGACGAGCCCGTCGTCGACAAGATCGCCGCCCTGCAGGGCGTCGAATCGGCCGTCCGCACGGACGACGGCCTCGTCGTCCGCCTCGACGCCGACGGCAGCGCCCAGCGCCTGGTCGCCGAACTCGTACGGCTGGAAGTACCGGTCGAGTCGGTGGGCCCGCACCGCCGCCTCGAAGACGCCTTCCTCACCCTGATCGGAGAATCCGCATGAGCGCGCTGGCCGAGCGTGCCGAGCACGCAGCACCCGTCGAGGCCGCCGAGGGCTACCGTGCGGGCGGCACCCTGCCCCTGCGGGTCGAGCTGGTCCGCCAGCTCAAGCGCCGCCGCACGATGGTCATGGGCGCCGTCCTGTTCGCCCTGCCGATCATCCTGGTCATCGCCTTTTGGATCAACGGCGCCCCGGGCGAGGGCAACACCCAGATGAACCTGATGGACTCGGCGACGGCGTCCGCGGCGAACTTCGCCGCGGTGAACCTCTTCTCCGCCGCGAGCTTCCTGCTGGTCATCCCCGTCGCGCTGTTCTGCGGCGACACGGTCGCCTCGGAGGCCGGCTGGTCCTCCCTGCGCTATCTCCTCGCCGCCCCCGTGCCCCGCGCCCGGCTGCTGTGGTCCAAGCTCGTCGTCGGACTCACCCTCAGCCTGGCAGCGATGGTGCTGCTGCCGATCGTCGCCCTCGCGATCGGCACGGTGGCCTACGGCTGGGGCCCTCTGGAGCTGCCCACCGGCGGCGAACTGGGCTCCGGCGCCGCCGCCTGGGCCATGCTGGTCAGCGTCGGGTACATCTTCGTGTCCCAACTGGTCACCGCCGCCCTGGCGTTCTGGCTCTCCACCCGCACCGACGCACCGCTCGGCGCGGTCGGCGGCGCGGTCGGCCTGACCATCATCGGCAGCGTGCTCAACTCGGTGACCGCCCTCGGCGACTGGCGCGACTTCCTGCCCGCGCACTGGCAGTACGCCTGGCTCGACGTCGTCAACCCGCAGCCCGACTACACGACCATGATCCAGGGCATCTCCATTTCCATATCGTACGCACTCGTGCTGTTCGCCCTGGCCTTCCGCGGTTTCGGCCGCAAGGACGTCGTGTCCTAGGTCACCGGAGGATCACCCACCGGTCTCGGCCGGCCCCCGCCGTGGCCGCTTCGAGACGCATCCGCAACACCCCGTAGCGCACATCCGGGCCCCCTCGGCCGTCACAGTCACAACAGTCGCCCACAGCAAGGCGACAGGTGACCTGCCGAGGGGGCCCGGATGCATACGTATCGCAGGACAGGGACGACGACGTCACGGCGGCGGTCGAGTACCGCGTTCCTCGCCCTGGGCACGGCCGCCGCCCTGCTCCTCACCGGCTGCGGCAACAGCGGCGACAGCGGCGACCGGGGCAACTCCTCGTCGTACGACCGGGGGCAGAGCGGCGGCCGCACGGACGACGGTTTCCCGGCCCCCGCCCCCGAGGGCACCGGCACCGGCGAACAGCGGGGCGAGCAGCCGGACGACGAGTCCCGGGACATCGCCCCGACCCCCGACGACCACCTCTCCACCTTCGCCCTCGACGTCGACACCGCCTCCTACGGCTACGCCCGCCGCACCCTGGCCGACGGCAGCCTGCCCGACCCGTCGACGGTCCGCCCGGAGGAGTTCGTCAACAGCTTCCGCCAGGACTACGAACGCCCCGACGGCGACGGCTTCACGGTCACCGTCGACGGCGCCCGCACGAAGGACGGCCAATACAGTCAAGACGGAGCCTGGTCCCTCGTCCGCGTCGGCCTCGCCACCCGCGCCGCCGGGAGCGACAGCGAACGCCCGCCCGCCGCCCTCACCTTCGTCATCGACGTCTCCGGTTCCATGTCCGAACCGGGCCGCCTCGACCTCGCCCAGGACGCCATGCGCACGATGACGGACCGGCTGCGCGACGACGACTCCGTCGCCGTCGTCACCTTCAGCGACGAGGCCGAGACCGTCCTGCCGATGACCCGCCTCGACGACAACCGGGGCAAGATCCGGGACGCCGTCGACAGCCTGGAGCCCACCGACTCCACCAACCTCGCCGCAGGCGTCGAGACCGGCTACGAGACCGCCGTCGAGGGCCTGCGCAAGGGCGCGACCAACCGCGTCGTGCTCCTCTCCGACGCCCTCGCCAACACCGGCGAGACCGATGCCGACACCATCCTCGAACGCATCGGGAGCGAACGCCGCGAACACGGCATCACCCTCTTCGGCGTCGGCGTCGGCAGCGACTACGGCGACGCCCTCATGGAACGCCTCGCCGACAAAGGCGACGGCCACACCACCTACGTCTCCACCGAGGAGGAGGCCGAGAAGCTCTTCTGCGAGGAACTCCCGCGCAACATCGACCTCACCGCCCGCGACGCCAAGGCCCAGGTCGCCTTCGACGAGGGGACGGTCGAGGAGTTCCGCCTGATCGGCTACGACAACCGGCAGGTCGCCGACGAGGACTTCCGCGACGACCGCGTCGACGGCGGCGAGGTCGGCCCCGGCCACACCGTCACCGCCCTCTACGCCGTCCGCGTCAGGTCCGGCGCCGAAGGCCACCTCGCCACCGCCACCGTCCGCTGGCTCGACCCCGACAGCCGCACCCCGCACGAGGAGTCGGCCGACATGGAGGCATCGGACCTGCACGGCAACCTGTGGAGCTCCTCCCCGCACGGCCTCCAGGTCGCCGCCGTGGCCGCGTACTTCGCCGACCGCCTCCTCCAGACGGACGGCAACCTGTCCGCCCTCCCGGGCAGCCTTTCGATCCGCGAACTGTCCTACCGCGCCGACACCCTGGCCAAGGACCGCGAGGACAAGGACCTGTACGCCCTCGCCGAGGCGATCGGCACGGCGGAGGAGCTGATGACCTAGAAGGCGGCTGATGACCTAAGAGCGGTCCGCGCACACCGAGGGCAACGCCCGCACCAGCCCCTCCCCGTGCAGCCGGTCCAGCCGGTGCCCGTACGCCGACCACACCGCCGCCACCCGCAGCCGGGGCCCGCACGACGCCCCGGCCCGCGCCCCCTCCGTCTCCTCCAGCGCGGTCAGCAACCGGGTGGTGATCCGGTCCAGCACCGGCCGCACCTCCTTCACCAGGTCCGGCCGCTCGGTGGGCCGCTCCTGCGGATGAGCGTCCCAGCGGGCGTAAAGACCGCGCTGCACCAGCTTGTTGGCCTCGATCTGGTCCCGGAACACGGCGGTCACGGCAGCCGGATCGAGGCCCAGCCCCACCGCCCGCGCGGCCACGTCGTCCAGGACCGCCTTCTCCCGCACCGGATCGTCGATGGGCGTCGCCGTGCCGTACTTCGCCGCCGCGACCTTGTCCGCGACGAGCAGCCGCTCCGCGAACAGATCCGTCAGCACGGTGAGCGACGGGGCGGCCGCAGCCGTACGAAGAGGGGGAACGGAGGCGGGCCGGGCGACGGCCGGTACGGCACCGGACAGAGCCACGGCGGACGAGACACACACAGCGATCAGGACGTATTTGAAGCGGTGGGGGCGCATGATCCACCCCTATCACAGGCACCCCCTCGCATCTCGGAGTGGGCCGAAACCATTGAAATTTCCTTATGCATCGGTAAGTTGACTCATCGGTAACGTAGGAACCGTCGGCCTCGGGGAGCGTGATGGGCGTACGCAAGGACTTGAACCAGGCGAAGCAGCGCACCGACCTGGCGGACCGGGTCAGGGTCGAGGTCGTCAGGGACGCGCAGGGTGTCGTCCGCGAGGCGCGCACCCCCGCCCTCGCGCGCCCCGCGACGAGCGGCAGCATCGCCGACCTCCCCTACCGCAACGCGACCGAGGCCCCCGACGCCGTGGTCCTGCGCCGCGCCGACCACCACGGCACCTGGCACCCGGTCACCGCCACCGCCTTCGCCCGCGAAGTCAGCGCCACCGCGAAGGGGTTGATCGCGGCCGGCCTCGAACCGGGCGGCCGGGTCGCGGTGATGTCCCGCACCCGCTACGAGTGGACGGTCCTCGACTTCGCCGTCTGGGCGGCCGGCGGCCAGTCCGTCCCCGTCTACGCCACGTCCTCGCCGGAGCAGATCGAGTGGATCGTCCGGGACTCCGGCTCCCGCTTCGTGATCGTGGAGACCCCCGAGAACGCGGCCGCCGTCGCCACCGCCACCGCCCGCCACTCCCGGCCCCCACACGTCTGGCAGCTCGACGCGGGCGCCCTGGACCGACTCGCCGACCTGGGCCGGGGCATCCCCGAGGCCGAGGTCACCAAGCGCCGCGCCGCCCTCACCCCCGACACGGCCGCGACGATCTGCTACACCTCCGGCACCACCGGCCGGCCCAAGGGCTGTGTCCTCACCCACGCCAACCTCCACGCGGAGGCCGCCAACACGGTCGAGCTGCTCCACCCGGTCTTCACGGAGGTCAGCGGCCAGGTCGCCTCCACCCTCCTCTTCCTCCCGCTGGCCCACATCCTCGGCCGTACGATCCAGATCGCCTGTCTGATGGCCCGGATCGAGCTGGGCCACTGCCCGAGCATCAAGCCCGCCGAACTGCGGCCCGCGTTCAAGAAGTTCCGCCCCACCTTCCTCGTCGGCGTCCCGTACCTCTTCGAGCGGATCCACGCCACCGGCCGCGCCACCGCCGAACGCATCGGCCGCGGCGCCTCCTTCGACCGCGCCCACCGCCTCGGCGTCCGCTTCGCCCGCGCCTACCTAGACAAGTTCCTGGACCGGGGCCCCGGTCCGACCCCCGGCCTGTACGCCGCCTGGGCCCTGTACGACCTGCTGGTCTACCGCCGCATCCGCAGCGAGCTGGGCGGCCGTATGCGCTACGCCATCAGCGGCGGCTCCCCGCTCGACCGCGACCTCAACCTCTTCTTCTACGCCGCCGGGATCATCATCTACGAGGGCTACGGCCTCACCGAGACCACCGCCGCCGCCACCATCGTGCCGCCCCTCAAACCGCGCCCCGGCACCGTCGGCCAGCCCGTCCCCGGCACCTCGGTCCGCATCGCCGACGACGGCGAGATCCTGATCAAGGGCTCCATCGTCTTCGGCACCTACTGGAACAACCCGGTCGCCACCGACGCCGCCCTCACCGACGACTGGTTCGCCACCGGCGACCTCGGCGCCCTCGACGAGGACGGCTACCTCACCATCACCGGCCGCAAGAAGGACATCCTCGTCACCTCCGGCGGCAAGAACGTCTCCCCGGCCGTCCTGGAGGACCGGCTGCGCAGCCGCCCCCCGGTCGGCCAGTGCATCGTCGTCGGCGACAACCGCCCCTTCGTCGCCGCCCTCATCACCCTCGACCCCGAGGACATCGCCCACTGGCTCTACGTCAACGGGATGCCCGCGGAGACCCCGTCCGCCGAACTGGTCCACGATCCCCGGATGCGCGCCGACGTGCAGAAGGCCGTGGACTACGCGAACCAGGCGGTCTCCCGGGCCGAATCCATTCGCGAGTTCCGGCTGGTGGAGGGTGGTTTCACCGAGGAGAACGGCCTGCTCACCCCGTCCCTCAAGATCAAGCGTCATCGGGTGGCGGCGGCGTATGCGGCGGAGATAGAGGCGCTGTACGGCGCTTGAGGAGCTTCAGGTGCCATAGGCGCCGAGCGAAGCGTTTCTGTGGCGGGGGAGACCCCTTGGATGATCCGGTCAGTCACCGCGCGCGCGGCGTTCGGGTGAATTCTGAAGCGCGTCGTGTTCCGCGGTTTCTTCATTCGTCCATCCCTCGTTTACAGCCTGCAGGTCATGGTGCGAGCCGTTCAAGCTGTGCTCGCTCGGTTTCGGCCGTCATCGGTGCATGACCGCGAAGAAGGGAAAACACGTGAAGCTCAAGCAGAGCGCCGCGGCCGCCGCCGGCGCGATCATGGCCATCGGCGTGGCCACTCCGGCCGTGGCCGACGCGGACGCCAAGGGGGTCGCCGCTCACTCCCCGGGTGTTCTCTCCGGCAACGTGATCCAGGTTCCCGTGCACGTTCCCATCAACGTGTGCGGCAACACCGTCAACATCGTCGGACTGCTGAACCCGGCGGCCGGCAACGTGTGCATCAACAAGTGATGTAGCACGTCAGCCGCCCGGTTGTGTCCCGGCCGGCCTTGGCCCGTATTCACGGTGCCAAGGCCGGCCTTTCCCCCTTTTGGAACAAGCAGGAAGACAACAAGATAGTGCGACATACCCTGAGCAAGGGAATGGTGGCGGCGGCGGCCGCGACAGGCATTCTGTCCCTGTACAGCTCCTCGGCGTTCGCGGAATCGGACGCGACCGGTGCGGCCGAAGGCTCGCCCGGCGTCCTGTCGGGCAACAGCGTCCAGGCTCCCGTGCACATTCCCATCAACGTCTGCGGCAACACCGTCGACATCGTCGGTGTCGGCAACCCGGCCTTCGGCAACGCCTGCGTCAACGAGGACTCGGCGTCCCCGAAGTTCCACGACGCTCCGACGCACGGTTCTTCCGGGCATGACGACGGGAAGGGAGCGCACGGTCCCTCGGGCGAGCACAAGCCCTCGGAGCCGCACGGTCCCGCTGAGGAGCACGCTCCCTGGGACGCGCCCGGTCCGGGGGAGGAGCATGACCCCTCGGGCATGCACAAGGCTTCTGGCGCGTCGGCGGACGGCGAGGCCCAGGGCTCGCCCGGCGTCCTGTCGGGCAACAGCGTCCAGGCTCCCGTGCACGTTCCGGTCAACGTGTGCGGCAACACCGTGGACGTGATCGCCGCGCTCAACCCCGCCTTCGGCAACGAGTGCGTCAACACGGGGTCCCCGAAGGTCCACGACGGTCCCCCTGAGGAGCACCGCGACACCCCGCCGGACAAGCCCCGGCACCAGCCGCCCACGACCCCTCGGGTGATTCCGCCGGCCGAGCCGCCCACGACCCCACCGGGCAAGCCTTCCGTCACTCCGCCGGCGAACCCGGCGGCCCTGGCGGAGACCGGCAGCGAAGGTCTGCTCGCGGCCTCGGCCGCCGGCGCCGCGCTGATCGCGGGCGGGGCCATCATGTACCGGCGGAGCCGAGTGTTCTCCCGCCGGTGACACCCTGGGTGCCGGACGCTCAGCGTCCGGCACCCGAGGCCTTGCGGCCCTTTCCTCAACTCCGGATGACGATCCCGGTCCCGGCCGGCCGCACCCCGCCTCCCGGCGCCGGGATCCCGTTGCCCGGTGTGCCCGAGCGCAGTCGCCGCCGTACCCCTCGTACCAGCGTCCCCGCCGTGAACGTCGCGCCGTGCACGAAGCGCATCGCGGGGCCGAAGCCGGAGGCCGTCGTCAGGCCCGCGAAGAACAGTCCGGGTACCGACGACTCGAAGTCCCGCCCGACCGCGGGCGAACCGTCGGACACGGTCTCCAGGCTTCCGCGTACGTTCTCCGCCAGCAGTCCCAGTCGGTCGCAGGTGGCCCTGAAGCCGGTGGCCGCGATGACATGGTCGGTTTCCAGAGACGTCGGCTTGCCGCTGAGGCTCACCGTCTCCAGCCGTACACGGCCGTCCGACTCGTACGCGGACGTGATCCGCTGCCCCAGCCGCACCTCGACGACCGGCTCGAACCGCTCGCGCACCCACCAGGCGCCCGCCGGGCCGAGGGCGGTCGCCGCGATGTGTGCCCGTCCGGCCTCCGGGAGGAGGCGGAACCAGGCCGGCCGCTCGGCGTAGAGCCAGTTGCGCCAGCCGCAGCCCAGGCCGCTGAGCGGGGAGCGGGCCGACTGCCACGGCGAGCGCTCCCGGAGCGAGGGAACGTCGTTCCAGTTCAGGCGCGCGGCGCGCGCCAACACCCGGGCCCTCGCGCCCTGTTCGGCGAGCAGCGCGGCCGTCTCCAAGGCCGCCTGGCCGCCGCCGACCACCGTGACGTCCCGGCCCCGGAAACGCTCGAGATCACTGTGGTCGCTGCTGTGCGAAACATGGACCGGCGTCAACGCCCTGAGAGCGGACGGCACTTCGGTGAAGGGCAGGACGCCGATGGCCAGCGCCACCGTCCTCGCACGCAGCGCCTCCCCGTCGTCCAGGAGCGCTTCGAAGCCGCCTGGGCACAAGCGGAGCGCCTTCACCATCCGTTCGTCGACGGGCGGCACGGCGTGGCGCGCGAACCACAGGCCGTACGAGGCGAATGTCTCGACCGGGATCGGCTCGCCGTGCCGGGCCGTGATGCCCTGCTCCGCGCAGTACACGTCCAGGCGCCACTTGCCCTCCGGGTCCGAGAGGTTGGAGGCCCACGGCTCCGACTTCAGGAACATGCCGCGGGGCATGTGGTCGCGCCAGGACGCCATGGGCCGTCCGACGACGCGCAGGCTCAGCCCGGCGGCCGCGGCATGGGACGCGATGGACAGTCCATAGGGTCCGGCACCCACTACCAGCAGGTCGTGCATCAGCAATTACTCGCTCTCTCGTCGTCGTTCAGTCGGTCGGGGAGGTCGGGGACGGCAGCAATGCCGGGGCGCTCGCCTGCCGTACGATCCGCACCTCGGGAGTGGGGCGCCGGTCCGACAGGCGGCGGGCCGCGTGCCGGCACCACAGCGCCCAGAGCGCGACGCTGGGCGCGAGGTCGTCCCGGGCGTGCCAGGCGAACTCGCGCCCCCGGCGTGGACGCAGCGCGGTGAGCGGCGCGTAGTTCTCAACGACGAAGTCCCGGCCGGGCAGCGGGTCTCCGTCCGGGACCGGGCGATGCGTCAGATCCATATGCAGGGCTCGGACGACATCCACCCCGGCCGTGTCCGCGAAGAGCCGGAACTGGGCGCCGGGACGCGGGTTGAAGTCGAGCAGGTGGTACGCGCCCGCCGTGCCGTCCCGGCGGAAGTCGAGGTCGAAGACTCCCCGGAAGCCGAGCGCGCCGACCAGTCGCTCCGCCAGCGCCTGCATCTCGGGATTCGGCGTCCAGCACCCCACGGTGGTCAGACCCGCGCCGCGCGGCCAGGCACGCTGTTTGCGGCCGGGGCCTCCGCCGCGTACCACGCCGGCCCGGTCGGCGTACCCATGGAAGAACCAGTCACGGTCCGGACCCGGGGGCAGATGGGCCTGGAGCAGCAGTCGGCTGCCCGCCTCCTCCGTTCGCCGGAACAGCGCCTGAGCCTCCTCCTGCGAGTGCACCACCACCGTGCTGCGCAGTCCCGACCCGGGGGGCAGCCGCCACGGCCGACTCCACTTCGCCACCAGAGGGAGCCCCAGCTGCCGAGCGAAGGCGGTCGCCTGGGTCGCGCTGTCGGGGACCAGTGTCACCGGATGCGGAATGCCCACGCGCCCGCACACGGTGGCGAGCTCCGCCTTGTCGGCCACCCGCTCGGCGAGATCGACGGGCTGGTCGGGGAGCAGATAGCCGTACGCGAGGTCCGCACCCAGGCGGCACACCGCGATGGCGCTCGCGTCGTCCATGGGGATCAGGACGGAGGGCCGGGCGATCCGGTCGGCCACCCGGCGCAGGACGGCGGCGATCTCCTCGGTCGACGCGCCGGGCGGCGGCGGGGAGTGCGTCTCGGTCACGAAACGCGATCGGGCGTGGGGGCTGCCGGCGGAATCGGCGATCACGTGTACCTCCACACCGGCCCGGCCCAGGGTGCGTACGGCCCCCAGCGTTCCGTGATGGAAGGGATTGCGGTCGATCCGCAGCAGAACGGCGGGTACGCGGGTGTCGAGCAGTGACACGGACATTTCCTTTCAGGCCGTGCGGGTGGTCCGACCACCCGCACGGAGGGTCGGACCACCCGATCGACGAGCCTCGGCTGGCGGACTTCGTATTCGTATGACTGTGTGTCAGTAGGTGGGACGCAAAGCGATGGAAGCGAAAGCAGCGGGGGACGGAGCAGGAGCCGCAGAAAGGAATGGGCATGGCCCCACAGCGGCGGCGACGCCGGATCGGATGGCCGACGTGTGCCGCGGCCGGTGTCGTTGCATTGGTTGTCCTCGTCTCGGGACCGGGGTACGCCGTCGGCGCCGGGCTGGTGCGTGTCGGTGACCCTCCGGCACCCAGACCGACCGCGCTGACAACCCCCGGAACTCAGACAAGGCCGGTCGCGGCACCCCCGCCACCGGTGCCTTCCTCGCCGGTCGCCCCTGCCGTGCCGCCGGTCCCGGGCGCACCCGGCGCCCAGGAGCCCGAGACCGACAAAGAGTTCCCGGCCTTCGGCGCCTACCTCGGCTACGGCCCCCAGGGCACGGCCCGTATCGACCAGCTCAGCGACTGGCTGGGCGGGGCCGATCTGCGCGTGGCGCACACGTATCTGCCGGGCGACCGGTGGAGCAACATCGAGGGCCGGCCGGACTTCCTCGACGCGTGGGCGGACTGGCGGCGGGAGAGGGACGACCGGACGTTCGTCCTCAACGTGCCCATGATGGAGCGCAATGAGGAGGGCGTCTCCGACGCCGAGGTCCGCCGACTGCTGCGACGCGCGGCGGTGGGCGAATTCGACCACCACTTCCGCGCACTGGCCGAGCGGCTGGTCGAGCTGAAGCTGCCGGACACCGTCATCGTGCTCGGCTGGGAGATGAACGGCATCACGTACACCCATCGCTGCGGGCCGGACCCGGAGAACTGGAAGCGGTACTGGAACCGGATCGTCGCCACCATGCGAACGGTGCCGGGCCAGAAGTTCGCGTTCGACTGGACGCCGAACCGTGGCCGGGACGCCATCCCCTGGACCCAGTGCTATCCGGGTGACGGTACGGTCGACATCATCGGCATGGACTCGTACGACCAGCCGCGCGGACTGTCGTTCGACGAGCAGGTGACGGAGCCGTACGGGCTCCAGGCGCACGTGGATTTCGCGAAGGCCCACGGCAAGCCCATCTCGTACGCCGAGTGGGGGCTGTTCCACAACGGGGACAACCCGGAGTATATGGAGGGCATGCTCGACTGGATGGACGAGCACAAGCCGCTCTACAACACGCTCACCGACTACTGCCCGCACGGTGTGTGGCAGTGCACGGCCAACCCAAAGGCGTCCGAGGTCTACCGGTCCATGCTGTCCGGGCGTATCGACCCCGTTCCGGTCCCGGTGCCGACGGCTCCGCGGCCCGAGCCACCCAAGCCCACCACGCCGGCGCTCCCGTTCGACTGCACGCCGCTGGACCTGGGGGACTGGGTCGAGTACTGGCTCGGTGGGAAGCTCTGCCTGCGCTTCGACTGGTGGTCGCGCCACCGGTGACGCGGGGGCGGGCCGGTCACGGCCCGCCCCACGGCGTTCCCGCCGGCGACGGACCAGCTTCTTGCCCCGGCTGCGCCCGGCGGCGTCGCAGACGACCGCCGACAGCAGCGGTGCCGTACGCCGCCGGGCGAGGAGGAGGCGCTGGTTGACCACGGTGTCCGGGCGCCAGTGGAACTTGTACGACTCGGTCCCGCGCAGCATGCTCAGCACCTGGTGGTCGCCGCCGCTCACCTGTTCGGCGCAGGCGAGCAGCAGCATCGTGGAGACGTCGGCCTTCCGCTCCCGCAGCCGGGGATGGGCGCCGTAGAGATAGCCGCCCGCCAGCTGTCGCGACAGCAGGGTCACGTCGATGGCCATGACGTCACCGCCGACCCGGAACTCGGTCACCACGGCGTCCCCGGACCTGACCATCGGGCCGATCGAGCGGGCCAGGTGCTCGTGGAACCGGGGCCGAAGGTGCTCGGCGGTCACCTTGCGGCCCTGCCACTGCAACCGGTGCAGCTCCAGCAGGGTGTGCACGGCCGCGTCCACCTCGTCGTGCGGTACGGCGCGCGGCTCGACACCGAGGCCGGTGAGCTTGCGGATCTTCGCCCGGACGCGCTGGGCCCGGGCGGCCGGCAACCGCGTGAGCAGCTCGTCCATCGGCCGGGCGGGCAGCTCCAGGCACACCGAGTCGGCGACCCGCCGCCGGGGGCCGCGCCACCGGTCGTACACGTGCTCCACGGCGGCGCCGGGCCGCACCTCGCGGAAGTCGATCAGCGCGGTGCGGGCCAGGGCGAACAGTCCCTCGGTCAGCGCCGCCGCCGCGCGGTCGGTGTGCTCGTCGTCGATGAGGACGTCCGCGTAGTCGGAGATCGCGCCGCCGAGGGGGACCAGGGCGGGCAGCGGCAGCCGTACGAGCGTGAGCGGAGCGGCGGCGAGCAACTCCTCGCCCTCGCGCACCAGCACGACCCGGAGCCGACCGCGCTTGCCGTAGGACAGCCACCAGGAGTGGAGCCAGGCGTGGCTCTGGAACGGTGTGGCGGCGGAGCACCTCCGGTGGAGTCGGGTCCAGGCGGAGCCGAGCGCGGCGAACTCGCGTTCGTCGGTGCAGAGTTCGGTGCGCAGGGTGCTGTCTGTACGGATGCTGCCGATGCCGTTGCCCACGGCCGGGGGCGCGCCGGTCACAGGTGCCGGTGTGCGTCGGCGGCGGTGGCCGGGCCCGGTACGGAGGCCAGCGGTGGCGAGTCCGCGGTGCGACGCGGGCGCACCAGCAGGAGCAGCCCACCGAGCAGTCCGCCCGCACTGGCGCCCACCAGGCCCGTCACCGTCAGCGAGGCCGAGGACGCCTCGTTGGGCCTGGTGGCGCGCGCGAACTGCTGGAGTTCGACGTGCGTGCTGTCCTCGGTGAAGTCCGCGTGCCGGGTCAGGGCGCGCGACACGGCGTTGGCCATGTCGACGGCGAGGTCGGGCCGGGTGGAGGTGGCCGAGACGGCGACCATCGGCGCGTCCGGCGAGGTCGCCGTCCGTACGCTGTCCCGCAGCGTCCTGACCGGCACTCCGGCCCACACCTGCGCGTCGCCCAGCACCGCGAGCTGCGTGGCCACCCGCCCGTAGGCCTGGGCGAAACCGAGCGCTGCCTGTGGGTCCGACTGCTTGGCGGGCACGGCGACGACATAGCTCGTAGCCGTGTAGGTCGCAGGAGTCACCAGGCCGTACGAGGCCCCGAGCGCCCCGCCGAGCAGGACGCCGACCGCGAGCAGGAACCAGGGCGGCAGGTTCTTCACCCGGGCGAGCGGGCCGGCGCCTCGGGGGTTCCCGGGGGCTGGGCCGGGCATACGGTCTGTCTTGTCGGCGATGTCGGTCATACGGAACTCACTCTCAAAGGCGGGCTTCCGGGAGACGGGCTGGAGACGGCCGCGTACACGTCCATGAGCTGGGCGGCGCTGCGGGTGATGCAGTAGTGGTGGGCGGCGGGGGGGACGGTCCGGGGCCGCGGGCCCGCGGCGCGGATGTCGAGGAGGGCGCGTACGAAAGAGTCCGCGCTCCCCTGTACGCGCCCGGAGCCGTCGGCCGTGCCCTGCGGCAGGTCCTCGATCGCGGGGCACGAGACGTAGAGCACGGCCAACCCGGCCGCCATGGCCTCCACGACGGCGAGCCCGAAGGCCTCCTCGGCGCTGGGCGAGGCGAGGACGTCCATGGCGGTCAGCAGCGACGGCAGATCGGTGCCCGGGCATCCGCCCGCGGCCCGCTCACCGGTGAGCAGCACCCGGTCGGCGACCCCCACCTGCTGGGCGGCCCGCCGCAGCAGGTTCTCCTCCGGGCCGCCACCGACCAGCAACAGCCAGTAGTCGGCGGGGAGTTGGGCGAGCGCGCGGACGACGACGTCGAACCGCTTGCCCGCCGTGAGCCGTCCGACGCCGCCGATGACGTACGCGCCCTCCGGCAGCCCGAGCCGTCTGCGGGTGCGTTCGCGCAGCGCCGGGTCGAAGCGGAAGCGGGCGAGGTCGATGCCGTTCGGCACGACCTCGATGCGCGGCCCGGGCACGCCCCACAGCTTCAGCCGTTCGGCGACCGTGGGGGAGACGGCGACCGTGGCGCGGCCCAGGCGTTCGCTGGCGAGGTACAGCGCGCGGACCCCGGCGGAGAGCCGGCGGCCTTCCATCTGCGAGTCGCCCAGGGAGTGTTCGGTGGCCACGACGGCCCGCACACCGGCCAGGCGTGCGGCGACCCGGCCGTACACGCAGGCCCGGTACAGGTGTGTGTGCACGAGGTCGTAGCCGCCCGCGCGGATCAGCCGCACCAGGCGGGGCAGGGCCATGAGGTCGCGATTGCCGGACATGCCGAGGTGGGTGACGCGTACGCCGTCGGCGGTGAGGCCGTCGGCGACCCGGCCCGGGTTGGTGAGCGTCACCACGTCGCAGTCGACCGGCAGGTGCCGCAGCAGCAGCCGGAGTTGCTGCTCCGCGCCGCCGACCCCGAGGCCGGTGATGATGTGCAGGGCCTTCACGTCCTCAGACCTCCTCGACGGGGCGGCGGCGCACGCGGTGCAGCCGGTACTTGAGGAAGAGGCGTACGGCGGTGTCCTGCTCGCCGATGTGGACACGAGGGAGGGCGTACGGGCCGTTCAGTGGGCCGGGGTCGATGGCGCAGGCGTACGCGTAACCGGCGTTCCGTACGGCGTCGAGGGCCCGCTGGTCGATGGTGCCGTAGGGGTAGCAGAAGCCCTGTACCGGAGCGCCGATCAACTCCGAGAGCAGCGCTCTGCTCCCGGCGACCTCGGCGTGCAGTGTCTCGTCGTCCGCCTTGGTGAGGTCGACATGGGTGAGGCCGTGCGAGCCGATCTCGATGCCCTGCGTGGCGGCGGCCGTCAGGATGCCCCGCCGGCCCAGCAGGCGTTTGCGCGGGCCGAGCGGGTCCCATTGGTTCTCGCCGTCCAGCCGCCCCGGAAGGACGAAGACGGTGGCACCGCATTCGTGGTCGCGCAGCAGCGGCAGCGCGCCGTCGACGAAGTCCACGTATCCGTCGTCGAAGGTGAGCCCCACCAGCTTCCGCCCCTCACCCCGCGCGCGGGCGGCGAGCAGGTCGCTCACGCTCACCCCGCGCAGCCCCTGGCGGCGCAGCCAGGCCAGTTGCCGGCCGAGGCGGTCGGGGGAGACGGTGATGCGGTACGGGTCGTCGGAGCAGTCGCCGACGGAGTGGTACATCGCCACCCACAGACTCGTGCCGAAGGCGGGTCTGGTGCGGCCGGTGGGCGGGTCGGTCGGTTCAGCGGTTACGGACATACGGGAGCCTTCGTGTGACGGAATGGAGTGCGGATGCGAAGCCGCAGGCCCCCAGGGCCCGTGCCAGCGCGACGAAGACGACGGACACCACCGCGGATCCCACGGCGAGCCCGAGTACGGGTGTGTCCAGGCGGCTCGCGCAGAACAGTCCGACGGCGGCGGCGACCACGGCCGCCCGCACCGGCCTGCTCATCTCGGCCACCACCTGCCGGACGTGGATCGGTACCCCGCGCCCGCCGATGCCGTACAGCAGGAGCAGGGCCGTCACGGTGATCCCGGCGGCGTTGGCGGCGGCGATCCCGAGCACGCCCCAGCCGCCGACGGTGACGGCGCCGATGCAGGAGGTCACGAAGATCCCGGTGGCCATGGCGGCGAGCGGGTACCAGCTGGGTCGCCGGGTCGAGAAGTACGAACGGACCAGCGCGCCCACCATCGCGTGGCCCAGCAGCCCGAGGGCGTACACGCGCATCACGGCGGCCGTGGCGGCGGTGTCCTCGGGGGTGAACGCGCCGCGCTGGAAGAGGAGCTCGGTGATCTGCGGCGCGCAGGCGACGATCACCGCCGCGCCGAGCAGCACGATGCAGGAGACCAGCGCCAGGTCCTTCTGCACCCGGCTGCGGGCCAGCTCGGTGTCGCCCTGGGCCAACGCCTGCGCCACCACCGGGAAGGTGACGGTGCACAGCATCAGCGAGAACGTCATGGGGATCTGCGCCACCTTCTGCGCGTAGTTGAGGTGCGAGATGGCCCCGGCCGGGAGTGTGGAGCCGAGGAAGCGCTCGATGAGTACCTGGGACTGACGGCACAGTCCGAAGAGGAGAACGGTGCTGACGAGCGCGAGATCCATCGGACGCGCCGGCTCCGCCAGCTCCGCCACCGTGGCCGACTTCCGTCTCAACTCACGTACCAGGAACGGCAGTTGGGACAGGACCATCAGCCCGCCCCCCACCGCGACCCCGATCGCCGCCGCGCGCACCCCCCAGCGCCCGCCCAGGACGAACATCGCCGCGATGATCCCGGTGTTGTACGCCACGTAGATCGCGGCGGGTGCCACGAACCGGCGGTGGGCCCGCAGCGCCGCGCTGCAGTACCCGGCGAGCCCGAAGGTGAACACACAGGTCGCCGTCAGCCGGGCGCAGTCCACCGCGAGCCCCGGATCGGGCAGTCCGGGCGCGAGCACCTTCACCAGGTAGGGCGCCCCGGCGATCAGCAGCGCGGCCGCCGCCATGAAGGCGAGCGACAGCCGGGGCAGCGTGGTGGCGACCAGCGCGCGGACCGGATCGCCGGGGGCGCCCTGCGCACGGCGGGCCACGGCCACGCTGATCATCGGCACCAGCACGATGGCCAGGCCGTCCTCGATGAGCAGCGTCGCCGCGAACTCCGGCACGGTCCAGGCGACCAGGAAGGCGTCCGTCTCGGGTCCGGCTCCGAACAGGTACGACAGCGCCTGGTCGCGGCCGAGGCCCAGCAGCGACCCGACGGCCGTGAGCACGGCCGTGACGAGGGTCGCCCTGGCGAGGAACCGGCCGGTCGGCGGGGCGACATCAGTGGGCTCGGCAGCGGCCCGGGCGGCGGGTACGGGCGTGGGTGCGGGCGTGGGTACGGGCCCCGGTGCCGCCGGGGCTCCGTCGGTCGTCCCAGGAGGCGTCACCGTCATCGCGCTCCCGCCCCCTCCGGTGCGGTGACCCCGGCACGCTCCTCGGCGGACGCCCGGGAGGAGGACGTGGTGTCCGCCAGGGCCCACCAGGCCACCAGCCCGAAGGCCACGGCGGTCAGCACGGTCGAGGGCCCGCCGATGTCGGCGTACACGAAGTCGACCAGCACCCACACGAGCACCCCGCACGCGACGAGCCCGCAGTCGAGTCCACGGGGGCGACGGGCGGGCCCCCCAGGTCCACGGGCGGGCCCGCCCGGCTCACGTCGTACCCGCACCAGCCCCCGCGCCGCGCAGACCAGCAGCGCCAGCCAGCTCCCCACCAGGGTCACCAGTCCGACGAGCCCCTGCTCGCTCAGCACGAGGAGGTACATGTTGTGCGGCGACAGCAGGGGCTGCTTGCGGTAGGCGGTTCCGGCGCCCGCGATGTCGCTCCCGGACGACAGCGCCAGCGAGGCGCGCCCGTCCCGGTACTCGGCGAAACCCTTCAACCCCACGCCGGTCAGCGGCTGTTCGCGCCACATGTCGACGGCCGCCGCCCACATCGTGTACCGGTCGGTGACCGACTGGTCGGGGGCGTCCGTGACCTGGGTGATGCTGCTGATCCGCTCCTGGAACATCGCGGAGCCGATGCCGAGCCCGCCCACGAGGACCACCCCCGCGGCGGCCACCGCCGCGAACACCGTGACCGCCCGCCGCAGCCCTGCCAGTACCACCTGGAGCCCACATGCCGCCGCCGTGGCGATCCACGCACCCCGGCTGAACGACACCGCGAGCGGCACCACCAGCACGACCGCGCAGAGCACGGCCGCCGCCCGCTGCCCGGCGGCGGGCGGCCCGAGCGCCAGCCCCACCGCGCACACCAGCCCCAACGAGACGACCGTCGCCATCCCCATGACGTCCGTCGGCCCGAAGGTCCCCACCGCCCGGATGTCCTCACCCACGTACGAGGCCCCGGTCCCGGTGACGTACTGGTACACGCCCACGGCCCCCTGCCACAGCGCCAGCCCGACGAACGCCCAGGCCAGCACCCGGAAGTCCGCCCGGCTCCGCACACTCAGCAGCACCGCCGCCGGTACGAGTACGAAGATCTGCAGATACCGGGTGAGCCCGGAGATCCCGGCCTCCGGCGAGGTCGCCCCGGCCGCCGCCAGGGCGAGCCCCACGACGGGCAGCCCCAGCACCACGGCGGCCGTCCGGGACAGCGGGCGCCGCCGATCCCGTACAAGACGGATCCCGCACCACAGCACGAGCAGCCCGGAGACGGCGTCGGCCGCGTTCGCCCCGTCCTTGTCACCGGGGAGGACGGGCAGCGCCAGCATGGCGATCACCGCCAGCACCGGCAAAACGGACGAGGCGGCCCTGGCACCCAGCCGGGTCACGGCTCAACTCCCCGTGGGCCGGACGAGCGCGGCCGCCGTGCGCAGCAGGACGCAGACGTCCTGCCACAGCGACCAGTCGTCGATGTACGCGTTGTCGAAGCGGGCACGGTCCTCGATCGAGGTGTCGCCGCGCAGCCCGTGGATCTGGGCGAGGCCGGTAATGCCGGTCCGCATCCGATGGCGGTCTGCGTAGCCGGGGTACGTCTGGCTGAACTTCCCGACGAAGTAAGGCCGTTCCGGGCGAGGTCCGACCAGACTCATGTCGCCGCGCACCACGTTCCACAGCTGGAGCAGCTCGTCCAGCGAGGTGCGTCGCAGGAAGCGGCAGAACCAGCGCATCTCCTGCTCGTTCGCCACGCTCCACCGGGTCGCGGCCTCGTGCGCGTCGGCCGGGCGGTGCGTGCGGAACTTCAGCAGCGTGAACGGCCGCCCGCCCCTGCCGATCCGCTCCTGCCGGAACACCACCCCGGGCCCGTCGCACAGCCGCAGCACCACTGCGGTGGCCATCAGCAGCGGACTGACCACGAGCAGGAGGGTCCCGGAGACGGCGATGTCCAACGCCCGCTTACCAACGCCCTCGTGACGTTCCGTCAATTTCAGGCGACGGCACGGGAACCCGGCGAGACGCTCACCGCTCCGGTCGTACGACGGCGACTCCGCGTCCACCTGCCACAGCGCGCAGCCCGCCTCGGCCAACGCCCTCAGCAGCGGTCCGCGTTCGGTGCGGGAGCCCACGACGAGGACGGTCTGGACGCCGTTCTGGACGATCGCCCGCCGCACCTCCTCGTCCGTGCTCAGCACCGGCAGGCCCTCACCCCCGGCCGCCTGGTCGGCGACCACGCCCACGGGCCGAAGTCCGCACCCCGGGCGCCGAAGGAACGCGGCGGCCACGCGCTGCGCGGTCGCCGCAGGACCGACCACCAGGGCGGCACCCGGCCTGCGGACGAGCGCCCGGCGCCGCTGCCAGTGCACCGTGCCCCGGCCCGCGCAGCTCGCCGCCGACTGCAGGACGCAGCCGAGGGCCAGGGCGCCGACGGACAGGGAGTGGGCCGGGGAGTAGGCCGCGACCGCCGCCGCGAGCACGCACCAGCAGACGCCGATCCGCACGCAGACGGCGGGCAGCTCGTCCAGCACGGCAGGCACAGCGGGCGGCCGGTACAGCCGGGCCCGCGCGTTGAGGCACACGACGGCCAGCAGCAACCCGGCGACCAGCAGCGGGTGCCCCGGTGTCCGGGCGTCGGTGAGCACCTGCGCGACGAGGAGCGCCGCGCCCGCGTCCACCGTGAGCAGCGCGAGCCACGAGGAGTGCCGCCGTATGGCGGGCCGCGCGGCCGGGAACCCGGAGCCGCTTGCCCCGCGTGGAGCGATGACCGAGACGCTTGAGATTCCGTACTCCGGTGGCTGTCCGCCGGCGGAGGGAACGGTGCTTTCCGCAGTCACGTGAGGATGGACTTCCTGTACTCGGTGGGTTCCCCGCACGGGGCGTGCCCGACGGACGCGGAGCCAGGTGCGCGACCGTCGCTCGACGCGACCTCGCCTCTCGCACCGCTTCCGTCGGCCAGCAGTTCGCGGTACACGTCCGCCACGGCTCCAGCCGTGTGCCGCACGTCGTGGGTGGCCAGGACATGGTGGCGCCCTTGATGGCCGAGCGACTCGCGCCGCGATGGATCGCGCAGCAACCCGGTGATCGTGCGGGCAAGAGCCGCCGGATCCTCCGGGGGCACGGGTTCCTGACCCGGCGGCAGACTCTCGCGGGCGCCGTCCACGTCCGTGATCACGACCGGCCGCCCGCAGGCCATGGCTTCCAGCGGCGCCAGCGCCATGCCCTCCCAGCGGGACGGCAGGACGACGAGATCAGCGGCCTGGTACCAGGGCACGGCATCGGCGGCGGCCCCGGCGAACAGCACCCCGTCGGGCGCGAGCCCCCGCAGCGCCGGAGCGTCCGGCCCGTCGCCGACCAGCACGAGCCGGGCCCCCGGTACCTGCCGGACCACCGCGCTCCACGCCGCCAGCAGGATGTCCTGCCCCTTCTGCCGGCACAGCCGCCCCACACACACGACCAGCGGAGCATCGGCACCGAGACCGGCGAGCAGCGGAATCCCGGCTCGTACGACGCCGGGAGCCGCCGGCTGGAAGCGTCCCGGATCGACTCCGTTGGCGACCACCCGCCACCGGGCCCGCACCCCCGCACGTTCCCCGGTGACCCGTTCGGCCTCGCTCACGCAGACCACGCGGTCGGCCCAACGAGCGCCCCACCGCTCCCACTTCAGGGCGAGCGAGGCAGTGACCCCGCCGACCGCCTCGAACGACCAGGCGTGCGGCTGGAACACGGTCGGAATCCGCCCGCGTACAGCGAGCCGCGCGGCCAGCCCGGCCTTGGCGCTGTGTGCGTGGACCAGGTCGGGCCGCACGTCGGCGAGGACGCGCCGCAGGTGTCGTACCTCCTGGAGGAGCGTGGGCCCCGGCGAACGCGTCGCGTGCCAGTGCCGTACGTTCCCGCCGAGCGCCCGGAGGGCGGGTGCCAGAACACCGCCGGGGCAGGCGACGGTGACGTGCAGTCCCTCGGCGAGCTGTGCCCGCATCAGGTCCGTCACGACTCGGGCCACCCCGCCGTCCACGGGCTGGGTGATGTGCAGGATGTGCGACGGAGGGTCCATCGGTGACAGGTGCATGGGAGTTCCTTGCGCACGGGCACGGCCCGGGTCGGTGTGCGTCATGACTTGGCGTCCACGGCGACGAAGAGCACTCCGACCCAGGCGGCGTCCCGCTGCGAGGCGATCCGGAACGTCAACTGGTCCCCGCCGGGCCGGACCTCCTCGCTCAGATCGAGGACGTCGGAGTCGTAGCCGAGCGTGTTCGGATAGTCGGGCGAACGATCCGGTCCGGTCGAACCCGGCTCGCTGATCGTCGAGTTCAGGACATCGTCCTGGGGGTTGTCCGCGTCGCCCAGCGCGATCGGCTCCCCGCGACCGGTGGAAACGGTGAGCGCGTCACCGCGCGTGCCGCGGTCCCCGTTGTAGGCGACCAGACCGACCCGCCCGCCCGCGCCCTTGGGGAACGCCATGTCGGACAGCCCGACCACCTGGTCCCGGCCGGCCGCGAGCGCGTCGAAGCCGTCCCACAGCACCAGGTGCCGCAGCGGCTCCGACTTCTTCTCGTACGCCACCACCAGCGTCCAACCGCCCCAGGCACCGGCGGCCGAGTGACCCTTCGCCACATTGACCTGCGCCACGGTGTAGAGCCCCGGGCCGGTCGACCGCACCAGCCTCGTGACGTCCGCCGAGGCCTGGAAAGCGTCCGCGCCGCGCGCCACGCTGTGCCCGACCACCGTGTCCGCGAGCACCTCCTTGTACGCGCCGCCGGGCTCCGCGATCAGCACCCGCCCGTTCTCCTCCGGTGGCTTCTGTTCCCCCACACGCAGGTTGCCGCCCCAGTACAGACGGGCGTACGTCACCCGCGCCCCCTGCGGCAGACGGACCTCGCCATGGCTGGAGTTGTAGGTGTTCGGGTCGCTGTCCACGTCGATGTAGAACATGTCGAAGTCGCCGTTCGCCGCCGTACCGCCGCCGCGCGCGTCCGGGCACGACGGCGCGTCCGCATGCGGCATGGCCGTACGGCAGGTGATGGACGAGTTGGCGGCGCGGACGATCCCTCCGTGTTGAACCGCGCGGTGGCGCTGCTGGAAGGCGAGGCTCGCCGCCTCGGCCGTCGGCGCGGTCGACGTGGCCGTCGCGGCGGTGCTGGGCGTCCAGAGGGGAGCGAGAGCACAGCAGCCCACGATGGCGCGGCGCAGCAAGAGACCCGGGTTTTGGCGCATGACCGGCGGTGCCCTTTCGGGATGCTCGTTGGCCGAGGGGCGTCCCCGACCGGTGCACAGCGGCCTGCGCCGCGGAGAGCCGCAACCGTATCCGTCAATACGCCTATATCGGTGAAACCAGACATGCGTGTCGAAATCATGAAACCGTGCGCTTCGCGGATCACCCTTTCGGCGGCGCAACCACCGTGCGTGGCACGCGTTGATCGGGCGTCGGGCGCAGTGCCCGGATTTACCGCGTCACTACCAAGGAGCACTTCTCCATGTCGCGTATCGCGAAGGGCCTGGCCCTGACCTCCGTTGCCGCCGCCACCGCTGTGGCGGGCGCCGCCGGCGTCGCCGCTGCCGACAGCGGCGCGAAGGGTGTCGCCGCGCACTCTCCGGGTGTTCTGTCGGGCAACGTCGTCCAGGTCCCGGTCCACGTCCCGGTCAACGTCTGCGGGAACACCGTCAACATCCTCATCGGTGTGTTGAACCCCGCGTTCGGCAACACGTGCGTCAACCGCTGACGTAGTCGCGCACCGTTCCCCGGCCGCCCTTCCCGAGTGGGAGGGCGGCCGGTCTGCGTTGCCCCGAATGGAGGGAGGTGCGCGGAGCCCCCCGCGCGTGCGTCTCACCAGCGGCGACGTCGGTGATACGACGACGGACCGCTACGCATGGCGACTGAGCGGTTGCAGATGGTGAAGGCAGATTTCACGGTGAGTACAAGATCTGTCGCACCGATCGAAGGGAATACCCCATGCGTGCTCTGCCCGCCCGGCGCCTCGCGTCCTCCGCCCTCTGTGCCACGCTCGTGCTCGGGATCACCGCCCCCGCCGCGCTGGCGGCCGACAGTGACTCGAACCGTGTCCGCACCAAGGTGACGGCACCCGTCCCCGCCGCGGATGCGCTCATGACGCAAGTCAAGTCGCTCAATGGCCTCGCCGACGTCCTGAAGCCGGTCACCGCTCTGCTCGACTCCGTGCTCAAGGCGGACAACGGCCAGCTCTCCGCCGAGCGGGCGGCCGAACTCGGCGACGACGTCAAGAAGTCGCTCGCCGAGTTCACCGCTGTGGCTCCGGTGACCCCGCCGGCCACGCCCGCCAAGCCGCCGGCGGCCGCTCCCTCTACGGCGCCCGCCAAGCCGCCGGCGGCCGCTCCCTCTACGGCGCCCGCCAAGCCCGCGGCGCCCGCCAAGCCCGCGGCGCCCGCCAAGCCCGCCAAGCCCGCCAAGCCCGCCGAGCCCGCCGAGCCCGCCAAGTCTGAGGCCCCCGCCAAGCCCGCCAAGCCCGCAGCGTCGACGGCGCCGCGGCTCCCGTCCGCACCCTCGTCGCCGGTGCAGGGCGGAAGCGTCGCGTATGGCAGGCCCATGGTCCCGATCGACCTCAAGCGTGACGCGCTGGCCGACCTCCAGAAGCAGGTTGACGCCCTGCTCAAGGCGGCCACCTCCGATGACCGCGCACAGGTGGCGCCTGCGGCCAGAGCCGTGCTGGCCGGCACGGTCAACGTGGTGACCGCCAGCCTGGTCGGCGGCGGCCTGCCGAAGGCGAACCTGCCCGGTCTGCCCCCGCTGAACCCGCCGACCGGCGATCTGCGCCCGTCCTGACGGCCGGCCACGATCGCCCTCTCCGGACCGGGGAACGGTGCCTGAGGTGAAGCAGGCGCCGCCCCGCCGTCGGGCCGGCCTTCCCCAAACTCTGCTCGACCAGCGGAGAGCTCATGGTCGGCCCGACGGCTATTTCGTGCCCCTCGACTTACCCGTACGGACTTATATGAGAATGCGACACGCTGTTCACGCGGGTGAGTTGCGAAATTTTCATCCCCGCGGGGTTTCCGAGGCGGCCGGGTCTCGTTGGACAGGCGGCAGGGGGAGGCCAGGTGTTCCCCTGCCTGTGGAATGAGAATTCCCCCTGGTGGCATGAGTCGCCGAAGAAAGGAACACGATGAAGTCGCTGAAGGCTGCCGCTGTCGTTGCCGGGTCCATGGTCATCGCTGGTGCTGCCGTGCCGGCCCATGCCCACAACGCCGCGGATCTCGCGCCCCCCAGCCTCACCGGCGCCATGGGCACCGTCACCAAGAGTTCCCTCGATGTCGTTCCCATGCGGCAGCAGTCGAACTCGCTCGATACCGAGAACAAGGACTCCGTGCTCAACACCGTGAAGGGCACGACAACGGCACTCAACTCGCGCGGCGGCCCCACCCGGCTCCTCGGCGGCCTTCCCCTCCAGCGCTGATCGTTTTGTGAAACAGCCGCGCGGACTGGTTATCCGGACAGTCGTGCGCGAGTGAGCGACCTCGCACGCAGACCAGTTCCGCGCGTACGAAAAAGTCAGGGCCGATTCCGCAGTGGCGCGGAGTCGGCCCTCCGTGCTGCGCGGACCGTATATCCGCAACCGCGTTCGGCGTGCATTCCTTATTTGTGTGACAACCCCTGGATATCGCCGGGTGTGAGAAAACGCGGCGGGTAGCCTCCGAGGGCGCGGATATGATTGCGCGGTGACCTCAATTCTCACTCAAACGCGCCCTTTCCGTCTCGGCGACCTCGGCACGCTCGTCGTCGCGTCCTGGAGCGGCGAAGCCCCCGACGGCGACACGACCCGCCCTCCCGGCAACGCACGGACGTCGACCGGTACGGCGCACGTCCTCCTGACGGCCCGCAGCCTGCGTGCCTGATGGCGGCCGCGGCGTTGCAGCCCAGGCGGGCGGCACGATCGTCCGGGCGGCCCGAGCGGACGGCGGGCGGCCGCCGAGGGTTCGCCCTGCTGCTGGTGATCACGGGCGCGGCCGGGCTGCTGGCCTCCTGGGTCATCACGATCGACAAGTTCAAGCTGTTGGAGGACCCCGGCTTCACACCCGGGTGCAGCCTCAACCCCGTCGTCTCCTGCGGCAACATCATGGAGAGCGAACAGGCTTCGGCCTTCGGGTTCCCCAACCCGATGCTGGGCCTGGTGGCGTACGGCATCGTCATCTGCGTCGGCGTGAGCCTGCTGGCCGGGGCCGAGTTTCCGCGCTGGTACTGGCTGACCTTCAACGCCGGTACCCTGTTCGGCGTCGGCTTCTGCACTTGGCTGCAGTTCCAGTCCCTGTACCGGATCAACGCCCTGTGTCTGTGGTGCTGTCTGGCGTGGGTCGCCACGATCGTCATGTTCTGGTACGTGACGTCGTTCAATGTGCGGCGCCGATTCCTGCCCGCGCCGGGCTGGTTGCGCGGCTTGCTCGGGGAATTCACGTGGGTCCTCGCGGTGGTGCACACCGGCGTCATCGGGATGCTGATCCTGACGCGGTGGTGGGACTTCTGGACGAGTTGAGCGCTCGATCGAAGGGCGACCCGGCAAAGCACGAGGCGAGCCGACTGAACCAGGAACGACTGCGACCGTGTCCCACAGCCGTGGTTCTGATCGCGGGGCGGCCTGCGGGACCGAACCACTTCACTTCGCCACCACCGGGTTTCTCCTCCTGTGGCGCGAAAGGTGACGGGCGCCTTTCTGAGGATGGCCGGTCGGCGGCCCAAAAGGTCGCTGACCGGATCTCACCTCATTCCTGCCTATGCGGCGTGGGCTTCTTCATTCGGCTCGGGAAAGGTGCGGTGTGGAGCATGCTTCCCCCGTTTGCCGTAATTTCTGGCCATACGGGTGAATGGCCGGGCTGTCCTGTCGACCTGGTCGTTGATCCGGGTGTTCAATTCTACTCACGGGGCTACGCAACAGCGTTTCCCTTAGTGGAAAATCGAAAGGAAGAAATTCCGTGTCGAAGATCACCTTCGAAGAGCTGGACGGTCTGACCGGCGAGATGCTCCCGGAGCGCTCGGTCCTGTCCACCTTCGCCCCGGTCAACGGTGGCGGCGGCAACGACGGCGCCGTCGTGACGAACGCCTGCGTGTCGCACCACGCGGACACGGACAAGGGCCTGCTCAACCTGGGCCTCACGGGCAACGGCGGTGCCCAGTCCAGCATCACCTGCGCGCCGGGTAACGCTGTCGCCTTCTAATAACAACGGCGGCGGCCGGGGCATCCTGTCCCCGGCCGCCGCCGTGCATCAGTACGTCCGCACATGCTTTTGAATGGTGTGCTTTCGGCGCCATAAGCGGTGCTGGCGCCTACTTGAAGGCGCCGGCACCGCTTATGGCATGAGGAAGGAAAGTCATGTCTGGCATCGGTTATGAGGAACTCGACGCTCTGTCCGGTGAGTTGCTCCCCGGGAAGATGCTGCTCTCCATCGTAATTATCGACAACAGTACTCATAACACATATAACTTCCCCGCGGGCGGCGACGGCAAGGGCGGTGGAGCCACGGTCGCCTATGCCTGTCAGGCCCAGCAGACCCAGGGCTCAGGGGGCCTGCTCGCCGCGCTGGGCCTGGGCTCCCCGCCCAGCAGCAGTATGACCTGCATGCCGGCTGCGGTCATCGCCCGCTGAGACGCACCCCTGTGCAGCCGGCCGCGTTCACGTGACGGACGTACCGGTGCACCGGAAAGGCCGTCGCGGCCGGGCTGCGGTGGCTGGTTCGAGAACGCCCCGTCGCAGGCGGTGGAACACATCGGGTCCGGCCGCCGCAAGGCCCCGGCGGGAGAACTATCCCCTTGGGAGATCGCCATCAGTACGCAAACACCCACGCCGGTCCAGGAGGAGCCGCCTGCCCCCGCCGGGGCGGTGCCCATGCTCACCGAGGGAACCGAGCTGGTGGGAGAGTTCGCCGGTTCCGGATACCGCCGCCCACCACATATGGTGCACCGCTTCGACGGGCAGGTCATCCACCTGCCCGACCTGCTCTACGAGACAGCCAAGAGCCTGCAGCGGCACCAGGGCGAGGCGCCGAGATCCGGGGACGGCGCTCACCTCCTCAAGCGTGTGGCGCAGGAGCTCACCCAGACCACGGGCCGTACGTTCACCACCGACCACGTGGCCTTCGTACTCGACAACAAACTGGCACCGCTTGGGATCACCACCCGAAGCGACGGCACCCTTGCCGAGTTCGCCAAGGCCGAGCACTTGTTCCTGGGTCTGCGCTACCGCGCCGCGTTGATCTCCGAAAGCGTGTCCTGGGTCATCGCGGGGATCTTTGCCTGGCTGTTCCAGCCCCTCCTGGTGCTCTTGGCCGTGTCGACGTTCCTGGCCACGGAGATCTGGTTGTTCTCCACCCAGGACGCGGGCCTCGCCATGGCTCAGGTGATGGCCGACCCCGCCGGCATTCTCGCCGTGCTGGGACTGACTCTGGCCTCTGCCGCCTTCCACGAGGTCGGCCACGCCGCGGCCTGCCGTTACGGCAAGGTGCGCCCCGGGGCCATGGGGTGCGGGCTCTACCTCGTGTGGCCGGCCTTCTACACCGACGTCACCAGCTCCTACCGACTCGGCCGCGGCGGACGACTGCGCACCGACCTGGGCGGCGTCTACTTCAACAGCCTGTTCGTCCTCGGCCTGACCGCGCTGTACATCCACAGTCCGTCCCCGGTACTGCTGGCGGCGATCCTCCTCGTCAACCTGGAAGTGGTCCAGCAGCTTCTGCCGACCCTCCGTTTCGACGGCTACTACATCATCTCCGACCTGGTCGGCATCCCGGATCTGTTCAAGTACATCGGGCCCATCCTGCGACGCACCATCCTGCGACGCCCACCGGAAGAACGGCTCCAGGCCCTCAAGCGGTGGCCCCAGATCGTCGTCACGATCTGGGTGCTCACGGTGCTGCCCGTCCTCGTCCTGCAACTCGGCCTCATTCTCTTCAACCTGCCGCAGATGGCGGGCGCGGCATGGGCCACCGCCACCAAGATCATCGCCGGTGTCACGACCAGTGCCACACCCGTGCTGAGCACCACGGCGGCCTGCGTGCAGATCTTCTTCCTTCTACTGCCGCTGGTCGGCATCCTGCTCATCCTCTGGCAACTGGTCAATCTGGCAGTCCAACTGCTCCGCAAGCGCTACGGCAAGCGCACGGTCCGGTCCCGAGGCCACCGAAGCCACGGGCACGGCACCCCGTCGCTGCTGCTCTGGGGCGCCGTGGCCGCTCTCGCCGCCCTCGCGGTGGCCTATCTGCTGTGGACCCTGACTCGCCCCACAGCCGGGCTGCCCACGGGCCGGGCGGCGCTCCACCAGGCCACCGGAAGGCAGCCGTCAGCCCCGCCGGGAACACCACCCGCCGAGGTGCGGCCCCCCGCACGCCCGGACCGACCCTCCCGCCCCACCGGCATCGCCCACGGTCACGTCACGCTGCGAAGCCCCAGCACAACTGCCGAGAACCACACCGCATCCGGACCGTCCGGCCACCGGCACAGAACACCGACCACCGCCGAGGACACCACTCTCGTCCCCACCAGCACCAGGGCCGACGCCTCGAACGCGCACCAGGAACGGGCTGAGCCACACGTCGGAGACGACGCCACCGGACCGGGACGCTCTCTCGACGCCGCCTGCTCTCCCCTCGTGAGACTGCCTGTCGTCGAGGTCGGCGTACTCACCATCTGCCCCTGACACGCACCGACGAAGGGACCCGGCGCTCCACGTGCGCCGGGTCCCTTCGCTCTGCGGCGTACGGCGTTCGATGAGATGAGCGGTAATGAGGCCTGGACGACTAA
>NZ_JAEMUX010000055.1 GCF_016598475.1 Streptomyces adelaidensis
TTCAGGCATGGCAAACGACCCCCGAAGGGTGCGACGGAGCGGACGGTGAGCGTTCGACTACGAACCGCTTAGTAAGCGTGCACCGCCGCAAGGCGCGGTGCAACTGTGCACCGAGAGTTGCCCCGAACGAGTGACGCGGGGCGTGTCGAGCATCGCGATCCGGCAGCCTGTCAGCGCAGGCCGGACCAGGGGAGGCAAGCAGGTGGGAGCACGCGCAGAGCCGACGGCGCGTCAGGTGCGGCTGGGCCACATCCTCCGCAAGGTGCGTGAGGACGGCTCGCACGGCAGCCAGGACACCATGGCACGGTCGCTCAACTGGTCGATAGCCAAGCTGAGCCGCATCGAGTCGGGGCGTATCGGCATCTCCGAACCAGACCTGGGCCTGCTGCTCGACCGATACGGCATCGAGGACCAGGACCTGCGTTCCTACATGCTCGACCTGCGCAGGCGGGGCAACGTGCGCGGTTGGGAAACGGACATCCGGTCAGTAGTGAGCCCCATGTACGCCGACTACATCGGCTACGAATCGGACGCGTCGGAGGCGTACAACGCCGAAGTCAACCTGATTCCAGGGCTATTGCAGACCTACGCGTACGCGGCGGCCATCCTTGACCTGCACCTGCCCGGCATCCCGGAGGACGAGAGACACGAAAGGCTCGCCATCCGCAGCAAGCGGCAACAGGTCTTCGACCGACCAAACCCGCTGATTCTCTGGGGCGTTATCTCTGAGTCAGTGTTTCGGCGTGTCATCGGCGGACCCGACGTGATGGTCGAACAACTCGAACACCTACTTTCCCTGGCCAAGGAATGCCCTGGCACGGTCAACATTCACGTGCTGCCCGAAGCATCAGAGTCTCACGGGCTGCTCTACGGCCCCTTCGTGGTCCTATCGTTCCCCGAACGTTGGGAGCCCGACATTGTCTACCTCGAAGGACTGACCGGTAACAGGTTCCTGGAAGAGACCGGGGAAGTCCAGGCATACAGCCGACTGTTCAATCGGCTCATGATGTCGGACTCTCTCAGGGGAGCCGAATCGATGAAGCTCATAGAGAGACACCTCAATAATCACCGCAAAGGATAGGCAGGAATGTCGGAGCACATAATCCCGGACGCCTCCAAAATATCCACGGCATGGCAGAAGTCATCCGTTTCCGGAGGCGACGGCAACTGCGTCGAGTTCGCCCCCCACGACAACGGCATAGCCATCCGTCACAGCAAGGCCCCCAACGGCCCCGCCCTCCTCTTCACCCACTCGGAGATCGCCGCCATGCTCGCGGGCGCGAAGGCCGGCGAGTTCGACCACCTCACCCAGGGTTGACGTTCGCGCGGACGAGCAGCGTGCCGATGTGGCCCGGCGTGGGCGCATCGAGCACGCGCGCCTCGGCCGAGGCGAAGCCGGCCCGGGTCAGCAGGCGCTCCCAGACAGCGGGGCGGTAGCTGTAGCGGTAGGTGAACATCGCCTTGCCCGCGAAGCCGCCCTTGTACATGCCCTGCGGGCCGTACGCGCCGGGGATGGCCGGCGGCTGGGAGAACACGAACACGCCACCCGGGTTGAGCCGTGCCCGCACGAGCGGGAGGAGGCGGCCCGGGTCGGTGAACCATGCCCAGCTGCTGAACGAGCTTCCAGCCGGCCTCAGCGAGTGGGCTGCGCATCCCGCGCTCGAGGATGAGGAGTGGCGGGCGATCGAGCCTGTCGGCTGGCGTGTGCGGCGGAACCGACTACGAGTTCCTCACGTCGCCTGATCTGAACACCGGCAACCACTAGCCACCGCCCTGGAAAGCCGTCCACCCGACGCGTCAGTCGGGCCACACCCCTGCCCACTCTCCCTGCAACGAGCCCGACGGCCAGACAGGCCGAAACCTGACCAACCGTCGGCCACTACCTGTGGATTCGGGTCAGACCTCCGAAGAGACCGTGATGAGGATCAGGCCCGAGAGTCCCGTCACCGCCCGGATCGAGTCCGCGAACACCTCCGTCGTCCAGGCGGCCACGTCCGTGGACCACTCGCGCACGTCGCAGCGGAAGGCGAGCGCCCGGCGCAGGCCCTCGGCCTGCACCACCCCGGCGAGGGGACGGGCGAGCCCCGGAGTCATCGTGTCGGCGGGCTTGAGGGGCTCAACCGTCATGTGTTGGTACGTGCGTTCAAGCGCTGCCTCGCGGATCTCGGCGGCCCGCGCGGCGAGGTTCGCCGACGGCAGGGCGGAAACGGTGACCGTCAGCGAGGCCGCGCCGGACGGGTCGGCGAGGGCGAACCACTCGGCCACTTCGGCGAGTTCGACGCGGGCGTCCCCGGCGCGGTGCAGCGGCACGAGGGCGTGTGTGCCGGTGAGGCGGATGGTGCCGACGCGGCGTAGCGCGTCCGAGAGGACCGTGATGACGGGCAGGACCGGGAGGCGGCGGGCGCGCTGCTTCTTGCCCTGAGTTTTCACGGGCCGGGGAAGCGACGACTGCAGCCAGGCCAGCTGGCGGACCTGGCCGTCCTGCGTCCAGTCGCCGTCCGCGTCGTTGTGGTCCCAGAGGTTGTCGGCGGGCTTGTCCGTAAGGGCGGTGGAGCTCCAGGCGTAGGCGGACGCCCGCTTCACGGCGAGGCTGAAGACGTCCTCGTCGAGGTCGAACTCGGCGCTCACCCGGTCGATCCAGGGATGCCGGTCCAGTACCCCGTGCAGTCCCACGATGAGGGTGGCGTCCGGACCGGTATCACTCATGGTCGTACTCCTGGATCAAGCGGATGGAATGGCAGAACTAGAAAATCAAACGCCGCACTTGACCGTGACCGACTTCGTGTAGACCTTCTCCGGCGAGTCGGCCACGCCGATGAGGTCGACGTCGATCATGGTGCGCCACTGGCGCTTGTTTTGGTTCGCGCACTTCTTGCGCGCGACGACCCGACGGGCGCTGCCGCCGTTGCCGGACTTGAGGTTCTTCGCGTTCTTGGCGACCGAGTGCCACTTCGTGCCGGACTTCATCTGCAGCCAGATGGTGACCTTGGCCTTGGTGCCGGGGCCGCTGACGTGGGTCCACCAGGCGTGGGCGGACGCCGTGCGCGGCGGGGTGCTCGAGATGTGCACGCGGTCGCCGTTGGTGATGAAGACGCCGGGGCCGTTCGCGGCGGCCGGCGCGGCCACCGCGGGGGCGACAGAGCCGCCGAGCAGCGCGGTGGCCAGAGCCGCCGACGTTATGAAGGTGCGCATGCGCATGGTGTGGTGTCCTCCGTTGGTCGGATGCCGTGTGCGCGGGATTTGCCGACGGTGGACGGATCTGACGTATGCATGCCATACCGGCGCCGGTCAAGCGCGGGCGTGTGACATGACGTCAGCCCCGAGAGCATCCCCGTGATACCCGTTCCCCGTTGGGCGGTCGGCAAGAGCGGTGCCGTCCGCGCGTTCTCTCGCCTGTTGCGAACTGTTGCTTCCGACGTCGATTCGTCACGGTTCACCTGCCGTTTCCGCCTAGCAACAGAGTGAGCGGTTACGGGCGGCCTTGGCGGTGATCACCTTCGGGGCGGCGGCCCGGCCGCTCTCGTCGATGTCGATGAAGCCCAGATCGGCGATCGCGCCGAGCCCGGCCGCCCGTAGCTTCTGCGTGAGCTTGAGCCTCATAGTCGTAACGGGTGGGTGCGCCACAGAGCACGTCCGGGTCTGGCCGCCGAGGCCCACAGCAGGCGGCTGATGTCATCCCGAGAGTCACCCCGACCGCCCGGTCAGACGATCTTCACCCTGGACACGACCGTCTTGCCACGCGAGGCATGGCAAGACGCCCACACACCAGACCCGTGACCTGCAACTTCACGATGCACACCGCTCAGTAGACACACGAGGGGTGCCGTGAATGACGCAGCAATCCGCCACTAAAAGTAACAAGTGCTGTGAAATCGCACTTCTGACGGTCATTCATGTCCGGAGCATGATCTTCCATACGGAGAAATGATGTTGTAAAGATGTAGTCGAACATCTGTACCCGGCCGGGGGAGGAATCGGCCGGAAGTTGAGGAGGGGTGAACACGTGCAAGCACTCTTGCAACGGAGCGCGAGAAAGCTCTTCGCTGTCATGGCCATGGCTGGGGCTTTGTTTGTCGGCTCTGCGCTGACCGCCCAGGCGGCGAGCTTCGACAACATGTACAAGACCGACAACACGTACTGGGACTGTGAGGACGACGGCTATTTCTGTCGGACCGACAACGGTTACCTGACTTTCGCCATCGAGCCGGGCATGACCGACGCCGGCGACACCGATGTGCGCGAAGTGCTTCGGGATGAGTACGGGCCCACCGATCTCGAACGGCACGAGCACACGGGCAGTGAAATCCAGTACGACGGCTCGTCCGAGACGGACATCATCTTCGACTGGAACGACCCGAGTCTTCCCGCCGGCGTTCAGGGTATGACCTGGTGCAATGACGCCGCGAGCGAGTATGAGTGCGACCAGCACTACATCAGCTTCGACAACATGGGTGGCGGGGCGGCGAATCCCTGGAAGGCCGTTGTCTGCCACGAAACCGGGCATGCCGTCGGCCTCACCCACGGGTACGACGCATCACCCCGGCAAGGCAATACGGACAGCGACCTGGGCTGCATGCGCACGGGTGGCACCGTTGAGCAGTTGATTTCCTGGACGAATCTCGGGTCGCACAACGTCGGCCAGATCAACGATGTCTACGTCAAGCCGTGACCGGCCCTGCTGCGGGAACCGATTCTGCCGGGCGGCCGTCGAGGCGTCGGGCTGTACCAGTCCATATGAGGGGAAGCCGTTTCGTGTTTCGTGTGAAGAGTGACCAGTCTGCTGCGGGTCGGCGGTGGCTGCCCGCGACGCGGTGCGGGCGCCTGAGCGTCCTTGCTGTCGCGGTGGCTGCCGTGGCCGGTGGGACTTTCGCCGGTGTTGCCACCGCCAATGGCGGGGACGAGGGGCCGCTGGCAGTCGCGGTCCACATGTCGGAGGGCTTCCCGACCCTGACCGCGTCCGACTGGGTCACCCACGGCGACCACGCCGTCGTGATCGAGATGGTGCCCGGCAGCGAGCGCAAGGGTGCCCTGCCGGAGGACAAGAAGGACAACGGCGAAGGGCACATCCCGCGCACCGCGACGATGAAGGTCGATCAGGTGCTGTGGTCCAAGCCCGGCGCCGAGGCCGCGCCGGAGACCTACCCGGTCGAGCTCCTGGGCTGGTGGTGGGAGGGCGGCAGCGAGCGGGAGTTCGCCTGGCAGGGCGAGCCCCGCTACGAGGAGGGCCACAAGTACATCGCCCTGCTGGTGAAGGGCGATGACGGCAAGTGGAACGCGACCCTGCACACGATGCCCTACGACGACGGCAAGGTCGGCACCGGCGAAACTGCCGGCAAGACCAGCACCAGCGAAACCGCCGCGAAGACCGCGTCCGTCCACAGCGCCGATGAATCTCAGAGCCTGGAGAAGGAAGCCAACGGCAAGAACGCGGCCACGGTGAAGCAGCTCCTGGAAGCGGCACAGCCGACGAAGTAGTCGCACACGCCCACACCGGCCCCAGCGGCGGGGACTACTTCGCCCCGCCGCAGGGGCCGTCGCATCACTCTTGAGGACACCCGAGCAGGCTCCTCACTACGGTCGTGGTCACTTCGCTCTCAGCGGTGTCCGAGGCACGGCCGCAGGCCCACGGGCTGCTCCGGCAGGTGGAGATCGTTCGATGTTCCTCAACACCCAGCCCTTCGGTCGCCTGTGTCCGGCCTTGCCCACCCGGAGAACCCGTGGCAGGACTGCACCCGCCTGAGCGGGGAGGGAATCACGCTGCTCAGCCCGAGCCCTGCCGGCAGGCGACCACACCGCACTGCGGTCCAGGCCGCGGACTCCTGACGAACGTACGGCTGGCAGCTGGGGTCCACTCCGGCGAAGCCCGGCCGCGGCTCGCGGGCCGCCGGCCCCTGCTGACTGCTCAGCCGGGTGGTGCGGCTGGGTCGACGATCCGGTAACCCACGCCGGGTGTGGTGGTGATGACCGGTGGGTCGCCGAGTTTGCGGCGCAGGCGGCTGATGGTCACCGTGACGGTGTTGGTGAACGGATCGGCGTGCTCGTCCCAGACCTGTTCGAGGAGGTCCTCCGCGCTGAGGAAGGCGGGGCTCGCGCTCAGGAGGGCTTCGAGTACGCCGAACTCCTTTACGGAAAGGTCGAGGTGGCGGCCGTCGCGGGCGGCCGTACGGCCCAGCGTGTCGAGTTCGACGCCCGCCATGCGCAGGGTGCGGGACCGGGCGGCGGGGCGACGGCGGCCCAGCGCGCGGATGCGCAGGACAAGTTCGGGGAAGTGGAAGGGCTTGGCAAGGTAGTCGTCGGCGCCCAGGGCCAGGCCGCTGACACGTTCGCCGGGAGAGCCGGCGGCGGTCAGCATCAGCACCATCACGCGGCCGTCCCGCTCGATGATCATCTGACAGAGAGTGTCGCCGTGGATGCCGGGCAGGTCGCGGTCGAGCACGACGACGTCGTACGCGTTGACGTCCAGCTTGGCTGCGGCGTCGAGCCCGTCGTAGGCCACGTCCACGGCCATGCCCTGGTCGCGCAGCCCCTCGGCGATGACCTCGGCGAGAGGGCGGGCGTCCTCGACCACCAGGACCCTCAACGCGCCACGCTCCTTTCTGCGTTGGGTGCCTTCGCCGTCTCGTAGTCTCCGTCGTCCGTGCGGGGGAGGATGACGGTGACGCGCAGGCCGCCGTCGGGGCGGGCGTGCAAGTCCAGGGTGCCGTGATGGGCCGCGACGATGGCCGCGACGATGGACAGGCCGAGGCCGCTGCCCCGGCCGGTGCTGGTCCGGTCGGCGCCGAGGCGGCGGAAGGGCTGCGCGAGGTCCGCCACCCGCCGCTGGTCCAGGACCGGACCGCTGGACTCGACGACGAGGGACACTGTGCCCCCGCCGTCCCCTGCACGTTCTTCGGCCCGTACCGCAGCTCCGATCCAGCCCCCTGAGTCGTTGTGCGCGATCGCGTTGTCGATCACGTTGTCGGCCGCGCGGCGCAGAAGTGTCCGGCTGCCCCACACCCACGCGGAGCCGTCGATACGGGGTTCGCGCACGGTCAGGCCCTTGGCTGCGATGTCCCCCGCTCGCCCGGCCAGGGCGTCCCATGCGAGCCGGCCGAGGGCGAGCCGCCCCGAGTCGGTGAACTCGCCGTGCTGGGCGCGCGCCAGGACGAGGAAGCTCTCCAGCAGCAGGTCCACCTGGTCGAGTTCAGCACGCATCCGGGCGGCCAGCACGGCGGTGGTCTCAGGCACAGGGCCCGGCTTGGCGAGGGCCACGTCCAGGGAGGCCCGCATCGTGGTGAGCGGAGTGCGCAGTTCGTGGGAGGCGTTGGCGACGAACAGGCGCTGTGCCTCGAAGGAGCGCTCCAGGCGGCCGAGGAGGTCGTCGATGGTGTCGGCGAGGTCCTTTACCTCGTCGACGGGGCCATCGATCGCCAGGCGTTCGTGCAGGCTGTCGGCGGTGATCCGGCGGGTGGCCGCCGTCATCACGCGCAGTGGGCGCAGTACCCGGCCTGCGAGGAACCAGCCGAGACCGACCGAGACCACCGCCATGACGCCGAGCGCGATGGCGGACCCGATCAGGATCTCCTTGGTCTGATTGTCGTGTGCCTGAGCCAGTTGCTGCTCCAGCTCGTCGATGCGGGCCTGGGCACTTGACGCCCGGTCGGGCCAACCCGTACCACCGTCGGGCGCGGCCGGGCTGAAGAGCGATCCGCCCACGGCCGCGATGGCGAGCAGTGCCGTTCCGGAGACCAGGAACAGCGTGACGTACAAGGCGGTGAGGCGTGCGCGGGCGGTGCCACGGCGCAGGCCGAGCCAGGCGGTCAGGCTCGCCAACCGGCGGGGGGGTCCCCACTTCATCTGTCTGCTCCCTTCCTCGGACTGAACCGGGGACGTCCCGGCCAGGGCCCTGTGACCAGGCTAAGCGGGGGCGCCTAACAGTGAAATGACAGCGCCCGTTCGGCCTCTGTAACCCATGCTGTCGCAGGGTGGGGCCCCAGAGCGATGAAGGCTGTCGACGACGCAGATACGAGGGCGGCCGTCGAGGCGTCGGGCTGTACCAGTCCATATGAGGGGAAGCCGTTTCGTGTTTCGTGTGAAGAGTGACCAGTCTGCTGCGGGTCGGCGGTGGCTGCCCGCGACGCGGTGCGGGCGCCTGAGCGTCCTTGCTGTCGCGGTGGCTGCCGTGGCCGGTGGGACTTTCGCCGGTGTTGCCACCGCCAATGGCGGGGACGAGGGGCCGCTGGCAGTCGCGGTCCACATGTCGGAGGGCTTCCCGACCCTGACCGCGTCCGACTGGGTCACCCACGGCGACCACGCCGTCGTGATCGAGATGGTGCCCGGCAGCGAGCGCAAGGGTGCCCTGCCGGAGGACAAGAAGGACAACGGCGAAGGGCACATCCCGCGCACCGCGACGATGAAGGTCGATCAGGTGCTGTGGTCCAAGCCCGGCGCCGAGGCCGCGCCGGAGACCTACCCGGTCGAGCTCCTGGGCTGGTGGTGGGAGGGCGGCAGCGAGCGGGAGTTCGCCTGGCAGGGCGAGCCCCGCTACGAGGAGGGCCACAAGTACATCGCCCTGCTGGTGAAGGGCGATGACGGCAAGTGGAACGCGACCCTGCACACGATGCCCTACGACGACGGCAAGGTCGGCACCGGCGAAACTGCCGGCAAGACCAGCACCAGCGAAAGCACCGGTGAACTTCAGGGTCTGGAGAAGGAAGCCCACGGCAAGAACGCGACCGCGGTGAAGCAGCTCCTGGAAGCGGCCCAGCCGACGAAGTAGCCGCACACGCCCACACCGGGCCCTGCTGGTCCTCACGAACCGCGAAGTCGCCCGATGACCGACGATCTTCACCAAAGTCACCCGCCAGCGACCAGCACGAGCATCCCGATGCCTGCGCACACCAGCCCCGTGACCACCAACTTCAGCTTGCACACCTCTCAGTGCACCTGCCACCGCGCCAACGGACCGGCATCCACCTCAAGTTCATCGATCATCAACTAGTGAACATACAGCCACTCACAGTCACTGAAATCCCAGCAACAGTCGCTTGTGGCTAGAGACCGCGTGAAGTACCGCCTGCGGCGTCCGTTGCGGTGAGTTTCGCTGCTACAGGGTTCTCGAAACCGTCGTACAAGAGCATCGCCGAGGTAAGCCTCCTCAGGCGACGCACGTCACTGACACAACCCTGCGCCTCGCTGACATCTACTCTGCGCCCGACAGGACATCCACCCCACCGAAGAGGGCGCCCGGCCAGCACCAGGCGCCCCCGTCTCACGCCGCGGTCACTGCGCCGCACAACTCACGCTCGGCACACCTCCGCCCCCGGGCGCACCCCCGAAGCCGAAGCTCGCCGAACCTCCGGCGGCCACAGCCCCGTTGTGGGCGGCGTTCGTCGCCGTCACCGTCGCCCCGCTCTGCGTGTACGAGGCGTTCCAGATGTTGGTGATCTGCTGGGAGCCCGGCCAGGTCCAGGTCACCTCCCAGGAACTGAACGCGGTGGTGCCGGTGTTCGTCACCTTCACGTCGGCGTTGAAGCCGCTGCCCCAGTCGCTGCTGACGGTGTAGGCGGCGGTGCAGGCGGCCGTCCCGCCACCGGGGTCGCCCGGGTCATCCGGGTCATCCGGGTCACCAGGGTCCGCCCCGCCGGACGGGAAGCCCGGGGCCTTGATGCTCGCCAGGTAGCCGTCCTTGACCGTGTCGACGGTCTGCCAGTCGTCCTTCAGGATGCCGCCCGTGTCACCGGAGTTGGGGTTCCAGGACCAGAAGGTCCAGTGGAAGGAGTCGTTGCCGTAGGCGGAGGTGGAGCGGAGGTACGTCACCAGGGCCGCCAGCCACCTCTGGTCCACGGTCGGCTGCAAGGTCGTGCCGAACTCGCCGACCCACACCGGCGCGATGTTCTGCTTGAAGATGTAGCCCCAGTACTTGTCCCAGATGCCGGGCATGTTGGCGGGGAAGGCCGGGTCGCTGAACCAGCTCTGCTGGGCGACACTCGTGGCGTAGTCGTGGGCCGAGTAGACCACCCGGTTGGGGACGTCCAGTTGCACCGGGTACTGGGCCACACCCATCAGGTTGCCGCCCCACCAGCCGGAGACGCCGTCGTACGTCTGGACGCCCTCCACGAGGATCAGCAGGTCGGGGTTGACGGACAGCACCGCGTTGCCGGCGCGCTGGGCGGCCAGGCGCCAGTCCCTGGCCGTGTCGCCGCAGCCCCAACAGGCGGGATCGTGGGGCTCGTTGTGGAGGTCGATGCCAATGACCGTCGGGTCGCCCTTGTAGCGGGTCGCCAGCGCCTTGAGGTTGGTGATCCAGGTCGTCTCGGGGACGGCCGAGGTGTACCAGAGGGCGGACTGGCCGGCCGCGTCCGGGCGGTGCCGGTCGAGGATGATCTTCAGGCCGCTCTGACCGGCGTACGTGACGATCTTGTCCATGACCTGGAGCGAGGTCAGCCCTTGCAGGTCGGCGTTCTTGCCGTCGGAGTAGTTGATGCTGTCGGGCATGGCGCCGGACTTGAGGATGTCGTCGCTGTAGGGCATCCGGATGGTGTTGTAGCCCAGCGACTTCATCTGGTCGATCATGCTCTTGTAGTCGCGGGACCAGAGGCCGTGGGGCACCCGGTTGGCGGTCTCGAAGCCGAACCAGTTGACGCCCGCGATACGGACCGACTGGCCGGACGCGTCGAGGAGTTGGCGGCCGTTGGTGTGCCAGTAGCCGGCGCCGGCCGCGGCCGCGTCGACCCCGGCCGCGCGGACCTCCGGTGCGGTGGCCGCCGCCGCCGACCGCGCACCGCCGGCCAGCGGCAGCGCGAGCACGGCGGCGGCCGCGCACAGGGTGCCCAGGGTTCTCCGTAAGCCGCGGAACCTGCGGATCCTGTGGAATCTGCGAAGCATGTCGCTGTTTCCTCCTCGGGAGGCGCGGGTCCGGAACGAGTGGGAGCGCTCCCACCACCCGTACCCCCATGGAAGACAGGTCACATGGACACGTCAAGACATCCGGCGTCACCTGATACACCGGACACCTTTCCGCGCCCCTCAGCCGAGGCCCGTCACCGGCTCAGCTTCTGGAACCTCCGCACCGCCAGCGGCAGGAAGACCAGCGTCAGCAGCACCGGCCACACCACGGCCATCGGCAGCGCGTTCTGCTCGATCCAGGTGTCGCCCCCGGCGACCGGGGTCCCGAACAGTTCGCGGGTCGCGGCGGCCGTGGAGGAGATCGGGTTCCAGGCGGCGATCCAGCCCAGCCAGTCGGGCATGAGCTGGGGCGCCACGAAGATGCTGGAGATCATGGTCAGCGGGTAGGCGACCGCGAACAGGCCGCCCGCGGCCTCCGGGTTGGGGACGAGCAGGCCCAGCCACACACCGATCCAGATCAGCGCGAAGCGGAGCCAGAGGAGCAGGCCGAAGGCGGCCAGGAAGCCGAGGCCCGCGTCCGGGCGCCAGCCCATCGCGAGGGCCGTCAGCATCATGATGGCCAACTCGGCGCAGGCCACCAGCAGATCGGTCACCCCGCGCCCGGCGACCACCGCCGACGCCGCCATCGGCATGGAGCGGAAGCGGTCGATGACACCCTTGGTGGAGTCGTGGACCACCAGCGTGGCCGTGTTTATGAAGCCGAACGCCATCGTCATCGTGAACATGCCCGGCATCAGGAAGTCCCGGTAGTCCCCGCCGCCGGGCACCTGCATGGCGCTGCCGAACACATAGCCGTAGAGGAGGACGGAGAGGATCGGGAAGCCCAGCTGCCAGGCGATGTTGATGGGCTGGCGCCGGTAGTGGGTGAGGCCGCGGCGGACGATGTTCCAGCAGTCGGCGAGCAGCCAGTACGTACGGCCGCGCGGGCTCGGCGCACTGGGCGTGCCCGGCGCGCTCAGATCGACGGCGGTCATGCGGCTGCCCCCTTCTCGGACGTCGAGAACTCCTCAGATGCCGCAGAGTCACCCGACTTCTCGGGCTTCCCTGACTTCTCTGGCTTCCCTGGCTTCTCGGTGCGGTGGCCGGTCAGACGCAGGAAGACGTCGTCCAGGCTCGGCCTGCGCAGGCCGATGTCCTCGACCCGTACGCCCTCGTCCTGGAGCGTGCGCGCGACCTCGGTGAGGGCCGAGACGCGGTCGGTGACGGACGCGTGGACGCGCAACTCCGTCTCGTCCGACTCCGGTTCGCCGTGCGCGACGCGGGCGACGACCTTCACGGCGTGCGGGATGTCGGCGCGTTCGGCGACGACGACCTCGATACGGTCACCGCCGACCGTGTTCTTCAGCCCGTCGGGGGTGTCGTCCGCGATGGCCCGGCCCTGGTCGATGACGGTGATGCGCGAGGCGAGCCGGTCGGCCTCCTCCAGGTACTGCGTGGTGAGCAGCACGGTCGTGCCGCCCGCCACCAACGCCCTTACGGCTTCCCAGACTTCGCCCCGGCTGCGCGGGTCGAGGCCCGTTGTCGGCTCGTCGAGGAAGAGGACGGCCGGGGCGAGGATCATCGAGGCGGCGAGGTCGAGCCGCCGCCGCATGCCGCCGCTGTACTTGCCGACGCCCATGTCGGCGGCGTCGGAGAGGTCGAACCGGTCGAGGAGTTCGGTCGCGCGCAGCTTCGCCGCCCGCCCGCCAAGGTGGAAGAGCCGACCGAACATCTCCAGGTTCTGGCGGCCCGTCAGCACCTCGTCCACCGCCGCGTACTGGCCGGTGAGGCCGATCCTGGACCGCACCTCGCGCGGGTGCCGCGCCACGTCGAGGCCGGCCACCGTCGCCCGGCCGCCGTCCAGTCGCAGCAGTGTGGAGAGGATGCGCACGGCCGTGGTCTTGCCCGCGCCGTTCGGGCCGAGGAGGCCGTGCACCGTGCCCTCGCGGACGATGAGGTCGAAGCCGTCGAGGGCGAACTTCTCGCCGTATCGCTTCTCCAGCCCCTCCGCCCGCACCGCGTATCCGTCTGTGCCACTGCCGCCGTTGCCGCTCTTGCCGTCCTTCATGGAATCCCCCTTCTCCTTAACCGAGTACACCGTACCCTATTTCGCGTACGTCGTACCCAGTTCTTTTCGCCAGGATTAAACTCGGCACATGACAAGGGGCAAGGACGCCAAAAGCAGCGGCGGTACGGAGACCAGTGGCAGCGGCGACATCGTCCGGACGATGCACCTGCTGTGGGACACCGGCCCGCGCCCCAGCCGCGGCCCCAAACCGGGGCTCACCCTGGACCGGATCGTGGAGGCGGCCGTCCAGGTCGCCGACGCGGAAGGGTTGGACGGCGTCTCCATGCGCCGCGTGGCCACCGAACTGGGCACCGGGACCATGTCCCTCTACCGCTACGTCCCCGGCAAGGCCGAGTTGCTCGACCTGATGCTCGACCGCGTCCAGCGGACCTCCCAGAACCCCGCCGACCTCGGCGACGGCGGTTGGCGCTCCGCCCTGGAGGCCATGGGCCACGCGACGCTCGCCCTCTACCGCCGCCACCCCTGGCTGCTCCGGGTCAACCAGTCCCGCCCGATCCTCGGCCCGAGCGCCCTCGACGGCATGGAGAAGGTCCTCTCCCGCATCAAGTCCATGGGCCTGACCGACCCCGAACTGATCTCCGTGATCATCGCCGTCGACGGCTATGTCGTCGGCGCCGCCCGCACCCAGCTCTACGCGCAGGAGGCCGAGCGCCGGACCGGCCTGACCGACACGGAGTTCTGGCAGGCCCAGGCACCGGTGCTCGGAGAGCTCATGGCCTCCGGCCGCTATCCCCTGCTCGCCGGCCTCTCGGAAGACGCCTTCGCCACGGACTTCGACCACTTCGAGTTCGGACTCCAGCGGATCCTGGACGGGCTGGAGGTGCTGGTCGGGCGACGCGGTGGAGAGCGGTAGAAAGTGGTGACCGTGAGGTTCAGGACGGCCGCCGCAGCAGCCTCTTGAACCCCCATACGACGACGATGACGCCCCCGAGGGCCAGGGCGCCGACCTTGACGGTGGAGCCGGCGCCGTCGCCGTCGCCGTCGGCCTGCGCGGTGTCCGAGCCGCTCCCGCCGGAGGACGAGGAGCCGGAGCCACCGCTGCCGGAGCCGCCGGGCACGTCCCGTGCGACGACCGTGCTGCCCGACCCCTCACTGCCGTACAGGATCGTGGAGCCGTCGGTGGTGAAGGTCACCGACTCGCCCTGCCGCTGCAACGGCACGCTGAGCCGCTCGGCCTTCTTGATCTTTCCGTCGTTCCAGTCGTAGAGGATGGCGCCGAAGTACGCGCGCAGGGCGAGGTGCTTGCCATCGGGCGAGAACGCGCCGTCGGTGACCTCCAGGTCGGGGACGGAGCCGACCTTCTTGAAGACGTTCGTGCCGGAGGCGGAGAGCTCGGCCGGACCCTCGTACAGCGACCCGCCCGCCTCGTTCTTGTCGGCGATGTAGACCCGCCCGGTCTTCGGATGCACCATCAGCGCCTCCGCGTCCCGCGCCCCGTCCTCGTACTTCACCACGTACTGCGTGGCCCGGATCGTCTGGTCCTTCAGCTCCGTCGGCTCCGGCAGCTCGTAGATCCACACATACGCCCAGGTGCCGCCGAGGTTGTCGCCGATGTCGCCGACGTACAGCTTGTTGTCCGGGCCCATGGAGATCGCCTCCACGTCGCGCGGGGTGCCGACGCCGGTCATGGTGACCGTGGCGACCGTCTCGCCGGTCCTGCTGTCCACGGCGTAGAGGAACGCCCCGTCGTCGCTGTCGTTGTGGGTCCAGTAGACGCCCGGATGCTGCCGCGACGCGGCGAGACCGCTCGACTCGGTGATCCTCGAATCCTTCATCGTGAACCCGTCGTCGTCCGCGGCGACCGCGGGCTGGACGGCGGCGAGCAGGACGGCGGCGAGTCCGGCCAGCCCGACGAGGGCCGCGGAGAACGGGTGGAGAAGGCGACGACGCATGTCCCCAGCCTGCCATCTCGCTCCGCTGGGTGGAGGGGGAGCGCCGTTGGGGGGGAGGGGTCGGGTGCGGGATCGGTGGGGGCTGGTCGCGCGGTTCCCCGCGCCTCTGAAGGGGCTGAGTGCCGCGAACGGTGGATGTGCGGCCAAAAACACCTGTCCGACACCGGCACGTGGCAAGGTTCACAGCGCCGTGTGAGCCGCTGACTGCTACCGGCTGGTAGCGATCGTTCATGATGTGCCAATGCTCAGGTTCATGCCCGTAGGCGACTCCATGACCATCGGGAGCGCGGGCGAACACACATGGCGCTACCGGCTCTGGCAGCACCTGCGCACGACGCACGACGGCCCCTTCAAGATCGTCGGTCCGCGCGAGACGCTCTACGACAAGGCGACGGACACCCCGACGTCGTACGACTACGCCACCCCCTTCCCGCACGCCCATCTCGCCGGCTGGGGCGAGGGCTGGCTGCACATGGCCCCGCTGATCGCCGACGCGATCCGCGGCCACCGCGCGAACGTCCTCCTCGTCTCCCTCGGCCTCATCGACCTGGGCTTCTACACCGACGCCGAGCAGACCGCCGAGAACACCCGCCGCTTCGTCGGCGCCGCCCGCGAGGCGAACCCGCACGTCCGCATGGTCCTCCTCCCGGTGACCCCGAACGTCCGCGCCGAGACCGACGCCCCCTTCGCCGCCCAGGTCGCCCGCTTCAACGAACTCCTCGCCAAGACCGCCGCCGACCTCGACGAACCCCGTTCCCCCCTCCTCATGGCCTCCCCGCCCCCGTCGTACGACATCAACTGGGACACCTACGACGGCACCCACCCCAGCGCCTCCGGCGAACACAAGATCGCGGCGGCCTTCGCGGGGGCGATGCACGAGGCGTGGGGGCTGGGGGGACCGTACGAGCTGCCGTAGGCCCTGTCGTCGACTCGGCCGGTGACGCTACAGGGCCGGGGCGCCACGCAAGGAGTTTCCCCGTACCGGCCGTGCCCTGGTCACCGTGCGTATCGTTGTACTGCGCGGCCGTCTTCGAACGACAGGCGGCCGGGGAGGAGCGCCACGATGACCGTCCTTGAAGACAGGATCGCGATGGCCGAGAGCGACAACACGCGCCAGCTCGACGAGATGTTCGAGCGGCTCGAGAAGATGCCCGTCCCCGAGGGATACAAGGTAGAGATCGTCGAGGGGACCATCTACATGTCGCCGCAGCGGGACGTGCACTGGGAGACTATTCGCGAGGTCCTCTGGGCGTTGGAGGATCGCTTCGGACGACGCTCGAAGGTGTTGTCGGACGTCCGCATCGACTTTCCGGGCCATTTGAACGGTTACTGCCCGGACGTGGCCAAGCTGCGCGACGGCGCCGAGAAGGACGCCAAGGGCCGCTGGCGCTATGAGGACGTCGAGTTCGTCGCCGAGGTCATCTCCACGGACACCGGGAAGAACGACTACGGTCCCAAGAAGACCGCGTACGCGCTCGCCGAGGTCCCCGTCTACCTGATCGCCGACCCCTACGTGGGCAAGTGCCGACTGTTCACCCAGCCCAAGGATGGCGACTACGTCAGCGACCTGTCCGTCGCCTACGGCAGCGACGTCGACATGACCACGACTCTCCTCGGCCTGGTCCTCTCCACCGGCGATTTCCCTCGCGGCTGATCCCGCTTGCCCGCAGGCCTCCCACCCGCTTGGATGACCCGGTCGGACGCGACCCACGCGACCCACGCGGGCCGCGTCGAGCGACGCGGCGGCGGGGGGGGGTACCGAAGATGGCGCGAGCCGGGCGGGGCGGCGCACTGGGCCGGGAGTTCGGGTGGCTGTGGGGGGCGTACACCGTCAGTGCGTTCGGTACGCGGCTGGCGTTCGACGCGATGCCCCTGCTCGCGGTGCTCGTGCTGCATGTCGGGCCGGCGGAGGTGTCCGTGCTGGCGGCCACCGGGCTGGCGGTGGGCGCGGTGGCGGCGGTGCCGATCGGGCCCTGGGTGGAGTTCCGCCGTAAGCGGCCGGTGATGATCGCGATGGACCTGGTCCGCTGCGCGACCGTGCTGTCCGTCCCGGTGGCGTACGCCCTCGGTCTGGTCACCTTCACCCAGCTCCTGCTGGTGTCCGTCGTCGTCGCCGCGGCCGACATCACCTTCGTCGCGGCGAGCGGCGCCTGTCTGAAGTCCCTGGTCCCCGGCGGCCCCGACCTCCTCATCGCCAACGGCCGTCTGGAGGCGACGACCTGGACCACCACCATGCTCGGACCGCCCCTCGGCGGCGCCGCGATCGGTCTGTTCGGCCCGGTGACGACGCTGGTGATCGACGCCGTCAGCTACCTGCTCTCGGCGGCGGGCATCCGCGCGATCGGCGGCGAGGAGACCCGGCCGGAACGGGTCGGCCCGCCCCCCGGAACCTCGCCCCGCCTCCGCGCCGACGACCTGCTCGAAGGCTGGCGTCACCTCTTCACCAGCCCGTCCCTGCGCCCCCTCTTCCTCAACACCGTCCTCGTCAACGCCCTGATCATGGCGCCCGCACCCGTGCTGCTCGTCCTCATGGTCGGCGAACTCGGCTTCGCCCCCTGGCAGTACGGCCTCGCCTTCGCCGTGCCCTGCGTGGGCGGCCTGATCGGCTCCCGCCTCTCCCGGCGTCTGGTCGCCCGGCACGGCGCTCACAGGGTCCTGCTGACCGCCGGGGCGCTGCGGGTGTGCTGGCCGCTGGGGCTGGCGTTCGTGGGTCCCGGTGTCTGGGGACTCGTTCTCGTCATGGTCGTCGAATTCGGCCTGATCGCCTGTATCAGCGTCTTCAACCCGGTGATGGCCACGCGACGCCTCACCCTGACCCCGTCGGACCGCGTGACCCGCACACTCTCCGCCTGGTCCATCACCGGCAAACTCGTCACCGCCGCCGTCACAGCCCTCTGGGGCCTCCTGGCCGCCGTCACCACCCCCCGCACCGCCATCACCCTCGCCGGCCTCCTCCTCCTGGCGACCCCGCTCCTCCTGCTCCCCCTCCTCGGCCAACGCCCGCCCCGGCCGCCCCTGGAGGCCCCCCAGGATCGCCAGGACCCGCAGGGCCTGGCGAAGGGCTGAGGAGACCGAGCGAGGCGGCGAACCCCGAGAAGGCCGGGGCCACCACCCGCCATGCGTACCGCCCGGGCCCGGTCCAGCAGTCGCTGCCCACGACCCGGGGGTCCGAGGGATCGGTGCGGCGCAAACTGTCTCTTGAAGTTTCAAGCTATGAGCTTTCCAAAGGAGGGCACTAACCCCGAGTTAGCGTCAAGGTCTCACCCATCCGGCCCGCGCCACGCACCCGATTCACCCTTGCCTAGAGCGCACTCCACGCCCTTGGCTAAGGAGTCATGAAGTACACACAGCTCGGACGCACGGGACTCAAGGTCAGCCGACTGGTCCTCGGCACGATGAACTTCGGCCCGCAGACGGACGAAGCGGACAGCCACGCGATCATGGACGGCGCGCTGGACGCCGGGATCAACCTCTTCGACACCGCGAACGTATACGGCTGGGGCGAGAACAAGGGCCGTACCGAAAGCATCATCGGCAGCTGGTTCGCGAAGGGCGGCGAGCGCCGCGACAAGGTCGTGCTCGCCACCAAGGTGTACGGGCACATGGCGGCCTCCGGCGACGCCTGGCCCAACCACGACAAGCTCTCCGCCGTGAACATCCGCCGGGCCGTGGACGCCAGCCTCAAGCGGCTGCGGACGGACCACATCGACGTCTACCAGTTCCACCACATCGACCGGGACACGTCCTTCGACGAGATCTGGCAGGCGATCGACGTCCTGGTCCAGCAGGGCAAGATCCTCTACGCCGGGTCCAGCAACTTCCCCGGATACAAGATCGCCCAGGCCAACGAGACCGCCGCCCGCCGTGGCGGCACCATCGGCCTCGTCAGCGAGCAGTGCCTCTACAACCTCGCCGAGCGCCGCGCCGAGATGGAGGTCATCCCGGCCGCGCGGGAGTACGGCCTCGGCGTCATCCCCTGGTCGCCTCTGCACGGCGGGCTGCTCGGCGGCGTCATCAAGAAGCAGACCGAGGGCGGCCGCCGCGCCTCCGGCCGCAGCGCCGAAGCCCTCAACGACAGCGCCGTACGCGGCCAGGTCCAGGCGTACGAGGATCTGCTCGACAAGCACGGCATCGAACCCGGCGAGGCGGCCCTGGCCTGGCTGCTCACCCGCCCCGGCGTCACCGGCCCGATCGTCGGCCCGCGCACGGCCCAGCAGCTCGATTCCGCGATCCAGGCGCTCGACCTCGAACTGAGCGACGAGCTCCTGACCTCACTGGACGAGATCTTCCCGGGCCCGGGCCCGTCCCCGGAGGCCTTCGCCTGGTAGCCACCGGTCCCTGAAGGGGCGCGGGGAACCACGCGACCGGCCCCCACGGGCCCATCGCACCCGCGGCGGCCCTCGTCACGAGACGACGGTCACTTGCCGAGCGCCGCCGCGAGAGCGACCACCGCGAACATCAGCACAAGCACACCGGCCATGATCCGGTTACGGGTCTTCGGGTCCACCCCCCGAGACTAACCGGCCGCCCCGAGCGCCCAACGCCCGACCGCCTCGTACCGCGGCTGCTCCCCCGGCACCCCCGAGGTCGGCAGATCGCTGCGCACCAACGCCAGCTCCTCGACGCTCCACGTACGCCCGACGAAACCGGCGAGCGCGTCGACGTACGGCCGCACCTCGAACGCCTCCCGGCTGCGCGCCACCGTCAGGTGAGGGGTGTACCGGCGGTGCTCCCCCATGTCGACCCCGGCCTTCCGCCCGGCCGCCTCCGCCCGGTCGGCCAGCAGCCGCAGCGCACGCAGGTCGCCCTCGGCCCCCGCCCACAGCGCCCGCCCATGGCCGAACTGCCCGCCACCCGCCACGGCCAGCGCGAACGGCTCCGTATGCCGGGCCGCCCGCGCCAGCCGCTCCGACAGATCGGATACGGCGTACGCGTCGACCTCCCCGTAGAACGCGAGCGTGAAGTGCCACCCGGCCGACTCGGTCCACCGCAACCGGTCGGCACCCGCCAGTCCCCTCAACCCGCCGACGGCCGACCCCAGTTCATCCACCACATCAGCCGGTGGCAGCACCGCCGCGAACAGTCTCATGGCACTCATGTCCGTCACCCTTCCAGGGAACGGATCACCTGGCGAGCACCCCACGACCGTGGCGATCGGCACGATGCGCGTACACGCCGCGCGAACGGCATCGCGTGAACCTCTGGGCGACCACCCGTTCAGCGGCCCGCTGAAAGTCGGCCCGACCGCCTATACGGGGACGACCTCGTCCGTGGACGTCTCCTTGGACGTCTCCTTGGACGACTGCTGGGGCAACTCCTTGGACGTCTCCTTGGACTTCTCCTTCGCCACGAACCGCACCCGAGGGTGCCGCTCGTGCCAGCCCACCGACAGCCGCAGGCCGCCGGCTCTGACGAGCACCAGGCCCACCGTGACGGCCGCGGCGGTGGCGACGACGCCACCGGCGACGAAGCCGGCCCGGGGGCCGTACGCGTCGGTGACCCAGCCGGCGATCGGCGCGCCCAGCGGTGTGCCGCCGAGGAAGACCATCATGTAGAGAGCCATGACGCGCCCGCGCATCGCGGGGTCGGTGCCCATCTGGATGGCCGTGTTGGTGGTCACGTTCACCGTCAGCCCGAACATCCCGATCGGCACCATGAGCAGGGCGAACATCCAGTACGTCGGTGCCAGCGCGGCCACGATCTCCAGCAGGCCGAAGGCGAGCGCGCCCGCGATCAGCACCCGCAGCCGGGCCGTGCCGCGCCGGGCGGCGAGCAGGGCGCCCGACACCGAGCCGACCGCCATGAGCGTGTTGAAGAGGCTGTACGCACCGGCGTCCGCGTGGAAGACGTCGTCCGCGTACGCCGAAAGCCAGACGGGGAAGTTGAAGCCGAAGGTGCCGATGAAGCCGACGAGGACGATCGGCCAGAGCAGCTCGGGACGGCCCGCCACATAGCGCAGGCCCTCGCGGAGCTGGCCCTTGGCGCGCGGTGCGCGGCGGACGGGGCGCAGATCGCGGGTCCGCATCAGGAGCAGGCTGGTGATGGGGGCGATGAAGGAGAGGCCGTTGAAGAGGAAGGCCCAGCCCGTGCCGACGGTGGTGATCAGCACACCTGCGACGGCCGGGCCGACCAGCCGGGCCGACTGGAAGTTCGCCGAGTTGAGGCTGACCGCGTTCTGCAGCTGCTCGGGGCCGACCATCTCCGACACGAACGACTGCCGGGCCGGGTTGTCCACCACCGTCGCCATCCCTACGGCGAAGGCGGCCACGTACACGTGCCACACCTGGACGTGTCCGGAGAGCGTCAGCGCGGCGAGCGCGAGTCCGGTGAACGCCATCGAGGTCTGCGTCAGGAACAGCAGCCGCCGCTTCGGGAACCGGTCGACCAGTACGCCGCCGTACAGCCCGAACAGCAGCATCGGCAGGAACTGCAGGGCCATCGTGACCCCGACCGCCGTCGACGAACCCGCCAGGCTCAGTACCAGCCAGTCCTGCGCGATCCGCTGCATCCAGGTGCCGATGTTCGACACCACCTGCCCGACGAAGAACAGCCGGTAGTTCCGGATACGCAGCGAACGGAACATGGACGCGCGCTCACGATCGGGCTCACGGGCGGGAGGGGGCTCGGCGGCGGGAGAGGCCTCGGCGGCGGCCGGCGGAGATTCAACGGGCGCCGAAGTCTGGGCAGGCACAGGCACAGGCACAGACACAGGCACAGGCGCCGGGGAGGGTGGAGAGGCAGGCGGCGACCCGGAGGGCACGAGGGGGTCCGCGGCGGCCAGGGCGGGGGAAGTCTCCGGGCCGGTCGTATCCGGCGGGGCTTCGGGAACGCCATGGGTGGGCGGGGGCTCGTGGGTGGTCGTCGGTGCGGGGACGGAAGCTGCTCCGGGTCCCGAACTCAAAGGGGTTCGCCTCCTTGCGTAAAGCTCGGCGGTTGCCTCACCGCTCCTGTTCTGTCTGCTGGTTTTCAGATCCGCCCATACCCGCCACAGGGTGGCGCGCGGGCTGCAGTCCGGGGCGTACCGGCGGCCGATCCGGCGCACCGGCGGCCGATCCAGGCGCCCCACGGTCACGGCACGGCGCATCCGGCGCCGCGCCCGGCGTCGGAGCCGCGCCCTGATCAGAGATGCGCCAGTTTCTCCAGCACCGGCGCGGCCGCGCGAAGCTTCTCCCACTCGGCCTCGTCGAGGCCCTCCACGAGGGAGGCGAGGAAGGCGTTGCGCTTGCTGCGGCTCTCTTCGAGCATCGTCTCGGCCCGCTCGGTCTGGGTGACCACCTTCTGCCGCCGGTCCTCGGGATGCGGCTCCAGCTTCACCAGCCCCTTGCTCTCCAGCAGGGCGACGATGCGGGTCATCGACGGCGGCTGTACATGCTCCTTGCGGGCGAGCTCGCCGGGTGTGGCGGTGCCGCAGCGGGCGAGGGTGCCGAGCACCGACATCTCGGTCGGGCTCAGCGACTCGTCGACCCGCTGGTGCTTGAGCCGACGGGACAGGCGCATCACGGCGGACCGCAGCGCGTTCACAGCGGCCTCGTCGTCGCCATGGGTGAGGTCAGGCATGTTCTTTAGCATAACTCATTACTCTCGCTAAAGACCACCGAAACTCCACACCCGCGCCCGTGACGCCCGCCACGCATACGGCCCCGGCGGTCTTCATCACTCATACGAGTGACTAATACGCAGATCGCGACACGGTGGCCCACAGCGCACCTGACCCTTGTACGCATGGGGACCACTGTGCTCAGCCTGCGGATAGACGGGGAGCTGCTCGACCGGCTCCGGGACCAGGCGGCGAAAAGGGGAATGAGCGTCCAGGACTATGTGATCCGGACGCTCATTCGAGACGACTTCGACCAGCGGTTCCAAACCGCCGTGGAGGAGACGGAGAAGTTCTACGGGGTTACGTGACCGACCCGCCGCACATGATCCCGCAGCGATTCCGCCGCACGTGAGCCCCGCAGCGACGCGCGGCTCACGTCAGGCCCGCCCGGCGGAGGTCGCCGGGTCACATCAGACCCAGCATCGGCATCAGGCAGCAGAAGACGTACGTCGCGGGGGACACCATCTCCGCCCCATCTCCGCGCGTAGACCGGTCCGCCTCGTAAGCTGTGCCCATGGCGAAGTGGACCCCCAAGCACGAGGCACCGGCACCCCTGGAGGGGCCCGTCGTCTCGACGATCACCGGCGGCACGATCCTGTGGCTCGTCCTCTTCGTCATCCAGCTCCCCTTCTACGGCTGGTACGACGACCACGGGCGCACGTGGCTGATCTGGACCTGCCTGGCCGGTGGCGGGCTCGGATTCATCGGCATCTGGTACGTCCGGAGGCGGGACGCGGCCATCAAGCGGGACGCGGCACGGACGCCCGCGTCCGACTCGGACGCCGACTCGGACGCCGACGCGGCTCACATGACACCGGTCGAACCGGTCGAACCCGTCGAACCCGTCGAGTAATACCCGCGTACGAGGCCCCTGGTACCACCCCGCCCCTCCCCCGTCCTCCCCTGGTCGGATCTTTGGCGCACTCGGCGGGTGAACCCCCAAATCCGCACGTACCGTCGAATGCATGACGCACACCGACGCGGGCACCGGCCTCGATCCTGTGCACCCCACCGCGCCCTCCCTCCGGCTCGACGGGCGGGCGCGTGGGTTGACGGCCGCCGAGGTCGCGGAGCGGGTGGCCCGTGGCGAGGTCAACGACATCCCCGTACGGAGCAGCCGCTCCACGGTGGACATCGTCCGCGCGAACGTCTTCACCCGGTTCAACGCGATCATCGGTGTGCTCTGGCTGATCATGCTGTTCGTGGCGCCGTTCCAGGACAGCCTCTTCGGCTACGTGATCATCGCCAACACCGGCATCGGCATCATCCAGGAGTGGCGGGCGAAGAAGACCCTCGACTCCCTCGCGGTGATCGGCGAGGCGAGGCCGACGGTCCGGCGGGACGGAGTGGCCGCGGCGGTCTCCACGTCCGACATCGTGCTGGGGGACCTCATCGAGATCGGGCCCGGCGACAAGATCGTCGTGGACGGGGAGTGCGTCGAGACCGACGGCCTGGAGATCGACGAGTCGCTGCTCACCGGCGAGGCCGACCCCGTCGTCAAGAAGCCCGGCGAGCAGGTGATGTCGGGCAGTTTCGTGGTCGCGGGCGGCGGGGCCTTCACCGCGACGAAGGTGGGCCGGGAGGCGTACGCGGCCCAGCTCGCCGAGGAGGCGTCCCGCTTCACCCTGGTCCACTCGGAGCTGCGCTCCGGCATCTCCACGATCCTCAAGTACGTGACGTGGATGATGGTCCCGACCGCGATCGGGCTGATCATCAGCCAGCTGATCGTGAAGGAGCACGACTTCAAGGACTCGGTCGCGCGCACGGTCGGCGGCATCGTCCCGATGGTCCCCGAGGGCCTGGTCCTGCTGACCTCCGTCGCCTTCGCGATCGGGGTGATCCGGCTGGGCCGCAAACAGTGCCTGGTCCAGGAGCTGCCGGCCATCGAGGGCCTCGCCCGCGTCGACACCGTCTGCCTGGACAAGACGGGCACGCTCACCGAAGGCGGCATGAACGTCACCGGGCTGCGCTCGCTCAACGGCGCGGACGAGCCGTACGTACGCCGTGTCCTCGGCGCACTCGGCGAATCCGACCCCCGCCCGAACGCGTCCCTCCAGGCGGTCATCGACGCCTACCCGGACAGCGAGGAGTGGCGCTGCACGGAGTCGCTGCCCTTCTCCTCCGCCCGCAAGTACAGCGGCGCGTCCTTCAGCGAGGGCGACGGCGAGTCCAGCACCTGGCTGCTCGGCGCCCCCGACGTCCTGCTCCCGGACGACGACCCGGCCCTCACCGAGACCGAACGGCTGAACGAGGAGGGGCTACGGGTCCTGCTGCTGGCCCGTGCGACCCGAGAGCTGGACGACCCGGAGGTCGCCCTCGGCGCCCGCCCCACCGCCCTGGTCGTCCTCGAACAGCGGCTCCGCCCCGACGCCGCCGACACCCTGCGCTACTTCGAGGAGCAGAACGTACGGGCGAAGGTCATCTCAGGTGACAACGCGGTCTCCGTCGGCGCGGTGGCCGGAAAGCTCGGCCTGACCGGCGAGGTCGTCGACGCGCGCCGGCTCCCCGCCGAACGCGACGACATGGCGCGGGCCCTCGACTCCGGCACCGTCTTCGGGCGCGTCACCCCGCAGCAGAAACGGGACATGGTCGGCGCCCTCCAGTCCCACGGCCACACGGTCGCGATGACCGGCGACGGCGTGAACGACGTCCTCGCCCTCAAGGACGCCGACATCGGCGTGGCGATGGGCTCGGGGTCCGAGGCGACCCGGGCCGTCGCCCAGATCGTGCTGCTGAACAACAGCTTCGCGACACTGCCGTCGGTGGTCGCGGAGGGCCGGCGGGTCATCGGCAACATCACGCGGGTCGCGACCCTCTTCCTCGTGAAGACGGTGTACTCGGTCCTCCTCGCCATCCTGGTGGTCTGCTGGCAGGTCGAATACCCCTTCCTCCCCCGCCACCTGACCCTCCTGTCCACCCTGACGATCGGCGTCCCGGCCTTCTTCCTCGCCCTGGCCCCCAACAAGGAACGTGCGAGACCCCACTTCGTACGGCGGGTCATGCGCTATGCGATCCCGGGCGGCGTACTGGCCGCCCTCGCCACCTTCGCCACCTATCTGATCGCCCGTCACCACTACACGGGCGAGGGCGCGTTGGAGGCCGAGACCAGCGCGGCCACCCTCACCCTCTTCCTGATCTCCATGTGGGTGCTGGCCATCATCGCCCGCCCCTACACCTGGTGGCGCCTGAGCCTGGTCCTCACCATGGCCGCCGGCTTCGTCCTGGTCCTCGCCGTCCCCTGGCTCCAGGACTTCTTCGCCCTCCGCCTGGTCGGCACGACGATGCCGTGGCTGGCGGTCGCCATCGCGGCGGGAGCGTCGGCCCTGCTGGAGTTCCTGTGGCGGTGGGTGGACCGGCGGTTCCCCGCGTAATCGTGGTCCTGGCACGGCCATCCGCATATCAGATCTCGGATATCGGAAGAAAAATTCCGTTGACCGGGAAGTTACCTGCGCGCCATCCGGGAGAAATGCCCCGACCGTTCTCTGTACGCGATCGAACGCCGTTGGGGCGGCCCGCGCAGGAAGAGAAACGCCATGACCGGAACGACCGACGCCACCGGCGCGGGAACGGGAGACAGAGGTACGGCGCCCGTGGCGCTCCCCGAGGGTTACTCCCCCCGCCTGTACAACGAGGACCTGGCCCCCGCCACCGAGCGCAAGTGGGGCGCGTTCAGCATCTTCAACGTGTGGACCTCCGACGTACACAGTCTGTTCGGCTACTTCCTGGCCGCCAGCCTGTTCCTGATCGCCGGGAACACCTTCAAGTTCCTGATCGGCATCGGCGTCGGATCGCTGATCATCTACTGGCTGATGACGCTGATCGGCAAGGCGGGCGTCCGGACCGGCGTCCCGTACCCGGTCCTGTCCCGCGCCTCCTTCGGCACGTTCGGCGCGAACGTGCCCGCGCTCGTCCGGGCCGTCGTCGCCACCTTCTGGTACGGCGCCCAGACCAGCGCGGCGGCCGGCGCGATCGTCGCGTTCCTGGTCCGCTACGACGGCCCGAAGGATCTGCACGAGACGACGCGGCTCTTCGACCACAGCGGCCTGGAGGTCATCTGCTACCTCGTCGTCTGGGCCGCCCAGCTGCTGATCATCAGCAAGGGCATGGAGACCGTCCGCCGCTTCCAGGACTTCGCGGGCCCGGCGGTCTGGCTGATGATGCTGATCCTGGCGGTCGGCCTGTCCGTCAAGGCGGGCACCCTCTCCTTCACCGTCGACATGTCCGACAAGGAACTCGCCACCCTGGCCAAGAGCGCCACCGGCCTCGACGTCACCCCCGGCTCGTTCGCCGCGATCGCGGCCATCGCCGCCACCTGGGTGACGTACTTCGCCGCCCTCTTCCTCAACTTCGGCGACTTCGCCCGCTTCACCCCGGACGAGAAGACGCTGCGCAAGGGCAACGTCTGGGGCCTGCCGGTCAACCTGATCCTGTTCTCGCTGGTCGCCGCCCTGACCACGGCCTCCGCCAGCAAGGTCTACGGCGAGGTCATCCTCGAACCGGCCGCCATCTCCGCCAAGTTCGACAGCGCGTTCCTCGTCCTGCTCGCCGCCCTGACCTTCGCGGTGGCGACCCTCGGCATCAACGTCGTCGCCAACTTCGTCAGCCCCGCCTTCGACTTCGCCAACGTCGCCCCGAAGCACATCACCTTCAAGCGCGGCGGCCTCATAGCCGCCGTCATCGCTCTCCTCCTCTACCCCCTCCACCCCTGGGACAACGCGCCCAGCTTCGTCAACGCCATCGGCTCGACCATGGGCCCGATCTTCGGCGTCCTGGTCGTCGACTACTACCTGCTCCGCAAGGCCCAGCTGAACGTCCCCGCCCTCTACAAGGAGGACGGCGAGTACCGCTTCCAGGGCGGCTGGAACATCCGCGCCTTCGTCGCCGCCGGCATCGGCGCGATCTTCTCCAGCCTCCTGCCGGTCTACGGCCCCACCGAGTACGGCGCGACCCTCGGCCCGTACTCCTGGTTCATCGGAGTCGGGGTCGCCGGAGCCCTGTACTTCGCGATCAGCGGGGCGAAGAGCCCGCTGACGAGGACGGCGCGGCCGGAGACGGCCGAGTAGAGCGACGCAGGAACACGCACGACGAACGGGCGTCGCGACCGACAACCGGTCGCGACGCCCGCCCGCTTCTACTTCACGTCTACTTCACGTCGACGTAGTCACCCGTGGCGCTGACCGACGCGGTCGTGGTCGTCCCCGCGAAGCTGAGGCGCCAGTAACCGTCGTACGTGGCGGTGCCGGTGGCCTTCACATTGCCGTACGCGTCCGAGTACACCGTCTTGATCGTGGTGTACGTGCTCGTGCCGGCCTTGCGGAACTGCAGCTTGACCGGCTGCTTCGCGAAGCCCTTGTAGGTGTGGCTCTGCCAGTCGGCGCGGGTCAGCTTGCCGGTGGAGGTGACGGTCCTGCCCTTGGTGACGGGCTCCGGCCCGGCGTTGACGATCAGCTTGGCCAGGCGCAGGACGGAGGTGGAGCCCAGTCCGCCCTGCTCCTTGTAGCCGACCTTGCCGTAGTCGAGGCTGTCGCTCGCGGGATCCTGGCCGTTGAACGCGATGGCGTCGGCGCCCGCCTTCCAGACCCCGGCCTGCGAGTTGAGCAGGTCGCCGTCGGCCGGGTGGATGTCGATGGCGCCCTTGCAGGTCGCCGTCGTCGACGAGGTGGCGGTGCAGGTGGCGAGGTCCTCCCCGAAGAGCTGCGGGGTGCTGTCGTCGCCGAAGGTGCCCCGGTAGAGGAAGGGCTCGGTGTAGAAGTCGTCCGCGGTGATGTCGACACCGGAACCGTGCGTCAGCGTGTAGCTCACCGGCACGGCGACCACGGCGGAGGTCCCGACCTTCACCGACTTGGCGACCTTGAAGTTCGAGAAGCTGACGTCCATCGTGTACGGCGTACCGCTCGTCGCCGCCGAGTCGGCCGCGTGCGCGGCCGGCATCCTGAGGGCGGAGAAGGCCAGGGCGCCGACGGCGGCGGCCACAGTGGCTCTTGTGCGCATGTGTTCCCCAAGTGGAGAAAGAGTGATCGTGGGGCCTGTTGGCCCGGATGATCTGAACACGCCCACCTCGACCCGAATCCACCCCCGACACGGATTTGGCCCGGACATGCGCACTCTTGGAACACGGATACGGAACCCTTGGTTCAGCTCTTACGGAAACTTACGGAAACCGCGCTCGCTTCTTACGGAACACGGAAAAGGCGCCGGCCCCGGGAGAACCCGGAACCGACGCCAAGACCTCTACCGCTGACGCGGCTTACTTCACGTCGATGGAGTCGCCCACAGCGGTCGCCGCCGCCGTCGTCGACGTGCCCGCGAAGACGTAGCGGTACGTGCCGTCGACGGTCGCCTTGACGGTGGTCTTCAGGTCACCCGTGGCGGCCGTCTTGACGGTCTTGACCGTCTTGTAGGAGGACGCGCCCTTCGCCTTGAACTGCAGCTGCACGGACTGGCTGCCGAACGAGGCGTTCTTGCCGGCGTCCCAGCTGGCGCGGGTCAGCCGGCTGGTGACGGTGACGGTCGCACCCTTCGCGACCGGCTCCGGAGCGGCGTTCGCACCGGCGAGCTGGGCGGCGCGCAGGACCTTGAAGGACTTGGCGTTGTCCTTCTGGATGTAGTTGTTGTCCTTGGCCTGGGCGATCAGCCAGGTCTTCCAGGTGCCGGCGACCTTGTTGATGGCGTTGCCGCCGGCCTTGAAGGTGTAGTTCGCCGAGCAGGTCGACTTCGTCGAGCTGACCTTGCTGCACTTGATCCAGGTGCTGCCGGACGGGGCGGCGCTGTCCGCGTCCTCGATGGTCTTGCCGTGGAACAGCTGCGCGGCGGCCCGCCACACACCGGAGTTGTCCGTCACGGTGAACTTGAGCGCGACCGTCTTCTTGCCCGTCGCTCCGACGACGACGGACTTGCCGCCGTTGACGACGATGTTGGAGACCTTGATGTTGCCGACCTTCTCGTCGGCCTGCGCGGCCGGAGCGGCAAGGCCGGTCAGAGCCAGGGCGCCGGTCACGATGCCCAGAATGGCACGCTTGTGCAATGTATTCCCCACGTGGAAGGGACCTCGCGGCACGCACGGTCACACGAGATCCGGTCTAGATCTGAGGAGTCGGCGGGCTCCCAGGAGTCAAGTGACACCAGTTACGGCGGTGACTCCTGAGGAAGCCGTCGGCTCGGGGGATCAGATCCACGAGGGCCGCGAATGGTTGTACGAGTTTCGAACATCCCGTACAGATGTTGCGCAGATCACATCCATTCGCCTCCACACCGCCCTCAGTCGAACCAGCGGTCCCGCTCCAACTCCTCCGTCCGCGACGGGTCTTCAAGCAGCGCGGCCACCTCGAACCGGCGGGGCCACTGCTCGGCCGCCCAGGCCAGCCCGGCGGCGACGCCCTCCAGCGTGGCGGCGTGCAGCACGCCGTCGCGGGTACGGCGCCAGTCCAACTCCACTCCATCCACGACGAGTTCCTCGTGCTCGAAGTACGTGGCCGGCGTACGAGGGCCGAGGAGGACCCGTACCGGCTCCGGTACGTCGTGTTCCGTGCCCTCCGAGTCGACCTCGCCCGTCACGGACTCGCTGAGCCGCCGCACCTGGAACAGTTCGGCCAACTCGGCGGCCCGGGACGGCCGTACGGGCAGGAGGGGCGTGCCGGAGGTGAAGGGGAGCAGGTCGGGGGAGTCGACGACGACGGCGTCGGCGGCGTCCACGACCGTCACCTCGCCGTCGACCACCGCGCGCAACTCGTCCGGCAGCGTCACCTGTTCGGGGTCGAGGTCGGCCAACGCGCCGTAGAGGCCATGGAGTTGGGCGGCGCCGACCGGACGGTCCGGGTCGGCGAGGCGGTCGAGCAGTTCGGCGGCGCCGCCCGGCTCGTCCAGCAGCGCGGCCACCGAGGTGCGGACGCCCAGCGCCCGCAGGACCTGTTCATCGTCGAAGCCGGTGGCGTCGGCCTCGTCGTACAGGCCCCTGAGCAGCGGGTCTCCGCCCGCCGCCAGCAGGCCGGCGGGGCGGCGGCCGTCGAGGACCGGGTTGCCGCGCAGCCACCAGGCCGTGTACGGGCGTACGGTCTCGTGGGTGCCGTCCGGGAGCAGGACGCGTACCGGCTGGACGAGCGCGTCCCGCAGCGGGGGCCGGGCGAGCAGGGCGAGCGCTTCGGGCCAGCGGTCCTCGTCGACGAGATCGAGGTCACGGACAGCCACCAGCTCGGTCGCGACGGGCGGGACCGGGCTGTCCGAGAAGCGGTCGAGGATGTCCTCGCACCACACGTCCACCGCGTCCAGCAGCCCCGCGTCGTCGGGTTCGGCGAAGTCGCCGTCGCGCGGCTCCAGTTCGTCCGGGTCGAGGACGACGTCGGTGGCGCGTACGAGGGCGAAGTCGGCGAGGACACCGCAGGCGGCCAGCGGCTGTTCGCCCCAGCGGTCGGCCAGTTCGGCGTCCACGTAGGCGAGTTCGTCCTCGCGGATGACCTGGGCGAAGGGGCTGCCGGGGAGGACGAGTTCACCGGCGGGCGACAGTTCGCCGTCCTCGTCGGGGAGGGCGAGGGCGCCGAGCCAGGGTTCGTCACCGGGGTCGAGGGCGGCGTCGCGGACGAGGGCGAGGACCAGCTCCGCGAGTTCCTCGGCGTCCGGCCGGCCGTCCTCCTCGTCCCACACACCCCCGTCGTCGTCCAGGGACGCGGCCACGGCGGCCCGTACCTGCGGGGTGGTGAGCACGGCACGCGGAGTCGCGGGCAGGGCGCCGAGCTTCTCGAGGAGCGGATGCGCGGCGTCCGGATGCGCGACCTTCAGGCCCAGCCGGGCGAGGGTCTCGGGGGCCGCCTGCGGGCCGTCGGGGGTCGGGAGGAGGACCTGGCGGGGGCCGATCGTCGTACGGCCGTCCGCGAGGGGCACGGGCAGGCCGGAGAGGCGGTCGGGGTCGACGCCGGCGAGGCTGTCGTAGAGCCGCCGCCACCAGTCGGGCGACTTCTCCAGGCCCGCGAGCCGGTCGATCGTGTCGCCCAGCGGGAGGCGTGCGACGCCCAATGTGCGCAGCTCCGCGCGCCGTTCGAGCCCGGCGGGCAGCAGGTTGGGCAGCACGTCGGCGAGGACCCGTACGGTGTCGGCGCCGGCGCCCTCGACGACCTCGGCGTCACGCGGCCGGAGGGACACGGGAAGGTCGTCGTCGGGTTCCGGCGTCACCGCGCGCGGCAGGAAGGACGTCCGCGGCAGCCGTTCGAGGATCGCCTGGCGCAGGGCGCCGTCCAGCTCGCCCTTCCCGAGCGGGCCGGGCACGAGGCCGATGATCCCCTCGCCCACCGGCTCCCAGGCGGCGAGGAGCCCGGCGTACGCGTCCGCCGCGCGCTGCACGAGGAAGTCGGTGAGCGGGCCGGGCGCGGCGTGCCGCCGGGTCGTGTCCAGGGGGAAGGACGCGATGAGCAACGCGGGTACGCCGAGGGCCTCTTCGCTGGGCGTGGGCGCGTGCACGACGGGGGCGGTGCGGGGGCGGGCGGGGGCGCCGTCGGGCCCGGTCGGCACCGCCCAGGTCACGGACCACTGCGGCCGCAGCCGCTCCTCGACCGGCCGGTCCGCGAGCAGCCCGGCCTCGATCGCCCCGTGCTCGGCGACGGTACGCCAGCGCGTGTCCCCGTCCCGCGAGTCCTCGACGACGACGTACGCCCCCTCGACGCGCCGCCGCAACGTCCGCACGGCACCCGGCTCGTCTCCGCTCCCGACCTCGATGACGACCTCGTCGAGGCCGGGCAGGGCGAGGAGCAGCGCGTCGTCGACGCCGTGCAGCAGCCGCTCGGCGAGATCGGCGGCGGCGGTGTCGCGCAGCGGCAGGATGACGACGGTGTCGTACGACTCCGGAGCGGTGCCCTCGGCCGCGAACGGCAGCCGCAGCAGGGGCACATGGCCGTCCCGGCGCCGGATCTCGTCGCCCAGGCCAGGGCTGTGCCGGCCGGTGTCGGCGGCGAGCATCCGGGCCTCGGCCAGTGACCAGCGGATACCGCCGTGCCGGCCGACGACGGCGGGCTCGTCGGTGACGGCGAGGACGGCGGCGAAGCCGACGCCGAAGCGGCCGACCGCGCCGTCGTGCGAGGTGTCCCGCTTGGCGGACGCGCGGAGCGTGGACAGCGACTCGACGCCGGCCGCGTCGAGCGGGGCGCCGGTGTTGGCGGCGACGAGGACGCCGTCCCGGAGGGTTAGCCGCAGCCGGCCCGGCACCTTGGCCCGGGCGGCGGCGTCGGCGGCGTTCTGCGCCAGCTCCACGACGAGACGGTCCCGGTAGCCGCCGAGGACCAGATCCTCCTCGGCGTTGGCGTCCTCGCGGAAGCGGGCCGGACTGGTCGCCCAGGCGTCCAGCACCCCGCGCCGCAGCCGAGCCGTCCCGAACGGATCCGCACCCTCGGCCGCCGGCCGCACGAACTTGCTCACGGTTCCACTCTCCTCCTGCGCCCGCGCCCCACTGGGCGCCGCCGCACGAAAGGTATCGCGCGGGTGGCTGCGCCGCTTTCGCCGGGAGGGTGCGGTTGTCAGGTGGGTGCGGGTGGGTGGGGGTTGTTCGCGCAGTTCCCCGCGCCCCCAAAAAACCAGGGACGCGCCCGGGGCCTTTCAGGGGCGCGGGGAACTGCGCGAACAACCACAACGCACCCGCACCCGCACCCGCACCCGCACCCGCACCCGCACCCGCCGGAGGCGACACGTGGCGCCGAGTTATCGGGCGAGCCTCACGAATGCCCCAGATCCGCTTCCGCCTCGGACTCCTCCGCCGGTACCGATCCCGAGTCCGGTGACGGCCGGAGCGGGAAGGGGTCGACGCGGGTCTCGTCGAGCCGCGGCGGCGTCGGCTGCGGCGGCTTCGGCATGACGGCTGCTTCCGAATGGCCGCCGCATCCGTACGTCAAAGAGACAACGCGTCCGTCCGCCGGGGCGAACTCGTTCGCGCAGACCCCGAAGGCCTGCCCCAGGGAACCGCCGATCGCGACCAGGAACCCGCAGCTGACACAGGACGCGGGTGCGGCCTGGGCCATCGCGGTCTTCGCGCCGAACCCGTCCTCCCACCGGTCCGCGGCCGTGTGCAGGCCGTACCGGGACAGGACCCGGGCCCGCCGCATGCCGAGTTCCTCGGCGACCGCGGCGATGGACCCCCGGGTCGGCGCGAGCGGCAGGTTCGCCGGCACCCCGGCGGTGACCTCCGCGTCCTCCGCCTCCACCAGCTCGGCCATGTCGGGCGAGACCGCCGAGTTCGGCGGCGGCTCCTCCTCGCCGGAGAACCCGGGCTCCAGCCGCAGATCCTCGGCATCGGTGGGCAGCAGATCGCCCGGCCCCATGTCACCGGGCCGGAGCCGCTCGCTCCACGGCACCCACTCCGGCGCGAGCAGCGCGTCCGGCCCGGGCAGCAGGACGACCTCGTCCAGCGTCACGAACTTCGCGCGCGAGGCCCGGGCGACGGTCACGGCCCAGCGCCAGCCCCGGTAGCCCATTTCCTTGCACTCGAAGAAGTGCGTGACGACTCGGTCACCCTCGGATACAAGGCCGGCGTGCTCGCCCACCACCCCTGGTGCGGCCGCCTCCTCCGCGGCGGTGCGGGCGAGGTCGACGGCCTCGGCACACAGACGGTCGGGGGTGCGGCTTCGCGTGGTCGCTGCGCTCACAGGTATCGCTTCTCTCCTACGCCGTCTCACGAGTACGCCTCCCTCGGCGGAGGTGCGGACGGAGCGGACCAGTGGGCCGCGTCGACGTCCGCGCCCGATCGCACTCGGGCGCACCTATGTCATCCATTCTGCGGGATGAACGAGAGGCGCGCGGCCGAGAACAACCGCCGCAGGCGCGCTATGCACGCTACCTTCTCCGAGGCTCCGCGCCCACACCGACGTAGCGGTTCCGCGATTCCGCTGCGCTCGGCCTTGGCCGGGGAGGGGGTCGGAGGGGGCTCGACAAGCACCGTCGGCGGTTGGCAGGAAACCGCCGGGGCCTGCGGCTCCGGGCCACGCGCGACAGCTCGGCAGGCCAGGTCGTCGGGCGGCCGCGGGTGCGTCGTGGTTGATCGCGCGGTTCCCCGCGCCCCTGAAAAACTTCGGGCGCGACCCATGCTCATAAGCGGCGCGAGGAACTGCGCGACCAGCCCCCACCCGCCCGCGGACGAAAGAACGAACCCCAGGCCGCCCCAGGCGCCGCCCCAGGCGCCGCCCCAGGCGCCGCCCCAGGCCCCCGGGGCCATACGAGCGGTAACCGCACTACCCACCCCCTTCTCGGGGCACTATGACGAGGTGACCGGCGCCGAGCGGAGCGGAGCGCGTGGCGGATCGGGTCGGGTGACCGGGGCCGTCCGCTCGGTGGGCCGCGCCTTGCACTTCCCGGTGACCGGCCCGGCACGAGGCATCCGGAAGGCGACACACGCGCACGGCGCGGGCGAATCCGGCCTGGGCAAGCTGATCGAACTGCACGGTGTGAACGGCGCGGGTGACGTGATGATCACCGTCTCGCTCGCCTCCACGGTCTTCTTCTCCGTCCCCACGGACGAGGCCCGCGGCCGCGTCGCCCTCTACCTCGCCATCACCCTCGCCCCCTTCGCCCTCCTCGCCCCCGTCATCGGCCCCCTCCTGGACCGCCTCCCGCACGGCCGCCGCGCCGCGATGGCCGGCGCCATGCTGGCCCGCGCCTTCCTCGCGCTGCTCCTCGTCGGCGCGGTCGAGACCGGCACCCTCGAGCTCTACCCCGCCGCCCTGGGCGTCCTGGTCGCGTCGAAGGCGTACGGGGTGGTGCGCAGCGCGGTGGTGCCGCGGCTCCTGCCGCCCCGGTTCTCCCTGGTCAAGGCCAACTCCCGGGTCACGCTCTGCGGGCTGCTCGCGACCGGCGTCGCCGCGCCGATCGGGGCCGGGCTGCAGGCCCTGGGGCCCCGCTGGCCGCTCTACGGCGCCTGCGTGATCTTCCTCGCGGGTACGTTCCTCTCCTTCACGCTCCCCTCGAAGGTCGACTCGGCGAAGGGCGAGGACACGGCCCTGCTCGCGGCGGACCCCGAGCATCTGCACGGCCCGCACCGCAGCGACACACTCAAACGCCCCGGGCTGCGGACGGTCGGCCCGGCGGTCACGCACGCGCTCACCGCGAACGCGGCCCTGCGCTGTCTCTCCGGCTTCCTGATCTTCTTCCTGGCGTTCCTGCTGCGCGTGCACCCGCTGCACGGGCAGAGCGCCGCCGTCTCGCTGGGCATGGTGGCCGTCGCGGCCGGTACGGGGAACGCGCTCGGCACGGCCGTGGGGGCGTGGCTGAAGTCGCGTACGCCGGAGCTGATCATCGTGACCGTCGTCGGCGTCGAACTCGGGGTGGCGATCACGGCGGCGCTGTTCTTCGGCACGTTCTTCATCGCCTTCCTGGCGGCGGTCGCGGGCTTCTCGCAGGCCCTGTCGAAGCTGTCCCTGGACGCCCTGATCCAGCGCGACGTCCCCGAACTCGTCCGGACCTCCGCCTTCGCCCGCGCCGAGACCCTCCTCCAGATGTCCTGGGTGGTCGGCGGCGCCGTCGGCATCGCGCTCCCCCTCAACGGCACCCTCGGCCTGACCGTGGCCGCCGTGATCGTCGCCGCCGGCTGGCTCACCACGACCCGCGGCCTCCTCTCCTCCGCCCGCCACGGCGGCCCGGCCCGCACCCGCGTGGCGTGACCCGGCGACCCGGCGAACCGTCGGACCGGCAAACCCGCAAACCCGCAGACCCGCAGACCCGCAGACCCGCAGACCCGCAGGGACCGGCGACCGCCGGAACACGGTCCGGCCCGGCACGCCGTACCCCACGTAAGGGCACCCCTGGACATGCCAGATAGCCTTCGCCCATGACCTCCCAGCGTTCCCGGCGCGCCGCAGCCACTCTCGGCGCCGTTTCCGCCGGACTTCTCGTCCTGTCGGCCTGCGATGAGCCGACGCCGATGGCGACCGTCACGATCGGCACCGACTCGATCAGCGCCGAGGCCGCGTGCTATCGGACCCTCGACGCCGCACAGGCCAAGGAGTGCGCGCAGGAGAAGCCCTCCAAGTCGATCGAGCTTCCCGAGGGCGAGACCCTGCGCGTCGGCGTCGACCCGGAGGTGTCGGATACGGGCTGGGCCCTGTGGATCAACGGGGAGCAGGCCACCAGCGACACGTTCGAGAAGACGTACTGGTCCTTCGAGAACCCCGGTCTCTTCGCCACCCAGCCGGGCCAGGCCGCCCAGAAGTCCCTGACGATCAGCATCGTCGAGCAGAACGCGGCCGGCAGTGAGATCAACGGCGTCTGGAACTTCGAGCTGAAGAACCCGGACGCCTGATCCTGACCCCGAGCCCCGCCCCGACGCCTGATCCCGATCGGGCGCCCTCGCCCCCGCGCATCCTCGTGGCCACCGCGGTCCCCGCCGAACGGGACGCGGTGGCACGGGCGTTCGTGGGCCCAGGCACCGGCGTCCGGCTCCCGACGGGGACCCTCGACCGCTTCCACACCCCCGGTCAGGGTCAGGTCCACGACCTCCTCGCCGCCGGTGTGGGCCCCGCCCTCGCCGCCGCCTCCACCGCCGCCGCGCTGACCGCCGCGGCCCTCGACGGCAGACCGTACGACCTGGTGGTCTCCACCGGGATCGCGGGCGGCTTCCAGCCCGAGGCGCCCCTCGGCTCGCTGGTCCTCGCCGACGAGATCACGGCCGCCGATCTGGGCGCCGAGACCCCCGACGGTTTCCTCCCGGTCACCGACCTGGGCTTCGGCACCGTCACCCACCACCCGCCGGAGTCCCTCATGCGCGCCGTCGCGGCCGCGACCGGCGCCCGCACCGGCACCGTACTGACCGTGTCGACGGTGACCGGCAGCGCGGCACGCGCCGCCGCGCTCCGCACCCGCCACCCGCGCGCCCTGGCCGAGGCGATGGAGGGCTTCGGGGTCGCCGAGGCCGCCGCCGCGCACCGCACGCCCGTCCTCGAACTGCGCGCCGTGTCCAACCCCGTCGGCCCCCGCGACCGCGCGGCCTGGCGCATCGGCGACGCGCTGGACGCACTCACCGAGGCCTTCGGGAAATTGCCGCCCGTACTGGAGAGTTGGGATCCATATGAGCTCCGATAAGCCGCACGGCGAGCTGCGGATGGCGTACTCGCCCTGCCCCAACGACACCTTCGTCTTCGACGCCTGGGCCCACGGCCGGATCCCCGGCGGCCCCCCGCTCGACGTGACGTTCGCGGACATCGACATCACCAACGGCATGGCCGAGCGCGGCGACCTCGACGTACTGAAGGTGTCGTACGCCGTGCTGCCGTACGTCCTCGACGAGTACGCGCTGCTGCCCTGCGGCGGCGCGCTGGGCCGGGGCTGCGGTCCGCTGGTGCTGACGCGGGAGCCCGGCACGGACCTCACCGGCGCCGCGGTGGCCGTGCCGAGCGAGCGGTCTACGGCGTATCTCCTCTTCCGCCTGTGGGCGGCGGACACGCTGCCCGGCGGGGTCGGGAAGATCGTGGTGCTGCCGTTCCACGAGATCATGCCGGCGGTGCGGGACGGGTGGGTCGACGCCGGCCTCGTCATCCACGAGGCCCGCTTCACGTACCAGAACTACGGCCTCCACAAGCTCGCCGACATGGGCGAGCACTGGGAGGACACGACGGGTCTGCCGATCCCGCTGGGCGCGATCATCGCGAAGCGCTCACTGGGCGCGGAGACGCTGACGCTGCTCGCCGAGACGATCCGTACGTCGGTCCGCGCGGCCTGGGACGACCCCGCCGCGTCCCGCCCGTACGTCCTCGAACACGCCCAGGAGATGGACCCGGCCGTCGCCGACCAGCACATCGGCCTGTACGTCAACGAGTTCACGGCGGACCTGGGCGAGGACGGCTACGCGGCGGTCCGGGGCCTCCTCACACGCGCGGCGGCCGAGGGGCTCGTACCGCCCCTCGGCCCGAACGCGCTCGATTTCCCGTAACGGAATTTCGTGGCCGGCTACACGTCCAACTGGTCGGCCACGGCGCGGAGCAGACCCGCGATCTTCCCGCCCGCGACACGGTCGGGATAGCGGCCCCGCTCCAGCATCGGCGTGATGTTCTCCAGCAGTGTCGTCAGATCCTGCACGATCGAGGCCAGCTCGTCGGGCTTCTTCCGCTGGGCGGCGGCGACCGAGGGGGCCGGCTCCAGAATCGTCACGGAGAGGGCCTGGTCGCCACGCTGACCGGCGACGACGCCGAACTCGACCTTCTGTCCCGGCTTCAAGGTGTCGACACCGGCGGGCAGTACGGAGGAGTGGACGAAGACGTCACCGCCGTCGTCACGGGAGAGAAAGCCGAAGCCCTTCTCACTGTTGAACCATTTGACCTTGCCGGTAGGCACGTCTGTCCTCGTCCTCGTACTCGTCGGAAACTGCGTCTGAAAGGTGTTCTGGGCGTGCGCGAACTGCTCTGGACAGCACTGCAGCGGGTCGTCGGACCCGCCGGTACCAAGGCTAATGGCCTTGGAGCGGGTGACAAGACGTCGGCCGACTGTTCCCTCGCGCTGGGAACTACCCTGGTCGGGTGCGTGACAAAACCCAACCGAATTCCGCCGAACCCGGTGACCGGCTGATCCGTGCCGGTGCCATCGTCTTCTTCGTCGGCGCCGTGGCCACTCTGGTCACGGTGGCCCCGCTGTTCCTCGGAACGGACCCGTTCCCCACCTACATGTTCGCCTTGAGCATGCTCATGGGCGTCGGATTTCTCATCGCCGGCGCTGGAGTACTCCAGTCCGTGGCCGCGGGCCGCAGGAGGGCGGGTGAGGTTCGTCCTTAGCGCTGCTGGTGGGCCGTCAGCCACGCCGGGAAGGCGGTCAGGTCCGTGAGTACGACATCGGCGCCCGCCTCTGTCAGCTCCCGCTCGTCGCAGGGGCCGGTGGCGACGGCGACCGAGTACGCCCGCGCTGTGCGGGCGCCGCGTACGTCGCCGGTGTGGTCGCCGACGTACACGCTCGCGCCGTGCTCGCGCAGCGCCTCCGCCTTGGCCTCGGCCCACAGGTCGCCGATGACCGCGTCGGGCTCCATGCCGAGGTGTTCCAGGTGCAGCTTGGCGTTCGGCTCGTACTTGGCGGTGACCACGATCGCCCGCCCGCCGGCCGCCCGGACCGCGGCGATCGCCTCCGGCGCGCCAGGCATCGCGGGGGTCGCGGCGATCGCGATCGCCGGGTACATCTCGCGGTAGAGGTCCGCCATCGCGGGGACGTCCGCCGCCGGGAACCAGTTCACCAACTCGTCCGCCAGCGGCGGCCCCAGCCGGGTGATCGCCAGATCGGCGTCTATGTACGTCCCCGTCCGCGCCGCCAGCGCCTCGTAACAGGCGTGGATCCCCGGCCGCGAGTCGATCAACGTCATGTCGAGATCGAACCCGACGGTGAGTACACGAGAAGTCATGTCCCCCATTGTGCCGATTCGCTGCGCGGCTGGGGCGGGGGGTCAGTGGGGGGGTTCGGGGGGGTTCGGGGGGGGGTGGCGAGTGCGGGTGCGTGGGGGCTGGCCGCGCAGTACCCCGCGCCCCTGAAAAGCAGGGGCTGCGCCCCGTGCTTTTCGCTCCCCACGCACCCGCAGCCGAAAACGGGGCGAGGAAAGGACGCCGGTCAGCGGGGGCGCTGGGAGCGCCAGAGCAGGTACAGCGCGGACGAGACGGCGGCGGCGCGAAGCACCCACGGCCAGGTGTCGGCGAGCGCGTCACTCATGTGCCCCTGGGCAACGGGATCGCCCCACCGCCCATCCGTACGCCCCCACAACCAGACGATCCCCCCACCCGCCACCACCCCGGGAAGCCCCAGCACCGCCCACTTGGACTCCGACGGAGTCAACCGCCGCGACAGATAGGCGATCAACCACCCGAGCCCCAACGGCACCAGACTCCCGATGACCGCCCCCACCACCAGCAACCCGGCCGCCAGCACCAGCAGCGGATTGCTCCACCCCTCACCACCGCCCCGCAGCCGCGGCAGGCGCAGGCGCCGCCGAGGCGCGTCCTCCTCCACCTGGGCCGCCTCGGCCACGGGCGCCGCCCGCTCCACGACCTCCTCCTTCACCGGCGGCGCCTTGAGCAGGTCGGGAATCTCCACACCCCCGACGAACCCCGGCACGGCATCCCCGATCCCGAACCCGATGTCACCGCCGCCGGGCACACCCCCGCCGACCCGCCACCAGTCGGGCTGCTCGTCGCCCTCCCCCAGCTCGTGCAGCGGAGCGAGATGCGGCGGCGCCGCACCCTCCGGCACCGGGGGCGCCGCCTCGGCGGGCCGCGGCCGGGGGACGATCCGCCGCGGCCGCTGCACCGGCACGGCGGCGGCCGGCGGCTCCGGTACGTCACCGGGGGCGCCCGCGGCCTCGACGACCTCGTCCGGGGTGCCGAGGCGGGCGATGATGCGGCGTACGGCGGCCGGGCTGTCCACCGGGGTCTTCGCCCGCCGCCGGTCGATCTCGTCCCGCAGCCCCGACACGAGCCGCATCCGCGTGCCCGACGGCAACTGCCGCTGCTGGGCCACATCTCCGACCCGGCTCAAGTACTCGTAGACGACCTGGTCGCTCTCAATCCCCACGAAGCCCCTCCGGGGTCGGCGCCTGCTCCTCCGACCGTACCGCGCGCCCGAAAGCGAAAAGCACGGGGCGCAGCCCCCGCTTTTCAGGGGCGCGGGGAACTGCGCGAGCAACCACCCCCAACCCGCACCCGCCGAACAACAAGCACCCTCCACCCCCTGGGCGCCAAAGGGGCGCGGGGAACCGCGCGAGCAACCCCCACCGAACCCGCACCCGCCAAACACCACGCACCCCCGGGCCATGAGCCGCCCCAGCCCGGCGGAGCCCCTCCGCTACCGTTGGCCGGATGAGCACCGAGGAGCACACCCCCACGGAGGCGGCGCAGCCCACCGGCGGAGCCCCCCGTTCGCTGGCGGAGGCCCTGCGCGGGCGGGACGACCGTTCGCTCGCCGCGCTGCTGCGGGCGCGCCCGGATCTCATCACCCCGGTGCCCACGGACCTGACGCAGCTGGCGACGCGCGCGGGGACGCGCGCGTCGGTCGTACGGGCGCTGGAGCGTCTGGACCGGTTCGCCCTGCAGACGGCGCAGGCGCTGGCCGTGGCGGCCGACCCGGCGTCGTACGACGAACTCGCGGGGCTGCTGGCCGGCGACGAGGCGGACCCGGCCGTCGCCGCCGCGCTGCCGCACGCGCTGGGCACGCTGCGCGAACAGGCCCTCGTCTGGGGCCCGGAGGCCCGCCTCCGGCTCGTCCGCACGGCCCGCGAGCTGCTCGCCCCCTCCCCGCAGCACCCCTCCCCCACGGGTCTCGGCCCGACGGTCGCGGAGGCCACGGCGGGTATGTCGCCGGGGCGGGTGCAGGAGATCGTCGCGGAGGCGGGCCTGGCGAGCACGCACGACTCGGTCTCCGCCGTGACCGCGCTGAGCGGCCTGTTCGGTGACCGCCGCCGCATGGCCGCCCTCCTCGCCACCGCGCCCGCCGAGTCGCTCGACGTCCTGAGCCGGCTGGTGTGGGGCCCGCCGTACGGCCAGGTCACGGCCAATCCGGCGGCCCATCTGCGCTGGCTCCTGGACCGGGGGCTGCTGCTGCCCACCGCCCCCGGCACGGTGGTCATCCCGCGCGAGGTGGCCCTGCATCTGCGGGCGGGCCGCGCGCACCGGCGGGTCGAGCCCGTACCGCCGCCCGTGGAGACGGCGGCCGTCCACGCTCCACAGGTGGTGGACGCGACGGCGGCCGGCCAGGCGTACACCTCGCTGTCGACCGTCGAGGAGCTGCTGAAGGACTGGGACGAGGGCGGTCCGGCCGTGCTCCGCGCGGGCGGACTCAGTGTGCGGGACCTGAAGCGGACCGCCGTGGCCCTCGACCTGCCCGAGCCTGCCGCCGCCTTCTGGATCGAACTCTGCTACGCAGCGGGCCTGTTGGCGTCGGACGGCGAGGCCGACGAACGCTACGCGGCGACCCCCGCGTACGACGAGTGGCTGGAACTGCCCCCCGCCGAGCGCTGGGCGCGCATCGCCACGGCCTGGCTGACGGCGACCCGTACGCCGGGCGTGATCGGCGAACGGGACGCCAAGGAGCGGACGTTGTCGGCGCTGGGCCCGGGCCTGGACCGTTCGGCCGCGCCCGAGGTACGCCACCGGGTCCTCGCCCTGCTCGCCGGCCTCCCCGAGGGCACCTCGGCCGCCCCCGACTCCGTACTGGCCCGGCTGCACTGGGAACGCCCCACCCGTGGCCAGCAGCACCCTCCGCACTCCGACGACCTGCGGGCCCGCCTCGCCCGCTGGACCCTCTCCGAGGCCGAGACGCTCGGCATCACCGGGCGCGGGGCCCTCTCCTCGCAGGGCCGCGCGCTCCTCGGCCTGCCCCACGAGGCGCCCGCCGACAGCCGCCACCCGCTGCCCCGGACCCCCGGCGACAGACTCCCCGCCCACCACACCCCGCCGCCGCACCACGTCCCTTCCCCCGACCCGGTCCTGGAGCAGGCCGCGGCCGCCTCCCACGCCGCCCGGCTGCTCGCGCCGCTCCTTCCCGAGCCGCTGGACCACGTCCTGCTCCAGGCGGATCTGACGGCCGTCGCACCGGGCCCGCTGAGGCGGCCGCTGGCCGACATGCTGGGCGTACTGGCGGACGTGGAATCGAAGGGTGGCGCGACGGTGTACCGGTTCACGCCGGGGTCCGTGCGCCGGGCGCTCGACGCGGGGCAGACCGCCTCCGACCTGCACGACTTCCTGACCGCCCACGCCCGCACGCCGGTCCCGCAGCCGCTCGCGTATCTGATCGACGACGTGGCCCGGCGCCATGGGCATCTGCGGATCGGCGCCGCGTCGGCGTATGTGCGCTGCGACGACGACGCGATGCTCAGCGAGATCCTCGCCGACAAGCGGTCGCTGGGGCTCGGGCTGCGGCGGCTGGCGCCGACCGTGCTCGCCGCCCAGGCGGACCCGGCGGCGCTGCTCGACGGGCTGCGCGCGATGGGCTACGCGCCGGCCGCCGAGTCCGCCGAGGGCGACGTGCTGATCACCCGGGCGCACGCCCACCGCACCCCGCCCCGTACGGCCCCGGAACCCGTCCCGGACGGTCCCCCGGCCCCGGACGACACCCTGCTGGGCGCCGCGATCCGCGCGATCCGCGCCGGTGACCTGGCCTCGACGACGCCCCTGAAGACACCGGCCGGCCCGGCGCCGTCCGGCGCCCTGCCCCGCACCGGCTCCGCCGAGACCCTCGCCACCATGCAGGCCGCCGTCCTCACCGGCGAGGCCCTGTGGATCGGCTACGTCAACGCCGAGGGCTCCGCCAGCCAGCGCGTCATCGCCCCGGTCCGCGTCGAGGGCGGTTTCGTCACGGCGTACGACCACACGGCGGACGAGGTACGGACGTTCCCCCTGCACCGGATCACCGGCGTCGCGGAGCTGGCGGACGACTCGATCTGATCAAGTTGATCAAGTCGCTGCTCGGACGTCACTCGTTCGGGCGTATGCGGGAGTTCATGCAGGCCATCCGGTCTTTTCCCCCCGATGAGCGGTACCGAGGGGGCGCGCGCATCGTGGCGTGGGCCGCGGGGCAGCCACCCTGTGTCCGATCGAGATCGACTCCTGCGCTCGAAAGGCCCACCCGTACACATGCGCCCCATCACCACGCTTCTCTCCGCCGTAGCCGCCGTCGCCCTGGTGGGTGTGCTCGCCTCTCCGGCAGCGGCGAACCCCCTGCCCCTCCCCGAACTCGGCACGCTGGTGGGCGAGGGCCTGAGCGTGGAGGGGCCGTTGGTCCAGAACGTCAGTTTGCTGAAGTAGCGCGGCGCAGCCGGTAGCTGTCCCCTTCGAGCCGGACGATCTCGGCGTGGTGCGCGAGGCGGTCGACCATCGCCGGGGCGGCCCCGCCGAAGATCTCCTCCCAGCGGCCGAGCGGGCGGTCGCTGGTCACGATCAGCGAGGCCCGCTCGTAGCGGTGGGCGACGAGCTGGAAGAAGAGCCGGGCGGTGTCGGTGTCGAAGGGCAGATAGCCGACCTCGTCGACGATCAGCAGGGGGCAGGCGTCGAGCGCGGCCAGTTCCTCGGCGAGCCTGCCGTCTGCCCGCGCTCCGGCCAGCCGCGCCGCCCACTCCATCGCGGTCGCGAACAACACGCGGTGCCCGGCCTGGCAGGCCCGTACACCGAGCCCGATCGCCAGATGCGTCTTGCCGGTACCGGGCGCCCCGACGAACACCACGTTCCGCGCGGAGGCGACGAACTCCAGCGTGCCGAGCCGGGCCATCAGCCGCCGGTCGAAGGAGCGCGGGTACCCCTCGTCGAACTCCTCCAGCAGCTTCCGGGCCGGAAACCCGGCCGCCCGTACCCGCCCCTCGACGCCCACCCCGTCCCCGTACCGCTGCCCGCGCCGGGTCTCGTACTGCACGAGCCCCGCCCCGCCCTGCGTGAACCGGGTCTCGTAGTTCTCGTACGACGTGGCCTGGGCCGGAATCGGCAGCGGGGCGGTGCGCGGGACGACGGGGGCCGGGGGGCGCGGCTCGGCCGGCGCCGGTTCCGATGGCGTCGCCGGTGCCCGCGGCGTCGTCGGGCAGCCCACGGGGTTCTCCGGGGCCCTGAGCGGGCCGTGGTGGTGCGGTCCGTGTGCCTTGTCCTCCCGCAGCATCGGCCCCGACATGTACGCCAGGAGCACCGCCGAGGCGATGAAGGCCATGTGGATCACCGTGCCCCACAGCAGGGCGTGGTGGGAGGTGTGGTGGACGTCCACGAACATCTGGAGCAGGTGGACGGAGGAGATGCCCACGATGGCGGTGGCGAGCTTGACCTTCAGGACGTTGGAGTTGACGTGCGAGAGCCATTCGGGCTGGTCACGGTGGCCCTGGAGGCCGATGCGGGAGACGAAGGTCTCGTAGCCGCCGACGATCGTCATGATCAGCAGGTTGGCGATCATGACGACATCGACCAGCTTGAGCACCGCGAGCATGACGTAGGTCTCGCTGGCGTTCCCGCCCACGCACCGGAGGATTAACGTCCACAGCTCGTTGAAGAACTTGTAGACGTACACCCCCTGGGCCGCGACCAGACCGAAGTACAGCGGCGCCTGGAGCCATCGGGTGGCGAACAGGGCGTAGCCGAGTGTCGTGCCCTGGGGGGAGGCGGACGGAGTCACGGGATCGGCTGGGTCGGCCGGGATAGGTGGCTGCACGGTTGGCCATTCTTCGGAACCGTTGCCACAAATCTGAATTCCCGCCACTCATGGGAATGAATAGACATCCAATAACACTGGCAAGAGGGGAAGGGTCTCGCGGACGGGGCCGGGCGGGGCGGCGGAGCGATGAGGCAGACTGGTCGTTTGGCCGCACCGTTTGGCCGCAGCGAAAGGGTGTCGCGCGTGAATGGTCCACTCACTCGTACGATCCCCGCAGGGACCCCGGCCTCGTAGTCCCCGTTCTCCCCGGTCGACGGCAAAAACCCCGCGGGACCGGACGGGAGTCGGCCGCCCGGCTGGGCCGGTCGTCAGACGCTTGCGGCACTCGTTGTGATCGACCTGGCCGCCGCGGATTCCGCGACGCCGGGCGTTGTCGCGGCCGGGTGGGAATGGGCAGCGTACCGTTGAGGTCAGCGGATGAGTCCGGCCGATCACGAGGTCATAATGCGAACGTACAGCCGCGAACTGCTGGGTGCGCGAGTCTGGCCACCACACGCTGAAGGCGGTGAAGATCTCCGTAGGAGATGAGCATCAATGGCGCGACGCAGAGCCGGCGACCGGGTACTGGGGGCGTCCGAGAACGTCCTCGACGAGGCGCTCAGTGCACAGGTCACCGTCGACGAACACGGCATCGTGACAGCGTGGAACGCGGGGGCCGAGAAGTTGCTCGGGTACTCGCCCATGCAGATGGTGGGACGCTCAGCGGCTGGTCTGCTGGCCGAGGAGATCGATGAGGAGGAACTGCGGTCCCTCGCGCGCCTGCCCAGGTGGAACGGGAGGGTCGCTCTCCGGCACCGCGACCGCCACTGCTTGGAGGTCAGGGTCCTGGCACACAAACGGGCGCCGGACGGCGGGCGGCCCGGAGAATGGTTGCTGGTCTCCGCGCTGACGGGGTTGCGACCTGAGCCCGAGGACGACGCTCTCGCGAGTCTGCACCACGAGCACGCTTCGGGCTGCCACATGGGGTTGTACGACACCGGGCTGCGCCTGCTCCGGGCCAACGAGGTCTGGCAGCGCGCCTTGGTCCTCACCGAGGACGACATCCGCGGGCTGCGGCCGTCGGAGTACTTGGACGCTCCGGAGATGGTCAGGATGGAGCGGTTGATGCTGCGGGCGCTCGAGACCGGTGAGTCGCAGACCATGGAGGTCTATGCGAGGGCCCCCGGCGAGGGCCGTGAGCACGCCTGGTCGATCTTCGCCACCCTGCTGAAGGACGAGGACGGCCGTGTCCGAGGCCTGGGTATGGCCGGTCACGACATAACCGACCAGTACTGGGCTCGTAAGCGGCTGGCGCTGCTCGCGGAGGCCAGTACGCGGATCGGCAGCACCCTGGACGTGACGCGGACGGCTCAGGAACTGGCGGACGTGGCCGTCCCTGAATTCGCCGACTTCGTCAGCGTCGATCTACTCCTTTCCTTCGACGACGCGCAGGAGCCGCCCCAGGGCACGCCGCGCGGCCCGGTCTCACTGCAACGCGCCGCCCACCGGTCGGTGAACCCGGGAACCCCCGAGGCGGTCGTCGCCCCGGGCCAGGTGGACAGCTATCCGGATGGTTCGCCGCCGATCGAGAGTCTCAGGTCGGGACGTGCGCTGCTGTACCACGCGACCGACCCCGCGATCACCGAATGGACGGCCCGCGATCGGGGCCGGGCCGCCGCGGTCCGCGACTTCGGCATGCACTCGGCGATGACCGTGCCCCTGACCGCCCGCGGCGCCACCCTGGGCGTCGTGGTCTTCGTCCGCCACCGGCATCCGGAGGTGTTCCGCCAGGACGACCTGGTGCTGGCCGAGGAACTGGCCTCCAGAGCGGCGGTCTGCATCGACAACGCCCGGCGCTACACCCGTGAACGCGCCACCGCGGTCACCCTGCAGCGCAGCCTGCTGCCCCAGGCACTGCCGGCGCAGGCCGCAGTGGAGGTCGCCTCCCGCTACCTGCCGGCAGGCGCCCGGCCGGGCGTGGGCGGGGACTGGTTCGACGTCATCCCGCTGTCCGGCGCCAGGGTTGCGCTCGTCGTCGGCGATGTCGTCGGCCACGGCATCCACGCCTCCGCCACCATGGGGCGACTGCGCACCGCTGTGCTCACCCTCGCCGACATCGACCTGCCCCCCGACGAACTGCTCACCCACCTCGACGACCTCGTCGCCCGTCTGTCCGCCCAACAGGACGAAGCCCCGCCGCCGGACCCCGGAGCCGAGAGCACCGGAGACGTCGGCGCGACCTGCCTGTATGCCGTGTACGACCCGGTGTCCCGCCACTGCACGATCGCCCTGGCCGGGCACCCGGCACCCGCCCTGGTCACCCCCGACGGCACCGTAAAGCTGCTCGATCTCCCCGTCGGCCCCCCGCTGGGACTGGGCGGGCTCCCCTTCGAGGCGACCGACATCGAACTGCCCGAGGGCAGCCTCCTCGCCCTCTACACCGACGGGCTGATCGAATCCCGCGAACGGGACATCGACGCCAGCCTGTCCCTGTTCTGCCAAACCATCGCCCAAACGCCCGCCCGGCTGGACGACCTGTGCGACGCCGTACTGGCCGCCCTGCTGCCCGCCCGTCCCTCCGACGACATCGCCCTGCTCCTCGCCCGCACCAAAGTGCTGGACACCGACAGGGTCGCCACCTGGGAAATACCCACTGACCCGGCCGCCGTCGCCCAGGCCCGAAAGGACGCCCATGCCCAACTGTCGGCCTGGGGACTGGAGGACGTCGACTTCGTCACCGAACTGGTCGTCAGCGAACTTGTCACCAACGCCATCCGATACGCGGAATCCCCCATACAACTGCGTCTGATCCACGACCGAAACCTCATTTGCGAAGTCTCCGACGCCAGTGGCACCGCCCCCCACATGCGCCGCGCCCACACCTACGACGAAGGCGGCCGTGGCCTGCTCCTGGTTGCCCAGCTCACAGCCGCCTGGGGCACCCGCCAGACCACCGAGGGCAAAACCATCTGGGCGGAACAGACCCTCCCGGGCCAGCCCTTTGACCAGCTTCACCATGCTTGATACGGGGGCTTTCCCTGGGAAGCCCCCGGGAAGCCCCCCTCGCCACCTGCCCCCTGGTGAGCGACCCCCACAGAGAGCGGCTGCCCGTCCCCGAAACGTAGCCCGTACGCACTCCCTCAGCCTCCCACCCGTTTACAGCGGCGACAACGGCGCGTGCGCGGAGATAGCCGAATCCGCGCCCAACGTCGTATACGTTCGCGACAGCAAGGACCCTGACGGGCCACGGCTGAACTTCCCCGGCCCCGTATGGCTCGGGCTCATCACCGACATCCAAGAGGGTCGGTTCGACGCCTGATACGTCAACCCGCATGACACACGCGCCCCCGCTGCCACATCGGAGCGGGGGCGCTGCCATATACCGGCGGCACGGAACGCCCGACGTGGCCGAAAACCCCCGCCCGAAGTGGCCAAGATCAGCCGATACCGGTCGCGTTCGAACACCCGACCTGGGACGGGGCGTGATCGCCGGGCATATGACCCCGGCGGAACCGGACATAACGTATCCGAACCGGCACAAAGCGTAGCGATCTACGAAACCTCGGCGTTACGTCGAATCAACCGAAACGGCCGTAGATATATGCGCCCGAAGTCCCCCACGGCGCAACGGCCTCGGACCCACGAAGGGAAACGAATCGCTATGTCACAAACGATCCGGCCGGCGTCCGTGATCGCCGCCATCACGGCGGCGCTCGGCCTCGCCGTCGCCGCGCCCGCCAGCGCCGCCCCCGCCAGCGCCCAGACCATGGCTGCCCTCGCCTACCCGGAGGACAACTTCGGGGGCGTCCCCATTGTGCTCGTGGACGACGTCCAGACGTGCTCTAGAAGAAGACGATCACGTCCAGCTCTGCCGGCCTGGTCAGAATGCGCTGTGGTCCCGGCCGGTCCAGGCCCCGGGAGAACCCCGAGACATCGATGTCCTCCTCGACGGCTACGACGTCCCAGCCACGTACCTCGCACAACGCCTCACATGCCGCGCGCTGGCGTTCGGGAGAAGTTGTTTCGTCGGTCTCGCGCGATAGGCGAACATAGATGGCGGCGCGCATCCCCGGCGCGCCGGCCGGGACGCCCTTCCGGCGTCGGGCACGGGGCATAGCCCGTGCTGTGACAGGCGTTGTTTCTGTCATGAGACGACCTTATCTCCGGAGGTATGTGTGTCCTGCCTAATCGTCCAGTCCGACAAGACCCTGCTCCTGGAGGTCGACCACGAGCGGGCGGACGAGTGCCGTCGCGTCATCGCGCCGTTCGCCGAGCTTGAGCGGGCCCCCGAGCACATCCACACCTACCGGGTGACGCCGCTCGGCCTGTGGAACGCGCGGGCCGCCGGGCACGACGCCGAGCAGGTCGTGGACGCGCTGGTGGAGTACAGCCGGTATCCCGTGCCGCACGCGCTGCTGGTCGACATCGCCGAGACGATGGACCGGTACGGCCGCCTCACCCTGTCCAAGCATCCGGTCCACGGGCTCGTCCTCACCACCACCGACCGCCCGGTGCTGGAGGAGATTTTGCGCTCCAAGCGGGTCGCCCCGCTCGTCGGCGCCCGGATCGACCCCGACACCGTCGCCGTGCACCCCTCCGAGCGCGGGCAGATCAAGCAGACGCTGCTCAAGCTGGGCTGGCCCGCCGAGGATCTCGCCGGGTATGTCGACGGCGAGGCACACCCGATCGAGCTGCGCGAGGACGGCTGGGCGCTGCGGCCGTACCAGAAGCAGGCGGTGGAGAACTTCTGGCACGGCGGGAGCGGGGTGGTCGTCCTCCCCTGTGGCGCGGGCAAGACCCTCGTGGGCGCCGGGTCCATGGCCCAGGCGAAGTCCACGACGCTCATCCTCGTCACGAACACCGTCTCCGCGCGGCAGTGGAAGCACGAGCTGGTGAAGCGGACGTCGCTGACCGAGGAGGAGATCGGCGAGTACAGCGGTACGCGCAAGGAGATCCGCCCGGTCACCATCGCCACGTACCAGGTGCTGACGACGCGGCGCAAGGGTGTCTATCCGCACCTGGAGCTGTTCGACTCCCGTGACTGGGGTCTGATCCTCTACGACGAGGTGCATCTGCTGCCCGCGCCGGTCTTCAAGTTCACCGCCGATCTCCAGGCGCGGCGGCGGCTGGGTCTGACGGCGACGCTCGTCCGGGAGGACGGCCGCGAGTCGGACGTGTTCTCCCTCATCGGTCCCAAGCGGTTCGACGCGCCCTGGAAGGAGATCGAGGCGCAGGGCTACATCGCGCCCGCCGACTGCGTCGAGGTCCGGGTGAACCTGACCGACGCCGAGCGGCTCGCCTACGCCACCGCCGAGCAGGAGGAGAAGTACCGCTTCTGCTCGACCACCGCGACCAAGCGGAAGGTGGCCGAGGCGATCGTCCGCCGCTTCGCGGGCCAGCAGATCCTCGTCATCGGCCAGTACATCGACCAGCTCGACGAACTCGGCGCCCACCTGAACGCGCCGGTCATCAAGGGCGAGACCAGCAACGCGCAGCGCGAGAAGCTCTTCGGCGCGTTCCGCGAGGGCGAGATCAACGTCCTCGTCGTCTCCAAGGTCGCCAACTTCTCCATCGACCTCCCCGAGGCCACGGTCGCCATCCAGGTCTCCGGCACCTTCGGCTCGCGCCAGGAGGAGGCCCAGCGCCTCGGCCGCGTCCTGCGCCCCAAGGCCGACGGCCACCAGGCCCACTTCTACTCCGTCGTCGCCCGCGACACCATCGACCAGGACTTCGCCGCCCACCGCCAACGCTTCCTCGCCGAACAGGGCTACGCCTACCGGATCATGGACGCGGACGAACTGCTGTCGGAGGGCTGAGGGACGGGTCACGGCGCGGGGCGCCCGCTGGGATTCTTCGACGACGCGGACGCGGGGAGAGGCGGCGAGCAGGGGTGAGTGCCCCGTAGCGGCGCGCGGGAGGCTGCGCGCGCGGGCAGGCGTCGGGCAAGCCGGCGTCACGTGCGCGAGCGGGGTCTCACCGGTGGCGTATGCCCGCTTCCTCCGCGTACTCGCCGAGGACGATCACGCCGAACGCGGCGCTCGCGAAGACCTTGACGGCGCGGAGGGCGTCGGCGAGGCGGTGGTGGTTGTGGTGGTCGAGACCGGTGGCGCCGGGCGGCGGACCGGATCGGCCGGCGGCCGAGGCTGGGATGAAGGTCGCTGCACTCATGTATCCATAGTGGAACTTCCGCCTTTGGATTACGTCGGTCTGCGGAGTGAACCCGCTGAGCCGCCGACTCCCTCTCAGGTCCCGCCCACCCCTAATACCCGCGCAGTACAGACCCCCTAGGGGTACGCCGAACGCGGTGGAAGCCCGTGAGAAATCCGTTGGCCTCCGCCCCCTCACGTCGCCTAAACTCTCCGCTCTTGCCCGCCTCCCGTCCGTGGAGCGCCGCCGCCCGGACGGAAACCGGTAGGCCCCCCCACCAGGCCGAACCCCTGGACCCAGTAGGTCACCGGAGGCACCCCCTTGTCCGAGATCGCCGACCCCACCGACCCCACCGACCCCGCTGACCCCGCTGACCCGCTCTCCCGCGAGCGTTCCCACCTCAGCGCCTCCCGTTCCGCTCTCCGTGCCATGCGGGAGGACGCCGAGGCGCTGGACATCAGGGACGTCACCGCGAACTGGGTGAACGCGGAGGTTCTCGCCCGCCAGATCGGGGAGCGGATCAAAGCGCTGGCCGACCTGAGCCACACCCCGCTCTTCTTCGGCCGCCTCGACTATCTGCACGCGCCCGGCGCCGACCGGGCGGAGGGAGCGGAGGGGGAGCGGTTCTACATCGGGCGCCGGCACGTCCACGACGCCGACGGCGACCCCATGGTCATCGACTGGCGCGCCCCCGTCTCCCAGCCCTTCTACCGGGCCTCCAAGAAGGACCCGCTCGACGTCGGTCTCCGGCGCCGCTTCGGATACACCGGCGGCGACCTCACCGCGTACGAGGACGAGCATCTCTGCGACCCCACCGTCGAGACCGCGGGCACCAGCAAGCTGCTCCAGCAGGAGATCGAGCGCCCGCGCGTCGGCCCGATGCGGGACATCGTGGCGACGATCCAGCCGGAGCAGGACGAGATCGTCCGCTCCGACCTCTCCGGCAGCCTCTGCGTGCAGGGCGGGCCCGGCACCGGAAAGACCGCCGTCGGCCTCCACCGCGTCGCCTACCTCCTCTACGCCCACCGCGACCGCCTCGCCCGCACCGGCACCCTCGTCATCGGCCCGAACCGCTCCTTCCTCCACTACATCGAGCAAGTGCTTCCGGCTCTGGGCGAGTTGGAGGTCAAGCAGGCGACCGTCGACGACCTCGTCGGCCATGTCGAGGTGCGGGGCGCGGACGAGGCTCCGGCCGCCGTCGTCAAGGGCGACGCCCGGCTGGCGGAGGTGCTCCGCCGGGCCGTCCGCTCGCACGTCACCCTCCCCACCGAGCCCGTCATGGTCGTACGGGGGTCGCGTCGCTGGCGCGTACCGGCGTACGAACTGGAGGGCATCGTGCGGGAGTTGCTGGACCGGGAGATCCGCTACGGCGCCGCCCGTGAGGCGCTGCCGCAGCGGATCGCGCACGCCGTGCTGGTGCAGATGGAACGGTCCGGGGAGGCGCCGGACGACCGGGTGCAGGACGCGGTGGCCCGCAACCCCGCCGTGAAGGCGGCCGTCAAGGCGATGTGGCCGCCCGTCGAGCCCGCCAAGCTCGTCCTGCGCCTGCTCTCCGACGCGGACTTCCTCGCCGTACACGCGGACGGGATCCTCACCGACGACGAGCAGAAGACGATCCTGTGGGCGAAGCCCGCGCGGAGCGTGAAGGCGGCCAGGTGGTCGGCCGCCGACGCCGTGCTGATCGACGAGACCACCGACCTCGTGCAGCGCACGCACTCCCTCGGGCATGTCGTCCTCGACGAGGCGCAGGACCTGTCCCCCATGCAGTACCGGGCGGTCGGCCGCCGCTGCACCACCGGTTCCGCGACCGTCCTCGGCGACCTCGCGCAGGGCACGACGCCCTGGGCGACGAGGAGCTGGCAGGAGGCCCTGACGCACCTCGGCAAGGCGGAGGCCCACGTGGAGGAGCTGACCGCCGGTTTCCGCGTCCCGACCGACGTCATCACCTACGCCTCCCGCCTCCTCCCCCACATCGCGCCCGGCCTGACCCCGGTCGCGTCGGTCCGCGAGAACCCCGGCTTCTTCGACGTACGGCCGAGCACCGCCGACGCCCACGTCATCGCCGCCTGCGAGGAGTTGCTCCGCAACGAGGGCTCGACCGGGCTCATCGCCGCCGACGCCCGCGTCCCCGCCCTCGCCGAGGCACTCACGGCGGCCGGCATCGGCTATCTCGCGCCGGGCGAGGAGACGACGTACGAGACCCGCCTCACCCTCGTACCGGCGTCGCTCGCCAAGGGCCTTGAGTACGACTACGTCGTCCTGGACGAGCCGCAGGCCGTCGTCGACGGCGAGCCGGACGAACGGACCGGCCTGCGCCGCCTGTACGTGGCGCTCACCCGCGCGGTCTCGGGCCTGATCGTGACCCACGCGGCGCCGCTGCCGCCACAGCTCGTCCAGGGCATCGTCTAGGGCCTCGTCTGGGGCTTGGTGGGCAGACCGGCGCGGGTGAACGTCAGATGCGTGACCCCGCTGGGCGAGGAGACGGCCTCGACCTCGTAGTCCTTCTCCAGGCCCTCCATTCCGTCCCAGAGGCGTACGCCTCGGCCGAGCAGGACGGGGACCACCACGACGTGCATGTGGTCGATGAGCCCGGCGGCGAAGAAGTCACGGATCACGGTGACCCCTCCGCCGATGCGTACGTCCTGGCCGTCCCCGGCCTCGCGGGCCGCCTCCAGCGCCTCGGCGGGCGAGGCGTCGAGGAAGTGGAACGTCGTGCCGTCCTCCATCTCGATCGACGGGCGGGGGTGATGGGTGAGGATGAAGGCCGGTGTGTGGAAGGGCGGGTTGGGCCCCCACCACCCCTTCCACTCCGGGTCCTCGTGCCATCCGGGATAGCCGAACTTCCCGGCACCCATGATCTCCGCGCCGATCCCCGGTTTGAACTGCCGTGCGAAGGCGTCGTCGAGGCCGGCGGTCCCGCCGGCTCCGCCGGTCGCCTCGTTCCACCACCGGGTGGCGAACATCCATTCGTGCAGCTCTTCACCGGCGTGGCCGAACGGCGCGTCGCGGCTCTGGCCCTCACCGGTGCCGAAGCCGTCGAGCGAGACGGAGAAGTTGTGGACGCGGGCGAGTGACATGGCTGGTGACTCCCTTTCATTCGCTGGTCGAGCTTCGCCGGATCGGCTCCGTCGGCTCGGTCATGAGGGAGATGATGGCGGCCACGCCACGCGCGGCCTACTCCCGCGACGCCACCGCCGTCGCCCAGGCACTGACGGCCACCCGGATGGAGGTCGCCCTACTCGACGGAGTCGCCTCGCGGGCCCACATGTGCCGTCGATCGTCCGCGGCGTCGTCGTGGCTGGTCGCGCAGTTCCCCGCGCCCTACGGGGCGCTGCCGAACCTGCTCGGACCGGATCAGCCGGTCCACCTGGCCAGCTCGTCCGGGGTGTCGGGGCACGCGAAGTGGAAGGGGACCGAGAGGCGGGCGGCTAGGGCTCTGCCACAGCGGTCGGCGGCCACGGCCGACGGGTGGCCCCCGGTCCGGTCCCCCTCCTCACCGAGGTAGCGCTCGGCCCTCTTCCCATGGATGGTGGCCAGCCGGTGTTCCCCCGACGGGTCAGTCGTCAGGGCAAGCAGCTCCACGAACCAGTCGTGGACCGTGCGCCGTCCGAACCGCCTCGATGGCGACGACCCGGCCGGGGCAGTCGGCAGCGAGGGCGGCCAGCGACTCCGGGTCGAGGGTGCTGTCGGGGGTGCGGGCGACGCGGCCGTGGTGGGCGTAGCGGTCGTGCCACACCTTCCTTGGAGCGTGTCTACTTCTCTACTCTTGACCCCGTGAAGACCTCCGCCAGGATCCGCATCTCCGACGACCGCGAGGGAGCCGGACTCGGCGTCAAGCGCCAGGAGAAGGACTACCGCGCTCTCATCACCCAGCTCGGCTGGACCGTCGTCGAGATGTACGACGACAACGACATGTCGGCGACCAACCGCCGGAAGAAGCGCAAGGGCTACCACCGGATGCTGGCCGACAGGTAGAGCGGCCACATCGACGCGGTGGTGGCCTGGCACCCGGACCGCCTGTACCGACAGCCTCGGGACTGGAGGACCTAATGGACCTCCTGGGCTCCCCCGAGCTGGACGTGAAACTCCGAACCGTCCAGTCCAGCACCGTCGACCTGTCGACCCCTGACGGCCGGATGCTGGCCCGCATCCAGGTGGCCGTGGCCAAGCGCGAGGTGGAGCACCGCCAGAAGCGCATCCTGAGCAAGGTCCAGGAGCTGGTGGAGGCCGGGAAGATCCACGACTCCGGCCACCGGCCCTTCGGCTACGACCGTTTATACGAGGGCACCGGCCCGCGCCGGAAGACCATCGAGGACCGTCTCAACGCGGTCGAGGCCAAGTACGTTGAGGAGTGGGCGGACCGGGCTCTGGGAGGGGAGACGTTGTACTCCCTCGTCCTGGACTCCGTCGAGAAGGACATCCGGACCAGCACCGGCGGCTTCTTCACGTACCAGGCCATGCGAACCCTGCTGAGGTCGGGCCGTATCTCAGGCCGCAAGGACCATAAGGGCGTCATCGTCGGCAAGGCCGTCTGGCCCGCGTCTCAAACGCCCTCAGGCGTTGCGGTCTCCTTGGGCTCGCCCACGAGCCACTTCCACTCAGGCTGGAAGTCGGGGTGGTCGGCGTACGCCGCGACGAGTTCAAGGATCACCGGGCTGCGGAGGCGCCGCGACTGGTCGCCATAGAACTCCCCGCCGTACACCTGCCAGCGGGAGCGCCCCTCGCTGACCGCCGCCCTCCGTGGCATCTCCTCCACCCAGTCCATGAGCCTGCGCTTCGCCTCAGCGTCGGCAAGTACCCGGCCCCGCAGCCGAGTCATGCTCTCGTTCTTGCCGGGCTTCAGCGCCTTGGCCGCCGCCTCGTCCTCAGCAATACGAGCCTCCAGGAAATCCATCAAGTCCGCGAAGTCGACTTGCCCCATCACTGCCCCCTTGTCGGTATGCGATGAGGCCATCATTCACCCAACCCACGCATTCCAGGGCATCCTGACGATCCTCGGGGGTCACGCCGTCAGCTCCGCCGGGAGGGCGCCGTACAGCGTTACGTACATGCGGCGGTCCTGGCCGGAGATCTTCCAGCGTTCGGCCGTCTCGGGGTCCAGCGGACCGACCTCGCGAGCGGGCTTCGGCTCAGGACGCGAGGGGGAGCCCTGAGCGATCCGGGCCCGCATGGCCGCGAGCTTCTCCACGCTCACAGAATCCTTGGGGGCCGGCTGGGCCTGCATGGCCGTAGCGACCACGTGGGTCTCCACGATCTCCTCCGGGCTGTCCGGCACCGGTCCGGCGTCCTTGGCCTCGGCCACCAGGTGGTCGTACATCTCCAGCTCGTCATCGCGAGCAATGCTCAAGGCCTGTGGATCGGCCTCGGGTTGGCAGGTGAAGGGCGTACCTTCCCGAGTGATCGACTGATGGTCACCGAGTAGACCGGCGTTCGCAGCGCCGGCCGGGAGGCACGCCCGTGCTCAGCGTAGTCAACGAAGACGGCTCCACGCCGAACGGTTCCCTGATCGACGAGATCGTCCGCGAGGGCGCCCGACGGATGCTGGCCACCGCGCTGGAAGCCGAAGTCAACACCTACATAGCCGAGTTGGCCGACCAGCGCGACGACATTGGCCGGCGTCTGGTGGTCCGCAACGGCTACCACCAGCCACGCAACGTCACTACCGCCGCCGGGACGGTCGAGGTCAAAGCCCCGCGCGTCAATGACAAGCGAATCGAGAAGACAGCCGCAGCCTGAGCCACCAACTGATGCCGCGGGCCGGGCCGATACCGTGTCGTCATGACCGGTCCCGCGCAGCGCCCACTGCTCTTCCTGGACGTCGACGGAACGCTCCTGCCCTACGGCGGAGCACAGCTGCCGTCAACCCTCGAGCAATGGGGCCAGTGGCAGCACCCGTCCAACCCACAGCTGGCCAAGGTCGTCGCCGGGCACGGCCCGCGGCTGCTGGCGTTGTCCTGTGACCTGATGTGGGCCACTGCGTGGATGCACGACGCCAACGAGGTGATAGCCCCACTGCTCGGCCTGCCGGAACTGCCAGTGGCGGACCTGCCGGACGCGCCGGAGGAGGACGACACCGGCGTGCTGCACTGGAAGACGCGGACCTTGGTCGAGACCGCGGCCGGCCGCCCCTTCCTCTGGGTCGACGACGAGATCAGCGACCTCGATCGAGCGTGGGTGGCGGCACAGCACCGGGGGCAGGCCCTGCTCCACCGCGTCGATTCCGCAATCGGCCTCACTGAATCCGACCTCAGCACGCTCGACGGCTGGCTAAAGGACGTCTCAGCAGCATCTTGATCCACAGGATTTGACAATTACTCCACCAGATCGGGCCGTCAGAACTGCACATTCCGCTCGCGCGTCCAGCGGTAGGACCAATCGATTTCGCTGGTGATGCCCTTGATGCTGTCGGGCGGCAGTACCCTCTTAGCCTCGCGAACTGCCGCTTCCACGGCTGCCTCGTAGGCCGCTCGGGCTCGCTGATAGTGAACGGTCGATCCCTCGGTCTGAAGATCGAAGTCGATAGTGATCGTCAGATGCTTCGGTGCAGGCTCTTTGGCCACTGGTCCCCCTCACCTCTGTTTCGAATGGTCAGTATCACCGGCACCCTGCCGCCCTTCTGCCGAATAGAGTGAAAAC
>NZ_JAEMUX010000056.1 GCF_016598475.1 Streptomyces adelaidensis
GGAGGGTCTGGTGGCGACGAGGGAGTCCACTCTCCTGTGGGATGGAGATCCGATACGTACGCAGACGACCGATGCGCACATACACGCGGTTCATGGTCGCCTACGACAGCGGCTGGGTGTTGGCAGCCCTGGCCGGCCTTCTGATGCGTGGCAGGGCAGCAGGGCCGACGGCGGGGTCTGGATCGGCTGCCAGACAGCCGCCCCCGTCGCGTTCGCCGCGCTGCTGGCCGCCGCCACCCCCACGCAGACGGCCTCGGATGCTCGCGCCGAGGACCCGCCCGCCGGCGGCGGGTTCAATCGCCACCGATTCCTCTGAGACTGAGGGACGGGACAGCTCTGGGCCGTTTAACGACTGGCTGCGTGCGGTTGACGCCCCGTAGGGTGCCGGCCATGGCTTGTCGAATCTCCGAACTGATCATCCCTTGCCAGGACCCGCAACAGCTGGCGGCGTTCTGGTGCGAGGTGCTGGGTTTCATCGTGCTCGACCCCGACGACGGCGGCGCGGTGGAGATCGGACCACGGGAAGGGTTCGGCGGGTTGCAGCCGACCCTGGTCTTCGTCCCCGCCACCGAGCCCAAGGCCGGCAAGCTGCGGATGCACTTCGACGTCAACGCCACCGACCGCGATCAGGACGCCGAACTCGAACGCCTCCTGAAGCTCGGGGCGCGCCCGGCCGATATCGGCCAGAGCGGCGAGGAGCAGTGGCACGTCCTTATCGACCCCGAAGGCAACGAATTCTGCCTCCTGCGAGCCCGCCTGAGCTGAGCATCGGCCCGCACCGGCCGCGCCGATCACCCCCGCGGCCCCTGTTCTGCCGTATTCCGGCCGCCTCGCGCCCAAGCCCAACGCATCGTGACCAGTCGCCCCAGGTCAGGCCCTGCCCTGCCTCATCATCAGCGAGACGGGACACAGGGATGGACAGAGATCGCGTGAGCGACAGACTGGCTCCATGACCACCGCATCGGATCCCAAGGCCGACCTCCTCTTCTATCTGCAGTCCGCGCGCGATGCCCTGCTGTGGAAGCTCGAAGGACTCTCGGAGTACGACGTCCGCCGTCCGCTGACGCCGACCGGCACCAACCTGTTGGGGCTGGTGAAGCACGCGGCCGGTGTGGAGCTGGGCTATCTCGGTGACACCTTCGACCGGCCGTCCGGTGAGCCGCTGCCCTGGCTCGACGGCGACTCCGAGCCCATCGCGGACATGTGGGCCACGCCCGAGCAGTCCCGCGCGGACATCGTGGAGCTGTACCGCCGGGCCTGGACGCATGCGGACGCGACCATCGGCGCGCTGGCCCTCGACACGGTCGGCAGGGTGCCGTGGTGGCCGAGCGGGAAGGACGAGGTGACGTTGCATCACGCCGTCGTTCGCGTCATCGCCGATACCCACCGGCACGCCGGGCACGCCGACATCCTCCGCGAACTCATCGACGGTGCGGTCGGGATGAACGAGGGCAACGCCAGCGTCCCGCCAGGCGACGCGGCATGGTGGGAGAACCATCGCGGCCGCCTGGAGCGCGCGGCCGAGGAAGCCGACGCCGGCCGTAGGGCGTGAGGGCGAGGCCGACACCCCGCGTCCCACCCCGCGCCCCACTCCGCGCCCCGGAGACGGAGTCGGCATTGGTAAAAACCCGTCGTCCGAAATTCGGCATTGCCCATACCCGGTCCCACCCATTACCGTTTCCCTCATGACTGCCGGGTCGGCCTTGAGCCGTGAGCGGATTGGTAACCCGGCCTCCGAGTGAGGCCGGGGCGGGCCAGGGGCCCGCCTGCTGAAATTCCGCGCGTCGACTTTTCTCACCGCAACGCGAACCGACGCATTGCGCTGCCCTGAACTGCCGGGCCCTGACTCGCCGCGCCCTGACCAGCACTGCGCTGCACAGCGTCGTGCCGTGCCGTGCCTCGCCGTGCCGTGCCGTGCCGTGCCGTGCCTCGATATGACCTGCCCGCATTTCCTCAACGCGCTGCGGCGATCACCCCTGCCCAAATTCCGCGATACACGCTTGCCGCTACCGCCATGGGTATCGCTATCGCTATCGCTATCGCCAACCCCAGAAAGCAGAGAATGCCCAACCCTTTCAACCAGCAGATCATCGAAGAGTTCCGTGCCAACCACGGAAAGGTCGGCGGATATTTCGAGGGCGCTCGCCTGATCCTCCTGACCACCACCGGCGCCCGTACGGGCAACCGGCACACCACCCCCCTCGGTTACCTCCCCGACGGCGACGGCACGATCCTGGTCATCGCGTCGGCCGGCGGTTCGCCCAGGAACCCCGACTGGTACCGGAACATCGGCGCCGATCCCCGTGTCACCGTGGAGAGCGGAGCGTTCACGTACGAGGCCGACGCCGTCGTACTGGACGGCGAGGAGCGGGACCGGGCGTTCGCGCGGGCGGTGGAGTCCGAGCCGGGGTGGGCCGAGTATCAGGCGAAGACGGACCGTACGATCCCGGTCGTCGCTCTGCGCGAGGTCCCCGTGGCCGGTCCGCCGAACATCAACGCCGGTTCGATGGGCGAGCCATCAAGGTCGTCCATGACGCGTTCCGGCGCGAACTCGCCCTGATCAGGAAGGAGTTGACCATGAGCGACGGCAAGGCCACCCTCGGCGCCCAGCTCCGCGTCAACTGCCTCACCTTCTGCCAGGGCCTCCACAACCACCACACCGGCGAGGACATCGCCCTGTTCCCCTTCCTCGCCGACCGCCACCCCGAGCTGGCCCCGGCCCTCACCCGCCTCCACGAGGAGCACGAAGGGATCGCCGCCCTCGTCGAGGACCTGCGCCGAGTCGTGACGACCGAGAACGCCGACCCCGTCGCCGTACTCCCCGAGGTGGAACGGCTCATCGCCGAGCTCGAAGCGCATCTCGACTACGAGGAGGAGCAGTTGATCCCGGCACTGGATGCCGTGACGACGCCCGCGTGATCAACCGGTGAGCGGCGGACGAGCCTCCGGGAGACGCCCTCTGGGGGATGACTCACGTGCTCCGCCGCTCACCAAGGCAACGCACGCGCATGCACCACGTCCAGCCGCGACACCGCCCGCGTGAGCACGACATACAGCCGATGCAACCCCCGCACGCCCCCCTGATTCCCCTCCCCCTCCTGATCCCCCTCCTGATCCCCCTCCGCCGCCACGATCGCCGCCGGCTCGACGACCACGACATGGTCGTACTCAAGCCCTTTCGCCACCCCGGCCCCCAACACCGCGACACGCGCCCCGAGTTCGTCCGGACCACCCGTCGCGACCCCGGCCTCGCCGAGCGCCTCCCGCAGCCGTACGACCTCCGCGTCGGCCGCGATGACGCCGATGGAGCCCTCCTGAGCGAGCGCGTCGCGCACGGCGGAGACGGTCTCGGCCGCGAGGAAGGCGCCCTCCCCGTCCACCCTCCTGATCCTCAACTCCCCGTCCCTGCGCAGGGATCGCGCGGCGGGCACATCCACCTTCAGCCGCCCCAGCAGCCCGTTTGCCAGGCCTACGACGGCCTGTGGCACCCGGAAGCCGATGGTCAGGGGTACGACGAGGGCGTCCGGCTTGCCCAGGTGTGCGAGGAGTCGGGGCCACTCGCGGGCGGCCCACGGCGTCGTTCCCTGGGCCAGGTCGCCCAGGACGGTCACCGAGCCGAAGGTGGAGCGGCGGCCGATCGCGCGGCACTCCATCGGGGAGAGGTCCTGGGCCTCGTCGACGACCACATGGCCGTAGCCGCCGGGGTGTTCGAGGAGTCCCGCGACCTCGTCGAGGAGGACGAGGTCGGCGGCCGACCAGCGGGCCGACCGCCAGGTGCGCGGCGCCTTCGCCCACAGGACGGCCTTCTGCTCGTCCGCGTCGAGCAGCCCCTCCGCCGCGTCGGCGAGCGCGACCGGGTCCCCGAGCAGCCGCGCCACCACCTCCTCCGGCCGAACGCGCGGCCATACGGCGTCGACGCACGCGCCGACCGGCCGCGACCGCGAGACGCGGTACGCCCACGCGTTCGAAAGCGGCCCGGCCCGCCGCTCCGCCCGCTCCCGCACGAGCCGTACGACCCGCGCCCGGACCCGTTCGCGCCCGATGTCGTACGGCGGTTCCTCCGCCCGTACGCCCGCCACGATCCGCGCGAGCTCGTCACCGGACACCTGCCAGCGGTACGAACCGTCCGGTACGACGAGGGAGTCGACGTGGCCGCTCGCCACGTCGGCGTACAGGGCGCGGCGGAGCACCCGCGCCATCCGGGCGTCGTGCTTGACGACCGCGGCCCGCTCGTCGTCCGCCGCGGTGACCGGGTGCCGGGCGATCTCGTCCGTGATCGTCGACTGCCGTACGCCCGTCTCGCCGAGCGCCGGCAGGACCTCCGCGATGTACGAGAGGAAGGTGCGGTTCGGGCCGAGGATCAGCAGTCCGCTGCGGCGGATGCGCTGGGGGTAGGTGTAGAGGAGGTACGCGGCGCGGTGCAGGCCGACCGCCGTCTTGCCGGTCCCGGGGGCACCCTGCACGCAGACCGAGGTGGTCAGATCCGCGCGCACCAGGTCGTCCTGCTCCGGCTGGATGGTGGCGGCGATGTCCCGCATGGGGCCGAGCCGGGGGCGCTCGATCTCGTCGGCGAGAAAACTGCCCGGGGAGGAGTCCTGGACATCCTCCTGGATGCGGGGGGTGCCGTGACCGAGGCGTTCGTCCTCCAGACCCGTGAGGTCGGCCGAGTCACCGCGGCTGCCCGGCGCCCAGCCGAAACGGCGCCGGACGGCGACACCGCGGGGGTCACGGGGACTCGCCTGGTAGAAGGCCCGCGAGACCGGGGCCCGCCAGTCCACGACGAGGGGCGGCGCGGCCGGATGCTCGCTGATCCGCAGCCGGCCGATGTGATAACTCTGCCCGGCGTGATCACCGAAACCAGCCCCAGCCCCAGCCCCAGCCCCAGCCCCAGCCCCAGCCCCAGCGTCACAACGGCCATCGGCAGCGCCATCGCCATCGGCGAAATCGAGCCGCCCGAAGAACAACGGCCCTTCCGGCAGTTCACGCATCTCCTTGGCGTGGCTGCGGAGCCGGTATCCGAGCACCTCCGCGTCGGCCCCCGACGCGGAGACGTCCTCACCGATGACGACCCGCTCCCCCGCCCCTTCGACCATGGCGGCGAGGGCGGTGCGGCAGGTGTCGTGGTACGTGCGTTCGTGGGCGAGGGCGGAGTGGAGGAGGGCAGGGGCGTGTTCGGGAGACGTCATTCCGCCGAGCGTACCGAAATAACGTAACCGAGTTAAGTTTTTTACCGAGCCTCAGGAATGGGGCCGGGTGAGGTGCGGGAGCGTGCCTCCTCAGGCCACCCCCACCGGAAGCGCCCCCTCAAGTCGCCCGAACACCCGCTCAGCGGCGACAACGGCGTCCCCCTCGACCTCCTCCACCCGCTCCCCCCGCTCCATCCGCCGCCAGTTCTCCTCCGCCAGCACCCGCCGTACGGCCACGATCTGACCGGCGGCGACCCGCGCGTCGAGCCCGCCGCCCAGCACCTCGGCGAGCGCGGCCTCGGCCCGCTCCAGATGGCCGTACAACCGCGCGACCAGCGACGGCGTGCCGTACAGCAGCCGATAGAACGCGAGCACGTTCGGATTGTCGTTCAGCCCGGTCACCGGATCCCGCCGGGCCAGCCCGTCCAGAAAGCGCGCCCGCACCGCCCCCACCACCGACTCCCCCTCGGCCCGCCCCGCGACCACCCGCGCCGTCTCGTCCTCGTGATCGGCGATCCGGTGCAGCACGAGGTCCTCCTTCGCCGGGAAGTACCGAAAGAGCGTCGGCTTCGAGATCTCGGCGGCCGCGGCCACCTCGGCGACCGACACCGCGTCGAAGCCCTTCTCCAGGAACAACCGGATCGCGACCTCCGACACCGTCTCGTACATCCGCCGCTTCTTCCGCTCCCGCAGGCCGATCTCACTCATACCGGCGAGCCTAGACACCATCGGGGACCCTTGTTCGCCTTCGGCGGCCGGGGCCAGGCAGGGTCGGTCCGCGTCGAAGGCGATCCGTCGTCCGGAACGTCAGGACAGGGGTGTCCGGCTCGAATCAACGGCCCCACCGGTCACAGTCGTCGAACCGCACAGGCCGGCGGGCAGCGTGCGTCTCTTGGAGAGCGGTCTCTCGGCACCGATTCCCCGAAGCGCGGCCCGCAGCGTCTCGCGCGGCCACTGCCAGGCCGCTTCCATGGACTGCTGGACGACCTGCCACATCATCGCCTCGACCGATGGCCCGGCACGCTCGACGTACGGAAGTGCCTTCAGCAGAAGGGACTGGGTTCCGCCTCCCCAGCGCCGAGCCCGCAGACCGAGCTCGTCCTTCGCGCGCTCCAGCGTCGCGGCGTACGAGTCCACCGCTCGGCTCACATTGGGCGCGTCGAGGTTGGATCGGGTGACCAGGCGGTTGAGGTCCACATAAGCGGACCTCGCTCTCTCCAGTCTTCGGTAGACGCGCTCGTCGGACTGCCAGCGCCGGGTGTACTCCTCGTCCAGCCGGTCCTGCCACCGGCCGAACATCTGCTTGCGTGTCTTCCGCGGGGTCGGCGTGAGGTGCATGTGCCGTACCAGGTCGTACAAGGGATCTCCCACCATGGCGGCTTCCCAGTCGATCATCGCCAGGGGAAGTCCGTCACCTTGGCAGCGGACGAGATTCCACGGATTCAGGTCGCCGTGCAGCAGCGCCGGACGCCTGGGGGTCACCTGGTGCGAGCGCAGGATCTCCCGTAATTGCTCCTCGTCCGGCAGGCCGAGTTCCCGGGCCAGCCGCCGTGACGGGGCGGGCAGCGCCGCCACCTGTTCCACCAGCTGATCGCTGAGCCAGCCATAGAAATCGGGGACATCCGTCCGCGCCTCGGAAGAGCCCAGCAGATCGCTGTCGACCTTGGTCAGCTCACAGAGCTGGTCCACGAGGGCGTCCGCCTCGTCCGGCTGCAATCCGTTCACCGGATGGTCCAGTTGGTCGACATCGGCGGACGTGCCGACATACGAGTGCAGGGCGAAGAAAACGCCCCCCTCGGTCATCCCCAGCCCGAGCGCCCTCGGTGCCCGCACAGCGACACCCGACTGTTCGATGGCCTCCAGTACGGCGTGCTCGCTGAGAAAACTCCGTCGGTTTCTGTGGGAGCCCTTCATCCTCCGCCGTACGACGACCGGGGGCTTCGTGGCGTCCACCCGCACGACCGTGTTGCGGTGAGCGGTTCCCGTGAGCACCTGCCCCGCGGGCGCACGTCTCTCCGCGGCCAGCACCTGGCCGAGTGCGACGTCGCAGCGGTCGCCCGGCCGTTGGGGGGTCTGCGGGACTCGGCTCCAGTCGATCGCGAACAAGGGGCGCAGCTTCGCATGGCTGCCGCCTCTCTGCTCCTGCCATGCGACGAGCGCGCCCTCGATCTCGGACGGGGCCGGGACGTCGGCGAGCGCCAGCGGGCGTTCGGCGGCCTCCAGGGCCTGGCGAATCGATTCAGTGGCCCGGTCCAGGTCATGTTGCTCGAAGGAACCGTCCAGGGACTGTGCCGCACGCATGACGTCGGGATAGACGGACTGCGCCCTCTCGAACGCGATGTAGTGATCGAGATCCTCGTGCAGGCCCTTGGCTCCGGCGGGGGTGACGTCCTGGAACGCCTTCTCCCAGGCCCTGACCACCTCGTCCCACTGAGAGATCGGATACCGCATCCTGACGAGGTGGACGGCCAGGTCGTGCAACGGGTCACCATAGGTGGCCAGCTCCCAGTCGACACAGATCAGCGGTGGGTCACCCGAGTACGTCAGGATGACATTGTCCCGGTGGAGATCCGCATGGAGCAGGCTGTACGGGCGGGGGGTCAGCTCCGGTACGCGCTCGGCGTACCGTTCCATGGCGTCCTCGGGGATGCCGAGCGCCATGAAAAGACCGCCGAACACAGGCCGGTTGGGCACGCACACGTCATGGTGCACCAGTTTCGCCAGTGTGTAGAGGAACCCCTGGCTGTCCTGGTCGCACGGCCAGTAGTCGGGCAACGGCGGCAGCGACTCCTCGCGCACCTGCGACATCTCGGCAAGCAGCTCGGTCAGCTTCTCGACGAGGGCCTTGTCCATGGATCGGCCGTCCGGGCACACCCTGGACAGCGGGACACCCTCCACATAGCTGTGAACGGCCGCCCCCCAGGTCTCGGCGAGGCACTTCGGCACATGCGGCAGCACGCTGCCCACGGCATCCAGGACCCAGGCTTCGTCGAGCCAGGTACGGACCACCACCGGCAGCGCCTCGTCCACCGGCTTCCTGACCCGCACCGTCACAGGAGTGTCCGGTTCACCTCCCACCTCCCGCGCCATGTCCTGATCCAGACGCAGGAGGAAGTTCCGATTGTGGTGCCCGCTGCTCATCACCCCGTCGCGGATGGCCCGCTCCACGAACTCCTCGCAGACAGCCCCGGGCGCCCGGCCACCCCACTCGGCTCGGCGAGGTACGGAGACTGCACGCACTGAAACGCTCCTGGACGGACAACGCGGGTAGCGGAGAGTGCCCCGGGAAGACATTCGGCCAGTCGGCCGATCCACCGTGGGGGACCCACGGACACTCGAACGCGCGCTTACGATCCCACACGTCCCACTACCTCGAACGCGTGTCACCGCCATGATTGCGGAGCCACCGCGCGAGCGCGGCTTCGACCGCCGGCGCATTCGGCACCGTCTCGACTCCCAAAGGGCGAGCGCCCCTGCTCAGTACCTCCCAGACCGTCCAGCTCGCGCTGCGGAGCAGGCTCCGGTCCGCCTTCGCCTCCAGACACAGGGACTGCGACGTGCGGATCACGTCGGTGAACACCGACTGCGCCTTCTTGTAGTCCAGGAGCTTCGGCAGGTCTTCCCGCCAGCCGCTCGAACTCCCCGGTCGGATGCCCTCGACGAGCGTGCACCACCGCTCCGTCATCCGCCGTTCCTGCTCCGACGGATAGCGCATCAGGTACAGATGGGTGGCCAGGTCGTAGAGCGGATCGCCGAGCATCGCTAGTTCCCAGTCGATGGCCCACAGCCGACGCTCATGGTCGACGATGAGGTTCTCCCGGTGAAGATCGGCGTGGAGCAGGCAGAAAGGGCGCTCCCGCAAGCCGGACACATGCTTCCTGAGCTGTTTGAAGGAGTCGGGGTCCAGCTTCAGGTCCGCGAACAGCTGCCCGTACTCCCGCAGGTTGTCCCCGTACACCCGCTCCTCGGTGAAGTTGATCAATCCGTCGATGAATCCGGCGCTGTCGCCCTCCGACGCACGGTCCCGCAGCTCACATCTCCGCTTCACCAGCAGGGTTTCAGGGGTGACGGCTACCAGTTGCCGGAACAGGGCGAGGATCTGCTCGAACTCCTCCTCGGGAACCGCCGTGCCGGACGCGTGGAGCGTGCCGAGTGTCTCTCCCTCGATGAACCGTTGGAGGACGGTGCCCCCGGCCTCGATGAGGTCGGGAATGTTGTCGATGCGTCCCTGGAGCTCGGTGAGCAGGCGTTCCTCCGAAACGAAGCACCGCCGGTCGAACCACAGCAGGCTCTCCCGCGGTTCACGGCACTTCCACCGTCCGTCGCCACCTCCACCGCCACCGGCCCCGGCCTCCGGCGGCAGCGGGAAGACATACGTCTCATGGTGGTAGCCACGGAGCGGCCCTTCCACCATGCCCGGGTCGGCGCTCATCTCACCAGCGCGGCAACGGCCCGTGGAATCCGATTCAGCTGGCATTGCCCGTTCTCTCGCCGTGGTCAGACCAGTGGTGAAATCAAGGAAGTGGAGGCACGTTACTCCTCCGTGGTGGTGCATCGTGCCAGAGGACGGCGATACGACGTCACGATTCGTCTGACTTCCCGAAGTCATCGGCGACCGCTTCGCCTCTCGGATCCCGCGGCCGACTGGGCCACACTGACCCCATGACGAGACTCCCGGCCGACGCCACCGCGCGCTTACGGACGCTCCTCGGCGAGACACGAGCGGTTCTCTTCGACTTCGACGGCCCGATCTGTGATCTGTTCGGCGGCCGGTCGACGGCGCCGATCGCCCAGGAGATCAAGGCCATGGCCCGGCGGGAGTGGAGCGTGCTCGACCACGTGGTCGAAGCATGTGAGGACTCGCACGGCCTCCTTCGGATCCTCAGCGAGATGCTGGACCGAAGGGGGGATTCCTCCCTCGACCCCACCGCGCTGAGCACGGCGAACGACATTGTCATGCGGTACGAGTACGACGCGGTGGACTCGGCCGTGCCGGCCCCGGGGATACACACCCTGCTCGACACCCTGCTCGGTCTCGGCAAGCGACTGGTGATCGTGACCAACAACGCCGAGGGCCCCGTGCTGAGGTTCCTCGAACTTCATGGCATGTCCGGCAAGTTCGAGGTGGTCTGCGGTCGTGATCCGCATGAGCCACGCCATATGAAGCCCGACCCGCATCTGCTGCACCGGGCCCTGTGGAGTCTGGGCCGGATGAGCCCGCGCGACGCCGTCATGGTCGGCGATCAGCTCACCGATCTCCAGGCGGCCAGGTCCGCGGGAGTGGGTTTCCTCGGCTACTCCACCGACGACGAGCAGAGTGGGAACCTGAGCCGGGAAGGCGCGCACTGCGTGGTCCACTCGCACACCCAGCTCGTCGCGGCCTGTGCCCTTCCACCGGTCAGTTGTCCTCACCCGTGAGCCGGTCCCAGACCGAGTCGAACCAGGCCTGCGCGGCATCCACGAAGACGGTCCCCTGGGACGATACGTCGGTGTCCTTGACGTGGTGGGTCAGCGTGGCTCCCAGCCCGAGTACATCGCTGACCACGACCTCTTCGTCCTCGCCCACCTCGATCGTGCGCTCGACCACCTCGTAGAAGCCGTGCAGCGCCTCGGTGCGGTTGAGCAGATAGACCTTGAAGGCCGGTGCCATGGGAATGCGTCGGAACTCGATGTCGACGTGCGGCACGAACCCTTCTCGCTTCAGGTCCTCCAGCGCCCTCTTCAGCAGCGACCCGTGCATCCGTGTTATCTCACGAAGGCGCTCCTGCGGCCGCGTGTCCTCGGGCCTGCCTTTGACCTTCGGATACGGCAGTGGCACCGACTCACACGGCAGCAGCATGCGCAGCACTATGCGTTCGGGCGCGATCTCCCCCTCACGAACCCTCTCCGCCTGCAATCGGATGTGAGTGCTCAAGGACTCCGACGTCAGCGTGGAAATGTCCAGGGCGACTTCGCTGCGCTCAAAGGCGTAGTCGAAGAACGACCGCAGCGTCACCCCACGGCTGCCCCACACAGCGGCCGTCCCTGACGACTGCACCCGTTGAGCGCCCAACACCCGGGTCCCGCTCCCCTGCCGCGACTCGATCCAGCCCTCATCGCCCAACCTGGCCAGGGCTCGCTGAACGGTGTCGCGCGAGACGCCGAGCTCCTCGACCAACGCCCGCTGCGGGGGCAGAGCCCCTCCCACCGGATAGGTGCCGTCCGCTATGCGAGCCCGCAGCGTCTCCAGGACGCGCTCGAACTTGCTGCCGCCACCCTCTCCGCCTCGTGCATCACCCATCCCTCGACCGTACCGCTTCCGGCCGCTGAACAAACCAGTTCCAGTCAGCCAAACAGGCCAACTGGACAGGCAGTTAAGGGATCAGGCCAGCAGGGCATACAGCACTCAAGTCAACTACCAGGCCAATTGGACTGGTTAGTGGAATGACAGATGGAACGGGGTGGGAAGCATGGTTCTCTGGGAGCTGATACGGGCAGCAGTCCAATTCACCGCAGGTCACCTGGTGGGGCGGGCACTGGGCCCGCTGGGACTGGCCCTTCTGGTCACGGTTCTGGTGGCTGTGCGGGTGCGCCATGTGCACCCGGCGTGGTGGGCGGTGCTCCTCTTCGTCCTGCTGATGGTTCAGGCCTGATCCTGGAACCGCCCTCGCAGGGCGTCCAGTACGGGCTTCAGCGAGTCCACGGTGCGGGGAAAGGGGACGCCCGCCGCCAAGAGCGCTTTGAGTTTGTACTCGTTACGCGCGTAGCCCAGGAAGGGAACGCCCGCTTCCCTGGCCGCCTCGAAGTCCGTCGGGGCGTCGCCGAGCATCAGGGAGCGGGAGGGGTCGGCGCCCATCGCGTTGAGGGCCTGGCGCAGGATGTGCGGGTGCGGCTTCATCAGGTCGAGGTCGCGCGTGCGGCCGTATATGTAGGGGAAGCAGTCGGTCAGGCCCCGCGTCTCGATGTAACGGGCCGCCGCGAGCGCCGAGTTGTTGGTCGTTATGGCGAACTTGGCCTGTCCGGACCAGGTCCGGATGAGCGGATCGGCGTACATGGTGGGGTACGCCTTCGGGGCGGCGGTCAGCTCCTGCTGGGTGAGCCACTTCTCCAGGTCGATGATCAGGTCGCTGCTCGGGTGGCGCCGGCTCAGGCCCAGCAGTACGACCTGGGGGTCCGCCGTACTCCGTTCCCGCTCCGTCAGCAGGCCGCCCAGCCCGCGTTTGTCGATCAACTTGACGAGATCTCGGGCCACTTGGTGCGCGGGATGGCCGGAGAACAGCCGGCAGATCGGCCCGTCCAGGTCCCAGAGCACGAAGCGGACGGGAGCGATCAGTTCACGCAGGGACGCTGTCTCTACTGTCACCGGTTCAGTCTGCGCCGTATCAGGAGTCACTAGGAGAGTGTCAGGTCCGTCGTGATGGTTTCCCAGAGGGCGTCGAACCACTGCTGCGACTGCTCCACGAAGGCGGCGTCGCGGGGGCCGGTGTTCCTCTCGAAGGAGAAGAGGAGGGACTGGGTGCCGAAGGCGTCGTACATCTCCAGGGTGCCGCCCTCCATCTCCTCCTCGCGCCTCATGAGCATGTAGTAGGCGATCAGGGCTTCCGTGCCGTTGAGGAGGTAGAGCTTGACGGGCGGGGTGAAGGGCAGGGCGCGGAAGGTCACGCGGACGTCTAGTTGGTGGGAGGTGCGCAGCGCCAGGAGGTTGTGGCGCAGGACGCGGATCTGGGCGTTGCGCTGGTCGAGCCAGCGCTTGTGGACGGGGTCCTCCTCGTCGCCGCGGGCCTCCACCGGGACCGGGAAGGCCAGGTTGATCTTCCGGGAGGGGAGGAGTATGCGGACGTCGATGGACTCGGGGCGGATCGTTCCCTCGTGGATGAGGCGGACCGGTTCGCCAAGGGCCATCATCAGGGTCTCGGCGGTGAGGCAGGCCGCGTCGACGCGTACGTGCGGGGCGGAGAATGCCTCGGCGAGGCGTGGGGCGAGGCCCACCATCGTCGGCTGCGGCTCGTCCCGGGTGGGGTGGGTGGCCTCGGCGACCCTGGGCGGGCTCCCCTTGCTCACATTGCTGAGCAGCCCGTCGTCCTGGAGTGCGCGCAGGGCCTGACGGACCGTGCCGCGCTCCACGCCGAACTCCTCCGCCAGCTCGGCCTGGGTGGGCAGGCGCGCGCCCGGCCTGAGGTCGCCGCTGCGGATGCGGTCCCGCAGGGTGTCGGCGATCTCCTGGGACGAGAGCTTTCTGCTGCCGTTCACTGCAACGTTCTCCTGGGTCACGACCAAACGCTACAACTCTCGTCCATCTTTGGGGAGTTCTCGGGAAGGTGGTTACGAACATCGACCAAGTGGGAACCATCTGGGAAGAGTTGGTTGCCAACTTAGTCGAGTTGGCGGATATTTTGCCTCCGATCGAAGCCCGGCCCTCGCTCCACCTTGCCGCACCTCTCCCCGAAGGAGGTACCACCATGCCCACCATCGCCCTCATCTCCGCCATCGCCGTCGTCGCTTTCCAGAAGACGGTCGAGTGGCGCTACGGCACGATGGGAGTCGTCGGCCTGCTGTTCCTCACGGTCGGGCTGAAGGCGAAGAACCACACCTGCAGCTCCATAGGCGCGGTGATCCTCACGCTGATGTTCGCCGGCCCCGCGCTGTGACGGTCGCCGGCGTGCCGCGGGAGACCATCAGCTCGTGAGCAGCAGGTCCGAGCTGATGGTCTCCCACAGCGCGTTGAACCACAGGTGGGACTGTTCGACGAACGTGGTGTCCCGCGGGGCCGCCGTCGCGCCCTGCTGGAAGGCGAAGAGCGTGGACTGGGTGCCCTCGGCGTCGTACATCTCAAGCTGTTCGCTGTCCACTTCGGCCTCCTTCCGCTGGACGGTGTAGTACGCGAAGAGCGCTTCCTGGCCGTTGAGGAGGTACAACTTCACGGGTGGGGTGAAGGGCAGGGCACGGAAGGAGACGTGTACGTCGATGCCGTGCGTGGACCGTAACGCCAGCAGGTTGTGCTTCAGGACCTGGCCCTGCGCGTTGCGCTGGGCGAGCCAGCGGCGCTGGAGCCGGCCGTCGACCGAGGCGTCGACCGGGGCCGGGAAGGCGAGCGGGATGTCGCGGCTGGGCAGCATCACCCGGACGTCGACCCTGGCCGGATTTATACGCCCCGCGTGAATCTCGCGCAACGGCTCACCCACGGCGAGCGTGAGGGACACGGACGTCAGGCAGAGCGCGTCGATCTCCACGTGCGGGGCCGCGAAGGCGGTGGATATGCGAGAGGCAAGCTCCACCATCGTGGGCCGCGGCGCCGCTCCCGGCCCGCCGATCACGGCCGCACCCAGGCGTGGGGCGACAGTCGCCGGGCTTCCCTTGGAAACGTTGGTGAGCAGGCGCTCCGACTGCAGGATGCGCAGTGCCTGCCGTACGGCGCCGCGCTCCACGCCGAACTCGTCGGCCAGCTTCGCCTGGGTGGGCATGCGCTGCCCCGGTCGCAGCTCGCCGGACCTGATCCGGCCGCGCAACACGTCGGCCACCTCGCGATGTGACCGCTGGGGCCCCTGTGACGACTTCCGTCCATCGACGGCCGTGCGTTCCCGCTCCACGAACAAAACAGTACAACTTCGCGCCATCTTTGGGCAGTTCAGGAGAAGGTGGTTATGAGACGACTCCAAGCGGAGATAAGTACGTAAGAGTTGGTCGCCAACTTTCGCAACCTGGTCAAATTTTCCAGTGGTTGGTGACGCTGGCAACTGCCACACAGATCGACCGATCGACCTCCCCTCCGGAGGGGAGCCGGGAGTTCGACCGGTCCGCACAGCCACAACTGAATGGTTCAGCCACAACTGAATGCGCAGCCACAACCACAACCGCATAGCTACGGATATCCGCACACTCCATGGAAAGGTCCACGTCACAGAGAGCTCTGAAGAGTTCTGAGCACTTCTCAGAAGATGTCCGGGCACCACGGGCGCCTGGACGTCCGCAGCAGGGCGTCGGCCACGGAGGCGGCGCCCTTCCGCTGTTCCCGGACCCGGCCGAGCGCGGCGAGCCGTACGGCTGACTCGTCTCCCAGCCACAGCGTCGCCAGATCCGCGGCCTCCAGGACGAGTTCGGCGTCCTCGCTCGTCGGCACGCAACTCGCCCCGTCCGGACCGGCGTCGAGCCGGTAGCGGCCGGCCGCGAAACCGTCCCTGTCGACGACCTCAAGCACCAGCGTCCCGGTCCCCGCGTACGTACGGGCCTCCAGCGCCCGTACGACGTCCAGGACGCGCACCCACAGCCAGTCCGCCTGGGCGGTGATCCTGGCGGCGCGCGGGTCGGGGAAGAAGTGCGGGAGGAGATCGTCGGGGGCCCGCCAGCCCGACTTGACCTTGGTGATCCAGTCGATCGAGCAGAGGTACTGCCACAGGGCGCGTTCGGCGGCCGGGGTCGTCGCGATCAGCCAGTTGACGTCGGCGGTGTCGTGCGGCTGCTTCTCGTGCCAGTTGTCGTCCGCCTCGTAAGAGACGAGGCCCTGGACCTCACCGGCCGCCGAGCGGTACACAGCGTAGAACGGCTCGGTCCAGTCGGGGTGGATCCGCAGGTCACCGGTGTTGACCCGCCACCAGCGCTCGTCGCGGCTCACCGCGCCGGGCTGCGCGCGGCGCAGCCGTTCGTGGAGGGCGGGCCCGAGGGCGCGTACGTCCGCGCCGTCGACGAGGTCGATACGGCCGCCGTCCGCCGGGCGCGACCAGCGGGGGTCGAGGCCGGTGCGGGGGACGTCGATCGTCCACTGAGCGGTGCAGGTGGCGGGGCCGAAGCCGTAGCGGCCGTAGATCGGGTACTCGGCGGCGATCAGGGTGGCGACCACGTCGCCCCTGTCCTTCGCGGCGGTGAGGTCCTGCGTCATCATCCGGGTGAGGATGCCTCGGCGGCGGTGCGTGGAGGTGACGGTGACGTTCGAGATGGCGTCGGCGGGGACGGGGGTGCCGCCGACCGCGGTCAGTTCCTGGGGGAACGAGCGGAAGGTGGCTACGCAGCGGTTGTCGGCGAGGGCGTCGAAGGCGGCGAGGGTGCGGGATGGGTCGATGTGGGCGGAGCGGTCCTTGAGCTGTTGGTCGGAGAGGGCTTCCGGGGAGCGCAGGAAGCCGGTGTCGAGGGCGTGGAGCCAGGCCGGGATCTCGGGTTCGGTGATCGGGCGGACGGTGATTTCCTGGGAGCGGCTCATGGGATCACGCTAGGGGTGGCGTCCGCCTGGTGTCGTGGGGATTTCGCCCCCACGGTGGGCTGCGCGGTCGAGCTCGGGGGCTCGGTGCGGGTGCGGGTGCGGGTGCGGGTGCGGGTGCGGGTGCGGGTGCGTCGTGGTTGCTCGCGCGGTTCCCCGCGCCCCTGAAAGGCAGAGGCTGCGCCCCGTGGCTTTCGCCTTTGGGTGCGCGGGGAACCGCGCGACAAGCCCCCACCGGGCCCGCAGCCGACATCGCACCGGCCCTCAGAACACCGCCCGAATCTCCCCCACCACCCTCCCCCCGCCCAGCAGCGGGGCCCGGCCGATGGTATTCGTCACCTCTTCCTCCACGCCCAGCAGGGCCAACGCGCGGCCGAGGACTGGGCCCAGGGCCCGGGGCGCCCCGTCGTCGATCTTGAGGGCCAGGGCGCGGCCGTCCGGGAGGGCTACCGCCTGGACGGATTCGGCGCCCATTTTGGAGAGGGCGCCGGGGACGTCGCGCATGAGCGAGGTGTCGTGGCGGCGGGTGCCCGCCACGTACTCGGGGTGGGCGCGCATCGCGTCGGCGACGCGGCGTTCGGCGGTGCCGGGCGGGGCCAGGACGAAGGAGCGGAAGGCGCGGGCCAGGCCGGTGAGGCTGATCGCCATCAGCGGGGCCCCGCAGCCGTCGACCCCCACCGCCGCCACCGGCTCGCCCGCCGCCTCCTCGACCACCGTGTGGATCAGTCGCTGGAGGGGATGGTCCGGGTCCAGGTACGACTCGGTGGGCCACCCCCGCAGGGCCGCCGCCGCCAGCATCGCCGTGTGCTTGCCGGAGCAGTCCATGGCCACCCGGTCGCGTACACCGCCGGCGGCCAGATACGTCTCCGCCTCCTCCCGGTCCAGCGGCAGGTCCGGCGGGCACCGCAACTGCGCCTCGCCGAGCCCGTGTTCGGCCAGCATCCGCCGTACGAGCTCCCGGTGGAACGCCTCCCCCGAATGGCTCGCGGCGGCCAACGCCAGCCGCTCTCCCGTCAGTTCGAGCCCGGCCCGCAGCACGCCCGCCGCCTGCATCGGTTTGTTGGCCGACCGGGGGAAGACCGGCGCCGAGACGTCCCCCAGCGCCAGCTCCACCGCCCCGTCGGCCCCCAGCAGCACCAGACTGCCCCGATGCCGCCCCTCCACGAACCCGGAACGCACGACCTCGGCGAGCACGGGAGGGGCAGATACCTCAGCAGCGCGGCGTTCGGGCATCGGCGGTCGCCTTCCGGTTCCGGTTTCCGTTGGTCGCTCGGTCACCCGGTCGCCCGCTCCCCCGGTCGGCGCTCCGACGCGTCAGGCGAGCAGGTCGTCCACTTGGGCTTCGCCCTCACGGTACCTGCGGGCGATCTCGGCGCTGCAGTCGTCGGCGGTGCGCTGGAGGCCCTGACGGCGGCCGGAGATCTGTTGCTCGTATCCGACGAGATGGGCGAGCCCAGCGGCGAGTTCGTCGTCGGTGCGGGCTTCGAGGTCGGAGAGTTCGACCTCGGCGAGCATCTCGGCGGCCAGCCTGCGGTACTCCTCGCCGTGCGGCGTACCCACCGTGACATGGCGGGCCGACGAACGGTGCCGGGCCGGGGCGTCCGTCAGGATCTCCGAGAGCCGGTCGACGAGCGCCGGAGGCTCCCCCCTGGCCGACGGGTCCGCCGCGCGGCCCCGGCGGGCGAGTTCGGCCCGCAGGATGTCGATACGGCCCTGGAGCAGCCGCCGCAGATAGCTGAGGTCGGTCTCGTCCCGCTGGGCGTCCCGGCGCAGTGTGCGCAGTTCGGGCAGCCGCAGCCGGGACAGGTCCCGCTCGGCCGGGTCCGGCGGCAGCAGCGGACCGCTGTCCGTGCGCTGGACCGGTGGCCGACGGACGCCGGACCCGGGTCCGGGACCCGGGGTCGTACGGGTGAACGTGGCAGTCCCCGGAGGTTGCTCGGTACTCGATGTGCTCATGCGCCTCAACCGTCCCCTCGACCGGTGTGTGTGAGCATGGTGCCACTCCGAGTGGCCGCTATGTGACCGAGTCCCCGCGATCCGCCCCAGATGGGCGGTAATGGATCAATGAGAAAGACCGGGCAAAGCGCTCTTCAAACCCTCGTGATCACAAACCCCCCGTAAGGAGGACCCCCTCGGGAACGGCGGATGGACGGCGGCGGCATGATGGTCGGCATGCGTGCGGTGGTGCAGAGAGTCGACGGCGCGAGCGTCGTCGTGGACGGTGAGACGGTCGGGGCGATCGAGGGCGAGGGACTGTGCGTCCTCGTCGGCGTGACGCACGACGACACCAAGGAGAAGGCGGCGCGACTGGCCCGCAAACTGTGGTCCGTGCGGATGCTGCACGACGAGAAGTCGTGCAGCGACATCGACGCACCTCTGCTGGTCATCAGCCAGTTCACGCTGTACGGGGACGCGCGGAAGGGGCGTCGGCCGACCTGGAACGCGGCCGCCCCCGGCGAGGTCGCCGAGCCGCTCGTCGAGGAGGTCGTCGCGCAGTTGCGGTCCCTGGGCGCGACCGTGGCCACCGGCCGGTTCGGCGCGCCGATGCGGGTGTCGCTGACGAACGACGGCCCGTTCACGGTCCTGCTGGAGATGTAGGCCGAGGGGGCGCACCCCGGCGCGTACGACGCACCACCGCCACCGGGACGACCACCGGAACCGCTGTGGCTACGGCTCGACCACGACCTCCTGCGCCGCAGCCGTCGTGTCCGCCATCAGCCGCGCGTCCACCGCGATGTTGCGCTTGACGAGGGCCAGGGCGACGGGGCCCAGCTCGTGGTGGCGTACGGAGGTGGTGACGAAGCCGATCTTGCGGCCGTCGGGGCCGTCGTCGGCGAGCCGGATCTCGGCGCCGCGCGGCGGCAGGTGCACCTCGCTGCCGTCGAGGTGGAGGAAGACGAGGCGGCGCGGGGGCTTGCCGAGGTTCTGAACGCGGGCGACGGTCTCCTGGCCCCGGTAGCAGCCCTTCTGCAGATGCACCGCCGAACCGATCCAGCCCAGCTCGTGCGGGATGGTGCGGTGGTCGGTCTCGAAGCCGAGGCGGGGAAGGTGGTGCTCGACGCGCAGCGCCTCGTAGGCGAGGAGTCCGGCCGCGGGGCCCGCCTTCTCGGCGTACGCCTCCAGGTCCGTGCGCGGGAGGAACAGATCACGGCCGTACGGCGTCTCGCGGACGACCACGCCCTCCGGCGCCTCGGCGATGGAACCGGCCGGGAGGTGGACGACGGCGAAGTCGGCCGTCCGGTCGGCCACTTCGACCCGGTAGAAGAACTTCATCGACTCCAGGTACGCGAGCAGCGCCTCCTGGGTGCCGGGCTCGATGTGGGCCCAGACCGTCGTGCCGTCGTCGACCAGGTACAGCGCGTGCTCGATGTGGCCGTTGGCGGAGAGGATCAGCGCTTCGGTGGCCCGGCCGGCGGGCAGTTCGCTGACGTGCTGGGTGAGCAGCAGATGCAGCCAGCTGAGCCGGTCCTCACCGGAGACGGCGATGACACCCCGGTGCGAGAGGTCGACGAAACCGGTGCCGCCTGCGAGGGCGCGCTGTTCGCGGAACAGGTCGCCGTAGTGGGCGGCGACAGGTTCGTCCACACCCTCGGCGGGGACGGCGCCGGGCAGGGACAGCAGAGGGCTCTTCATACGCTTAGCCTACGACTCGGTAGTTGAAGTCTTCAGATCGCCGGTCGAGGTCTTCGGATCGTCCTTCGCGGAGCAGTCCGCGCAGCGGCCGAAGATCGCGAAGTGCTTCATGTCCGTCTCGAAGCCGAAGGTGTCGCGCAGCTTCGCCGTGAACTCGGCGGCCACCGAGACATCCGCCTCGATCACGTTCGTGCAGTCCCGGCAGACGAGGTGGATGTGATGGTGCCGGTCGGCGAGGTGGTACGTCGGCGCCCCGTGGCCCAGATGGGCATGGCTGACCAGCCCCAGCTCCTCCAGGAGCTCCAGGGTCCGGTAGACCGTCGAGATGTTGACCCCCGACGCCGTCTTCCTCACTTCCACGAGGATGTCGTCGGGGGACGCGTGCTCAAGGGTGTCCACGGCTTCGAGCACGAGTTGCCGCTGCGGCGTCAGCCGGTAGCCGCGCTGCCTGAGGTCACTCTTCCAGTCGGTGCTCACCACACTGCCCAGTCTAGGGCGGGCGGGGCGGAGTCATCGCTCAGCCGACAGAACACCGTTCATCAGGGCGTCGGCGAGTACGCCGCGGTAGGCACGGGTTGCGCGAACCATCTCGGCATACGCCTGGATCTTGCCGTCAAGGGCGGCGAGCGTGGCACCGATCGCCGCCTGCTCGGCGACCGGCGGCACGACGACGGGCAACTGGCCCAGGGTGCGGATGCTCAGTGACGGAATGACCCCCCCGGCCGTCCGCGACCTGATCCAGTCCTGGGCCGTGGTCGCGCTCAGACAGGCCGTGAGATACGCGGCTCCGACATCTCCCGCGCCGGGCAGTCTGAGCCGTACCAGGTTGGGGTGAAACAGCCAGCCCTCGTGTTCACCGGTGACCAGTGCGCAACGGCCCACGGTGCCGGTGCGGGTGATGAGGATGTCGCCCTCGGCCAGTTCATACTTCGACAGAGTCCGGGCCCGGTCCCACGGAATCGCGGGTACGGTCCAGGCCTCCTCGGTGCCGATGCGCCGACCACTCAGGTCACGCGGACGGACGACGGCGACACCGCCGTCCGCCTGCGTGTGGCCCCTGTCCTCGGCGCGGGTCGCCGGTCCGGCCTGGATGGAGTCACACAGATCCCGCAACGGGACGCACGGCCAGCCCGGCGGCAGGAGTTCACCGATGTCATCGCTCGTCACAGTCCGTACCTCCTGAGCCACCGGACCGCTTCGGCATCGCTTGCCTCAGCCCGCGCGTGCAGGATCTCGATCTCCTCGCTCAACCGGGCCAGCCGGTCCCGGGTCTCGGCGGCGTCGGCCGGGACCCTGCCGAACGACCGGACATACCGTCTGGGATCCAGGCTGTACCCGTACTCCACAATGTCCTTTACCGGTACGGCCCGGCTCAGGCCGGGGGTACCGGTGAAGGAGCGCCCGCCCTCCGGGGCCGGGCTCCAGGACACGTACTCCCCGACCAGCCGTCCGATGTCGTCATCGGACAGGGCCCGCTGGGTCCGGCTGACCTGGTGTCCAAAGTGCTCACCGGCCACGAACAGCACCTCGGGATCCGGGTGACCGCCGGATCCCGGGGCGCGCAGGAACCAGATGTGCGTGCTGATGGCCGTGAGCGTGAAGAGTCCGGCAGGCAGCGCGATAACGCACTCCACTGCCCCGACCTCGACCAGTCCCCTCCGCACCGTCTCTGCGGCCCCGGTGTTGAAGGCGGCCCCGGCCGGCATCAGCACGGCGGCCCGGCCGTCAGCGGCGAGCCGCGAGACGGCGTACTGGAGCCAGTCGAACTCGGTTCGGCGAGCGGTGCCGTACGTCCAGTACGGAGGTGGGGCCACGTCCTCCAGGAAGCGCCCGAAGGGGGGGTTGGTGAGGAGCACGTCGAAGGTCTCGGGAAAGTCTGCAAGACCACCGGGATCGAGCGCCGGGGTGACGGGTCCTTCGACGAGCAGTGCCCCGCGCCCGTGGTGCACCCGCAGGTTGCAGCTCGCTGCCAGTAGTTCCTGGACCCGGGGTGCTCGGCCGCCAATCAGACGCCGTTCGCCACCGCCGTGTGCCGCGATCGCGTCCAGGTAGGCGACAAGCAGTTCCCCGACACGGACGTAAGGATCGTGCACGTGCACGGCGCCGGGCCGTACAGCGGCCAGAGCCCCCGCCATGACCCGGCTCACGGACGGCGGGGTAAGGAACGCGCCGCCCTCGCGTGCGTGTTCCGCGCGCCAGCGCACCAGGACGTGGTCGAAAGCCGTTCGAGCTTCCTGCTCGGAGCCCACAGGAGTGCGCCCCAGCGTCTCGAAGAGTTCGGTCAGCGCGCCAGGCGGAAACTCCTTCTTCGCGACGTCGTGGTCAGACCCCAGCACGGCGTATTGCCTCAGCTGCTCGGCCATCCCCCCGGCGGGGTCCTTGATGTGCTCGTCGACGAAGAACAGCAGCCAGAAGAGGTAGTCGTCCAGCGACATGCCCCCCCGCAGCCGGTCCGCCTCCGGCCCCGCGAGCCGCTCGACCGCCCGGAGCAGCCCGCCAGCCGTCCCGCCGGGCAGGCCCGCGCGGAACCGGTCACCGTAGGTCGTGCCCACCGGTTCACCGGAAAGCAGGGCGTTCGCGGGGATGGTCCGGGTGGACAGCCAGGCCAGCACCTCGTCGGCGCGGAACAGTTCGGGGTCCCCACCGACAGGAGCGGGATACTCCGGATAGCGCCGCTCCCAGTTGGTCACGGCGGGGCGCTTCACCCCCGCGAGGCGCGCGATCTCGGGCCGGGAGACGAGCGTGCCGGCGAGGGCCGGGTCACCATTCGTGGCGGGCGCTGACGCCCCGGAGCCGGTCATGGCCCTCCCTCCATCAGAACCGAGGCGGTCTGGCGCCGCCGACCACGTCCGCCCGGTCGGCGAGCACTGCCGGGAAACGGTCCATGGCCTGCGCCTCCTTGGCCAGCTCGGGGCTGAGGTAGCCCAGCACGCGGTAGATGCTGTCATGGTCGGCCGCGAGGTGCCGGTGATGAACCGGCTCGTGGTGCATGACGCGGTTGCGCAACAGGGCCAGCGAGGTCAGGTCTCGGTACAGGCGCCCACGAGGTCCGCGGTAGTGCGGGAACGCGGAGTTCAACACGGGCACCCAGAAGTGCCGGTCGTAGCCGGAGCTGAGCAAGGAGACCCAGAAGCCCAGGGTGAGTTCGGCCACCACGTCGTCCGGCGTCGTACGCCGCAGGCGGCGCTCACAGGAGCGGCGTGCGCCGTCCACAAGCCCGCGGCCACGCTCGTTCAAGGGCGCGGCCTCCCACCAGTCCGGTCTGCCGTGATGTCGTACGAGTGCGTTGTGCAGGGCGTTGCGCAGTGCCAGCTCCAGGCAATGCAGGGGGCCGACCAGCGTTGCCGACACCTCGATGTTCCACCAGTACAGCCGCTCGGCCACCCGCGCGTCGCCGTGCGCGGCACGGATGTAACGCCGCAGTCGTGGCAGGGACAGGTCCCGGGCCATCCATTCAGGCAGACGATTGTTCATGATTCCCCCGCCCCGACGCGTCCATGGATGCGTCGCGCTACTTCGTGGTAGCGTGGTCGACGAATGTTCTGGGCTCGCCTCTGCACCGCAAGCCACCCAGGGCACAGCCTCCGAAACCCTGGTCGCAGCCACATTGCGATCGGGGTTTCGCGCGTTCACCGGACCCGCGAGACCTCCGCCACTGCAGTGTTCAGACACCCCACCCGCAAGTGCATTGCCATACCGTCGATTCCGTTAACCCCTTTGAGGGTTAACGCCTCGCATGCAACGACGCCCCCGCCACTGAGGCACGGGGGCGTGCGAAACCTCGGCCGAAAGTCGGGAACGGCCTACTTGAAGAAGGCGATGCCGTCGTCCGGCATGTCGTCCGGGAGGGCCTTGGCCCAGCGCTCGACGTCCTCGGGGGTGACGACCTTCTTCAGGTGCGCGGACATGTAGGGGCGCAGCTCGACCTCGGGGGTCGCCTTCTCGCCGACCCACATCAGGTCGCTGTTCACATAGCCATACAGCCGCTTTCCGCCGCTGTAGGGGCCCGCGGCGGCCGTACGCGCGACCGCGTCCGTGACCAGGTCGATCTGCGGCTTCTGCTTGACCAGCTCGCCGTACCAGATCTCGACGACGCCGTTGTCGCGGGTCATGACGATCTCGACCTTGCGGTCGGCGTCGACACGCCAGAAGCCGGACTCGGTCTCCAGCGGGCGGACCTTGTTGCCGTCGTTGTCCAGCACCCAGGTGTGGGAGCGGTACTCCAGGAAGTCCCGGCCGTCGTGGGCGAAGGTGACCTCCTGGCCGAAGTTGCACTTCTCGGCGCCGGGGAAGTCATGGACACCCGCGCCGGCCCAGCTGCCGAGCAGGAAGGCGAGCGGGACGAGGTCCTTGTGCAGGTCGGACGGGATCTCGATCATCGGTTCTTCCTAGACGGGGGTCAGCGCTGGCCCTGGTACAGCTTCTTCACGGCCAGACCGGTGAAGGCGAGAACACCGACACAGACCAGGACCAACAGTGCTTCGAAGAAGATCTCCACGGGGTGCTCCTCGGATGAGCGGAGTTCGGTACTACACAGGGCCGGACCCCAGCTTACGCGGCCGGGGCCCGGGGCCGTTCGTCAGGTTCCGCGTTCCGTTCAGTCGAGCAGTTGACTCTGCGGGACCACCGCCCGCGAGGTACGTCTGGCGGACGCCGCATTGGGTTGCGCCGGGATAGATCACGATTCGGACTACCATTCGGGCATGGCGAAGAAGCTCGTGATCAAGGTGACGGCGGGGGTCGACGCCCCCGAACGCTGCTCCCAGGCGTTCACGGTGGCCGCGGTGGCGGTGGCCAGCGGAGTCGAGGTCTCGCTCTGGCTGACCGGCGAGTCCGCCTGGTTCGCGCTCCCGGGCCGGGCCTCCGAGTTCGAGCTGCCGCATGCCGCCCCGCTCCCCGACCTGCTCGACTCGATCCTGGCCGGCGGCCGCCTCACGCTCTGCACCCAGTGCGCCGCACGACGGGACATCTCGGAGAAGGACGTCATCGAGGGCGTACGGATCGCGGGGGCGCAGGTGTTCGTGCAGGAGGCGCTGGGCGACGAGACGCAGGCGCTCGTCTACTGAGACGGCTCGACCCACAGGCAGAAGGGGTGTCCTGAGGGGTCGAACAGCACCCGTACGTCGTCCTGCGGCTGGTGGTCGGCGAGCCGTGCCCCTGCCGCGACGGCCCGCGCGGTCTCGGCCGCCAGGTCGTCGACCTCGATGTCGAGGTGGAGCATCATCTGCTGGTCGCCGGGTTCGCGGCCCGGCCAGACGGGCGGGACGTACGCGGGCTCGGTCTCGAAGGCCAGGGACGTGCCGCCGGTGCCGGGCGGGGGACCGAGGAGCACCCAGTGCGGCTTCTCGGCGCGCACCACGTACCCGAGCAGGCGCTGGTAGAAGCCGGCGAGTTCATGCGCGTCGTACGCGTCGAGCACCACGCTGGAAAGCTTCGTAGGCGACATGTACGCCTTCCTACTGCGGCCGCCTCTTCCCGTCCAGCTCGTCCCACCACTCGTCGGACTTGGGGTCGCCGGACGGGTCGTCCCACCAGCGGTCGTCGGGGCCGCGCCGGTTGGCGACCATCGCGGCGAGGGGCGGGATGACCATGGCGACCACGCACATCCCGACGGCCACCGGAACCGACCAGAGGCGTACGACTCCCCAGGCCAGGACGAAGAGCGCGATGCAGGTCCCCATCATGGCGAAGTACACGTGACGCCGCCGTGCGTACATGGGTCCAGGGTAGGCCCGTACATGCCGAAGGGCCGCACCCCGGGCGGACGACCTGTGGGGTGCGGCCCTTGGCCGGATCACATCGCTCAGACGGCGATCGCGACCTCCGAGAGGCCGCCCTTCTGGGCGACGACGGTGCGGTCGGCGGTGCCGCCGGGGACGAGCGCTCGGACGGTCCAGGTGCCCTCGGCCGCGTAGAAGCGGAACTGGCCCGTCGCGGAGGTGGGGACCTCCGCCGTGAACTCGCCGGTCGAGTCCAGCAGACGGACGTAGCCCGTCACCGGCTCGCCGTCGCGGGTCACCTGACCCTGGATCGTGGTCTCACCGGGCTTGATCGTCGAGGCGTCCGGGCCGCCGGCCTTCGCTCCACACATGTCTTTTCTCCATCAGAGGTCTGACCGGAAGGAAGGCCGGTCGGGATGAACGGGTGTTCGCTTACTTGTTGGCGCCGAGCTCGATCGGAACGCCGACCAGGGAGCCGTACTCGGTCCAGGAGCCGTCGTAGTTCTTGACGTTCTCCACACCGAGCAGCTCGTGCAGGACGAACCAGGTCAGCGCGGAGCGCTCACCGATGCGGCAGTAGGCGATGGTGTCCTTCGCCAGGTCGACCTGCTCGTCGGCGTAGAGCTCCTTGAGCGCGTCGTCCGACTTGAAGGTGCCGTCGTCGTTGGCGTTCTTCGACCACGGGATGTTGCGGGCGGACGGGACGTGGCCCGGACGCTGCGACTGCTCCTGCGGCAGGTGCGCGGGGGCGAGCAGCTTGCCGGAGAACTCGTCGGGCGAGCGCACGTCGACGAGGTTCTGCGAGCCGATCGCGGCGACGACGTCGTCACGGAAGGCGCGGATCGCGGTGTTCTGCGGCTTGGCCTTGTACTCGGTCGCGGGGCGCGCGGGAACCTCGTCGACCAGCTCGCGGGCGTCCAGCTCCCACTTCTTGCGGCCGCCGTCGAGAAGCTTCACGTTCTCGTGGCCGTAGAGCTTGAAGTACCAGTAGGCGTACGACGCGAACCAGTTGTTGTTGCCGCCGTAGAGGACGACGAGGGTGTCGTTGCCGATGCCCTTCTCCGACAGGAGCTTCTCGAAGCCCTCCTGGTCGACGAAGTCGCGGCGTACCGGGTCCTGGAGGTCCTTCGTCCAGTCGATCCGGATGGCGTTCTTGATGTGGTTCTTCTCGTACGCGGTCGTGTCCTCGTCGACCTCGACGATGGCGACGTTCGCGTCGTCGAGGTTGGCCTCGACCCAGTCAGCGTCTACCAGGACGTCGCTGCGGCTCATGCTCTTTACTCCTCCGGGGCAGTTTGCGGCGGGGCGTGCGGGGCGCCTGACGGCGGTCGGGCCGGGCGCGCACGGGTGTGCCCTGGCTGGGCAGGGCGACGGGAAACGCGGCAGTCGGGGCTACCGCTCAGAAGGGGCGACAGAGCATGGCGGCGACGCGGCACAGGTCTACTGCCCGCCGCTTCGTGAGGACCGCCTGTCCCCGCGGCCGGAGGACGCTTGAATGGCTCTGCATGGTTGTCGATCGTAGGGACGGACAGGCAGGCGTGTCACCGGCATGTCGCATTCTGAGACGCGATCGTCCGCGATGTGGGATGAGGGGGCGGTCGGGGGCATGGGTACGGGGCCGTGGGCCCCGTGCGGCCGTCATCACATCTACGGTACGGACAACCACGTCTCGCCTGTCGGACGGCGCGCGGCGCCACCCGGTCCGACCGGCTCCGGCACTCCTTCGCCACGCCGGTCCTCGTCCTACCCGGCCAGCTCGACGTTCGAACCCTTGACGGTGATCTCCACGCCGTCCGGCGCGGCCTCGACCTTGTCGAGCTTGATGCCGCCGGGGAGGTTGTCGATGGCCTGCTGGAAGTCGGTGATCGAACGGACGACGTTCTCGGCGACGTCGGCGCCGCCCAGGGAGGGCAGGGAGTCCGCTTGCACCTCGACCGTGTCGCCCTTCACGCTGACCGTGCTCAGGACGGAGACGGTCTGCGGTTCGAGGGCCGGCGGGTCGATCTCCACCGCGACCTTGATCTTGCCCTTGCCGCCGTCGGAGAGGCCGACGACTCGGGCGGTGAAGCCGAGGCCCACGTCGGTGGGCTCGGACTTGGCGGCCGTGAGGAGTTCGTCGTACGCGATGGTCGCGGTGCCGGTGGCGCTGGCGGCCGTGGCGGAGCTGTAGTCGCTGGAGAAGGCGACGCCGCGCATGTTCGCCTTGAGGTCGTCGATGCGGATGCTTTCGTCGGCGTTGCCGGTGCCGGCCTCGAAGTCCTTGATGCCGACCTCGACGTCGTCCAGTTCGCCGGTCGCGACCTGGGTGAGGAACGGGAAGCCGTTGATGGACACCTCGGGGGTGGTGGTGAGGCCCTCGCTGGTCTTCAGCTGGTCGGCGACCTCGTCCTCGGCGAAGCCGACGGCGACGCGGTCCGCGACGACGCTGAGGGCGCCCAGGATCACGGCGACGATGACGAGTATTCGCAGTGCGCGCATGTTCTTGGTGTTCCCCACGTAGTTCGCTCGGCGGTCGGTCCGTCCCTCGTGAGGGTAATCGTGGGGGTGGGGTGGGTGGGGTGGGTTCCGACGGCTTGTTGATCAGCTGTGACAGGGCGCCGGAACGGGTCTCCTGGCTTTTCCTCGCCCCCGCCGCCCCTACCCGTCCCATCCCCAGGGGCGCTGCCCCTTCCACCCCGGTTCTTTGGCCGCGGGCTCGGTGGGGGCTTGTCGCGCAGTTCCCCGCGCCCCTGCGGGGCGCGGGAAAGCCCGGTCAGCCGAGCGCTCGGCCCAGCAGGTACACCGCCGGGGCCGCTGCGGCGAGAGGCAGGGCGACCCCTGCGGTGAAGTGGACGAAACGGGAGGGGTAGTCGTACGCGGCGACCCGGTGGCCGATGAGCGCGCACAGCGCCGCGCCGGCCCCGAGCAGCGCCCCCGACGTACCCAGCTCGGTCGCCCCGCCCATGGCGATCCCCGCCCCGGTCGCGGCCAGCAGAGACACCACCACCGAAACCATCGTCGGCAGCGGCAGCGCCCGCGCCAGCACCGCCACGGCCACCGCGAACCCACCGACGGTCACCGCGTCCGCCACCGCCGCCAGATACCCGGCCGCGATGATCGCCAGCGCCGACGAGGCCACCGTCGCCATCAGCCCGTACATCCGCTCGTCCGGATCCGCGTGGCTGCGCAGCCCGAGCACGATCCCGAGGAGCACCCACACACCGAGCGTGCCGAGGATCGCGGCGGGCGCGTGCTCCCGGCCGGCCGCGAAGAGGGCCACGTCCGCCACGAGCCCGCCCGCGAAGGCCAGCACGATGCCCTGCCGGGCCGGCCACATGCCGTTCAGCCGGAACCAGCCCGCCGCGGTCACGCCCTGAAGGATCACCAGCGGTACGGCGAGGGCGTACTCCCCGACGACGGCGGTCCCGGCCAGCAGCAGACCCAGTACGGCCGTGATCAGCGCCGGCTGCATCCCGGGCTCGATGATCGGCGAACGCCCCTCGGCCCGCGCCCGCTGGGCGTCGGTCACCCGAGTGTTGCCGGTGACGGTCGGCGGGCCGTAGCCGGGCGCGGGTCCGGATTCCGGCGCGGACGCCGGGGCCGACGCGGGCTGCGCGACAGGACCGGGCTGCGGCTGGGCCGCGTACTGCCCGTTCGGCCGGCCGTTCGGCGGCCCGTACTGCCCGTCCGTCTGCGGAGGCAGATACGCCGTCTCCGTCAGGTTGGCCGCCACCGGCGCCTGCGGCTGGACCTGGGTCTCCCAGGTCTGGCCCTCCCACTGCTGCGTGTACTCGTCGTAGCCCCGCCAGTGCGGCTGCGGCTGTGGCTGTGGCTGTGGCTGTGGCTGCGGCTGCTGATAGGGGTCGTAACCCTGGTGCTCCGGGTGCTCCGGGTGCTCCGGGTGCTCCGGGTGGCCCTCGTACCCGTACGGCTGGTTGCTCATGATGTGGGGGTCACCCTCCTGCGAACGGCGGGAGCACCTCGACCGTGCCGCCCTCGGCCAGACGTACCGTCTCATGCTCGCGGGTGCCCACCGGGTCACCGTCGATGAGGAACGAGCATCGCAGCAGTACGCGGACGAGTTCGCCGGGGTGTCGCTCCCGTGCCTCGGTCAGCGCGTCGGCGAGGGTGGCCGCGTCGTAGGGCTCCTCGGCGACGCCGGCCGCGGCCTTGGCGGCGGCCCAGTAGCGGACGGTGCCCTTTGCCATCTGTGGTCCTCTGTATGAGTGGTGACGTGCCTCAGGCTACGGGTGAGTCCGCGCTGTGGGGTAACGCCGGGTTCGCTGTGACCCGCTTCGCCAGCCACTCCCCGATCCGGTCCAGCAGTTCCTCGCTCGCCGCGTTCTCCGCGTGGCCCATTCCCCGCTCCAGCCACAGCTCTCCCTGGTCACCGGCGGCCGCCGCCAGCATCTGCGGATGGTCGAGCGGGAAGTAGCCGTCGCTGTCGCCGTGGACGATCAGCAGGGGTGTCGGCGCGATGAGGGGCACGGACTCCACCGGGGACAGGGGGACCGGGTTCCAGTCGCGGTGGTGGATGCGGGTGCGGAAGCCGTAGCGGCCGACGAGGCGGCCCGCGGGGCGGGTGACGAGCCAGTGGACGCGGCGCATGGGCGCGGTGCCGCGGTAGTACCAGCGGGCGGGGGCGCTGACCGAGACGACGGCGTCGACCCGCGCGCCTCCGGCGTCCGGGCCCGCGTCTGCGCTCGCGCTCGCGCTCACGCCCCGCTGTGCCGCGTGCCGCAGGACGACCGAGCCGCCCATCGAGAAGCCGACCGTGGCCACCTGCCGGTGGCCGAGTTCGCGGGCCCAGCGGACCGCCGCGGCGACGTCGAGCACCTCGCGGTCGCCGACCGTCGAGTGGCCGCCGGATCTTCCGTGGCCGCGGAAGGAGAAGGTCACGACAGCCCCGTACCGGCCGAGCGCCGCCGCCACCCGTCGAACATGTGGGCGGTCGGCGTCGCCCGTGAAGCCGTGGGCCACGACGACGGCGAGGTGGCCGGAAGGTGGAGTTCCGGTGCCGTCGGAGGTGTTGTATACAACGGGTCCCGGTTCGTATACGGCCTCGATATTCACCCCGTCGTCAGTGCTCAGAAACCTGCGCAAAGGGGTTCCGGAAGGCCGGGAAGGGGTTCGACCGGCCGTCTCAGAGTTCGGAATGTCGAAAGATCGCGTCACATCACCTGCCGGACCAGCGCTCATGTGGGCTATTCTGCTGGACAGAGGACTCGGGCAACGTAGCCCCCGAGTCCTTTTGTGCTTTCGGAAGTGTTGTATACGAGCGGGAAACACCAGGTGACCGCAGGTGTACGGGCCCGGGATCGCAGAGCAAGAACAAAGAAGTGCCGCAGTACGCAGTACCGCAGTGCCAAACGTCCTCGCAGGGACCGAGGAGGAACCAGACGTATGAGTTCTCTGCTGCTCCTGACCAATGCCCTCCAGCCTTCGACGGAGGTGCTCCCCGCCCTCGGCCTGCTCCTGCACAACGTGCGGGTGGCGCCGGCGGAAGGCCCCGCGCTCGTCGACACCCCCGGTGCGGACGTCATCCTGATCGACGGACGCCGTGATCTCCCACAGGTCCGCAGCCTGTGCCAGCTGCTCCGCTCCACCGGACCCGGTTGTCCGCTCATCCTCGTCGTGACCGAGGGCGGCCTCGCCGCCGTCACCGCCGACTGGGGCATCGACGACGTGCTCCTCGACACGGCCGGTCCGGCCGAGGTCGAGGCGCGGCTGCGGCTGGCCATGGGCCGCCAGCAGATCGTCAACGACGACTCCCCGATGGAGATCCGCAACGGCGATCTCTCCGTCGACGAGGCGACCTACAGCGCCAAGCTCAAGGGGCGCGTCCTCGACCTCACCTTCAAGGAGTTCGAGCTCCTCAAGTACCTCGCCCAGCACCCGGGCCGCGTCTTCACCCGCGCCCAGCTGCTCCAGGAGGTCTGGGGGTACGACTACTTCGGCGGTACACGGACGGTCGACGTCCACGTACGGCGGCTGCGCGCCAAGCTCGGCCCCGAGCACGAGTCACTGATCGGGACGGTCCGCAACGTCGGTTATCGATTCGTTACGCCGGAGAAGGCGGAGCGGGCGAGCGACGACGCGAAGGCCAAGGCGACCCCGCCAAAGGCGGAGGATGCGGACGAGACGGCGCCCCTGGAGACCGCCGAGATCACGGCCGAGGCCTAGTGACCCACCCCCTGGGGCCCGCGCCGGGCGGCGTACGTACAGCTTCCGCACAGGGAAGCGGTCGTACGCCCTGCCCAGGGGTGGTCCATCCGCGTAGACTCCGCGCGTGGCCAAGGTGACTCGGGATGACGTGGCAAGACTGGCGGGTACGTCGACCGCCGTCGTCAGCTACGTCATCAACAACGGACCCCGGCCGGTTGCCCCGGCCACGCGCGAGCGTGTCCTCGCCGCGATCAAGGAACTGGGGTACCGGCCGGACCGGGTGGCCCAGGCGATGGCCTCGCGGAAGACCGAGCTCATAGGCCTGATCGTCCCGGACGCGCGCCAGCCGTTCTTCGGCGAGATGGCGCACGCGGTCGAACAGGCGGCCGCCGAGCGCGGCAAGATGGTCCTCGTAGGCAATTCGGACTACATCGCCGAGCGCGAGGTCCACTATCTGCGGGCGTTCCTCGGGATGCGGGTCTCCGGACTGATCCTCGTCAGCCACGCCCTCAACGACAACGCCGCCGCCGAGATAGAGGCGTGGGACGCGCGGGTCGTGCTGCTGCACGAGCGGCCCGAGGCGATCGACGACGTGGCCGTGGTGACCGACGACCTCGGCGGCGCCCAGCTCGCCGTCGAACATCTCCTCTCGCACGGCTACCCGTACGTCGCCTGTATGGGCGGCATCGCCGAGACCCCGCTCGTCGGCGACCCCGTCTCCGACCACGTCGGCGGCTGGCGGCGCGCGATGGACGCGGCCGGCATCCCCACCGAGGGGCGGCTCTTCCAGGCCCCCTACAACCGGTACGACGCGTACAACGTCGCCCTCGAACTGCTGGCGCGGCCGGACCGGCCGCCGGCCATCTTCTGCTCCACCGACGACCAGGCCATCGGCGTCCTGCGCGCCGCGCGCGAGCTGCGCATCGAGGTGCCGAGCGAGCTGGCGGTGGCCGGGTTCGACGACGTCAAGGAAGCGGCGCTCACGGATCCGCCGCTGACGACGATCGCGACGGACCGTACGGCGATGGCTCGCGCGGCGGTCGACCTGGTGCTCGACGACGGACTTCGGGTGGCGGGATCCCGGGGTGAGCGGGTGAAGCTGTTCCCGTCGAAGCTGGTCGCTCGGCGGTCTTGCGGTTGCGAGTGACTCCGTAGGCTGAGCGGCGGCTTGGGGGCAGCTCGGAGGCGTTTTCTGCTGCGCGTGCGTCGTGGCCTGTCCCGCGGTTTCCCGCGCCCCTTGAAGGCGAAGAGCCGGGGCGTGGGGCCTTGCTGCGACAAGTGCTCTCAGTGGTCTTTAGAACAGGGCGTTGTACTGGTTGCAGCCCATGCCCAGTTTGATTCGGGTGGCGAAGAGGGACGTCGAGGCCTTGTTGGTGCCGGGGTAGAGCCAGAGGGTGCCGGCGGAGTCGCGGGCCATGACGTCGGCGATGGCGTCGCCTGTGACGTCGCCGTTGGTGACGTAGGCGGTGAACTTCCAGCCGGGTGCGGGCCTGGATGCGGGACAAGTGTTCGGACACCGCGTTCTGTGAGGTCATCGCACGGCAACCCTTTGTTTCCCATGCGGGCCGGGCCCCGCGCCTTTACATCGGGCATACGAGGTTCTGGCGGGCTTCTCAGGGAGCACTCAGGAACGTCTCATGGTCGGGCGGCAGGCTCTGACTCATGACCGAGAGCTTCCGCCGCAGCGGCGAGTACGAGAACCCGTTCCAGGGTGAACAGCAGCAGCACTCCGGGTACGCCGAGGGCGAGACCCAGCAGCAGCCCGCGTACCGACAGCAGCAGCACGCTTCCGCCCCGGTGAACCCGGAGTGGCCTCCTCCGCCGGCGTACGGCCCGGCCATGGCCACGCCCCCGGCGGGCCCCGCCGCCGACCACGCCACGTACGAGCAGCCCGCCGCGGCGGCTTCGGCGGGCTCGGCCCCCACCGCCCTCCTCACCGAGCCGGTGTCCTCCGCCCCCGCCGCCCCCGCTCGGAAGAAGCGCGCCAGAGGGCCGATCGCGCTGCTGGCGGCCGTGGCGTTCGTCGCGGCGGCGATCGGTGGCGGTACGGCGTACGGCATCCAGGAGCTGACCGGCACGGACACCGTGGCCTCCAGCGCCGCCAGCACGAGTGTGGTGCCGACCAGCCAGAAGGGCACGGTGGCCGGGGTCGCCACGGCGGTCAGCCCGAGCATCGTGGAGATCAGCGCCAGCTCGAACGCGGGTGAGTCCACCGGTTCCGGTGTGATCATCACCAGCGACGGCGAGATCATCACCAACAACCACGTGATCTCCGGCGCCAACCAGATCAAGGTGACGACGAGCGACGGCAAGTCCTACACCGCCGAGGTCGTCGGCACCGACAGCAAGAAGGACCTCGCCCTCATCAAGCTGCAGGACGCCTCCGGTCTGAAGGCGGCCACCCTCGGCGACTCCGCCGGCGTCAAGGTCGGCGACGAGGTCGTGGCGATCGGCTCCCCCGAGGGCCTGACCGGCACGGTCACCAGCGGCATCGTCTCCGCGCTCGACCGTGACGTGACCGTCTCGACCGAGGAGAGCCAGGGCCAGGAGCAGCAACAGCAGGGCGGCGGCAGCGGCCAGTGGCCGTTCGAGTTCGGCGGCCAGGAGTTCAACGGCGACACCGGCTCCTCCACGACCACGTACAAGGCCCTCCAGACCGACGCCTCCCTCAACCCCGGCAACTCCGGCGGCGCCCTCATCGACATGAACGGCAACATCATCGGCATCAACTCGGCGATGTACTCGGCCGCGGACGCCACCTCGTCGAGCGCCGGCAGCGTCGGCCTCGGCTTCGCCATCCCGGTCAACACCGTCAAGGCCGACCTGAGCACGCTGCGGGCCGGCGGCTCGGACTGAGGTCCGCCGCTCCTCGCTTCCCTTTTGATCCCTCTTCAGTCCCGCTGAGTCCAAGGAGTCCGACATGATCAAGCAGATCGCCCAGATCCAGCAGATTTCGCACGACGTCGAGACCGCCGGCGACCCGGCCGGGCTGGGCCTCGCCCTCGCGGTGGCCGCCGCGCTGCACACGCCGGTGACGCGGGCCCCCGAGGTGGCCCCCGCCGCCCGCACCGCGGCTCGCCGGAACACCGCGGCCCGCCTGCACCGGCGTACGGTCCGCGCCTGATCTTTACGTCTACTGCGCAGCTCCGGAACGTGCGAGGCTGAGGGCCTGAAGGCCTGCCCGGGCCTGCGAGCCCCAGGCCGACCGGCCGACCACGTCACATCCCACCCGAGGACACCACCACCATGAGCCCCGCCGAAGGCGACCGTGAACCCCAGCGCATCCTCATCGTCGACGACGAGCCGGCGGTGCGCGACGCCCTCAAGCGCAGCCTCGCCTTCGAGGGCTACGGCACCGAGGTCGCCGTCGACGGTGCGGACGCTCTGGAGAAGGCGACCGCGTACCAGCCGGACCTGGTGATCCTCGACATCCAGATGCCGCGCATGGACGGGCTGACCGCCGCCCGCCGGATCCGCGGCGCGGGCGACACGACCCCCATCCTGATGCTCACGGCCCGCGACACGGTCGGCGACCGCGTCACCGGCCTCGACGCCGGCGCGGACGACTACCTGGTCAAGCCCTTCGAGCTGGACGAACTCTTCGCCCGCGTCCGTGCGTTGCTGCGCCGCAGCACGTACGCGGCGGCCGTGTCCGACACGGCCCCCGAGGACGACGCGCTCACCTTCGGCGACCTGCGGATGAACCTCGCGACCCGCGAGGTCACCCGCGCCGACCGGCCCGTCGAACTGACCCGCACGGAGTTCACGCTCCTGGAGATGTTCATGGCCCACCCGCGCCAGGTCCTCACCCGCGAACAGATCCTCAAGGCCGTCTGGGGCTTCGACTTCGAGCCGTCCTCCAACTCCCTGGACGTCTACGTCATGTACCTGCGCCGCAAGACCGAGGCGGGCGGCGAGCCGCGGCTCGTGCACACCGTCCGGGGCGTCGGTTACGTACTGCGGCAAGGCGGCGCGGAGTGAACAAGCTCCTGCGCCGGTACCGGACCCTGCCCATCCGGAGCCGGCTGTCGCTGCTGGTGGCGGCGGCGGTGGCGTTCGCGGTGGCGGCAGTGTCGGTGACGTGCTGGTTCCTTGTGCAGGGGAAGCTGTACGACCAGCTGAAGGACGAACTCGACAAGTCGATGGGCATGCCGGGGCTCCGGCAGCAGGCCGAGGCCGCCATCACGAACTGCTCGCAGACCCCGTGGGAGGCCGACGGTTTCGGCCGGACCACCTATTTCCAGGTGATCCTGGAAGACGGCACGCCCTGTGTCATGGGCTTCTCCGTCGGCGGGGTCAAGGTCACCCAGACCGACAAGGACGTCGTCAGCGCCACGGAGCGCACCGAGGCCGTCTACTACAACAGCACCGCCTCGGACGGCACCGACGTACGTGTCAAGGTCTCGCCCGCGTCCTACCGCCAGGCCACGGGCGAACAGGCCAACATCGCGCTCGTCGTGGCCCTTCCCCTCAACGGCACCCAGTCCACCCTCAACGACCTCGCCCTGATCCTCCTCCTGGTCTCCGGTATCGGAGTCGTCGGCGCCGGAGCGGCCGGTCTGGCCGTGGCCCGGGCGGGACTGCGGCCGGTCGACAAGCTCACCGAGGCGGTCGAGCATGTGGCGCGCACGGAGGACCTGAGCATCCGGATCCCGGTGGAGGACGAGAGCGAGGACGAGGTGGCCCGGCTGTCCCGCTCCTTCAACTCGATGACGAGTGCGCTGGCCAACTCCCGTGAGTTGCAACAGCAGTTGATCGCGGACGCGGGCCACGAACTCCGCACCCCGCTCACTTCGTTGCGGACGAACATCGAACTCCTCACCCGGAGCGAGGAGACGGGCCGCCCGATCCCGGCGGACGACCGCAAGGCCCTGCTCGCCTCGGTGAAGGCCCAGATGACCGAACTGGCGTCCCTGATCGGCGACTTGCAGGAGCTGTCCCGCTCGGAAGCGGGTCAGCAGGGCGGTCGCCACCTCCAGGTGGTGGACTTCCAGGAGACGGTGGAGGCGGCCCTGCGCCGCGCCCGGCTGCGCGGCCCCGAGCTGACGATCACGGCGGACCTCCAGCCCTGGTACGTACGGTCCGAGCCGTCCGCCCTGGAGCGGGCCATCGTCAACATCCTCGACAACGCGGTGAAGTTCAGCCCCGAGAGCGGCACGATCGAGGTGGCGTTGGACGCCGGTGTCCTGACCGTCCGCGACCACGGCCCCGGCATCCCCGCCGACGAACTCCCCCACGTCTTCGACCGCTTCTGGCGCTCCCCCAGCGCGCGGGCCCTGCCGGGCTCGGGGCTGGGCCTGTCGATCGTCGCGCGTACGGTCGAGCAGGCGGGCGGCGAGGTGTCCCTGTCCCGCGCGGACGGCGGCGGCACCCTGGCGACGGTACGACTACCGGGGGCGGTCACGGCTCCGCCGGAGGTTCCGTAGGAGGTTCCGTAGGAGTTTCCCCTTCCTGCCAGAAGATCTCTTCCACCACGATCTGGGGGTCGTCGATTCGGCGGGCGAAGGTGTACTTCAGCCAGCCGTTTCCGTCGTCGAAGAAGCAGATGTGGCGGCCCTTCGGAGCGGTGGACCGGCCCGGCACGACGCTTATGCCCTCGGGAAGCCCGGCATCGGCATCGATGCCTCGAAAAAGCGGGTCTTTCGCCGCGACCAGTTCTGCGCGCGCGGCAAGGGCGAACTCGCGAACATGGTCGGGCAGTGCCTCGAAGGTGGCAAGAGCGTCGATCCGCCAGTCCATCTGCCAGGGCGGCCCCATGAACCCATCGGTCACTCGCCGGGCTCCAGTGCTCGGACCCGGTAGTGGATCTTCGATGCCTCCTCAAGGAGGGCCTTGGCTTCGTTGATGTCGGTGCACTCGTACGCGGCTCGGTGTTCGAGATCGTGAACGTACGCGTCCAGCTCGGGGTCGCGGGCAAGGGCGTACTCACCCCACCAGCGGGCGATGAACGCCGGCACCGGACCGAGGTTGTAGGCGTCGGCGATCGCCCACTTCCAGTGCGCGTCGAAGTCCGGGAGAAGGTCGGGAGTGTGCTCGGCGATGGCCTCGCGCAACGCCTTGGGCGTCCGCTCAGGCATGGGAGGGACAGCCGACTCGGGTTCCGCAGCGTGAACAGCCATGACCGATGTCCTCCTTCGACGCACCGTGTCTACGACCATAGCCGCGCTCACCGTCCCCGCGCGGATCGTCCGCGCACCGGCTCGGCCCACACATCCGGCTCTCGATCGAACTCTTCGTCGATCATCGTGATCTCTTCCATGACGCCACGGTGACCGTCCGGCACCCCTGCGTGTCCTGGTTTCCTGCCTGCTTCACCCGAAGGTGTCCACAACTCCTCGTCCTCCGGGAACGCGCACCGGGACACGACCCTGTGGGGACCGTGGGATCGCGCTCTTGTACCTCCGAAGTCGAATCCGACCGTCGCGTCCGACTCCAGTGCCTCCACTTGGCGATCGATGAGCGGTCTAGTCGCCCGTGTTGATGTGGAGGAGCGCGTCGGTCGCGTCCAGGGTTGCCTGGTCGAGGGGGAAGTAGCCCTGGCGGGGGGTGGTGTCGGTGCGGGTGCGGGCCGGGGGGAGTTCGGCGGCCGGGGTCAGGGCCCAGGTGCTGATGCGGCGTTGCAGGATGCCCTCGTACGTGTCCGGGGCCGGGTCCTGGAGGTCGATCGCCTTGCTGCGGCCCAGGCTGCCGGCCACGAAGAAGTAGCGGTCGCCCACCAGGGAAGACAGGATCTCGCCGGCGCCGTACCAGGTGAGGTCCATGTCGGCCAGCCGCATGTGGCTGATGTTCCGCTGGAGGTGGCGGTTGTGGGCGGAGACCAGGGTCGGGCCGCGTCGGGATTCGGCGCCTCGGATGTCGAGGAGGTTCTGGGCCATGAGGGAGTCCCGGGTGGCGAGCAGGCGGGTGATGCGGACGTCCCCCTCGACCGGCTGTGCGCACTGCTTGTGGTAGCGGAGCAGGCCGAGCGCCGCGGTGAGGTGCATCCTGGTCCTCGACCACTCGGCGCGTGAGGTCGCCGCGATCAGTTCCGGTGCGCGGGCGTAGAGCTCGGTGAGCATGTCGTCCGCGAGCACGCGCAGTTTCTCGGCCTCCGGCGTGGCGCCGGGCGACATGGCCGCGTCCAGGACCGCCTCCGTACGGCTCCATCGTTCGTCGTCACCGACGAGGGCCGCGAGATCGAGGCCCGAGTCCAGGGCCGGGTCCAGGTAGTCGCGGGCGTGTTCGACGTAGGGGCGTGGGCTGGGGGCGCTCATCGTCTCCGTCGGGGCGTCGAAGCCGTGGAAGGTCAGGCGGTCCTGCGGGGGACGGTGCTCGTTGTAGGCGCGCATCCAGGTGACCAGTCGCCGGTTGCCTTCCAGGTCTCCGAAGCCGTGCGAGAAGCCCGCGCTCATCGCCTCGTCGAGGCTGCCCGTTCCCTTCTCCACGAAGTCGTTCACGGTCAGTGCGGCCACGCGATCCGTTTCGAGGGCGATCGAACGGAAGCCGTGGTCGACGAGTTGGGCGAACAGGTCGTTGCGGAGCCGTGCGAAGGCCGGTTCCAGGTGGGTGGGTTCACCGAGGGCCAGCAGGTCGCACGACGGGGTCACGAAGTCTCGAATGTCCTGACTCATGAGCCTCAATCGTATCCTTGATAGTTCGGTTGAGGGTTGTGGAGCCTTAGCTGGGCCTGTTGCCGCGATGCATGGCGCGGAGTCTCAAACCAGTGATAACCATGCGACCATGCGACCCTCCGACCTCGCCCGCGAGCACGGCATCTCGACCCAGGCGGTCCGTAACTACGAGCGGGACGGGTTCGTCCCGGCCGCCGAGCGGACGCGCAGCGGCTACCGGATCTACACCGAGGTGCACGCGGCGGCCCTCCGTGCCTATCTCGCCCTCGTCCCGGCGTACGGTCATGCGGCTGCCGGGCGGATCATGCGCGCCCTCCACGACGGGGCGCTCGACGACGCCCTGACGGTCGTCGATCGTGGGCACGGCCTGTTGCTCCGCGACCGGGAGACCCTCGACTCGGTGCGGAGCGCGGTGGATCACCTGATGGCGCAGGCCGAGACCGAGACCGAGGCCGAGACCACATCAGGATCAAGCCCCGAGCGGTCGGCCGGGCCCCGCACCCGGACCATCGGCGAACTCGCCCACCAGCTCCAGGTCACCCCCGCGACCCTGCGCAACTGGGAGGACGCCGGCGTCCTCACCCCCGCCCGGGACCCGCTCACCGGATACCGCCTCTTCCGCGCGAGCGACGTCCGCGACGCCGAACTCGCCCACCTCCTCCGGCGCGGGGGCTACCCGCTGAACCACATCTTCACCGTGGTCCGGCAGATCAGAACGGCGGGTGGCGCGGACTCGCTGTCCCACGCCCTCGACGACTGGCGCCGGAGGCTGACCGCACGGGGCCTCGCCATGCTCGACGCCGCCGCCCACCTCGGCCACTATCTCGGCCATCACCTGGGCCACCGCCCGGGCCACCGCCCGGGCCACCACCTGGGCCACCACCTGGGCCACCACCTGGGAGGGAACGGCTGATACGCACCGGTGACGCAAGCCTTGTTGATCTTGTGTGATGGATTCGTGACGCGTTTCTGAGAGGGGCCTGAGAAACCTCTGAGGCGCCTGTGATGCGGGTCGTGTTCTCTGCTGGGGAGTTCTTCGAGTTCTCCGTTTCCCCAGACGACAGAACCGGTGGCCGCCGGCGTCGGCGTACAGCAGTAGGGAGCGCACACATGCGAACCATGCGAGCAGCACGAACCACAGGCACCTCACGCACCGCACTCAAGGCATCTCTGAAGAAGGGCGCCCTCGTCACGGCGTCCACCGTCCTCGCCCTGGCCGGCGTCGTGGCCGGTACCGGCGCCGCGCAGGCGGCCACCGGGCCGGGCGGGGCGACCAACATCCGGGGCGTGGACCCCGGCAACACCGACTCGATGATCGAGCGGCTGTGCGGCCAGAAGGGGAGCCTGACCGGCGTGTACGGCGCCCTGAACGTCCGGACCGGCGCATTCAAGACCAAGGCCGAGTACCACCGGGACGTTTTCGGGCTGTGGAAGCCGCTTGGGGACTGGGAACTCTTCCGCGGCTACTGCGGCAACGCGCAGGCGTCGACCTGGTCCACGAAGGGCGCCTCCATCCGCACCTCCCCCTGGATCGGCAACCGGGGGTCGAAGGACGACAAGGAGACCTTCGTCAGCAGCTACAGCACCAAGACGTTCGCCAAGAAGAGCGTCGGGGCCCAGCTCAGCTTCTCCGCCGCCAAGAGCATCTTCTCCGGCAGCGCGGGCGGCAGCTTCACCTACGAGTGGGGCTGGGAGAAGACGTCGAGCTTCGAACGCCGTAGCGAGAAGACGATCCCGCCGTGCACCCAGATCGCCGTGACGTGGACGCCGTACCAGCGCGTGGTGCGTGTGAACCCGATCTTCTACGTCCTGGACTACTCCTGGAACAAGGGCAACGGCGACAAGACCGTCCACACCTGGCGCAACCGCTCCTACCGCACGATCTACTCGCACGGCTACTACATCGACGGCACCTCCGACAAGCTCCTCCCCAACGGCCAGCCCGACGGCCGCGAGGACAAGTGGGAGCAGAAGCTGGACCCGAAGACCTGCGCCTAGTAAGGCACCGCCGCCTCGCCCAGCCCGCCCACACCCCTCTCCAAGACCAGCCACAGTGCCCGCCTCCACATTGTGGGGATGGCGCGGAAGATTCTGCTGGTCGATGACGACGAGGCCGTACGTGAGGGGCTGGGACGGCTGCTGAGATCCGAGGGCTACGAGACCTTGCTCGCCGAGGACGGTCTCGTGGCCCTCGATCTCGTGGGGGCGCCGGGCAGTGGGCCCGATCTCGTGCTCATGGACGTCACCATGCCGGGACTCGACGGGCTCGCCGCGACCCGGCGGATCCGGGCCTCCGGTTCCACCGTGCCGATCATGATGATCACCGGCCGGGACGCGGTCGGCGACCGTATCGTCTCCCTCGACAACGGCGCCGACGACTACCTCGCCAAGCCCTTCGCCCCCGAGGAACTCCTCGCGCGCGTACGGGCGTTGCTGCGCCGCGGCCAGTGCGTCCCGCTGCACGAGGTCGTCCCGCGCGCGCCCATGGACCGGCTCTCCTACGCCGACGTCGTCATGGACCTCGGCACCCGCGCCGTCTCCCGCGCCGAACGCTCCCTCACCCTGACCCGCACCGAGTACGCCCTCCTCGAGTACCTCCTCCGCCACCCGGTCAAGGTCCACAGCCGCGCCCGCATCTTCCGCGAGGTCTGGGGCTTCGACTTCGAGCCGACCTCCAACACCCTCGACGTGTACGTCATGTACCTGCGCCGCAAACTGGAGGGCCGGGGCGAGCCCCGCATCATCCACACGGTGCGGGGGACGGGGTACGCGCTGCGCGGGGTCTGGCGCACCTGTGCGGACCAGGCGGACGGTCCCTTCCTCCAGGGGCTGCCGCCCCTTCGACTCGACCCCGCCCACGTGCACCGGCGCCCTCACGGGGCTCCGCCCCGGACCCCACCAGGGGTGCTACGCCCCCCCGACCCCCACCAGATCTCTGAATCCCGGCCCCGCCAAGCCCGCGTACACCCCGCCCCTCGCCATCAGCTCCTCATGCGTGCCCGTCTCGACCAGTCGGCCGGCGTCGATGACGAGGATGCGGTCGGCGTCGGGGGCGAGGGTGAGGTCGTGGGTGATCACCAGGGTGGTGCGGCCGGACATGAGGCGGCGCAGGGGGGCGATGACGCGGCGGGCGGAGAGGGCGTCGAGGCCGGCTGTGGGTTCGTCGAGGACGAGGACCGGGGCGGAGCGGAGCATGGCGCGGGCGATGGCGACGCGTTGGAGCTGGCCGCCGGAGAGGGTGGCGGTGCCGGGGGCGATGACGGTGTCGTAGCCGTCGGGGAGGGCGGTGACGAAGTCGTGGGCGGCGGCGGCGCGGGCGGCTCGGACGATCTCGTGGTCCGGGGCGTCAGGGCGGCCGCAGGCGATGTTCTCGCGGATCGTGCCGTGCACGACGAGGGTCTCCTGGGGCAGGAGGGTCACGTGGTCGCGGAGGAAGCGGAGGGGGACGTCGGGGAGGGGCACTCCGTCGAGGGAGACGACGCCGGCCGTGGGGTCGTAGAAGCGGGTCAGGAGTTTGGCGAGGGTGGACTTGCCGGCGCCGCTCGGGCCGGTGATCAGGACGAGTTCGCCCGGGGAGGCCATGAACGTGAGGTTCGTGAGGGAGCTTCCCCGCTCCCCGGGGTAGCCGAAGTGGACTCCGTGGACGCCGACCCAGCCGCGTACGGGCCAGGCGGGGACCGGGGTCGGCGGGTCGGTGACGACGGGGGCGGTGTCGAGGATCTCCTGGATGCGTTCGGCGCCGGCCGTGGCGGCGGTGAGCGTCAGGCCCAGCTGTCCGAGGCTGCGGATCGGTGGGTAGAGGTAGCCGAGGAACGCGGCGAACGCGAGCAACTGGCCCAGTGTCATGCGGCCTTGGGAGATCTCCCAGACGCCGAGTCCGATCACGGCCAGCACGCAGACCGTCTCGACGACCTCCACCAGCTGCTCGTACAGCTCGCTCGCCCGGCCCCCGCGGACGGACGCCCGCATCCAGGCGCGCGCCTCGCGGTCGAGCCGCCGCTCCTCGTCCCCCTGCCGGTTGTACGCCTGGGTCAGGACGATATTGCCCAGTGACTCCTCGACCACCGAGGTGATCGCCCCGTCGGCGGCCCGTTCGTCCCGGCTCGCCCGCTGGATACGGCCGGCGAAGCGGCGGGCGGCGAGGAGGAAGAGCGGGGCCAGGGCGAAGGTCACCAGGGCCAGGTCCCAGCGCAGCCAGAGGGCGGCGGCGGCGTAGAAGACGGCCGAGAAGGCGGCGGACACGGTGCCGACGACGCCCGACACGACCATCTGTTCGATGGCCTCGACGTCCCCGGTCAGCCGCTCGACCAGGTCGCCCCGCCGGTGCCGGCGGAAGAAGTCGGGAGGCAGATCCTGGACGTGCCGGAAGACGTTGGCGCGCAGGCGCAGGACGAATCTCTCGGCGGTCCACACGGCCAGCGAGTTGCCCAGATAGCCCACGACGGCGCCGACGACCGCGACCGCCAGCCACGCCCCGGCCGGCCCCCAGAAAGCGGCCAGGCTGCCCGCCTGCAGCGCGTTGTCGGTCAGCTCCGCGAAGAGCAGGATCGACGCCGTCTCGGCGAGTGCGGCCACAATCACACAACCGACTATCGCCGCCAGCCATTTGCGGTCCCCGCCCGTCAGCGGCCAGAACCGCCCGAATGCGGCGCGAATTCCGGGCATCCTCGACTCCCTCCTTTCTTCTTTCCCGACATGCCCGAGGCGGGGCCCCGGGCGTTTCCGGAGACCCCGCCTCGCAGCCGTGTTCAGCAGCCCTTGTTGCCCACCGGACGCTTCTTCGGCGCGCCATGCTTCTTCGCGGGTGCGGCCTTCTCCGGGGCGAGGGGCTTGTGGTTCTTCTTCACCGGGGCAATCTTGTGGAAGCTCATGGTTTTCTCCTTGGTGTTTGTAAGCGCTGTTCGCTTTCGACATGGAAAACACTACGGGACGCCGGATACAGAAATCACCAATTCCGCTTAGACCTCGATGAATAACACCTGAGATGAATTTTCAGAGCCCTCCGGGAACCAACCACCCATTCACACAGGATTTATTACGGGCATTTCCACAAAAAAGCGGTTCCCCGCACCCCCGGAAGGGGTGCGGGGAACCGCTCGATCAGCCGCGAACGGCTAGCCGACGATCGTGATCCGGTTCGCCGCCGGCGGCGCGATCGGGGTCGCCGCGGAGGAGTTGGCCAGCAGGTACTGCTCAAGGGCGGCCAGGTCGTCCTCGCCGACCAGGTCGTTCGTGCCCTGGCCCAGCGTGGTGAAGCCGTCGCCGCCGCCCGCGAGGAAGCTGTTCGTCGCGACGCGGTACGTGGCGGCCGGGTCGATGGCGGCACCGTTGAGCTTGACGGAGTCGACGACGACGCGGTCCGCGCCGGACTTCGTCAGGTCGAGCGTGTACGTGAGACCCGAGGACGGCAGCAGCACCTTCGGGGTCGCCGCGTTCACGCCGGTGACCTGCTCCTTGAGGATCGAGACGAGCTGAGCGCCCGTGAAGTCCTGCAGATTGACCGTGTTGGAGAACGGCTGGACGGTGAAGCCCTCGGCGTAGGTGACCACGCCGTCGCCCTCGGCGCCCTTGGCCGCGTAGGTCAGGGGCGCGCGGACGCCACCGGGGTTCATCAGCGCGAGGTCGACCTCGGGGTCCAGCGCCTTGCCGTACCAGTACTGCGCGTCGGCGATGAGGTCACCCATCGGCGACTCGGTGCCGGTGCTCGGGACGTCGGCCGATATGTAGCCGATGGCGCGGTTGCCGACGGGCGCGGCCAGGGTGTTCCACTTGCTGATGAGGGCCGTCATGTCGGCGGCCTTCGTCACGTCACGGGTGACGACGTGGTTGGCGGACTTCACGGCCGTACGGGCGATGTCGCCGGTCAGACGGTCGTAGGTCAGCGTCGTGTCGGTGTACAGCCGGCCGAAGGACGCGGCCGAGGTCACCATGCGCGGCTTGCCCGCCGGGTCGTTGATCGTGCAGGCGTACGCGGCGTGCGTGTGGCCCGTGACGACGGCGTCGACCTTCGAGGTGATGTTCTTGGCGATGTCGACGATCGGACCGGAGATGCCGTCACCGGCGCCGGGCGAGTCGCAGTCGTAGTTGTACGACGTGGAGGCCGGCGCACCGCCCTCGTGGATCAGCGCGACGACGGACTTGACGCCCTGGCGCTCCAGCTCCTTGGCGTACTTGTTGATCGTCTCGACCTCGTCCTTGAAGGTGAGGCCCTTGACGCCCTCGGCGGAGACGACGCCCGGGGTGTCCTCCAGGGTCACACCGATGAAGCCGACCTTGACGCCGTTCTTCTTCCACACCCAGTAGGGCTTCAGGAGCGGCTTCTTGGTCTTGTTCTCGATGACGTTCGCGGCGAGGTACGGGAAGTTCGCGCCCTCGAACGTCTCACCGTCGACGTAGCAGCCGGCGGTGGGGTGGCAGCCGCCCTTCTGCAGGCGGGACAGTTCCTTCGCGCCCTCGTCGAACTCGTGGTTGCCGACGCTCGTCACATCGAGGTCGAGCCCGTTGAGCGCCTCGATGGTGGGCTCGTCGTGGAAGAGACCCGAGATCAGCGGCGAGGCGCCGACCATGTCACCGGCGGCCGCCGTGATCGAGTACTTGTTGTCCTGGCGGGCGTCGCGCAGATGCGTGGCCAGGTACTCGACACCACCGGCGTCGATGGTCTCGGTGGTGCCGTCCTCGTGCAGCTCGGTGACCCGGCCCGAGGAACCGGCCGGCGGCTCCAGGTTGCCGTGCAGGTCGTTGAACGACAGCAGCTGTACGTCCTGGTACCGGCTCGGCTTGTGCTTGCCGGGCTTGTACGAGTTGGCCTCACCGGCGCTGGCCGGAAGCGCCGCGGTCAGCGCGCCGACGGTCGCGAGGCCCGCCGCGACGGCGAGGATCCGGTTGCGGCGGCTGCTGCGGCGTTGCGCATGGGGTGTGGCTGACATGTGCCCCCCTGGATTCGTGAGAAGTAAGAGAAACGTGAGAACAGGCCCCGTCCGGCCGAAGCGTAGGGTCAACGCGCGTAGCGCGGGAGGGGGTTCATGGTTACGACCTGATTGCCGTTAGGGAGAACCAGTGGCAAAGGGGGACAACACCAGGGGCGCGGGGACCTGCGCGACCAGCCGAATCCAGCCCGCACCCGCCCACCCGCAGCCGGCCTTGAGCTCATAGGCGCCCCAGCACAGCGGAGCTAACCTCGTACCCATGACCAGCGACGACACGGCCACCCCCGGCGGAGCCCGCCGCATCGAAACCCGCCTGGAACTCACCCCCGGCCAGAAGGCAGCCGTCCTCACCCTCCTCGAAGAGTCCGCCGAGGTCGACGGCCAACAGGCCGTGTCCGAGCAAGGCCGCCTCCAGCTCCGCGGCGGCCCCCGCGAGGGCGTACGGCATCTCCTCCTCGGCGTCGACGACGAGCTGATCGGCTACGCGCAGCTGGAGGACACCGACCCGGTGGAGGCCCCGGCCGCCGAGCTGGTCGTCCACCCCTCCCACCGCGGCCGGGGCCACGGCCGCGCCCTCGGCTCCGCGCTGCTCGCCGAGTCGGGCAAGCGCCTGCGCGTCTGGGCGCACGGCGGCCACTCCGCCGCCCGCCATCTCGCCCAGGTCCTCGGCCTGACCCTGTTCCGCGAACTGCGCCAGATGCGCCGCTCCCTGGCCGATTTCGATCCACCGGAGCCGGTCCTCCCCGAGGGCGTCAGCGTCCGCGCCTTCGTCCCCGGCGAGGACGACACGGCCTGGCTCGCCGCCAACGCGGACGCGTTCGCCCACCACCCCGAACAGGGCGCCCTCACCCAGCGCGACCTCGACGACCGCGAGGCCGAGCCCTGGTTCGACCCGGCCGGTTTCTTCCTGGCCTTCCGGGGCGACGAACTCGTCGGCTTCCACTGGACGAAGGTCCACGCGGCCGAGCGGATCGGCGAGGTGTACGTCGTCGGCGTCCGCGCCGGCGCCCAGGGCGGCGGCCTCGGCAAGGCCCTCACCACGATCGGCCTCCGCCACCTGGCCGCCCAGAGCCTGCCCACCGCGATGCTCTACGTCGACGCGGACAACAAGGCGGCGGTGACCGTGTACGAACGGCTGGGATTCGTGACGTACGAGACGGATCTGATGTATCGCAGCGAGACCTGACGAACCGTAGCGGGAGCCGATGAACCGTAGCGGGAGCTGACGTAACGGAAGTTGTCCACAGGCTGGGGGCGGTGTTGTTGACACCGCCCCCTCTCTTGCGCCACCCTTTCACTACTCAATTAGTGAAAGGGTGGTTGTCCGAGTGGTCGAGTACCGCATCGACCGGCGCAGCGGTGTCGCCACCTACGTGCAGATCGTGCAGCAGACCAAACAGGCCCTGCGGCTCGGCCTGCTGGAGCCCGGCGACAAGCTCCCCACGGCCCGCGAGGTCGTGGAAGCCACCGCGATCAACCCGAACACGGTGCTGAAGGCCTACCGCGAGCTGGAGCGCGAGGGCCTGGTCGAGGCCCGCCGCGGCCTCGGCACGTTCGTACGGAAGTCACTGGTCATCACCCCGGTCGACTCCCCGCTGCGGGCCGAGCTGGACGCCTGGGCCGTACGGGCCCGGGAGACCGGCCTCGAACGGGACGACGTGGCGGCGCTCTTCACATCCGTACTGGACGAACACTTCACGGCAGCTCAGGCAGATCAGGGGGACGACGCATGACCGGGACCGCGATGGAGGCGGCCGCGCTCGGCAAGAAGTTCGGGTGGCGGCAAAGGGGCTGGGCACTGCGCGAGTGCACACTGCGGCTTCCGATGGGGCGCGTCTGCGCGGTCGTCGGACCGAACGGCGCGGGCAAGTCGACACTGCTGGCCCACGCGGCCGGCCTGCTCGCCCCCACCGAGGGCGGCATCACCGTACTGGGCACGACACCGGCGGCGGCCCGCGAGCGCATCGCGTACGTCGCCCAGGACAAGCCGCTGTACCCGCAGCTGACCATCGCCGAGACCCTGCGCCTGGGCCGGGAGCTCAACCCCCGGCGCTGGGACGCGGCCGTCGCCGAGCGGGTGGTGGACGAGGGCGGACTCGACCGGGACGCCAAGATCCGCTCCCTCTCCGGCGGCCAGCGCACCCGGGTCGCGCTCGCCCTCGCCCTCGGCAAGCGGCCCGAACTGCTGCTCCTGGACGAGCCGATGGCCGACCTCGACCCGCTCGCCCGGCACCAGCTGATGGGCACCCTGCTCGCGGACTCCGTCGAGCACGGCACCACGGTTGTCATGTCCTCGCACGTGGTCGCCGAACTGGAGGGCTCCTGCGACCACTTGTTCCTGCTGGGCGCCGGCCGCGTCCGCCTCGCGGGCCCGCTGGACGACATCCTCGCCGCGCACACCCTGGTCACCGGCCCGGTCGGCGATCTCGCCCCGCACACCGTCGTCGAGTCCCGTACGACGGGGCGTCAGCTCACCGCGCTCATCCGCCCGCAGGGACCGGTCGGCGCGGGCTGGCAGACCGCCGAGCCGAGCCTGGAGGAGCTGGTCCTCGCCCACCTCCGCGCCCCCGAGGCCCCGACACTCACCCTCCCGAACGACGGCGACGACGACGGCTCCGGCTCCGGCTCCGGCTCCGGCTCCGGCTCCGGCTCCGGCTCCGGCGAGACCAACGGATCGGCCTCGGCGCGGGAGGCCGCCGTATGAGCGCCGCCGTGACCGTCACCGCCGCGAAGGCCCCGGTCTCCCGGCCCGTGAGCCCGACCCGGAGCCTGGCCCGGGCGATGCTCCGCCTGCACCAGTCGGCGTGGTGGTTCTGGGGCCTGTTGGTGGCCCTGACCGGCGGCGGGCTGCTGTGGGCCGCCGGGCCCGGCGTGGACGCGGCCTGGACCGAGTACCTGGCCGCCGGGTGCCCGAAGGCCGACTACTGCGGGACGGGCCCCGCGTACAACCGGTACGAGCTCGCGGTCACCCTCGGCACCTTCGTCCTCCTCATCGCCCCGGTCCTGATCGGCGCCTGGGCGGGCGGCGCCCTGATCGCCCGCGAGTTCGAGAGCGGCACCGCCCGGCTGGCCTGGACCCAGTCCGTCACCCCGGCCCGCTGGCTGGCCGCCAAGCTCGCCGTCCCGGCCGCCGTGATCGTCTCGGGCACGGTCCTGCTGACCCTGCTGAACCGCCTGGCGTGGTGGTCGGAAGCCGACCTGCGGCACGCGCTCGGCACACGGGACTGGTTCAACCCCATCACCTTCATGGCCAACGGCCCCGCCGCCACCGCCTACGCCCTGCTCGCCCTGGCCGTCGGCGTCCTCGCCGGCCTGCTGATCCGCCGCTCGCTGCCCGCGCTCGCCGTCGGTCTCCTGGGCGTGGCCGCCGCCATGAGCACGCTCCAGTCGTACCGTCATCGGCTGTGGCCGGTCGAGACCGCCGTCTCCAAGTCCCCGGCCCCGGACTGGACGGGCGAGCTCGTCGACCAAGGCCTCATCACCACCTCGGGCCGACGCGTCTCGTCCGTGGGCTGCGCGGACGTCGCCTGCGACCGGACCGACGTCGCCCAGTACTACACCGACTTCCACCCCTCCTCCCACTTCTGGCCCCTCCAGCTCGTCCAGACCGGCATCGCCCTCACCGTCACCGCCCTGCTGGTCCTGGCCACGTTCCGCCTGCTGCGCCGCCTCCCGGGAGGGGCCGTATGACCGCCTCCATGGCCGCGACCATCACCGGCCCGCGCACGAGGCGGGGTCCCCGCGGCCTGACCTGGGCGATGCTCCGCCTGCACTTCTGGGCGGCGGTGTGCTGGGCGCTGCTGGTCCTCGTGGCCGCCGGGGCGCTGCTGTGGGCGTACGGACCGGGCGGGGACGCCGCCTCGGCCGAGTACTACGCGAACGCGTGCCGCGACGGCGTGGCGAACCCGGGCTGCGACGACACGGCTCCCGCGATGGGCCGGTACGACACGGCCATCACCGTCGGCTCCCGGCTGATCACGTTCGCGCCCCTGCTCGTCGCCGTCTGGGCGGGAGCCGCGCTGATCGGCCGCGAACTGGAGAACGGCACGGACCGGCTGGCCTGGACCCAGTCCGTCACCCCGGCCCGCTGGCTGGCCGCCAAGCTGGCCGTGCCCGCCGCCCTGCTCACCTCCGGCACCCTCCTGCTCGTCCTCCTGCACCGCCTGATGTGGTCCTCGCACACCGGGCTGTGGACGTCAGCGGGCATCTGGGAATGGCACGAGAGCCCGATCTTCGTGTCCAACGGGCCGGTCGCCGTCGCCCAGGTCCTGCTCGGCCTCGCGGTCGGCGTCCTGGCCGGCCTGCTCACCCGCCGCTCCCTGCCCGCGCTCGGCTACGGCTTCGTCGTCATGACGGCCCTGCTCCAGGCACTCGAAACGCTGCGCCCGTACCTGTGGCCGGCGAAGACCGCGACGGCGCCGGTGACCGAGGACTCTCCCGACTACCTCGGCATGACCGTCGCCGAGGGCGGCCTCACCCCCACCGGCGCCCGCGTCCCGAACCCCTGCCTGACGGACGAGGGCTGCGTCCTCGGCCGCGACGTCGTCAGCCACTACCGCGACTTCCACCCCTCCTCCCACTTCTGGCCCCTCCAGCTCATCGAGACCGGCATCGCCCTCGCCGTCACCGCCCTGCTGGTCCTGGCCGCCTTCCACCTTCTCCGCCGGCGTACGGGAGGCACCCCATGACCGCCGCGACCACGCCCGGTACCCCCGCCACCCGCCGCGGCCCTCACCTCCGCTTCCGTCCCCGCCTCCGTGGCGCGGCCTGGGCCGCGGGGCGGCTGCACCGCTCGGCGCTGCTGGTGTGGGGCGCGTATGTGCTGGCGATGGCCGGCTGGCTGCTCTGGCTGCGGTTCGTCACGATGCACGAGATCCGTCAGGAGGGTGCCGACTGCGCGGGCAGGTGCGTCGACCTCGAGACGGCGATGTCGTACAGCACGAACCTGAGCATGATCGGCACCCTCGTCTCCTACCTCTGCTACGGCGTGGCCGCCTGGGCCGGTGCCGCCCTGACCGGCCGCGACCTGGAGACCGGCACGGCCCAGCTGGCCTGGACCCAGTCGATCACCCCGGCCCGCTGGCTGACCGCCAAGCTGGCCGTGCCCGCCGTCGCACTCGTCCTCGGCACCACCGTCCTGGTGCTGCTCTACCGCTGGGTCTGGGCAGCGGACCGGGCCGCGACGGGCGACGAGTGGTACTACCCCGACCCGATGGTGAACCGAGGCCCCCTGCTCGTGGCGTACGCCCTGTGCGCGCTGGCCGTCGGTGCCCTGGCGGGCCTCGCCCTGAGACGCGCACTGCCCGCCCTGTCCGTGGCCGCCGGCTTAATGACCTGGTTCCACGTCTACCTCGACCGGCACACCGACGAGCTGTGGCCCACGGATGCGTACACCGGTACGTACGTCGAAGGCCGCCCGGCCTCGCACTTCTGGCCCTTGCACCTCATGGCCACCGGCACAGTCCTCGCCGTCACCGCCCTCGCCACCGCCGCCGCCTTCTGGCTGCTGCGCCGCCGCACCCGCTGACGCCGCCCGGCATCCGAGGCCGGCCCCCACCGACCGGCACGCCCTTCCTACGGGGGGAGGGGCGTGCCCGCGGCACACCGACAAACCGCCCAAAATGTCCCACTCCGGGCGCTCCGACCCGCCCCCGCGGAACCGGCGGTCCTCCCTGCGCTATCCCGCACGTAAGGTCGCCGTAACCGGTGATTCAGACGGCCTTGCGACGCTTCCGCAATGAACCCCGTCGTGCCCGAGCCCTCGCCGCCCCCACGCAACGGCCCAAGCAACGGGAAGAGCGCGGGGAGCGGCCACTCCACGAACGCCGATGTCACGGCGGACGTCGTCGCGCGCATCGACGCTGACATCGCCGAGAACACCGCCGCCAACGCCCCCTCGCACATCGACGCGCTCCCACCGGCTCTCTCCGACGCGCCGGTCATGCTCGCGGCGCGGAAGAATGGTGTCATGAGCCAGTCCAACGCCCAGGCAGCCCAGGTCCAGCACGCGCAGCCGTCCGTCGGCTCCCTAGCGGCGCACCGCCCCCACACGGTGGCCGCCGCGGTCTCCGACCTCGAACCCGACATCGACGCCGACCTCGACGACTACGAGGACGGTGAGTTCGACGGCGACCGGCTGCCGCAGGGCCGTTTCCTGGACCGTGAGCGCAGCTGGCTCGCGTTCAACGAGCGCGTCCTGGAACTCGCCGAGGACCCGGACACCCCGCTCCTCGAACGGGCCAAGTTCCTGGCGATCTTCGCCAGCAACCTGGACGAGTTCTTCATGGTCCGGGTGGCCGGCCTGAAGCGCCGGATCGCCACCGGCGTCGCCACCAAGTCCGCCTCCGGCCTCCAGCCCCGCGAGGTGCTGGAGATGATCTGGGCCCGCTCACGCGAGCTGATGGCCCGGCACGCCGCCTGCTTCCACGAGGACGTCGCCCCCGCGCTGGCCGAGGAAGGCGTCCATCTGGTCCGCTGGAGCGAGCTGACGGAGAAGGAACAGGCCCGCCTGTTCACCCTCTTCCGCCACCAGATCTTCCCGGTCCTGACCCCGCTGGCCGTCGACCCCGCGCACCCCTTCCCGTACATCTCGGGTCTCTCGCTCAACCTCGCGGTCGTCGTGCGCAACCCGGTCTCCGGCCACCGGCACTTCGCCCGGGTGAAGGTCCCGCCGCTGCTCTCCCGCTTCCTGGAGGCCTCCCCGAACCGGTACGTGCCCATCGAGGACGTGATCGCGGCACACCTGGAGGAGCTGTTCCCGGGCATGGAGGTGCTGCAGCACCACACCTTCCGCCTCACCCGCAACGAGGACCTGGAGGTCGAGGAGGACGACGCCGAGAACCTCCTCCAGGCCCTGGAGAAGGAACTCATGCGGCGCCGCTTCGGGCCGCCGGTGCGCCTGGAGGTCGAGGAGTCCATCGACCGGTACGTCCTCGACCTGCTGGTACGGGAGCTGAAGATCAAGGAGGCCGAGGTGTACCCGCTGCCGGGCCCCCTCGACCTCACCGGTCTCTTCGGCATCGGCGCCCTGGACCGGCCCGAGCTGAAGTTCCAGAAATTCATCGCGGGCACCCACCGCGATCTGGCCGAGGTCGAGTCGGCGTCGCCGCCCGACATATTCGCCGCCCTGCGCGAGCGGGACGTCCTGCTGCACCACCCCTACGACTCCTTCTCCACCTCCGTACAGGCGTTCCTGGAGCAGGCGGCCGGCGACCCGGACGTCCTCGCCATCAAGCAGACCCTGTACCGCACCTCGGGCGACTCCCCGATCGTCGACGCGCTCATCGACGCCGCCGAGTCCGGCAAGCAGGTCCTCGTCCTCGTCGAGATCAAGGCCCGCTTCGATGAGCAGGCCAACATCAAGTGGGCCCGCAAGCTGGAGGAGTCCGGCTGCCATGTCGTCTACGGCCTGGTCGGTCTGAAGACCCACTGCAAGCTCTCCCTGGTGGTCCGCCAGGAGGGCGAGACGCTCCGCCGCTACTCGCACGTGGGTACGGGCAACTACCACCCGAAGACGGCCCGCCTCTACGAGGACCTGGGCCTGCTGACGGCGGACCCGCAGGTCGGCGCCGACCTCTCCGACCTCTTCAACCGTCTCTCCGGCTACTCGCGCCGGGAGACCTACCGCCGTCTTCTCGTCGCCCCCAAGTCCCTGCGCGACGGCCTGATCGCCCGGATCGACAAGGAGGCCCAGCACCACCGCGCCGGGCGCCCCGCGCACGTCCGCATCAAGGTCAACTCGATGGTGGACGAGGCCCTGATCGACGCCTGCTACCGGGCCTCGCAGGCCGGTGTGCCGGTCGACATCTGGGTACGCGGCATCTGCGCCGTACGGCCGGGCGTCCCCGGCCTGTCGGAGAACATCCGGGTCCGCTCCATCCTCGGCCGCTTCCTGGAGCACTCCAGGGTCTTCGGCTTCGGCAACGGCGGCGAGCCCGAGGTGTGGTTCGGCAGCGCCGACATGATGCACCGCAACCTCGACCGCCGGATCGAGGCTCTGGTACGGGTCACCGACCCGGCGCACCGGGCGGCCCTCAACCGCCTGCTGGAGACCGGCATGTCCGACACGACCTCCTCCTGGCACCTCGGTCCCGACGGCGAGTGGACCCGGCACGCGACCGACGCGGACGGCCAGCCCCTCCGCAACGTCCAGGAGATGCTCATTGACGCCCGGAGGCGCCGGCGTGGCACAGCGACACCTTGACCCCATGAACCCCGAGGCCGCCCCCGGGGAGGCGCCGGCCGAGGCCCTCGCCGGCTATCTGCGGGCCCAGGCCACGGGGTTCCTCCGCGCGCTGCGCACCCACCGCGAGACCGGTGGGGGTGCGGCCGCGGGAGCCGGGGAGTCCTCCGAAGCGGCCCTCGCGCTGCGCCGCTCGGCCCGCCGCATCAGCGGCACACTGCACACCTTCCGCCCCCTGCTGGACGCGGACTGGTCGGAGTCCCTCCGCCCCGAACTGGCCTGGCTGTCCGGCACGTTGGGACGGGAACACGCGTACTCGGCACGCCTGGACCGCCTGGTCACGGCCCTGAACCGGCTGTCGGGAGCGACCGGTTTCCCCACCCAGCCGGCGGGCTCGGTCCCGTCCGCCCGTACCGCCGCCGCCCGCACCGCCCAAGCGCCCCCCGCCCAACCCGCCCCGGACCGCGGCACCTTGACGGTGGGCGCCGCGAAGGCGGGCGCCCTCCTGGACCGCCAGCTCACCCTCGCCCGCACCCGGGCCCACTCCGCGGCCCTCCAGGCCCTCGGCTCCTCCCGCTTCCACGCGGTCGCGGACAACGTCGCCGTGCTGGCCAGCGAGGTCCCCCTCACCCCCACCGCCCCCACCGCGGACCTCCGCCCGCTGGCCGCGGCCGCCCACGACCGCCTCCGCGACGCGGTCACCGGCCTGCCCCTGCACACCGCCGGCCGCCCCTACAACGCCGAGGCCCTCATCCACGGCCTCTCCCCCGACACCGTCCCCCACCCCCAGGACGCCCCCTGGCACCAGGTACGGCTCCTCCTCCGACTCCACCGCTACGCTCTGGAGGTCCTCCACCCCGGCGCCGTCCCCGTCGACGTACGCCTCCTCGCGGCCGGCGAGGCCCTCAACCGCCACCGCGACGCCTCCGAAGCGGCCTCGGCGGCGGCCGCCGCCGCCCGCACCCCCCGCATCGCCCCGGCCACCGCCTACGCCCTCGGCGTCCTGCACGCCGACCAACGCCACGAGGTGGAAGCCGCCCGCTTCGCCTTCCAGCAGTCCTGGCAGAAGGAGGCGGTGAGCACGTCTTGACCGCCGACACCGACAACACCGACAACACCGACCCCGCCGACCCCGCCGGCCCGTCATCCAAGCCGCGGGCCGTGTCCTGTGGCGCCGCGCCCCCACCACCGGTGACCTGGAGATCTGCCTGGTCCACCGGCCGAAGTACGACGAGTCGCGTGATCGTGGACTACGGTGAAAGAACCCGCAGGTCAGAGGCATAACGAGATCGAGGTAGTGATGGACGTCACACCGCTGGTACGTGCTGCGGGCTGTGCCCTGTGGCGTCGGGCGCCCTCGGGCGGGGGCATCGAACTGGCCCTGGTCCACCGGCCGAAGTGGGCAGACTGGTCACTCCCCAAGGGCAAGCTCAAGCCCGACGAAGAGGCCCGTGACGGGGCCGTTCGCGAAGTGCTTGAGGAGACCGGCATGACCTGCGAACTCGGGCCGGAGCTCCCCGCCGTCCATTACACCGACGCTCGCGGGCGTCCCAAGCAGGTGCGCTACTGGGCGGCCGAAGCAACCGGCGGCACCTTCGCGCCGAACGACGAAGTATCCCGGCTCCTCTGGCTGCCCCCCGAGGCTGCGACTCAGCGCCTCACGCACGAGCGGGACCGAACGTTGGTCTCCGCGCTCCTCGACGCGCTGCACCAGGCGGGAAATGGCCACTGAGGCGCCTCCCGACCCACCAAAGAGCCCCGTCAGGCATGTGGCCGGACGGGGCTCCCTCTCGCGTCAGGGCAGAGCTGTCGAAGGCTGGGCCCTTTGGAGATCCATGTCGAGTCGAAGAGGGCTTCGAGGCTCCCTGGCTGTTCGGCCGTCGGCTCGGGCGCCCGGTCCAACTCCGCAGCGACCCACTCTTCGAGTGGTACAGCCGCCTTCCCCTCCCACTGAGGCTCGATCCACCGCGTGAGTTCTGATCCCGGGTGTCGGACGGGGTCCGGGTGTGTTTTCGGGATGCTGGCAGCGGTGACCGCCGGGTGGCCGTCCGGTGCGGGGTCTTCGAGGTCCCTTTCACATCCGATCAGCACGCGGTGGATCGAGGCTCGATAGCAGGTCGGCGACCTCGCAGATTCAGGTGGCGTTGGTCGTGTTGTAGCACGTCCAATAAGTGGACCACTCTACCTCGTCGGTGGGGCTCGTGTTTGGGTAACTGCTACCCTGCTTGATCGATCTTGTCGCGGGGAACTCGGCCCGGCACTTGTCCCAGCCGGCCCCCCAAGATGTGGTCGCTCCTTGCGTATCCCCAAACACCTGCACCCTTCCGAGCTCAGCGGCGGAGGCGGGGGTAGCGAGAGCGATGCCGCCGATGACTGCTGCGGCGAGCGCTACGCCCGTGGCCTTGTGACGCATGCGAAACATACGTTTCCTTTCTTCACGTGATCTCTTCAGCACCTCGAAAGTGCTGGCACCCTTCCTCGTCGACGCGACCTTCCCCGAGTTCGACTCCGGTCACAGGCAACGGATGTGGGCGCGCTCTGTAGGGCAATCGCCGACGGCGGCCCGCTGACCATGTCCACGAGCGGCCGCCCCAGGATCATGGAGAGGATGGCCGCCTTCCTTCCTCGAACACCCGAGGATTCCGGCTCGCCGTCACATTGAATTCACTGGAATTCCTTAAGTACATAAAGAAAACGTGGGGGGAATTAAGCAGTCCCGCGTTTGCGGCATTCGGACACGAGAAGCCGCGTTCCAGACGCTCTTCGCATCGGGTTCAAGGAAGCGTGAGGATCGATCTGATCATACGGGACTCAATACGGGCTTTCGGGCCCAGCAGCCCGGACAATCACACTTACCGCACACTTGCCTCACTCGCCGAACACCCACCCCATTCGCCCGGTCGACCCTGGAGAAGGGGCAGCGCAGACTCTCGGCAAATTCTCAGCTTGCTCTCGCGGTATTCCCAGCTTCGGCAGTTATCCCAGCCGACATCCTGACGGCCGCGAGCGGGTGCCACGTGGTCAACTCCAGGACCCGAATGCCCACGGCCGTCGCCTCGGACGACGTGTGCGGCTGCCGCTCGTTCAG
>NZ_JAEMUX010000057.1 GCF_016598475.1 Streptomyces adelaidensis
CTGAGACGGCTGCACGCAGCCGAACAGCGTGCTCCAAAATAGCTTCTCGCCTCGCACCCCATATGGTGCCGATAGAGGCTCCTTCGTGCGCAATGAAGTTGCGGGCCTTTCTGGCTCCATCGAGCAAGTCGAAGTCAGAGGGTCGCGACCCGAGCGACGTATTCGATAGGTCTCGCAGCGTGCCACCGAGCATCTTGTCCGGAGGCAGACTAGCGATCATCTCTTGCAGACCCATGACGGGGTCGGCTTCTGAAGCCTCGGCGAGATGTGCCATGCGCAAGACGTACTGACACTTTGACTCGAAGGAGTTGGCCAGGTGTAGCGCCCGGCCAGCTGACAGGAAAAGCGCATCCAGTAGTCGAGGTTCACGCGGCTTCAAGTACCCCAGCGACCAGCCCATGCGATCCACGGTACTGGCACAGTCAAGGGGTTTTTGTCGGTCACCGGCTCGGGAGGGGAGATCCGAAAGGATCTGGGAAGCCTTTCCCGCACCCGCGTCTTTCCCTCTTCGTGAACGCGCGGGGGTTAGCCCGAAGTCGTGGGACCGATAGGCGGGGCGCAATCGGCCGAGGCATCCAGTACTTCACCGGGAATCGCGCAGGGTAGCGCGTGTGGTTTCGGGCTGCCTAACAGGTCTTTACATGATGCAAGAGCGACTTCGATCCTTTCGGGGGTCGGGGGAGGAAGCACCACGGGGCGGTGCCAGGACGGCGGCCCGGCTTCACGGCATCTATCCAAATGCTGGTCGTGGAGTCGGGCTGTCTTCCGTTCCGTCGCCAAACACTGCACTCCCCCCGAACGATCTCGAAGAGACATGGGAAATGAACAACACAGTCGAGCTGAAGTGCTGGGCTTGTGAGAAGCCGTTCAATATCGAGTACGGCCCTGGCCGGCCGCCACGGTATTGCGGCCCTTCCTGCAAGAACCTAGCGCGCAAGATTGCGCGCCGAGTCCGCTTCGTTGAGCGGATCGAACAGCGTCGCGCGGCATGCGCTGAAGTGCCATCTGTAGAGAACAACTCCGCGAGCTAGCGGAGAAGTAACCGCCTCATCCAAGCCGCCCCACCCATTCCGGGTGCAGGGCGGCTTTGCATGGCCGCTTCCGGCCCCGACCAATGAAGGAATATCAATGACTGACTGCACTGACCTGTATAAGCGCCAGGCAACGACCGCCCTTGAAGAGCGGAAGAAGCTGGTTACCGAGCTTCGCTCCGTCGAGGGTGACTCGTCCCTTAGCGACGCTGCGAAGCGATCGCGCGTCGAGCGTCTCGACCGGGACATCATGCGCCTGGAGGCCGAGGTTCGCTCTCTGGCGGGCGGCCTGGGCATGCTGACGCCTACGGCTCCCCCGGCCAGTGATGAGGGCTCCTGGCGGGCTCTGATGCCGTCGCTCAGCGAGTACCGCGCCCTGGTGGCCGAAGGCGTTCCGGGCGACGGCGGTTACACCGTGAGCCAGCAGACGGCCGCGAAGTACGTCGACGCTCTTAAGGCCAAGTCGACGTTCCTGCGCGGTCTTCCGGTGGAGAGCATCGTTCCCTTCAGTTCGGCGACCTTCTCTGTTCCGCAGCTTGTGTCCTCGGACGGCATGGACTACGTCGAGGAAGGTCAGCCCCTTCCCGAGGGAGACATGGTCTGGGGTGAGGTCAAGTTCGAGCCGAAGAAGATCGGCCGGATTCAGTGGGCTTCAACTGAGATTTTGGAAGACTCCGCTATCGACCTGCGCAACTCGATTGCGAATAACCTTCTGCGTGATGCTTCCCTGAAGTTCGATGCCGACGCCTTTGTTGGGTCCGGCACCAACCCGATTAAGGGAATCCTTTCCCAGGGAACGACTACGACTCTGGGCACCGGAAAGGCGGCCGTCACCTATGACGACCTGGCCGACGCTGTAGCCCGCATTGAAGCCATGAACGGCACCCCTTCGATTGTCTGGGCTTCCGTCGACATGGCTGCGTCTCTCCGTAAGGAGAAGGCCGCCGGATCGGGCACGTATCAGGCGGGCTCCCCCACGGATTCCCCGGCTTCTACGGCCTGGGGTCTTCCGATTCTCGCTAGCGCGTTCCTGCCCGCCAAGACGATTGTGGTCGCCGATGGCTCCCGGATCGTGGTTGGCGTTCGGCGAAACGCCACGGTGCGAGTCAGCGAAGACGCCCGATTCGATAAGGATCAGGTGGGCTTCAAGCTGACTATGCGTCTCGCGGGTGTCTCTCTGGCCGAGGCTTCCTCGGCGCAGATTGTCAAGGCTGCCGCGAGCTAAGGCAGTCCTTTTGGATGGTTCGGAAACGGGTTTGGTCACCCCGTTTCCGGGCCGTCTCCCTTTTTTGCTCTCCTCAATGCTTGGGCGTGTGCCCAAAACTTGCCACTACCCGTCAAGGAACTCCCGTGAAATCCTTCCTCGATATGGCCGAAAAGGCCGCCGTTCTCTCATACCTTCGCAGTCGTTCAATCATCTGGCCCGAGTCCGAGGGCGGTTGTTGGGAATGGACTTGCTCGAAGACTCCGGACGGCTACGGCCGCTTCACGGCCGACAATCGGTCTTACTACTCGCATCGTGAAGCTTTCAAGGCTTCGGGCCGCCGAATACCGGAAGGCTGGACTATCGACCACCTTTGCCAGAACAAGGCTTGCTGTAACCCGGATCATCTCTCGCCCGTGACGAGAAGCGAGAACTCGTGCCGAGCGCGTAACGACTACTGGATCGCCTTCATGAAGGATCACTTCGCGGCCCGGAACGTTCTTCAAAAGATCGGTGGCACTGTGCTCGAAGCCGAGGTTTGTGCGTGATGACTCCACTCGACGAGATCATGGCGACTTCTAGGCCGATTGTTGAAATCGGGTGCCGCATCTGGGAAGGGCGCGTCTCGCCTGACGGCGTGCCGGTCTTTGGCTACCTATTTGATACCCCGGTAACGCGGTATCTGACCGCGAACCGGTATAGGCACAAGGAACTCGTTCCGGTCTTTAGCAACAGATGCGGTAACAAGCTCTGCATTACCGTTTCTCATCTGACGCTAACCGGCTGGAGTTCCCGGGAAAGGCTGGCCGGCTGATGCCTGAATCGAAATTCGATCGACTTATTCAACGCGTCGCACTTCGTCGCTTCGAGAAAGAGCAGAAGCGCATTCGGTCGGCCTATCTGCTGGCCGAGGGAATGAAGGCCGTGTCTATGCGCCTGAATGGCGAGTCAGGCTGAATCACGCGGAATGCACGCAGCCCCACCAGACGGGGGATGCTGGTGGGGCTGGACCGGCACGCTAGGTGAGAAGAGGTTCGCCGTCCCTAGCGTGCCGGGGTCTTTTACTCGATCCGCTCGACCAGAGCGAATGAGGTGCAGATGCGCCGGAATCCTGGGTGACCGGCACGGCCCGTATGGCCCATGCATTCGACGTCAACGGCCGCGCCATCGGTCGAAGGTGTGGCCTTCCATTCGCACTTGAGGCACTCGGCCTCAAAGGTCACGTCAGTGTTCGGGTGCTGCGTGATCCGGTGTTGTACGTATCGCAGTACAGTGCGCACCATCACTCGGCCCCGTGCTCTTCTTGAAGGTGTGTCCGGAGAACCACGTTCGCATCGGACACCTTCGAGTAGTCGCCAATCGATCGGGCGTTAGTTCGCGTCACCGCGATGTGAAGGCATTCCTGGCAGCCTGCTACGGGGTCGGGCTGCTGGACCGGGGCCGTCAAGTGCACCGGTTCCGTCATCGTCGTCCGCCTTGCACTCATACCGTGACCTCTCCCCGACTGCATGCCGTCCTAGAGAATGTTCCCGCACGGCGCGCATGGGTGCGGTCATTATTTGCGTTGTCGGGTAGAAGATCAGGAACGGAACCGAGTGGCCCACTCGGAAAGGAGTTCCCGGCAGCCGTCTCCGAACAGGGCATACCCCTGGTATGTTGCAAACTCGTTCAGGTAAGCCGATACGTCCCGGTGATCTCGGAAGACCATTACTCCGGTCTGTGTCTCCACTGTCGCTATCCGCGTGTCATAGACAGTGAAGGTATTCAATGGCGCGGTCGGCATGTGGCCAACCAAAGGGATGACTCCGAGCTCGATATTTGGAAGCAGGCTAATCGAAACCAGTCGGTCAACTTGCACGGCCATGGCCGCTGGAGGCAGGAATGGCCATCTGACGGCCTGCTCGGTCAGGATGAATGTGAAGCGTTTCGACGTGTCATAAAGGGCAGACTGCCGTTCTAGCTTCTTGGCAATGGCCTTACTGTGGTCGCCAGGGATGTGGGCAAGACTGGCCCGAACGTAATCGGGTGTTGCGAGAAGACCGGTCACCATTGACAACAGGAAATACCGGAACTCTGTTGAGGGCCTCTCGAACCCGGCTAGCTCATTCTGTTTCTTCTCCAACCCGGTACGGCGTTGGGACCAAGCGTCTTGCCATTCACTGTTAGCGTTACGCGCAAGTGCCGCCACTCGGGAAACAAGGTCCGGGGGTGCATCCAATGCCCTGAGAATCAGCTCAACGTCAACAAGGGTGGGGGTTAGCTTCGCCCCTTCAATATTGCTGATCTTCGTTTGGCTCATAGCGCAACGCTGGGCGAGCCGGGTTTGGGTGATCCCGGCCCGCTTGCGGAGCGTCTTCAGCGTCTCGGCTAGGTCGGCTCTGGACTGGCCTAGCTCTTCCGGCTCAAAGGTCAAGGCCCTTCACGTACTCCTCGAAGGGAACAGACTCGGCCAGCGCGATTCCCTGATATTCAAGGAACGGTGTCACGTCCCCCTCATACGCTTCTCGGTTGATCTGCGTTCCGTCCGCCTCATAGTGCATGATGACGACTTCTGCTTTGTCGAACATCCAGAAGTCTTCAACACCCGGCAACGGATTCTCGCGCTCGGTCACGTCAAGGATTCGGATATCTTCCCCGATGGGGGCTTGATGACGGTAATACCTCTCGAACTCGAAGCGTAGGTAGTCGGAGAGAGGCCGAGTCAGGATGTGCACTCGCCCGACATTTGCCCCGGATTCCCTACGATGCCGGATCATGGCCGTCCACGAATCCTCGTACGGCCCCGGAAACCGTTGGCCCGCAAGGAAACGCGAGAACTCTTCGGCCTCTTGGGGTACGCGGTAGACCGGCAGGGTTTCCAGTCGCCATGCCTCGGTCTGGAAGTCTCGGAACTTGGCTTGCCAGGCTTCACCAGCCAAGAGCATTGAAAGCCTCCCTCAGTACGCTTTCCGGGATCTCAACCAACCCTTCGCCCTCGGGCGGGATGAAGCCGTTGAACACGTCGCCCTGCACAACGATCGATCCCTTTTCGGTGCGGTACACGTTCGGGCAGTCCCCTTGTCCGCACTCCCCGTTCCCGTTGCCGGTAAGGCGGGTCAGTTCCTCGCGAGCCATGCTCAACCCCCTTGGTCATGGCCCCCGTTAGGGCCGGTACGCATGACGGTACGAGGGTTGTTCATGGTCGTCTATGCGGCAACGCTGATATTCGCGTAGTCGGGTACGCCACCGCTCGGGACGGCGGTGCGGCTGTCTGTCGCGGCCTGGCCCCGATGCGAGGCCCTACGCGGCTCTGCGCGGGCCGCTCGCGGACGAGACGGCCCCGCTGACGTAGAGCCCCCGGCCGACGGCCGGAGCTCTACGTGGGTGTCGCTGCCTAGGTCAGGCCCGGACCGCGTACCGGGATCGACGTGAAGGTCGGCTGAGAGAGTTGCTGCGGGCTGAAGAAGTCGTTGCCCTTGTCGTCGACGACGACGAACGCGGGGAAGTCCTCGACCTCGATCTTCCACACCGCTTCCATGCCGAGCTCCTCGTACTCGACGACCTCGACCTTCTTGATGCAGTCCTGGGCGAGCCGGGCCGCCGGGCCGCCGATCGAGCCGAGGTAGAAGCCGCCGTGCGCGCCGCACGCGTCCGTGACCTGCTGCGAGCGGTTGCCCTTCGCCAGCATCACCTTGGAACCGCCCGCCGCCTGGAACTGCTCCACGTACGAGTCCATACGGCCGGCCGTCGTCGGACCGAACGAACCGGACGCGTACCCCTCGGGGGTCTTCGCCGGACCCGCGTAGTACACCGGGTGGTCCTTCAGGTACTGCGGCATCTCCTCGCCCGCGTCGAGGCGTTCCTTGATCTTGGCGTGCGCGATGTCACGGGCCACGACCAGCGGACCGGAGAGCGAAAGACGCGTCTTCACCGGGTACTTGGTCAGCTCGGCGAGGATGTCGTCCATCGGCTGGTTGAGGTCGATGCGCACGACGTCCGACTCATCGAGGTGCTCGTCGGTCGTCTCCGGCAGGAACCGCGCCGGGTCCGTCTCCAACTGCTCCAGGAACACGCCCTCGGCGGTGATCTTCGCGACGGCCTGCCGGTCGGCGGAGCAGGAGACGGCGATCGCGACGGGACACGAAGCCCCGTGCCTCGGCAGCCGGATGACCCGGACGTCGTGGCAGAAGTACTTGCCGCCGAACTGCGCGCCGATACCGATCTTCTGCGTCAGCTCGAAGACCTTTTCCTCCAGGTCCTTGTCCCGGAACCCGTGCCCGAGCGGCGAACCCTCCGCCGGGACCTCGTCCAGGTAGTGCGCGGAGGCGTACTTCGCGGTCTTCAGCGCGTACTCGGCACTCGTACCGCCGACGACGATCGCCAGGTGGTACGGCGGGCAGGCGGCCGTACCCAGCGAACGGATCTTCGCCTCAAGGAACTTCATCATGGAGGCCTCGTTCAGGACGGCCTTCGTCTCCTGGTACAGGAAGCTCTTGTTCGCGGACCCGCCGCCCTTGGCCATGAACAGGAACTTGTACGCGCCGCCGTCCGTCGCGTACAGCTCGATCTGCGCCGGGAGGTTCGAACCGGTGTTCTTCTCCTCCCACATGGTGAGCGGAGCCATCTGCGAGTAGCGCAGGTTCAGGTTCAGATACGCGTCGTAGATGCCCTTCGACAGGGCCTTCTCGTCCGCGCCCTCGGTCAGCACGTTCTGCCCGCGTTTACCCATGACGATCGCCGTGCCGGTGTCCTGGCACATGGGCAGGACACCCGCCGCCGCGATGTTCGCGTTCTTCAGCAGGTCGAGGGCGACGAACTTGTCGTTGCCCGACGCCTCGGGGTCGTCGATGATCCGGCGCAGCTGCGCCAGGTGGGCCGGGCGCAGATAGTGCTGGATGTCGTGGATGGCCTCGGCGGCCAGCTTGCGCAGCGCCTCGGGCTCCACCTTGAGGAACGTACGCCCGTCGGCCTCGAAGGTGGAGACACCCTCCGAGGTCACCAGCCGGTACGGAGTGGTGTCCTCTCCCATGGGGAGCAGATCGGTGTACTCGAACTCAGGCATGGCGCCCATTCCTCACTCGACAAGGCTGGTTTCAGGCTCGGCTCGCTCGACGTCGGCTGACCTTCGTCGGCAGCGCCCACCAGCGTAGAACCTGCCTCGGAAAGCGAGCTTGTGAGGTAAGGCTCAGTTCGTCGCCCATGAGTTGTCCACACCCCTGGTCGCGATCTATCGCGAGTGGGTACGCTGCTGTCGTGGACCTTCACAAGCGCCCTGCCCAGGAACCGCCGTTGCCGTCCGCCGAGCTGCGGGCCTCCGACGCCGACCGTGACCGGATCGCCGATCTGCTGCGCGACGCCCTCGCCGAGGGCCGTCTCACCGCGGAGGAGCACTCCGAGCGGATCGAGGGTGTGCTCGCCGCCAGGACGGTGGGTGAGCTGGACGTCTTCGTCCGGGATCTGCCGGCCGGCCAGGCCCGGAAGGCGGGGCCGGAGTATGTGCCGCCCGTCTCCGCCGTGCCCAACCGGCCGACGCCGGGGGCCATTCCGATGGACGCCGACGACCGGCTGATGGCCGTCTTCAGTTCCTCGGTGCGCAAGGGCCGTTGGCGGGCGGGCCGCCGCATCCATGCCTACGCGATATTCGGCAGCGTCGAGATAGACCTCAGCGAGGCGCTCTTCGAGCACCGCCAGGTGATGATCAAGGCGATCTCGGTGTTCGGCAGCGTGGAGATCCGCGTCCCGGAGAACGTCTCGCTGCGCGGCAGTGGCGGCGGCATCCTCGGCAGCTTCGAGGTGGAGACGCTGGATTCGGGCGAGACCGACGCACCGGTGGTCTTCGTGGACGGGCTGGCGGTACTGGGGAGCATCGAGGCGAAGCCCAAGCGGGGCAAGATGATCACCGACCTCCTCGACCGCGTCACGGATCACGTGGCCCGCAAGGTGGACGATCATTTGCGCAAACACCTGGACCGTTGACGGTTGTGAATTCGACCACGTCCGGACATCACCCGAAGGGATCCGGTCCGGATGTGACCGGATGGTGATGACGCCGATTCCAGCGGTTCGGGACTCAGTGCATAGGCCCGCGCACAGCGGGTAGGCCTTGCTGCATCGTCTCTCGCTCGCGAAGCCGTCGTCAGGAGTAGACCGTGCTGCATCCGCCGCATTCGTCCCTGCAGGTCGCTGCTGTTCCGCCCCAGCGGGTGCCAGTGCGCGACAGGGATCAGGACGCCCCGTGGCACACGGAGGCCGTGTGCCGGCGCGACGAGGCCGGGCTGTTCTTCGCCCCCTCCAAAGAACCCACCGCCTCCCGGCTCTCCCGAGAGGAAGCCGCCAAGCGCGTCTGTGCCCGCTGCCCCGTCATGGTGGAGTGCCGAGAACACGCACTCCTGCAACCCGAGCCCTACGGCGTCTGGGGCGGCCTCACCGCCGCCGAACGCCGAGTGGTGCTGGCCCGCAGGCGCCGCCGAGACGTCGAACTCCAGAAGGCGGCGAGGACGACGGGCCCCATAGCGGCGGCCGGCTGACCATCCGTACGTCAAAGGGGCACCCTCTCCGCACAAGAGGGTGCCCCTTTGACGCGACATCAGGGGCGCGCCCCTCAGGGGCGCGGGGAACTGCGCGACAAGCCACAACGAACCCGCGGCCGACAACCGACCGCAGTCACCCTCAACCCCCAGCGCGACCGGCGGAGCTACTTGGCCTTCTCGAAGTCGATGGAGCTGTAAGCCCGCAGCTTGCTCAGTCGATGCACAGAATCGATCCGCCGCACCGTCCCCGACTTCGACCGCATCACGATCGAGTCGGTGGTCGCGGTCTCCGACCGGTACCGCACACCGCGCATCAGTTCCCCGTCCGTGATCCCGGTCGCGACGAAGAACACGTTCTCCCCGGACACCAGGTCATCGGTGGTGAGCACCCGGTCGAGGTCATGCCCCGCGTCGATCGCCCGCTGCCGCTCCGCGTCGTCCTTCGGCCACAACTTGCCCTGGATCGTGCCGCCGAGACACTTCACCGCACAGGCCGAGATGATGCCCTCGGGCGTGCCGCCCACGCCGAGCAGCAGATCGACGCCGGTGCCTTCCCGCAGCGCCAGGATCGAGCCCGCGACATCCCCGTCGGAGATCAGCTTGATCCGCGCCCCGGCCTCCCGGATCTCCTTGATGATGCCTTGGTGCCGGGGCCGGTCCAGGATGACCACGGTCACATCGTCCGGCGCGGAGCGCTTCGCCTTGGCGACCCGGCGGATGTTCACGGAGATGGGCGCGTCGATGTCGACGAAGTCGGCCGCCTCCGGGCCGGTGACCAGCTTGTCCATGTAGAAGACGGCCGACGGGTCGAACATCGTGCCCCGGTCGGCCGCCGCGAGAACGGCGATCGCGTTGGTCATGCCCTTGGCCGTCAGCGTCGTACCGTCGATCGGGTCCACGGCGATGTCGCACTCCGGGCCGGTGCCGTCACCGACACGCTCGCCGTTGAAGAGCATCGGGGCCTCGTCCTTCTCGCCCTCCCCGATCACGACGACGCCGTTCATCGACACGGTGGAGACGAGGGTGCGCATGGCGCGCACAGCCGCTCCGTCCGCCCCGTTCTTGTCCCCGCGGCCTACCCAGCGGCCGGCGGCCATCGCAGCCGCCTCGGTCACCCGTACGAGTTCCAGGGCGAGGTTGCGGTCGGGGGCCTCGGAGGGGACTTCGAGCTCGGACGGCAGTTGATGGTTCTCGGTCATCGGAGCGCACCTTTCTGATACGACGACGGCCGGATGAGGGTTCGGCCCGACTCTATCGTCAGTTCGACAAAATGAGCAGGGGACCCCACGGATGAGCGGACCGGTGCACCTGCGACGATGAGCCCGTGGCAGGTATGAAAGGCAAGCAGAGCGTTCGCGACATGGTCCTCTCCCTGGGGCTCATCGTGCTGGCGGCGTGGGTCATCTATCTCTTCGTCCCCCATGACGAGACCGAGCCGGAGCTCAAGCGTGTCGACTACCGCGTCGAACTGCTGACGGCGCGCCGTGCGGCCTCCTATCCGGTCGCCGCGCCCGAAGCCCTGCCCAACACCTGGAAGGCGACCTCCGTCCGCTTCCAGGGCGACCAGTCCGACCACTGGCACCTCGGGTTCCACGACCCTGACGGCGAGTACGTGGCGATCGAACAGTCCGCCGAGCAGCCGTCCCGGTTCATCCCGGACGCCACCCAGGACGCGACGAAGACCGAGGCGACGCGGAAGATCGGCGACGAGACCTGGACGCGGTACGAGGGCGAGCGCTACGACGCCCTCGTGCTGGAGCGCGAGGGCTCCACGACCGTCGTCACGGGAACGGCGTCGTTCGACCGGCTGACGAAGATGGCCGAGGCGCTCAAGACGGAGTGACCCCGCGTGGCGGGTAAGCGCTGTGTATGTACGAAGGGCCCCCGGCGTGGTTCGCCGGGGGCCCTTCGTCATTGCTGCGGTATTGCTGAAACTTGCTGGGGTGAGGCTCAGACCGTGGTGATGACCTGGTCGAACTCCAGGCGCGGGGAGCGCGGGTAGGACGCGCCCTCGCCGGGCTTGCCGATGTTGACGACCATCAGCGGGGTGTGGTCGTCGTCCAGGAACTCCTTCTGGACACCGGCGAAGTCGAACCCGGTCATCGGGCCGGCGGCCAGGCCCGCGGCGCGGACGCCGATGATGAAGTACGCGGCCTGGAGGGCGGCGTTCACCCGGGCGGCGGACTCGCGGGCCGCGCGCTCGGCGAAGAAGAGGTCCTTGGCCTGCGGGAACGCCGGGAACAGGGTCGGCAGCTCCTCGTGGAACTCGTTGTCCGCGGCGAGGATCGCGACCAGCGGGGCGGCGGCCGTCTTGGCCTGGTTGCCCTCGGACATGTGCGTCACCAGGCGCTCCCGCGCCTCGGCGGAGCGGACCAGGACGATACGCAGCGGGGTCTGGTTGAAGGCGGTCGGGCCGTACTTGACCAGGTCGTAGATCGCCTGCACCTGTTCCTCGGTCACCGGCTCGCCGGTGAACGTGTTCGCGGTGTGCGCTTCACGGAACAGCAGGTCCTGGGCGGCGGGGTCAAGAACGAGCGACATGGGACAACCTTCGTGAGGCGGTGGATTTACGTCATCGACGCTACGCGAATGAAGTTCAAACTTCAATCAAAAATGAAGCTGAGTGATCCGCTTCACAGGGGCTGGGTGGTTCGTGGGGCGCCGGGGGAGTGCGACGGGGCGCTCGGGAGGACTCGGTGCCGGCCGGCGAGGGGCGGGGAGCACTGGGAGGAGTCGGGCGTATGCGGGTCGGCGGCTGTGGGCGTCACCCGACCAAGGGTCGACCGGCGGACAACCCCCGCAGGCGCGGGGTGGGCCCGACCCTGCGACCCTCCGGCTGTCGCGCTGTCGTCAGTGGCCGGCCCGGCGTTGCTCGCTCTCGGCGCCGCCGGCTATCGGAGTCACCGGCTCTCGTTGTGGCCCGGCTCGGGGGTCACCGTCGCCTCGACGACCTCTTCCGCCGTGCGGAGGCCCGCCTGAAGCCTGTGCGGCGGCCCGCTCGAAGCTCGACTGGAGGCCCGCCCGAAGCCCGCCGGCGGCCCGCCCGAAGCCCGACCGGAGGCCCGCCCAAAGCTCGACTGGAGGCCCGTCCGGAGCCCGGCCTGCGGTGTGCCCAAAGGCCGCCTCACCAGCAGCTATAAGAAGCCGTCAGCCACAGCGGCATGGTGGACGCGGTCGGCGTGATCGGCGGGGCAGCCGCTACCCCTCCGCGTCCCCGTCCGCCCCCTCGTCCTCCGCCAGGGCCGCGTCCAGCCGTGCCCGGGCGCCGTCCAGCCAGCGGCGGCAGACCTTGGACAGCTCCTCGCCGCGCTCCCAGAGAGCGAGGGATTCCTCCAGCGTCGTACCGCCCGCCTCAAGGCGGCGGACGACCTCGATCAGCTCGTCACGCGCCTGCTCGTACCCGAGGGCGCGGGTGGCCTCGGAGGCCCCGGCGGCCTCGGTCGTCCCGTCGGCCTCGCTCACGTTGCTGGTCATGCGGCCCACCCTATGCGTCCCCTCCGACAGTCCCGGTTCCGTCGACCCGGACGGCGAACTCGCCCTCGGCCACCCGCGCCCGCAACGGCTCGTCCGGCGCGACCTCGCCGGGCGCGCGGACCACATGGCCGTCGGCCTTCTGCAGCACCGCGTATCCCCGCTGGAGGGTCGCGGCGGGGGAGAGGGCCACCACGCGCGCGTGCGTGTGCGTCAACTCCGAGGAGGCGCGGTCCAGATGGTGGCCCAGGCAGCGGCGCCCCCGGTCGACGAGCGAGGCCACCTGAGCGGCGCGCTCGTCGATCATGCGGTGCGGATCCTCTATCGAGGGGCGCGCCAAGGCGTGCGCGAGCCCCCGCTCCTCCCGCTCCACGAACGCCTCCACGCACCGCCGCGCCCGGTCCCGCAGCCACCGCACCCGCTCGTACTCCTCGCCCACGTCCGGCACCACCTTCTTGGCCGCGTCGGTCGGCGTGGACGCGCGCAGGTCCGCCACATAGTCCAGCAGCGGGGTGTCCGGCTCATGACCGATCGCCGACACGACCGGTGTACGACAGGACGCGACCGCCCGCAGAAGCTGCTCGTCGGAGAACGGCAGCAGATCCTCCACACTGCCGCCGCCGCGCGCGACGATGATGACGTCCACGCCGTCCAGCGCGTCCAGCTCCTTCACCGCCTGCACGACCTGCGGCACCGCGTGCACACCCTGTACGGCGACGTTGCGCACCTCGAAACGGACCGCCGGCCAGCGGCGCCGCGCGTTCTCCAGCACATCGCGTTCGGCGGCCGACGCCCGGCCGGACACCAGCCCGATCAGCTGCGGCAGGAAGGGCAGCGCCTTCTTCCGCTCGGGTGCGAAAAGCCCCTCGCTCGCCAGGGACTTCTTCAACTGCTCCAGCCGCGCGAGCAGTTCACCGACACCGACCGGCTTTATCTCCGTCGCCCGCAGCGACAGCTGCCCACGCGGCGCGTACCACTCGGGCTTCGCGTGTACGACAACCCGCGCGCCCTCGCTCACCGCGTCGGCCACCGCGTCGAACACCTGCCGGTAGCAGGTCACGCTCAGCGAGATGTCCTGCGACGGGTCGCGCAGGGTGAGGAACACGACCCCCGCCCCCGGGCGCCGCGACAGCTGGGTGATCTGCCCCTCGACCCACACCGCGCCGAGCCGGTCGATCCAGCCGCCGATGAGCCGGGACACCTCGCCGACGGGGAGGGGTGATTCGGCGGACGTGTTGAGAGCCATGCGTGGAGCCTAACGGCGGGGGCCGACAAGGCCGCCGAAGAGCTCGGGACCGGGGGCGCGTTGGCGGGTGCGGGTGGTTCGTGGCTGTGCGCGCGGTTCCCCGCCCTCCCAAGAGCTGGCGGCGCCCCCTGCCTGTTTTTTGGGGGCGCGGGGAACTGCGCGAACAACCCCCACCGACCCGCATTCGCCACACAACCGCACCCCACCGAGCCCTCCCGCGCTCTCCCACGGCGGAGCCCCGTCGCAGGGGAACCCCCTACGATGGAAGACATGACCGCTTCGCCTGGCCGCCGCCGTGTCCTCCTCGCCGCTCCGCGCGGCTACTGCGCGGGTGTCGACCGTGCCGTGATCGCCGTCGAGAAGGCCCTGGAGCAGTACGGGGCCCCGATCTATGTCCGCCACGAGATCGTCCACAACAAGTACGTCGTGCAGACCCTGGAGAAGAAGGGCGCCATCTTCGTCGAGCAGACGGAGGAGGTCCCCGAGGGGAACATCGTCATGTTCTCGGCGCACGGCGTGGCGCCGACGGTCCACGACGAGGCACAGCGCGGCAGGCTCGCCACCATCGACGCGACCTGCCCGCTGGTCACCAAGGTCCACAAGGAAGCGATCCGGTACGCCGAGGAGGACTTCGACATCCTCCTGATCGGGCACGAGGGACACGAAGAGGTCATCGGCACGTCGGGTGAGGCGCCGGACCACATCCAACTGGTCGACGGCCCCGGCGATGTCGCCAAGGTCGAGGTCCGCGACCCCTCCAAGATCGTCTGGCTCTCCCAGACCACGCTCTCCGTCGACGAGACGATGGAGACGGTCGGCGCGCTCAAGGACAAGTTCCCGCTGCTCATCTCACCGCCCAGCGACGACATCTGCTACGCCACGCAGAACCGCCAGCTCGCCGTGAAGCAGATGGGCGCCGAGGCGGAGCTGGTCATCGTGGTCGGGTCGCGCAACTCCTCCAACTCCGTGCGGCTCGTCGAGGTCGCCAAGCTCGCCGGGTCCCGAGAGGCGTACCTCGTGGACTTCGCGAGCGAGATCGAGGAGGCCTGGCTGGAGGGCGTGGAGACCGTCGGCGTCACCTCAGGCGCCTCCGTGCCGGAGGTCCTCGTCGAAGAGGTCCTGGAGTGGCTGTCCCAGCGCGGCTACGGGGACGTCGAACTGGTCAAGGCCGCCGAGGAGTCGATCACCTTCTCGCTCCCCAAGGAGCTGCGCCGCGACCTGCGCGCGGAGGCCGAGTCCCTGGTCGCCGAGCGCACCGGACAGGGCGCCGCCGGAGCCTGACCCCTGGACATGCCCGTACGGCCCCGGAACGTGAAGGTTCCGGGGCCGTACGCGTTCGAGGGCGTGAGGACTTGACCAGCCGGGCGGCGGCCAGGGGCCTCGCTGCCGTGACTGTCAGTCGTACGACGTAACGTAGGGCCATGCACATCTTCGGCGTGGACATCGGTGGTTCGGGGATCAAGGGCGCTCCCGTGGACCTGGACCTGGGCGACCTGGCGGACGAGCGGCACAAGGTGCTGACCCCGCACCCCGCGACGCCCGACGCGGTGGCCGACGGGGTCAAAGAGGTCGTCGATCATTTCGGCTGGACCGGCCCGGTCGGCATCACCTTCCCCGGCGTGGTCACCGGCGGTGCCACGATCCGCACGGCGGCCAACGTCGACAAGGACTGGGTCGACGTCGACGCGCGCGCCCTCCTCAGCGACCGGCTCGGCGGTCTGCCGGTGACCGTGGTCAACGACGCGGACGCGGCAGGCGTCGCCGAGATGCAGTTCGGCGCCGGCCGCGACCGCCAGGGCACGGTCGTCCTGCTCACCTTCGGCACGGGCATCGGCAGCGCCCTCTTCTGCGACGGCGTCCTCGTCCCCAACACGGAGCTGGGCCACCTGGAGCTGAACGGCCACGACGCCGAGACCCGCGCTTCCACCAAGGCCAAGGACGACCACGAGCTGACCTGGGAGCACTGGGCCAAGCGCGTCACCAGGTACCTCGCCCATGTCGAGATGCTCTTCTCTCCCGAGCTCTTCATCATCGGCGGCGGCGTCAGTCGCAAGTCCGCGAAGTTCCTCCACCTCATCGAGGACATCAAGGCCGAGATCGTCCCGGCCGAGCTGCAGAACAACGCGGGCATCGTGGGCGCGGCGATGCGAGCGGCGAAGGCCGGCTAGGAACGGCGGTAAGGGGCGGGGGATCCGGGGGCGGGGCGGCTAGGAACTTCGGGGGACGGTACGGCCGGGCTGGGCCGTGGTCCTGGGAGCCCGGGGCGGGACGGGCCGCCGGTCGTACGGAGGCTGACCCTGCCCCTGCCCTTGGCCCTCCCTCTGCCTCTGCTCCTGACTCCGATCCCTCTCCAGACCCCTACGCCTCTCCCTCTCTCTTTCCCGCTCCCTCTCCCACTCCCGTTCGGCCGCCCGGCGGGCCATCAGCCGGAGCTTGCGTACAGTCACGATGAGGCCGGCGACGAGGGTGCCGCCGTAGAGCCAGCCGGCCTGCATGGCGAGGGTGGTGACGAGGGCCATCAGGTGTCCGCCGAGGCCGTCCTCGCCGCTGGCGACGGGGGGTAGGCCGGCCGCGAAGGCGATCGGTACGACGACCGGCGCACTCGTCAGGTCCCCGCCCCGCACCCACACCGCGCTCAACGCGCTGACCAGCAGGAACAGCGCTCCGTACAGGGTGAGGGACGCCCCGAACAGCAGCCGGTCGAGACAGGCGAGGGCGAGCATCGACGTCCCGCAGAACAATCCGCAGCCCAGCCCGGTGAGCCGGGGGTTCGGCATCCGGCGCATGGCCCGTGCGACGCGCCGCACGGCTTGGACGGGCGGCGGTACAGGCCCGCGCGCGACCGGAGCACGACGTGGCGCGCCCGCGCCGGGACCCCGGCCCCCTCTGCCCGCCTGTGGGGGGAGGGGCGGTGCGCCGCGCTGCGGCCCGGTTCGAGGGGGGTGTGTCCTTTGTTGCTGCTCCACTTGACCAACTTAGGTCGGTTAATGTGCCGAATGGGTTCACAGACACGCCGTTGAGCGGACCTTGGCCAAGCGTTCGATACCTCGCGGGGCTGGGGGCGCGCACGCCGTAAACTGGGGGATCGGCCAGCCTTCTGGCCGCTGGGGCATGATCCGCAGGACCGGCCTCAGGTTCCAGGTCCCGCCGCCCCAGCCCCAGGCCGCCTGGCCCTCCTACGTACGGGAAGTCGCAAACGTGTCGCTCACGATCGGAATCGTCGGTCTGCCCAACGTCGGCAAGTCGACCCTGTTCAACGCCCTGACCAAGAACGACGTGCTCGCGGCCAACTACCCGTTCGCCACGATCGAGCCGAACGTCGGCGTCGTGGGCGTCCCGGACGAGCGCCTGGCCAAGCTGGCCGAGATCTTCGGCTCGCAGCGCATCCTCCCGGCGACCGTCGACTTCGTCGACATCGCGGGCATCGTGCGCGGTGCCAGCGAGGGCGAGGGCCTCGGCAACAAGTTCCTCGCGAACATCCGCGAGTCGGACGCGATCTGCCAGGTCATCCGCGCCTTCCAGGACGAGAACGTCGTGCACGTCGACGGCAAGGTCTCGCCGAAGGACGACATCGAGACGATCAACACCGAGCTGATCCTCGCGGACCTCCAGACGATCGAGAAGGTCCTGCCGCGTCTCCAGCGGGAGTCACGCATCAAGAAGGACATCGGGCCGAAGGTCGCCGCCGTCGAGGCGGCGAAGGAGATCCTGGAGAAGGGCGACACCCTGTTCTCCGCAGGCATCGTCCAGGGTTCCGGCAACGACGAACTCCTCCACGACCTGCACCTGCTGACGACGAAGCCGTTCCTCTACGTCTTCAACGTCGACGAGGACGAACTGGTCGACGACACCTTCAAGGACGAGCAGCGCGCCCTGGTCGCCCCCGCCGAGGCGATCTTCCTCAACGCCAAGCTGGAGGCGGATCTCGCCGAGCTCGACGAGGAGGACGCGAAGGAGCTCCTGGAGTCGGTCGGTGTGGAGGAGCCCGGCATGGCGACCCTGGCCCGCGTCGGCTTCAACACCCTGGGCCTGCAGACCTACCTCACGGCCGGCCCCAAGGAATCCCGCGCCTGGACCATCAAGAGCGGCGCCACCGCCCCCGAGGCCGCCGGTGTCATCCACACCGACTTCCAGAAGGGCTTCATCAAGGCCGAGGTCATCTCCTTCGCCGACCTCGTCGCCACGGGCTCGGTCGCCGAGGCCCGCGCCAAGGGCAAGGCGCGTATGGAGGGCAAGGAGTATGTGATGCAGGACGGGGATGTTGTCGAGTTCCGCTTCAATGTGTGAGCGGATGAAATAACACCACATCACTGACGTGGCAAACATACAGGTCAGAAGGGGTCGGGCTCGTGGGAGCCCGGCCCCGTCATCGATGCGGTGCTGGATCGGTGCTGGATCTGCTGACTCGATGTCAGGAGTGCTCAGGTGTCGTAGACGGTAGAGCGATACCCCACGTGCACGACCCACACCACCAGTTCACCGTTGTCGATCGTGTAGATCACGCGGTAGTCGCCTACCCGTAGGCGGCGTCGGTCGGGCTGGGAGACCAGGGCCGTGGTGTTGAACCCCAGCGGGTCGCTCTCCAGCTCGGTCAGCTTGGCGAGAATGCGGAGGGCCACGTCTCGCGGGACCTTGCGGAGCTCGGCCTGAGCCTCGGGTCGGAAGACGGTGCGGTACTCACTCACTGCGCGCCAGCGTCTCCCTCATGATGTCCTCGATCGGGATGCCGGGTGCCGGGTTGGCCATGCGCTCGTCGATGATTCTGTTGATCTCGCGCTCTTCCCACTCCTGGTACTTCCGGAGCACTTCGATGGACACCACGGCAGCCACCTGCTTGCCTCGGCGCGTGATCACCGTGGGTACGTCGTCGCGGTCAGCCCGCTCCACGACCTCGGCCAGGTGTGCCCGGACATCGCGGATGGACTCTATGGGCAGCGGCTGCGTCATGCGCACAAGAGTACCGAGTGCCGCATGTGTACACAACGGCTCATTGTCGCGCTCCGGGTGCTGGGTGAACCGCAACCGTGCTGGATCTGTGCTGGATGCGACAGGGGCTGGTCGGCGTGACAGCGACGCTCTCAGGCCTTGACTTTGGTGACGTCGTGAACGTCGACGCGGGAGAGAACCCACTTGACGCGGACCGGGTGGATGCGGTCGTAGTCGGCCTCAAGGGTGGTCATGGCGCTGGTGGCCACACGGACACCCTCTTCCGACGCCGCCTGGACCAGAGCCACGACGGCGCGGTCCTTGCGATAGAGCTTCGAGAGTCCTTCGCTGTCCAGCAGTAGGGTGCCAGGCATCAGGCAGTGGCCCCGCCGGCCTGCCGGTGGTCGTGGCGTAGTAGCGCACGGGCGGCCTCAACTTCTTCGCGGGCGAGTTCCTCGTTGTCGGTCTCGAAGTCGGCGACGATCTCCCGCAGCTTGTCCATGGCGACTCGCTGTTCGAGGGCCTCGGCGACGTAGGCGGAGAAACCGCCGGGCCCGACGTGGGCGCGTACGGCCTCGGCGAGATCCTCAGGCAGGCTGATCGAGCATTTCCTGCTACCGCTCATGGTGTCGTTCCTACCGGTGGTCGCAAGTCCCTGAGCGTCAATATCCCCATATGGGTCTGATCCGTCCGCCGCTGGGCCCCGCGAACGTCAGTCCGGGCCCTGTGCGGGCGGTGGGAGGATGCGGGGAGAGCGAGCGAGGGGCGGGAAGCGTGGGGCGTGGCGAGCGGGACACGGTCGCGAGGGGAGCGCGCCTGTACGAGGCGGCGCAGGCAGTGGTCGGTGACCACGGACGGGCTGTGGAGGCGGTACGGGCGGCACTGAAGCCGATCCACGACGCAGCGGTGAAGCGGGAGCTCGACGCCATCCCTGTTGCCCGACTGCAGGACGTCACCGAAGGGCGGCTGCGGCTGGGGAGCGTCGAAAAGAGCGGACTGCCCACGGTGGGCAGTGTTCTCGAAGCAGGCCCCTACCGGTTGCGGCAGATTCCCGGTGTCGGGCAGCGCACGACTGACCAGATGCTCGCGGCTGCCCGTCGGCTCTCCGAGGCTGTGCACGAGACCGTGGCCGTCCACATCGACGTGGACCGGCCGGAACCGAGCACAACCGCGCTCGTCGTGGCCTTGCACGTGGTTGTGGAGGCCGGCCCCGACGCGCGGCGTGCGGTCGACAAGGCCGCCGTCCTGTCGAAACGGCTCGGCCCGTTGCTCGCCGACGCCCGGCCCGCCGCCGGACGAATCCGGATGCTCCTGGCGGGCCAGGAGAAGAAGACTCGCGCGTTGGCGGCGGTCACCGAGATCCGGTTGCTGGTGGACGAGGCGGAGCGCGCGGCACTGCCCGGGCTTCTCGCGCAGGCATCGGTGGACCTGCTCCGCGGGCCCACGTCCGACATTGCGGCCTGGGTGGACTTCGAACTCCGCTCCGCGGAGTACTACAGCCTGCTCGCCGAGATCTCCGGGCGGCTGCCGGACGCGGCCGCCACCGAGGGCTTCCTGCCGGACGAGATCGCCGAACGGGTACGGACCCAGCACCTCGACGACACGCACCGGCGGGTCTCCCTGCGTGGTTACCAGGCGTTCGGCGCGCGGTTCGCGCTTGCGCAGCGCAAAGTGATACTCGGCGACGAGATGGGACTTGGTAAGACCATCCAGGCGATCGCTGTGCTGGCGCACTTGGCAGCCGGGGGAGAGAGCCACTTCATGGTCGTGTGCCCGGCGAGCGTCCTCGTGAACTGGACACGGGAGATCGAGGCCCGCAGCGTCCTGCGTGTCATGGTGCTCCACGGCCCCGATCGGCACCATGCGTTCGCCGACTGGAAGGGGCGAGGCGGGGTCGGGGTGACCACGTTCGATGCGCTGCGCGGTTTTGCCACGCCGGGCGGTGGGGAGGTCGGACTGCTCGTGGTTGACGAAGCGCACTCCGTGAAGAACCCGAAGGCCAAGCGGTCTCAGGCGGTCGCCCTGTGGGCGGAGCGTTGCGGGCGCACCCTTTTCATGACTGGAACCCCGATGGAGAACAGGGTCGTGGAGTTCCGCGATCTGGTCCGGATGCTCGATGGCGAGGTCGCGGACTCCCTCGGTGAACGGGACGCGTTGGCCGGGTCGGTCGCCTTCCGTAAGGCGGTGGCCCCGGTCTACCTGCGGCGCAACCAGGAGGACGTGCTGACCGAACTCCCGAGTCTCCAGCAGACCGACCAGTGGGAGGAGCTGAGCGCATCGGACGAGGAGGCGTACCGTGAAGCCGTGCGCGCCGGCAACTTCATGGCGATGCGCAGGGCGGCGTACATGCGCCCCGCGAAGTCGGCCAAGCTGGACCGGCTCCGGGAGATCGTTCAGGAGGCCGGAGAGAACGGGCAGAAGACGGTGGTCTTCTCCTATTTCAGGGACGTATTGGGCGTGGTGAAGGAAGCACTCGCGGCCGGAACCACCGACGGCACTGAGCTGTTCGGCCCACTCACCGGAAGTGTCCCGGCCGGGCGTCGGCAGCAGATCGTCGACGACTTCGCCGGTGTTTCGGGTCCCGCGGTGCTCGTGGCCCAGATCCAGGCAGCGGGCGTCGGCCTCAACATGCAGGCCGCCTCTGTCGTCGTCATCTGCGAACCCCAGATCAAGCCGACCATCGAACATCAGGCGGTGGCCCGGGCCCACCGCATGGGCCAGGTCAGGCCGGTTCGCGTGTACCGTCTCCTCGCCACCGGAGGCGTCGACGAACGCATGGTGAAGATGCTGGAGGCCAAGGCTCGCCTGTTTGACGCCTACGCCCGCCGCAGCGCCGTGGCGGAAGCCACCCCGGACGCGGTCGACGTGTCGGACACCGAACTGGCACGACGGATCGTCGAGGAGGAACAGGCGCGTCTGGGCATGACGGACGAGAGCCTCACGGCGGCCGAGTGAATCGGGCCGAGCCGAACAGTGGTTGCCACGGCTTCCAGCAGGGACCACCTGCGGGCTTCGTCGACCAGACGACAGGGTGTGGGTCTGGGCGAGGTCGGTGAGGTCGTTGACGAGGACCGTGCTGATTCTGCGCTGACTTGGATCTCGCGGAGACCTGTTTCCGTAGGTGGGAGCGCTATCGTAGATGTTCCGCTTCAATGTGTGATCGCTGAATTACTGTACGTCAATGTGATTCATTTGACGTGCGGATTCGGGGCCGAGCCCTCTCATGGGCTCGGTCCTTCGTCGTTCTCGCGTGGACTTGAGGCCGGACTGGGGGCGGATGCTGACGCATTGACGTAATGTTTGCGTCATTCTATGGTGTGGGCATGCTCTTCCCCACGCCCGTTCTCACCGCCGAGGACCGGCGTGTCCTCCATGAGATCGAAGACCTTCGCCGCTCGTTGCGCCTGCAGGTTCGGTCCACTCCGGTGAAGTGGACCGAAGGCCTGCGCAAGTTCCTGACCGCCGACGCGGTGGCGGCCTCCAACTCGATCGAGGGCTTCAAAGTGTCCACGGTCGACGTCGAGGACCTTCTGGAGGGCGAGCGGGATGTCGATGTCTCGGAGGAGGACCGCGAGGAGACGCTCGCCTACCAGCGGATGATGACCTACATCCAGACGCTGCACGATGTCGCGGACTTCCGTTATGGCAAGGAGCTCCTCAACGCGCTCCACTGGATGCTGCAGGGGCACCGGCACACCCCGCGGAAGCCGGCCGGGCAATGGCGGCGCGGGGCGGTGTACGTGACGGACACCCGCGACCCCAGCATCGCGGCATACACGGCGCCGGACGCGGCCGATGTGCCTGCGTTGACGGGAGAACTGGTCGAGTGGCTGAACGCAGACGACGGCGCCCACCCGCTGGTACGGGCCGCCATGGCGCATCTGCACCTCGTTTCCATCCACCCGTGGGCGGATGGAAACGGCCGCATGTCTCGGTCTCTCCAAACACTCATGATCGCGCGAGAGGGGGAACTGGCCCCCGAGTTCTCCTCGATCGAGGCTTGGCTGGGGCGCCCCGGCAATACCTGGGAGTACTACCGTGAGTTGCAGCGTCGGGGGGGCACCTACCGCCCCGACCAGGACGTCTCCGACTGGGTCCGTTTCAGCCTCACCGCGTACCACCAGCAGGCGCAGACCGTACGCAGTCGCCTGGATCGTTCGAGTCGGGTGTGGCTTCTGCTCGGTGAGTTCGCGGAGGTCCGAAGGCTGGACGAGAGGGTGGTTTCCGCTCTGCACGACGTGGCGATGTCTGGGAGGGTGCGTCGTACACGCTACGAGCGAGCGGAGGATCTGAGCCTGCAGCGGGCCCAACGCGACCTGCGGGACCTGGCCGCGGTTGGCGTTCTGACACCGGTCGGCCGCACCCGTGCCCGCTTCTACACCGCCGGCCCCGCTTTTCCGGAGTCAGCTCTGGAAGCGGCTCGGACGCCGCTGCCGCTGGTCGATCCGTACACGCGCTGAGGACATCCGGCGGACTGCCGAGTCCATCACGATGACGGAGTGGAGTACCTGCGCTCAAAGCATGCCCACTTCGTGCCGCCCAATCTCAGCGAGAAAATTGACCCGCCACACCTCTCGAAGAGCAGCCAAGAGTGATCAAACCCGTACGGGAACTCTGGGTGTAGGGACCTCTCCTCGTTAGAGAGCCGAGATTCCGAAATCGAGGGCCCATCAACCAGTGGCTGTGGGACTCGAACGCTTTCGGGTTGCCGATCCCATCGCTTTCGTGCTCGGCCTGCTCTCGACGCCGTCGTCACGCCGGACGTGGGCCGAGACCTCGCCCCAATCGTCGTCCTCGCGGCCGGCGGCCGTCGCGCGGCCCCGTCGGTACTTGTTTTCCCTCTTGTCGCCGAGTCTTTCCGGAGTGCCTCCTTCGAGCGCGCCCGCCTCGCTGCGCCATGCCTGGTTCGCGCCAGGGCCACCCCTGGAGGTCCGGCCCTTGGATCTGCCGTGCCTGGATCGTGGTGATTTGGGGGTGCTGATCTCTTGGCAGGGGAAGCCTTGAACAGGCAGGCGAGTCAGGCAGGGAGAGGGGGCCACATGTGGGTGGCATTGGCGATACTCGGCGTGTTCAACGGTGAGTTTCGTGTGCTGGCGGTTGCCGCCGGAGTGCTCCTGCTGTGGGTCGGGCACAAGCGGAGCAGCATGCTGCTTACGGCGGTCGGTGCGGGCTTTCTCGCCGTGATGTTGTTCGCGGTGTACTGAACCGGCTGTTCGCTGGGGTTCGGTTCCGGGCAGGTGCGTCTTTCCAAGTCACCCCGGGCTGTGGTCTGTCGGCTCGGGGTGTACGCCAAGAGGGGTGGGACCTGTGGGGTGAGGGGAGTTCGCCCCCGCCGCCCTTACCCGTCCCAGCCCAGGGGCTGCGCCCCTTCGACCCCGCCGCGCTGCCGCGCTGCCACGGGACTCGGCCCCGGACCCCGCCAGGGGCGCTGCGCCCCGGGACCCCCGTGAGTTCCGAGGCGCGTGCCCCTGGGCCGCCGCAAAGACGATGCCCGCCCCTGGGTCTTCGCCACGTTCGGAAGCGCGCCGCCCTGCCCCGCGCAAGCCCCCCGCCGAATTCCTCACCCAGCCGCCAACCCCGTCTTCAAGCCCGCCCCACACAACGGCACCACCGCCGTACGCCCCCCAAGCGCCCCTTCCCGCACGGCCGCCCAGCACGCCACGCCAGTGGACTCGACGTACAGGCCGCGAGAGGCGAGGTCGCGTTGGGCGTGGCGGATCTGGTCCTCTGTGACGGTGAGGAAGGCGCCGCCGGAGTTGCGGACGGCTCGGAGGATCTGGCGGGCGCGGGGTGGGTGGGGGATGGCGATGCCCTCGGCGAAGGTGGGGGCCGCGGGGGTGACGCCGATGAGGTCGTCGGCGCCCTCGGCCCAGGCATGGGCCAGGGGGGCCACCGCCGCGGACTGGACGGCGTGGAGGGCGGGGCGGCGGTCGATGAGGCCGGCCGCGTGCAGTTCGGCGACGGCGAGGGCCGCGCCCAGCAGCAGGGTGCCGTTGCCGACGGGGACGACGATGACGTCGGGGAGGCGGCCGCCGAGGTCCTCCCACAGTTCGTGGACGTAGGTCTTCGTGCCGTGCAGGAAATAGGGGTTGTAGACGTGGGAGGCGTAGAAGACGCCGTCCGCGTCCGCCGCCTCGCGGGCCGTGCGGGCCGTGGCCTCGCGGTCACCGTCGACGAGGTGGAGCTGCGCGCCGTGCGCCCCGATCTGCTCCAGCTTCTTGGCCGACGTACCGGCGGGGACGTACACCGTGCAGGGCAGCGCGGCCCGTGCGCAGTACGCGGCGACCGCCGTGCCCGCGTTGCCGCTGCTGTCCGCGATCACTCGCTGGGGCTCCAGCCGCAGAGCCAGCTCGGCGAGCAGGACCGCGCCCCGGTCCTTGAAGGACAGCGTCGGCATCAGGAAGTCGAGCTTGGCCTGGATGCCGTCCTTCAGCCCGACGAGCGGGGTCCGACCCTCGCCCAGTGACACCGAGGGCGTCGCGAGGGGGAGGCATTCCGCGTAGCGCCATAGGGAGTTCACCCGGCCGGTCAGGGACTTCAGCGGCGCCGGCGTGGGTGCGAAGTCCAGGTCCAGAGGGCCCCGGCAGGACGGGCAGCACCAGGCGAGGGAGGCGGCGGGGACGCGAATGCCGTCCGTCGGGCAGAAGCGATCCGGCAGAGGTGTCATGAACGCAGAGTAGTTGGGACGGTTGATGGCGGTGCGGCATGACGGGGCGGCATGGCATGGGGACATGGGGCCTGGCATGTGTGACGACGGTCAGTTGTGGCCGTGCGTTGTGGCCGTGGGTTGTGGTGTTTCCGACCCGTGCATCGCCCTGCGTATCTCTCCGTGCATCTCTCTGTGTATCGCCCCGCGTATCGCCCCGGACCGTCCCACGACTTACCATGCGCCCAGTCGTACGTCAGTTCCCACTTCGGTCGGCTCTGTTCGGTTCTGCTCGGCGCAAGGAGTACCTGTACCCGTGGCCACACCCCCGCACCTCGGGCCCCAGCCACCCCATGGCGGTGGCCCGTTTCCGCCGTCGGGGCAGCCGCAGGCCGTGTCCGGGCAGGCGTATCCGTATCAGGTGGGGCCGCAGCCGTGGGGGCAGGCCTGGGGGCAGGGGTATCCGGTGGCGCAGCCGCCTCGGCCCGTCAACGGGTTGGCGATCGCCGGGCTCGTGCTCGGGGTGCTGTGCTTCCTGCCGGGTGTCGGGCTGTTTCTGGGCATCGTCGCGCTGGTGCAGATCCGGAAGAAGGGGGAGCGCGGCAAGGGCATGGCGGTGGCCGGAATCGTGCTGTCGACGGTCGGCGCGCTGCTGATGACGCTCGCGTTCACCACGGGCGGCGCACGCGACGCGTGGGACGGCTTCCGGGACGCGGCGAACGACACGGGAACCGCCTTCGCGGTGGACAAGGGCGACTGCTTCGACACCCCGAGCGGCTCGCTGGAGAGCTACGCGTACGACGTCGACATCGTGCCGTGCGACGGAGAGCACGACGCGGAGGTGTTCGCCAACTTCTCGATGCCGGAGGGCGCCTTCCCGGGCGACGACGCGGTCACCGACGCCGCCGACGAGCAGTGTTACGCGCGCTCGGAGACGTACGCGATGGACACCTGGGCCCTCCCGTTCGACGCCGACGTCTACTACTTCACCCCCACGCGGCAGAGCTGGCGCCTCGGCGACCGCCTGATCACCTGCATGTTCGGCAACATGGACCCCGAGGCCACCCTTACGGGATCGCTGCGACAGGACGAGACGACCCTCGACGACGACCAGTTCGCGTACCTGGAGGCCGACGCGATCCTGAACGAGGCCTACGACGGCCTTCCCGAGGCGGAGTACGTCGAGGACGACCTGGCCGGGCACAAGGTGTGGGCGTCGCGGGTGGTCCAGGCCCTGGAACGGCAGACGCGGGCGCTGCGCGCGCACGACTGGGAGCCCTCCGCCGAGGAGGCCGTCACCGACTACGCGGAGGGCCTGGACAAGGCGCGTGACGAGTGGGCGGCGGCGAGCAAGGCGAGCGACGCCGAGGTCTTCACGGAGCACTGGGACAAGGCGCACCAGTTGACCGATGGCCCGAAGGCGGTCACCGCGCGCGAGGCTCTGGGTCTGGCCGCCGAGTCCCCGACGTACGACGCGGAGGACACCGGCGAGGATGGCGGAGGGAATGACTCCGGTACCGAGGTGTGACGGCGGCCATAGCGGGGAGAAAGTGCCTGCGTAAAGCCCTCACCGGGCGTATGTCATCACATCGAGTGATTCTCTGGCCTTTGCTTGCATGGTGGAACCCACGGTTGCCACGCTGTAGCTGTCTGTACATCCTGATGGGAGCGGCCAGTGACTTTCGGTGAGCAGCCTGCGTACCTGCGCGTCGCGGGTGATCTTCGCAAGAAGATCGCGAGCGGTTCGCTGCCACCGCATACCCGACTCCCTTCCCAGGCCCGCATCAGGGAGGAGTACGGCGTTTCGGACACGGTCGCGCTGGAGGCCCGCAAGGTGCTCATGGCCGAGGGGCTGGTGGAGGGTCGCTCCGGGTCGGGCACGTATGTGCGGGAGCGGCCGGTGCCGCGCCGGGTGGCCCGCTCCGGGTTCCGGCCCGCCGGAGGTGCCACGCCCTTCCGGCAGGAGCAGGCCGATGCCGCCGCGCGCGGCACCTGGGAGTCCCGCAGTGAGCAGGTCGAGGCGAGCGGCTGCGTCGCCGAGCGGCTGGCGATCCAGCCCGGTGACCGCGTGATGTGCACCAAGTACACCTTCCGGGACGCGGGCGAGGTGATGATGCTCTCCACCTCCTGGGAGCCCCTCTCCCTCACCGGCCGCACCCCCGTGATGCTCCCCGAGGAGGGCCCCCTCGGCGGTATGGGTGTCGTCGAGCGCATGGCCGCCATCGATGTCGTCGTGGACAACGTCACCGAGGAGGTCGGCGCCCGCCCCGGCCTCGCCGAGGAGCTGCTCGCGCTCGGCGGTGTCCCCGGGCATGTCGTCCTGGCCGTCCAGCGCACCTATTTCGCCTCCGGGCGCCCGGTGGAGACGGCGGACGTGGTGGTCCCGGCGGACCGGTACCGGGTCTCGTACCACCTGCCGGTGAAGTGACGGCGGCCCGGGGGTGAGGGGCGGCCACCGATAGGTGGGACCGGGGGCGGGCCCAGGGGTGGGTGTCGGCGGGTGGGCGCCGATGGGCGGTGTGCGGTCCGTGGCGGTGAAGTGGCCCCGGCTGCCTGCCCGTTCGGGAAGTCGGCTGGATTCGTGTGTAGGGGGCTGTGGCGCGGGCGTGGGTCAAGTGGCCTTTGCCAGAGGGAAGTTGGGGAAGCTGGGGCTTTCCAAGACCTTGGATTCCATCCGAACGTAGTTCGAATTCGGTCGTTCTTGCCGGCGGGTCGCCGTGCGCTCCGGCAGTCGCCCGTTTTGTGTGAGTGGCGCTGTATCGCTGCTCGTTGAAGCGCTGGGGGGCGCGTGGGTAGCGATCGACGGCGCGTTCGACGGGGTGCGCTCCCTCCGTCTTGGCTGGTTGCGTACCTCTTTGTGAAAAGACGGATTCGCTGCGTGAAGGTTAGGCGTACGCTCGGGCATATGCGGATTGCGGTTTCCTTGGGTGGCGGGGTGCGACGGGGTCCGGGGGCGGGACCTGGACGGGCCTGGGCGGGAAGGAGTGGTGGGGGTCGATGAACGACGGCACGATCACTCTTCCCTGGCTCGTCATAAGGCAGGACGACAACGGCAATCGCTACCGGGTGGGCAGGTACGCGACGCGTTCCGAGGCACAGGACATCGCGGACAGCCTCGACAGTCGCGGCCACAGGCAGCTCTACTGGGTCGAGCGGGTCGGACAGAACGGTCAGAACGGGCAGAGTGGGAGCAAGTGATTCACCCCGCCCGGCGTCCGTTCCCGCTCCCGTAGGCTCCCGCGCATGACCGAACCGATCGTGGTGGTGGGAGCCGCCCTGCTGAGCGACGGGCGACTGCTCGCCGCGCGCCGCAGCGCACCGCCTGAGCTGGCCGGACGTTGGGAACTGCCCGGCGGCAAGGTGGAGCCCGGCGAGCCCCCCGAACAGGCCCTCGTCCGTGAGCTGCGCGAAGAGCTCGGGGTCGAGGCGAAGTCCGCGGAGCGGGTGCCGGGGGAGTGGGCGGTGAAGCCGGGGTATGTCCTGCGGGTCTGGATCGCGCATCTGCTTTCCGGTGAGCCCCGGCCCCTCGAGGATCATGACGAGCTGCGTTGGCTCACCGTCGATGAGGTGTGGGACGTGGACTGGCTGGAGCAGGATGTCCCGGCCGTGATGGAGACGGCGCGGATGGCTTGGGGGGACGGGGGAGGCTGAGCCTCCTTGGGGGTGCGAGGGGTGCCGCCGGACGGGGGGCGTTGTCGCCCCCGCCGCCCCTACCCGTCCCATCCCCAGGGGCGCTGCCCCTCCTGCGCCGGGGGCTGCGGCGCCCCGGAATCCCAGGTGCAGACTCTGGGGGCTGCCGCCCCCGTGCCCCCGCCGGGGTCGTCGGTGGGGGCCACCGTGCGCTGATACCTGTCCGAGCGTCGTGGCTGATCGCGCAGTTCCCCGCGCCCCTTTGGGGCGTGCCCTCGGTTTGCCCGTGCGGGTGCGCTCTCTACGCTGTTCGTGCCACAGTGCGCCCTCGTGCGCGGTACTTCGGGCTGGATATCGGGTATGTGCCCATTAACCCCACGAAACCGGACAGGGTCTGCTTCTGGACTGGGAAGTGATCGGCGTGATCGACAGCGGAGACGACTGCGCCGAGTGGACCTTCCCTGCGGAGCCGGGTGCCGTGCGCACCGCACGTTCTGTCGTCCACCGCCGGCTGCGTGAGTGGGGTCTCGACGCGCTCGGCGACATCACCGTCCTGTTGGTGAGCGAGCTGGTGACCAACGCCCTGCGGCACGCGACCGGGCCCATCGGCGTACGGCTCGTGCGTCCCGCCGGCCCCTCGGGCACTCTCCTTGTCGAGGTTTCCGACCCGTTGCCCGATCTGCCCCTGGAGCGCGCGGCCCATCTCGACGACGAGGGCGGACGGGGTCTGCAACTCGTGGCTTGTTCCTCGCGGGCCTGGGGTACGCGCCCCGGGGAGGCGGGCAAGACGGTCTGGTTCGAGCTCGCGGTTCCCCGCTGAGGGGCACCTGTCGACGTATCGGAAGAAGGTCCTGGTGCATGGCCGGAGCCCGGGGCGTACGAACCGGGGGAGGGGGCGGCTCCCCGGGGCGCGCGTGCGACCGACTGGATCCAGCCAGTAGAGCTGGCTGGAGTCTTTGATTCGAGAGGGCACCGCCTGGTTAGAAGACTTGGGAGTATGTCCCGGCAGGTCCAAAAACGATCGGGACCGTGCTGTGATCGTGAACACCGTGTTGTGCGGCGCCGTAGTGCTGGATACTGCGGGCAGCCGCCCCTGGTGACCGAAGCCGGACGCGGTGAGCTGGAGGGGACGGTTCGCGTGAGCGAGATACCAGCGAAGGCCACGAAGTCCACCGGGTCCAAGGACCCGTCGGACGGCGCGAGGCCCGAGGCCGCAGACGATTCAGGCCTGGGCGGAGCCACTCGCGGCAGCGGGGCCACACGCGACAGGACGGGCGGCGACACGACGCGTCGTACGCCTGTGAGTCGTGCGTCCGGCAGTGGTGCGTCCAGGAGCCGTGGGTTCGGCGAGGGTGTGGTTGCCCGGCGTGCGTCCGGGGGCCGAGCGGCGGCCGAGGCGGGCGGCGGTGCGCCGGGCGGTGCCGACGATGCCGGTGCGTCCGCTGGTGTCATGGCCGGTCAGGGGCCCGGCGACGCCATGTGGCAGACCAGCCCGCCGGGGTCCATGTACGACTACATCAAGGTGGCGTCCTTCTCCATCGGTCCCGACGGACTCGTCGACCAATGGAGTCTGCGTGCCGAGCAGTTGTTCGGCATATCCGCCGAGCGGGCCGTGGGGATGGACCCCATCGATGCCTTCATCGACCCCGACCGGCGTGCCGAGGGCCAGCGGAAGATGGCCGAGATCCTCGACGGCCGGGAGTGGACCGGCGTGGTCCCGTTCCGGGTGCCGGGTCCCGAAGGGGTGGAGGGGCTCGCCGAGGTGTACGTGATGCCCACCACCGTGGAGGGTGGCGAACGGGCCGCCGTGTGCATCGTGGTGGATGTGCGGACTCTGCGCAGGATTGAGACCGACCTTGCCGCTTCGCAGTCGATTTTCAGCCAATCCCCGTTCGGATTCCTTCTGATAGACACCGATCTTCGGGTAAGGCGCGCCAACCAGCGGTTCGCCTCCCTCTACGGCGGCGACGTCGACGACCACCGGGGCCGGGGCGTCCGGGACTATCTCCAGTCCCCGGAGGCCGAGCGGGTCGAGGCGACCCTGCGGCGGGTCATGGAGACCGGCGAGTCGATCACGGACATGCACATCACGGGCTTCCTGCCCGGCTCCGACAAGCGCCTCCACTGGTCCGTCAACCTCTATCGCGTGCACAGCGGCACCGGCCGCCCCATCGGCATCGCCTGGCTCGCCACCGACATCACGGCCCGCCGTTCCGCGGCCCGGGAAGCGGCCGCCGCCCGGCGGAATCTCGCCCTTCTCAACGAGGCCGGCTCGCGCATCGGTAACTCCCTCGACCTGGAGACGACCGCCCGCGAACTCCTCGACGTCGTCGTCCCCGGCTTCTGCGACCTCGCCACCGTCGACCTCTACCAGGGACTCCTGATGGGCGACGAGACCCCGCCCGGCCTCGCCGACGGCAGCGCCGAGCTGCGCCGGGTCGCCTTCGCCAGCGCCGTCTCCGACGCGCCCTTCGTCGGCGGACCGGCCCCGGTGCGCGTCGGCGCGGTCCACCACTACCCGTTCAACTCGCCCTGCGCGGACGCCCTGCGCACCGCCCGGCCCCAGCAGGTGCCCGAGGAGGGCAACCTGATCCAGTCGACGCTCGCCGTGCCGATGGTCGCGCACGACACCGTCGTAGGGCTCGTGCAGTTCTCGCGTACGAAGGGCAGCGAGCCGTTCGGCGAACGGGACGGGGCACTGGCGGTGGAGCTGGCCGCGCGCGCCGCCGTCTGTATCGACAACGCGCGCCTGTACCGCCGCGAACACGAACGCGCCCTCATTCTGCAGCGCTCCCTGCTGCCCCCGGGCGACCCCGAGGCCTCCGGGCTCGACATCGCCTGCCGCTATCTGCCGGGCAACGCGGCCACCGAGGTCGGCGGCGACTGGTTCGACGTCATCGAACTCCCCGGCCACCGCACGGCCCTGGTCATCGGCGACGTGATGGGCCGCGGGCTGCGGGCAGCGGTGGCAATGGGTGAACTTCGTACAGCTGTTCGTACGTTGGCCCTGCTGGACCTCGAACCCGCCGAGGTCCTCTCGGCGCTCGACGAGATCGCCCGTGGCCTCGGTACACCCGGCGGCGGCCAGTCGGCCTCCCGCACGACCGCCGGCCGGCCCCGCGACAAGGACCTTGCCGAGGTGTACCTCGCGACCTGCGTCTACGCCGTCTACGACTCGGTGACCCGCCGCTGCACCTTCGCCAACGCCGGCCATCTGCCGCCCGTACTGGTCGAACCCGGCGAGAGCGCGCTGATGCTCGACGTGCCGCCGGGCATGCCGCTCGGTGTCGGCGGCGAGCCGTTCGAGGAGGTGGAGGTCGAACTGCCCGAAGGGGCACTGTTGGCGCTCTACACGGATGGACTGGTCGAATCCCGTGACCATCCCCTCGACGAGGGCCTCCAGGCTTTCGTCGGCGCGCTCACCGATCCCGCCCAGCCGCCGACCGCGCTGCGCGCCGACACGCCCCGGTCGCTTGAGGACGTCTGCGACCACGTCCTCAACACCCTCGACACCCACCACGGCGAGGACGACATCGCGCTGCTGATGGCACGTGTGCAGGGGCTGCCCGAGGACTCCGTCGGCGACTGGACGCTGCCGCGTGAGCCGCGCAGCGTCGGCCGCGCCCGTGAGTACGCTCGCAGCCGGCTCATGGGCTGGGACCTGGAACCGCTGGTCGACACCGCGGAGCTGCTGGTGAGCGAGCTGGTCACCAACGCCCTGCGCTACGGCGAGGGCGAGATACGGCTCCGGCTGCTCCTCGACAGAACCCTCGTCTGCGAGGTCTGGGACGCCGGTCTCGTCCAGCCCCGCCGTCGCCGCGCCCGCGACACCGACGAGGGCGGCCGGGGCCTCCAGCTCGTCGGCCTCCTCTCCGCCGCGTGGGGCTCCCGCCGGACGCCGCGCGGCAAGACGGTGTGGTTCGAACTGCCGCTGCCCGGTGGGGAGACCGGGCTGACGGATCCGGCGGAGGCGTTGCTGAGCCTGTTCTAGGGGTCGCCTGGGGTTGGTGGACGGCGTCGGGGCGGGGCCGGGGGTCAGAACTGGCCGCCGACCGTCCTACGGCCGCGGGTCGCCGTGCCGCCGAAGCAGGCGGGGCCCCGCGGGTCGCCCCGGCCACCGCCGCCGGGCGCCTCGCCGAGGAGGATTCCGCCCAGGAGGGCTCCGGCCAGGCCGTCGCCGACCGGGCCGCCGTACGGGTTTCCGTACGCCCGTACGTCTTGCTCGGCCAGCTGCCGGGCTTCCTGGGCGTGGGCGAGGGCGAGGTTGAGGGCGCGCTGGGAGTGCGGGGTGGTCTCGGTGGCTGCGGGTGGGGCTGCGGCTCCGGCCTCGGTGTCGGCCTCGGTGTCGGTGTCGGGGGAGGCCGAATCCGCTTGCGCCAAGTGCCGTGCCGCCTCCGCCAGTCGGGTTCGTGCCCTGAATCCCACCGCTCCGCGATGCGTGGTGACGAAGTCTGTCGCGGCGGCCACGGCGCTGTGGGCCGGTAGGAACCAGCGCCCCTGGCGGCGGAGGACATCGAGGGGGTCGTCGTACGGCCCGGCGAAGGGCGCGCCCCGCTTCGCGGCCTCGGTGGCTCGCGCCAGCTCGACGGCGAGCCGCTCCACGCCGGTCACGAACACGTCGGCCTGGTCGATCGCGCCCTCGGCGGCCCGCAGGTGCACGGCCGCGATGGTCAAGTCGCCCGGGTAGGCCGCCTGGCGGGCCCGGTTGAGCTCGGCCGTGGCGAAGACCAGGCGGTCCTTGGCCTGCTCGACATACCCGGTGACGGGGAGGACGGCGGCCGGGGCGTAGCCGTCGCGGAGGGCGGAGAGGGTGGTGGCCGCGGTCGCCGTACGCCCGGTCAACTCGCGGAAGCGGGCCTCCGCGCACACCAGCGCCGGGGTGATGTCCCGCTCCAGTGCCCGGAGTTGATCGAATGCGGGGGTCGCCGTGTCGAGCCGCCGCTGTGCTGTCGTACACCGGGTGAGAATCTCCTCCAACAGGGCCCGCTCCTCGTCGGGAGACAGGGCGTCCGCTTCGTCGTCCAGCCGCTGACCCGCCTGAAAGGCCACGCCCAGCGCGCGCCGCGCGTCCGCCAGGGCTTCTACGAAGGGCTGGGCCGGGTCTTGGGTCGACGGCGTCTCGGCGTAGGGCTGGGTGGTGTCGAGCGCCATCGGCCGCGCTGGGGACGGCTGGGTGGTGTCGGGTGCCGCCGGCGTCTGGGCGTGCGGCTCGGCCTCATCGGGATCCGCCGGGTCCGGCTCGGTGGCGGTACGGCCCGGCCGGGCGGCCGCGAAGCGGAGTTCCTCGGCGCTCGTACGGACGCTGTCGTCGGTGTCGACGAGCAGCCGCTGCGCCCGGCGGTGCAGGTCGGGCAGCGAGGTGACCGGCGCTTCGAAGGCGCCGGTGGGGGTCGTGCGGAGTTGGGCGCGGCGTCTGCGTCGTACGAGTGAGTACACGGCAACGGCGACCGCCACGCCGGCGGCGGCCACCGGCAGCACCAGTTCCGCGGCGGAGGCCTCGTCGGTTCCGGATGCTGCCACGCCGAGCGACCCGCCGAGGGCCGGGGCGACAGGCTGTCCGCCGGCCGGACCGGCGGGCTGCTCTACGGGTTGTCTGTCGGTGGCCGGAGCGGTGGTCTGCTCGTCGGAGGCGGGGGCCACGGATTGCCGACCGGCGCGCGGTGGCAGCGCCTGGCTGCCGGCGTCCGCCTTCGTGGACTCCCTTCCGGCAGCGACCACGGATTGTTCGCCCTCGGCCGGAGGCGCCGGCCCTTGGCCGACGTCCGCCCCCACGGGCCGCTCGCCGACGGCCGAGGGCACCCCTCGCCTGCCGGCGCCCAACTCCGGGGACTCTCCGTCGACGTCCGCCCCCACGGTCCGCTCGCCGGAGGCCGAAGGAACCCCCCGCCCCCCGGCCCCCGGCTCCAAGGACTGTCCCCCGATGGTCGACCCCGTCGCCGCGGGCAGCAGTAGCCAGCCCATGGCGGCCAGCCCCCCGAGCGCGGTGTGGGCCAGGCGCACGGCTATGTGGGACGTGGCGGCTCGCGGTTGGGTTGTTCTCAGACGCGACGTCACATTTGGGAGCGTATGTCCGGTGTTGCGTGGTCGCGAGTGGGAGGGGCGGTCGGCGGGTGGATGGGACTGGTCTCCCAGGGGTGAGGGTGTCATGATCAGCTCGCTGCGCGGGGGAGGTCAAAGGCATCGTGGGAGACGTTTTCATCGGGATCGCCGGGGCGCTCATCGTGGCGTCCACGGTGTGCGCCGTGATCGCGATCCGTACCGGATGGATGCCGCCGTGGCTGCGGCGGACGCTGCGGCCCAGGCTGTGGGGCTACTCGACGCTGATCGGCAATGCCGGGATCTGTTTGTGGCTCTTCGCCTTTCGGGCGGACGGGATGAGTACGCCGGCCGCGCTGGCGGCCGGCGTACTGTTCGCCGCGAACATGGCGATATCGCCCCTCGCGAACCGTCCCGGCCGCGTCCGGCAGGAACCACAGTGACAGTCGGCGGGCGCAGGCCGCTCACCGTGACCGAGCTGGCGCCCCTCGCCCGTGCCGCCCTCGGCCCGGACCGGCGGCTCGTGGCGGTCTCGCGATTGCGCGGCGGCAGCAAGAAGGGCGTCTACCGGCTCACCTTCGACGACGGCGGCACGGCCGTTGCTTACGTCTGGTCCCCGGACGAGGACTACTGGCAGCAGCAGAAGGACAAGCAGAAGAACAAGCAGAAGGACAAGCAGAAGAACAAGAAGAAGAACGAGCAGGAGGGCGGGGGCGCAGGGCACTTCGTCGAATCCGATCCGCGTGATCCCTTCTCGCACGCCTCCGGCATCGAACTGTTCACCGCCGCGCACGATCGGCTCGCCGGTCTCGGGGTCCGTACCCCGCGGCTGCTCCTCGCCGACCGCACCGGCCGTCACCTCCCGACGGACGCGGCCGTCGTCGAGGACGTACGCGACGGGACCCTGGAGGAGGCGCTGGAGCGTGATCCGGGGGCGGTGGCGGGCACCCTGGAGCGGCTGGCAGGGATGCTGGAGACGATGCGTGGTGGTACGCCGGCCGCCCGAGGGTTCGGCAAGGTCTCCGTCGTCGACCAGGGGGCTTCCTCGTACGGCACCTCCTGCGCGGCCGTCGTACGGGACCGGGCGCTGCGGGACATCGCGGAGGCGGCCGGCCGGGACGCGCGTGTGGCTCAGGCGCGTGAGGCGTTCGACGAGCGGGTGCAGGCGCTCGCCTCCGCCGTGCGGCCCCGCGATCATCACACCCTGATCCATGGCGAGCTGGGCCCCGACCATGTGCTGGTCGGGGCCGGCGGGGAGCCCGTCCTGATCGACATCGAGGGGCTGATGTACTTCGACCCGGAGTGGGAACACGCGTTCCTGGAGCTCCGGTTCGGCCCCCACTACGACGTCCTGCGCGCCCCCGGCCTCGACGAGGACCGGCTCCGCCTCTACCGCCTCGCCATGAACCTCAGCCTCGTCGCCGGTCCGCTCCGCCTCCTCGACGGCGACTTCCCGGACCGGGCGTTCATGCGGGAGATCGTCGAGCACAGCCTGCGGCGGGCCCTCACCCTGCTGAGGAACGCCTCCTGATCTTCGAGCCCAGCCACACGAGCGGGTCGTACTTGCGGTCGACGGCTCGCTCCTTCAGCGGGATCAGCGCGTTGTCCGTGATCTTGATGCCCTCGGGGCAGACCTCGGTGCAGCACTTGGTGATGTTGCAGTAGCCGAGGCCGTGTTCGTCCTGGGCGGTCTGTTTGCGGTCGAGACCGGTGTCCTCGGCGGCGTCGAGGGGGTGCATGTCCAGCTCGGCGACGCGCATGAGGAAGCGGGGGCCGGCGAAAGCCGACTTGTTCTCCTCGTGGTCGCGGACGACATGGCAGGTGTCCTGGCACAGGAAGCACTCGATGCACTTCCGGAACTCCTGGGAGCGGTCCACGTCCTCCTGCATCATCCGGTACTCGCCGGCCCCGACTCCCTCCGGCGGCACGAACGCCGGGATCTCGCGCGCCTTGGTGTAGTTGAAGCCGACGTCCGTGACCAGGTCGCGGACCACCGGGAAGGCGCGCAGCGGGGTGACGGTGATCGTCTCGTCCGGCTCGAACACCGACATCCGGGTCATGCACATCAGCCGGGGACGCCCGTTGATCTCGGCGGAACACGAACCGCACTTGCCCGCCTTGCAGTTCCAGCGGACGGCGAGGTCGGGCGCCTGGGTGGCCTGGAGACGGTGGATGATGTCGAGGACCACCTCGCCCTCGTTGACCTCGACCTCGAAGTCCTCGAGGTCGCCGCCCTTCACGTCGCCGCGCCACACCTTGAAGCGGGCCTCGTATCCGCCGCTCATGACCGCGGCTCCTCGTAGCTGCTCACTCGTAGAGCTCCTCTTCGGCGAGGTACTTGACCAGCTCCTCCTTGTCGAAGAGGGCGAGCAGGTCGGGGCGGACGGGTTCGGTGGTCTCACGGGTCAGGGCGATCTGGGCGACGACGGGGTCCGTGGCCGCCGCCGATCCGCCCGTCGGATCGGTCAGCCGGCACAGCAGGTTGATACGGCGCCACTCGCGTTCCATCGCCGGATGGTCCTCGCGGGTGTGGCCGCCGCGCGACTCGGTGCGCTCCAGCGCGGCCCGCGCCACGCACTCGCTGACCAGCAGCATGTTCCGCAGGTCCAGGGCGAGATGCCAGCCGGGGTTGAACTGCCGGTGCCCCTCCACGCCCGCCCGGCGCGCCCGTACGCGCAGGTCGGCCAGCTTCTCCAGCGCCTGCTCCATCTCGCCCTCCCGGCGGATGATGCCGACCAGGTCGTTCATGGCCTGCTGGAGTTCCTGGTGCAGGGTGTACGGGTTCTCCGGCGGGCGCCCGTCCTGCTCGCCGGGCGGCGGTCCCTCGGCGGAGAAGGGCCGCAGGGCCTCCGCGGCGGCCGTGTCGATCTGGTCTTCGTCCACCGGGGGCCGGGCCCCGGTGAGCCCCGCCGCGTACTCGGCCGCGTGCAGCCCCGCCCGGCGGCCGAAGACCAGCAGGTCGGAGAGGGAGTTGCCGCCCAGCCGGTTGGAGCCGTGCATGCCACCGGCCACCTCACCGGACGCGAACAGGCCCGGTACGCCGCGCGCCGCCGCCGTGTCCGACTCGACCGCGATGCCGCCCATCACGTAGTGACAGGTGGGCCCGACCTCCATCGCCTCCGCCGTGATGTCGACATCCGCCAGCTCCTTGAACTGGTGGTACATGGAGGGGAGCCGACGGCGGATGGTCTCGGCCGGCATCCGCGTGGACACATCCAGGAAGACCCCGCCGTGCGGGGAGCCTCGGCCCGCCTTCACCTCGGAGTTGATGGCTCGCGCCACCTCGTCACGGGGCAGCAGCTCGGGCGGGCGCCGGTTGTGGTCCGGGTCGTCGTACCAGCGGTCGCCCTCCTCCTCGGACTGCGCGTACTTCTCCTTGAAGACGTCCGGGATGTAGTCGAACATGAACCGCTTGCCCTCGGAGTTGCGCAGCACCCCGCCGTCGCCGCGTACCGACTCCGTGACGAGGATGCCCTTCACCGACGGCGGCCAGACCATGCCCGTCGGATGGAACTGCACGAACTCCATGTTCAGCAGGGGCGCGCCGGCCAGCAGGGCGAGCGCGTGCCCGTCGCCCGTGTACTCCCACGAGTTCGACGTCACCTTGAAGGACTTGCCGATGCCACCGGTGGAGATGACGACGGCGGGCGCTTCGAGGACGAGGAAACGGCCCGACTCGCGCTCGTAGCCGAAGACCCCCGACACCCGCTCGCCGTCCTTCAGGATCCGGGTGACCGTGCACTCCTGGAAGACCTTCAGGCGGGACTCGTAGTCGCCGGTCTCCTTGTGGTCCTCCTGCTGGAGCGCGACGATCTTCTGCTGGAGCGTACGGATGAGTTCGAGGCCCGTACGGTCGCCGACGTGGGCGAGGCGCGGGTACTCGTGGCCGCCGAAGTTGCGCTGCGAGATGCGCCCGTCCTTCGTACGGTCGAAGAGGGCGCCCCAGGTCTCCAGCTCCCACACGCGGTCGGGGGCCTCCTGGGCATGCAGCTCCGCCATCCGCCACTGGTTGAGGAATTTGCCGCCGCGCATGGTGTCGCGGAAGTGGACCTGCCAGTTGTCACCGGAGTTGACATTGCCCATGGCGGCCGCGATGCCGCCCTCGGCCATCACGGTGTGGGCCTTGCCGAACAGGGACTTGCAGATCACGGCCGTACGGGCGCCCCGCTCACGGGCCTCGATCGCGGCGCGCAACCCCGCCCCGCCGGCGCCGATCACGACGACGTCCCACTCCTGTCGTTCGACCACGGACATCAGAAGCACCTTTTGTCTGTTAGAAGAGGGTCGGATCGTCGAAGACGCCGGACGCGACCAGGTACACATAGAAGTCGGCGAGCGCCACGCTCACCAACGACGCCCAGGCGAGCAGCATGTGACGGGCATTCAGCTTGCCGACCCACTGCCACATCCGATAGCGCACGGGATGCTTGGAGAAGTGCTTGAGCTTGCCGCCGACGATGTGCCGGCACGAGTGGCAGGACAGGGTGTACGCCCAGATCAGCACGATGTTGACGAGGAACACGAGGGTGCCGAGGCCCATGTGGCCCCACTCGTAGTTCTCGTCGCGGAAGGCGAGGACCGTGTCGTAGGTGAGGATCCCGGCGACGAGCAGGGCCGCGTAGAAGAAGTACCGGTGGAGGTTCTGCAGGATCAGCGGGAAGCGGGTCTCACCCGAGTACTTCTTGTGCGGCTCGGCCACCGCGCAGGCGGGCGGCGACGCCCAGAAGCCGCGGTAGTAGGCCTTGCGGTAGTAGTAGCAGGTCAGGCGGAAGCCGAGCGGGAAGATCAGGATGATGATCGCCGGTGAGATGCCCCACCAGCCGCCGAAGATCTCCCAGTTGGGCCCGCCGTGCATGGGCTCGCAGCGCTCCGCCAGACAGGGCGAGTAGAACGGCGAGACGTACGGGGCCGCGTAGTAGTGCGCGTCCGCGAAGGCCCGCCACGTCGAGTACACGATGAAGGCCAGCAGTCCGGCGGCCGTGGCGGCGAGGGCCAGCCACCAGCGGTCGGTGCGCAGATGCGGGGCGGTGATCGCGGCGCGCGTGCCGTCACGCACGCCGCCGCGCTGTGGATGGGGTTCTGTTCCAGGTGGTTCCGTACCAGTGGCCAACGGGGGACTCCCGGTCGGGTTCTTGGCTTCTCGGTCGCTGAGGTCTTCTTTTGGCGGGTCTTCGGCTACGGCGGTCAGGGCGCGCGGCGGTCGCGGGCGCCGAGGCCCTCGTCGTCCGAGTCCGTCCACAGGGAGGTGTCGTACGGGGTGTCGGGGATGGGGACCAGGTCGGGGCGGCGCGGCTTCGCCAGGCCGGGGGCGACCTCGCTGAGCAACGCGACGCTCTCGCGCAGGTGGTCGGCGTCGGTTCGGACGCGGCGTATCTCCAGCCCGCTGCCGCCCAGTTGCTGTTCCAGTCGGCGTACGGACCGGGTCAGTTCGTCCAGGCTGCGCCGGACGGACGTCAAGTCGTCTTGCACGGACATGACTTGCCCTCGCTTTCAGGGGGTGGTGACCCCAAGGCGGCAACGTTCATGCGCCTGCGAGTGTCGCGCGTCACACCTGCCGGTGGGAAGCGGTGTGCGTGGATTGGCCGACGAGAGTTGGTTGCCCACGGGTGCGTGGGGGGTTGCTCGCGCAGTTCCCCGCGCCCCTAAAGGCTAAGGGACCAGGGGCACCCCCGCGCTTTTTAGGGCGCGAAGAACTGCGCGGGAACTGGCGCGAGCGACCACGACTCCCGTGCACCCGCCGACCACCCGACTCCCGTGTTCATCTGCCGACCCATCGGACCCACCTGACGCATCTGACCCATCGGACCCACCTGACCCACCCGAGCTATCGCGCGCCGAAGAGGGGGCGCATTGCGCCGCACGGGTGGGTTCCGGGGCTCTCTTCGCCGTGTCGCCCCCGCCGCGCGAACCTCGTCCACTTCAGTGGGCCGCATCCGTCTGATCAGCTCCATATACCGCCGAACGTGATCAGAGCCCACCCCCGTCCCCGTTCTCCCTCCACGGAGCGAGGAGGTCGCAGTGATGACCCACGACCGCGTTCGACCACGTGCCCTGCGCCGATCGGTGGTGTTTTTGGCAGCAGGCGTACTGACGATTCCCGTGCTGAGCGGGTGCAGTGAGGAGGACCCGGCGGGGAAGCCGGTCGCCGGCCAGGACATCGCCCCGGCCGCGCGGAGCCTGATCGCCGACGGCGGCACCCTGCGCTGGGCCGTGGACGCCGTGCCGGAGACGCTGAACACGTTCCAGGCGGACGCCGGCCCGGCCACCGCGCGGATCGCCGGTGCCGTACTGCCGTCGATGTACCGCCTCGACGTCGGCGGGCGCCCGACGCTCAACGCCGACTACCTGGAGTCCGCGAAGGTCGTCGAGCGCGAGCCCCGGCAGGTCGTGCTCTACAAGCTCCACCAGGAGGCGGTGTGGAGCGACGGCCGGGAGATCGGCGCCGCCGACTTCGCCGCGCAGTGGCGGGCCCTGTCCGGCAAGGACTCCGCGTACTGGACGGCCAGGAACGCCGGCTACGAACGTATCGAGAAGATCGAACGGGGCGACAACGACCTGCAGGTCCGGGTCACCTTCGCCCGTCCGTACGCCGACTGGAAGTCGCTGTTCTCACCGCTGTACCCCAAGCAGGTGATGGGCACCCCCGACTCCTTCAACGACGGCGCCCGCAAGAAGCTCAAGGTCACCGCCGGGCCGTTCGCGCTGAAGAGCGTCGACGACGGTGACGATGAGGACGGCGGGGACGGCGAGGTCACCCTCACCCGTAATCCGCGCTGGTGGGGTCGTCCCGCCAAGCTCTCCAAGGTGGTCCTGCGCGCCGTACCGCGCGAGGAGCGGGCCAAGGCGCTGGCCGAGGACAAGGTCGACGTCGCCGAGATCGACGCCGTCCAGGCCGAGCGGATCATGCTCGCAGGGCGGGACAAGAAGGGGTCGCGGGGCGCCGGCTCGCTGCCCCAGAAGGGTGCGCCCGGCCGGAACGGCCCCCTCGCCCACGGTCCCGCCGCCGAACTGACGCCCGCGAAGTCGCTGCGGTCCTGGGCGATCGCGCACGGCTCGGACGAGGAGGCGGCGGACGACGAGATCGGCGCCCGGGAGGAGCGGCGCGAGGCGATCGCCGCGTACACGGCCGAGCAGTCCGCCCTGCGCGGTTTCACGGTCCGCCGGTCCCTCGAACCCGCCTTCACCCAGCTCGCTCTCAACGGCGCCGAGGGCCCCCTCACCGATGAGCGCGTCCGCCGCGCGGTGGCCCGCGCCCTCGACCGCGAGGAACTCGCCGCCCTCGTCCTGGAACCCCTCGGCCTGCCCGCTGATCCCGTCGGCAGCCACCTCGCCCTCGCCGGCCAGGCCGCCTACGCCGACAACAGCGGCGCCCTCGGCGACCAGGACACCGCCGAGGCGCGGGCCCTGCTCGCCGACGCCGGCTGGGAAAAGGGCGGCCCGCTGAAGAAGGACAAGAAGGCGGCGGGCGCGGAAGGGACGACGGCGGAGGAGAAGCCGAAGGAGGAGAAGAAGCCGAAGGAGGAGAAGAAGCCGAAGGAGGAGCGGGAGCAGGAGCAGGACTCCGGCCCCGACGGCTCCTCCGAGGACGACGACACGTACATCGTCGGCGACGACAACAAGCCGCACGACACCGAGCACGAGAAGGACAACGAGAGGAACAACGAGAGGAACAACGAGAGGAACAACGAGAGGAACAACGAGAGGAACAACGAGAGGGACAAGGGCGATACCGGCGACGACAAGAAGAAGGGGGAGGAGGGCGAGCACCTCGCTCAGGACGGCAAGCAGTTCAAGCCGGGCGGCGCGCCGGGCGCGTACGCCCCGAAGGGGACGCGTGCGCCCGCCGACACCGCGCGCGGACCGCTCGCCAAGAACGGCAAGCCACTGACGCTGCGGTTCGTGCTGCCGTCGGGGCCGGGCACGGAGTCCTTGCGGGCCGTCGGCGAGCGGATCGCGGTGATGCTGGGCCGCGTCGGGATCCGTACGGAGATCTCCAAGGTCGCCGACGAGAGCTACTTCAAGGACCACATCGCGAACGGGCAGTACGACCTCGCGCTGTACTCCTGGCCGACCTCCGCCTACCCCGCCACCGACGCCCGGCCGATCTACGCCAAGCCGGTCCCGGCCGCCGACGGCTCGCTGAGCGTCGAGCAGAACTACACGCGGGTCGGCACGGACCAGGTCGACCAACTGTTCGACCAGGCGGTGGCCACCCTCGACGAGTCCGAGACCCGCTCCCTGATCCGCAAGGCGGACGCCCGCATCTGGGCCGCCGCCGGGTCCATCCCCCTCTACCAGCGGCCCCAGCTCGTCGCCACCCGCACCGGCCTCGCGAACACGGGAGCCTTCGGCTTCCAGACGCCGGTCTACGAGGACATGGGCTTCCTGAAGAAGGGCGCGAAGGGCGCGAAGGGGGCGAAGGTGTCGGCGAGCCCGGCGTTGCGCTGACGGCGCGCGAAAACTGCGATGGCCGGACCCAGGAGGGTCCGGCCATCCTCGTCATCCAAGGTTCACGCGCAACCCAGGATCAGCAGTACCCGTTCTTGGCGGCCCGCTTGATGGTGCCTGCCTTGGGCTTCTCGGTGCACTTGACGGAGCCCTCGGCCTGGACGCTCCAGCTGGTGGCCTTGCCGCTACCCTTCTTCTCGAACCCGGTGCCGCTGGCGTTGCAGGTCTTGGCATCCCAGTAGCCGGAGGCTTTCTTGACGCCGCTGAAGACGACATACGTCCCAGGCTTGTTGAAGTTGAAGGTGACCGACTCGCTCTTCTCGCGGGTCTTCTCGCCCGCCTTGCTGAGCGTCCCCTCGACATGGGCGTCCATGCTGGAAATCACCCAGCTCGCCGAGTAGCTGGCGCCGCCAGTGACCGAACGGCCTGAACTGACCGTCTTGCGGTAAATGGCGGTCTTCGTGTAGGAGCCCGTGGAGTCCTTGGCGATGTTGATCTGCTTGGCGTGGGTGACCACCCACGCCTTGCTCAGACTGATCCACTTGGCGCTCTTGTGGCCGGGCTCACAGATGAGGGGCTTGGCGCTGGCCGTCGACACCGGTCCGAGCACGACGGTGGCCGCTGCAATACCGGTGGCCACGGCCACCGACATCATCTTCCTACTCACAGATGTTGCCGTTCTGCTAGTTTACCCGTCTCGTCTGACGGGGGATCGTCAAATTACACAGGTGTCATCAGGGACCCAAGTGACTTGAGGTGGATTTGAGGTGGGAATGGCCTTCGGTGCGACCCAGCGAGCTCCTACCGCGGCGGGCCCGTACCATGGGGTGAGGCCGTGGCGTGTCCAGCCCGGCAGGGTCCGCGCGACAGATGTCAGTACAGACGTCAGCGCAGGCCGTCCTCACACTCCGGGAGAAGCGCCTCACTATGGCCACGCGCCACGACATCCGCAACGTCGCCATCGTCGCCCACGTCGACCATGGCAAGACCACCTTGGTCGACGCCATGCTCAAGCAGGCCGGTGCCTTCGCCGCGCACGCCGCCGAGTCGCTTGACGACCGCATGATGGACTCGAACGACCTGGAGCGTGAGAAGGGCATCACGATCCTGGCCAAGAACACCGCGGTGAAGTACCACCCCAAGGATGGCGGCGACGTCATCACCATCAACATCATCGACACCCCCGGCCACGCCGACTTCGGTGGCGAGGTCGAGCGCGGTCTCTCGATGGTCGACGCGGTCGTGCTGCTCGTCGATGCCTCCGAGGGGCCGCTGCCGCAGACCCGCTTCGTGCTGCGCAAGGCACTGAAGGCCCGACTGCCCGTCATCCTGTGCATCAACAAGACGGACCGGCCCGACTCGCGCATCGACGAGGTCGTGAACGAGGCGTACGACCTCTTCCTCGACCTCGACGCCGACGAGGACCAGATCGAGTTCCCCATCGTCTACGCGTGTGCGCGTGACGGTGTCGCCTCGCTGACCAAGCCGGCCGACGGCACCGTGCCGGCCGACAGCGACAGCCTGGAGCCGTTCTTCTCCACGATCCTGTCGCACGTCCCGGCCCCCGAGTACGACGAGGCCGCCCCGCTCCAGGCCCACGTCACGAACCTGGACGCCGACAACTTCCTCGGCCGTATCGCGCTGCTCCGCGTCGAGCAGGGCGAGCTGCGCAAGGGCCAGACCGTCACCTGGATCAAGCGTGACGGCACCATGTCCAACGTCCGCATCACCGAGCTGATGATGACCGAGGCGCTCACCCGCAGGCCCGCCGAGATGGCCGGCCCCGGTGACATCTGCGCGGTCGCCGGTATCCCGGACATCATGATCGGTGAGACCCTCGCCGACACCGAGAACCCCATCGCGCTGCCGCTCATCACGGTCGACGAGCCGGCCATCTCGATGACCATCGGTACGAACACCTCGCCGATGGTCGGCCGCGGTGCCACCGGCAAGGGCGCGGACAACAAGGCCGCGGTCAAGGACCGCAAGGTCACGGCCCGTCAGGTCAAGGACCGCCTGGACCGCGAGCTGGTCGGCAACGTCTCGCTGCGCGTGCTCGACACCGAGCGTCCGGACGCGTGGGAGGTCCAGGGCCGCGGTGAGCTCGCGCTCGCCATCCTGGTCGAGCAGATGCGCCGCGAGGGCTTCGAGCTGACCATCGGCAAGCCGCAGGTGGTCACCCAGGAGATCGACGGCAAGACGCACGAGCCCGTCGAGCGCATGACGATCGACGTCCCCGAGGAGCACATGGGCGCGGTCACGCAGCTCATGGGCGTCCGCAAGGGCCGTATGGACAACATGTCGAACCACGGCTCCGGCTGGGTCCGCATGGAGTTCGTCGTCCCGTCCCGGGGCCTCATCGGCTTCCGTACGGAGTTCCTGACCGGCACGCGCGGCACCGGCATCGCGCACTCCATCCACGAGGGCCACGAGCCGTGGTTCGGCGTGCTGGCGACCCGTAACAACGGCTCGCTGGTCGCCGACCGCGCCGGCGCCGTCACCGCGTTCGCGATGACGAACCTCCAGGAGCGCGGTGTGCTGTTCACCGACCCCGGCACCGAGGTGTACGAGGGCATGATCGTCGGCGAGAACTCGCGCTCCGACGACATGGACGTGAACATCACCAAGGAGAAGAAGCTCACGAACATGCGGTCGTCCTCGGCCGACTCGTTCGAGGCGATCGTCCCGCCGCGCAAGCTCTCCCTGGAGCAGTCCCTGGAGTTCTGCCGCGACGACGAGTGCGTCGAGGTCACCCCGGAGGCGGTTCGCATCCGCAAGGTGAACCTGGACGGCCGCGAGCGGGCGCGCGCCGCGAGCCGCGCCAAGCACGGCTGATCCAACGGACCGACGGCTGACCCTTCGGGTCGACGGTTGACCCTCCCGGTCGACTGACGCACCCTCAACAACCGTCTCTGAAGACCCGGTTCTCCGCACTGCGGAGTGCCGGGCTTCAGGCGTGCCCGCATACGGGGGAGGCCTCGTGGGGATAATGGGGATCTCGGGATGGGTGGGGAGGAGTTCCGGGGGAGGCTGGACTTCCGGCCCGGACCCTTCCGCTGACTGTCTGTGAGCTGTGAAGCACTGTTCGGATATCGGTGTTCCAGCGATCAAGTTTCGGACATGTAAACAAAAATCGTTCCCCGTATGTCCGTTTCGCCGATATCCGTTGCGACCTGTCAAGCGCGCGTAGGTGTCAGTCTTTGCAATTTTTGCTCAAAATATGGACCGTAGGGAGATCCCTATGCCTTCCGCCCTTGACGCGCGTTGACCCGTTTGGCGAAAGTTCCCCCAAACCACAGAACCTGCCGGTATCTGTGCTGCGCTCAACTCTCCAACCCCCCGGGGGAAGAACAGACATGACCAGTCCAACCAAGGCCGAGGGCTCAGGGTCCGCGGTCGCCTTGGACCCCGAGCTCGAAACGACCGCCGAGGTCGCCAAGGGTGAGAAGAAGCTTGAGGGTCGTTCCCCCGGCCAGTTGATGTGGCAACGGTTCAAGCGGGACCGTACGGGAGTCGTCTCCGCGTGCGTAGTGATTTTCTTCTTCCTGATCGCCGCGCTCGCGCCGGTCATCTCGAAGGTGTACGGCAAGAACCCCTACACGCTGTACGCGCAGGAGCCCGACTTCCCGTTCCTGCTCGACGACTTCGCGATGCCCACCGGTTCGTTCGGTGGCATGTCGGGTGACTTCTGGTTCGGTGTCGAGCCGAAGCTGGGTCGCGATGTGTTCACCATGCTGCTGTACGGCATGCGGACTTCGCTGTACATGGCGGTCGTCGTCACCCTGGCCAGCGTGATCACCGGTGTCCTCATCGGCATGGTCGGCGGCTACTTCGGGGGCCGGGTCGACTACTGGGTCGGCCGGATCACCGACTTCTTCCTCGGCTTCCCCCAACAGCTGTTCTTCATCGCCTTCATGCCCGTGGTCACCGCGCTGTTCGTCGACCCGCGCGACGAGACACCGACCTATCTGCGGGCCCTGTCCATCATCCTGGTGATGTGGTTCCTCGGCTGGATGGGTCTAGCCCGGCTGGTCCGCAGCTCGGTGCTCTCGCTCCGGGAGCGCGAGTTCGTGGAGGCGGCGAAGGTCTCCGGGGCCTCGCCCTGGCGCATCGTGCGCAAGGAGATCCTGCCGAACATCGTCACCCCGATCCTGGTGCAGGGCACGTACATCCTGCCCAGCACGATCCTCTCGATCGCCTTCCTCTCGTTCGTAGGTGTCGGCTTCGTCGAGCCCACCCCCGACTGGGGCCGCATGTTCGCGGTCGGCGCCGACGTCTACGAAGAAGACCCGATGTTCATGTTCTTCCCGGGCGTGGCAATGGTGGTCTTCGTGCTCTGTTTCAACCTTCTCGGCGACTCCGTCCGGGACGCATTCGACCCCAAGACCGGACGGTAATCGTCCATTGGTGGGTGGGGGGGGCTGCCACCCCCGATCCGGGTTCCCCCGGGCCGTCAGGCAGTACTCGTGGACAACAATCGACAGGTAGGTGCATAGGCATCATGAAGCCCATCAGGACCCGCACCACGCGCGCCGTGGCCGTCGCCATTGTGGCCGGCTCGCTGGCGCTCACCGGCTGCTCGGACAACGGCAAGAGCAACACCAAGGACACCTCCAAGTCCCAGGACGACGCCGCCGAGCAGTCGAACCCTGTCGCCTACGGTGACGCCGCCGCCTCCACCGGCCCGGCCGAGCCGGTCAAGGGCGCCAAGCCCGGCGGTGTCATCAACGTGTACGCGCAGTCGGACATGACCCACCTGGACCCGGGCCAGATCTACGTCTCCGACGCCGGTCAGATCGCCAACCTGCTCCACCGCGGCCTGACGAACTACCAGGAGGACGACAAGGGCAACCTGACGGTCGTCGGTGACATCGCCACCGACTCCGGCACGTCGTCCGACGGCGGCAAGACCTGGACGTACAAGCTCAAGGACGGCGTCAAGGACGAGGACGGCAACGAGATCACCTCGGCCGACGTCCGCCACACCATCGAGCGCCAGTACTCCAAGGTCATCTTCGACGGCCCGTCCTACGTCCAGAGCTGGCTCTCGGGCTCCGACTACCGCAAGGCGCTGCCGGACGGCCCGTACAAGGGCAAGCACCTGCCGGACTCCGTGCTGGAGACCCCGGACGCCAAGACGGTCGTCTTCCACTTCGACCAGCCTCGCCCGGACCTCCCGCAGGCCCTGGCCATGGCCGGCTACGCCATCGTGCCCGAGAAGCAGGACACGAAGGAGAAGTACGACAAGGCTCCGGCCGCCCTCGGCCCGTACAAGATTTCCGAGTACAAGGCGGGCAAGTCGCTGACCCTGGTCAAGAACGACCAGTGGGACCCGGAGACGGACTCGGTGCGCCACCAGTACGTCGACGGCTACCAGTTCACCACCACCATCAAGCAGGCCAGCCAGACCAAGCGTCTGATCGCGGACCAGGGCGAGGCCAAGAACGCCATCCAGTTCACGGACTCGGTGGACCCGGCCCAGCTGTCCAAGGTCATCGGTGACGCGAACGCCAAGAAGCGCACGATCCAGGGGTACCAGCCCTACGTGTGGCAGATGACGTTCAACCTCGACAGCGCCAACATGAAGGACAAGAAGGTCCGCGACGCGATCACCTACGCGATCCCGTCCCAGGCCATGGTCCAGGCCGACGGCGGTCGTTACGGCGGTGAGATCGCCGGTGGTCTGATGGCGCCGACCCTGCCGGGCTACGACAAGTCCTACGACCCGTTCGGCAAGCTGAAGAAGCCCAACGGTGACCTGGACAAGGCAAAGGAGCTGCTGAAGGAGGCGGGTGTCAAGGACGGCACCAAGCTGACCTACGCCTACTCCAACACCCCGCGTGGCCAGGCCCAGATGGTGATCATCAAGGACACGCTGGGCAAGCTCGGCTTCGACGTCCAGGCCAAGGAGATCGACCGGGCCAGCTTCTACGAGCAGATCGGCAAGCTGGACAACCCGTTCGACCTCTACATGACCGGCTGGGGCCAGGACTGGTCCTCCCCGTCCACGGTCATCACCCCGGTCTACGACGGTACGCTCGTCTCCGACGGTGGTTCGAACTACTCGCACATCAAGGACGCCAAGGTCGACGAGCTGATCAAGAAGGCTCTCACCGAGGAGCCCGAGGCCGCCGCCAAGACGTGGGAAGAGGCTCACCACCGCATCGTGGAGGAGGTCAACCCGGCCGCCCCGGTCTACTACTCGAAGCAGATCCAGCTCTTCGGATCGAACATCGGCGGTGCCCGGTACAGCACGGAGTCGAGCTACATCGACATCAACGACCTGTTCCTGAAGCAGCCGTAATCCGTCAGCCCGGCTGATCCGCGGGGGTGTGCGCCAGGCGGAGCGCACCCCCGCGGTCGGTACCACCCCCTCCGACCGCCGCGTTTTCGAAGAGAGCATCCACCCGCCATGCTTCAGTTCCTCATCCGCAGGCTGATCGGCGCCGTCGTCATCATGTTCTTGATCGGCGCCTTCACGTTCTTCCTGTTCTATACGATCCCCCAAGACTTCGCGCAGCTGTCCTGCGGCAAGAACTGCTCCCCCGAGAACATCGCGGTCATCAGAGAGAACCTCGGTCTCGACAAGCCCATCACCACGCAGTTCTGGGAGTTCATGTCCGGCATCGTCGTCGGCCGGGACTTCGCGGTGGGGCACTGCTCCGCGCCGTGCCTGGGCGTCTCCTTCAACAGCGGTGAATTCGTCTGGGACTCCATCGTCGACAGTTTCCCGCTCACCCTGTCGCTGACCATCGGTGGTCTGATCATCTTCCTGGTGTTCGGCCTCGGCACCGGTCTGCTCGCTGCCTGGAAGCGCGGCACCGCCGTCGACAAGGCCGTCAGCGGCGCCTCGATGGTCCTCAGCTCGTTCCAGATCTACTTCCTCGGCCCGATCGTCGTCGGCATCTTCGTCTTCAGCACCGGCTGGATGGAGAGCCCCAAGTACGTGCCGTTCACTGAGGACCCGGCCGGCTGGTTCATGGGCCTGTTGATCCCCTGGGCCGTGATGGCCACCATCTTCACCGCCCAGTACACGCGTATGGCCCGCTCGACCATGATCGAGCAGCTCTCGGAGGAACACGTCCGCACGGCCCGGGCCAAGGGCATGAAGCAGCGGTACGTATTCTTCCGTTATGCCTGGCGTGGTTCACTCATCCCGATCGTCACCATCATCGGCATGGACCTGAGCGCGCTGCTGTCCGGCGCGGTGGTCACGGAATTCACCTTCGACCTGGCCGGCCTCGGGCGCCTCGCGGTCGAGTCCTCGCAAGGCAAGGACATTCCGGCGACGATGGGCGTGATGCTGTTCGGCGCGTTCTTCATCCTGATGCTGAACATCATCGTGGACATCGCCTACGCCTACATCGACCCGCGCGTGCGCCTCAGCTAGGAGAAATACCGTGACCACTCTGACCAAGACCGAAGGTGAGAAGGCCCCGACCGGGCCGGAGGCCTTCCTCTCGGTCCGCGACCTGCGGGTGCGGTTCTCCACCGAGGACGGCATTGTCAAGGCCGTCGACGGGCTCTCCTTCGACGTCGAGCGCGGCAAGACGCTGGGCATCGTGGGCGAGTCGGGCTCCGGTAAGTCCGTGACCAACCTGACCGTCCTCGGCCTGCACAACCCCAAGACCACCACCGTCGAGGGCGAGATCATCCTCGACGGGAAGGAACTCGTCACCGCCAAGGAGAAGGAGCTGGAGCAGCTCCGAGGCAACAAGGTGGCGATGATCTTCCAGGACCCGCTGACGGCACTCTCGCCGTACTACACGGTGGGCCGGCAGATAGCCGAGCCGTTCATGAAGCACACCGGCGCCTCCAAGAAGGAGGCCCGGCAGCGAACGATCGAGATGCTGGCCAAGGTCGGCATCCCGCACCCGCAGTCGCGTGTGGACGACTACCCGCACCAGTTCTCCGGCGGTATGCGCCAGCGCGCCATGATCGCCATGGCGCTGGTCTGCGACCCCGACCTGCTGATCGCGGACGAGCCGACCACCGCGCTCGACGTGACCGTGCAGGCGCAGATCCTCGACCTGCTCAAGGACCTCCAGCAGGAGTTCGGCTCCGCGATCATCTTCATCACCCACGACCTCGGCGTCATCTCCGACATGGCCGACGACCTGCTCGTGATGTACTCGGGCCGGGCCGTGGAGCGCGGCAGTGTCCGTGAGGTGCTGCGCAACCCCCAGCACCCCTACACGTGGGGTCTGCTCAGCTCGATGCCCCGCCTCGGCGGCGACACCAGCCAGGCGCTCAACCCGATCCCCGGCTCCCCGCCCAGCCTGCTCAACCCGCCCACGGGCTGCCCGTTCCATCCGCGCTGCGCGTTCACCGACGAGGTGACCGGCAACCGCTGCAGCGGTGAGCGGCCGCCGCTCGCCGCGGGGCGTGCCTCTGCCTGCCACCTGACGGCGGAGCAGAAGCAGACCAACTTCATCGACAAGATCCAGCCCCGGCTGCGCTAGGGAGAACCGAGACATGAGTGACAACCTCACCCTCCCGGCACAACAGGGCTCCAAGGACACCGCAGCCGAGACGCTCCTCAAGGTCGAGGGCCTGACGAAACATTTCCCCATCTACGGCGGCTTCCCGATCAAACGCAAGGTCGGTGCCGTGCAGGCGGTCGACGGCATCGACCTGACCGTCGGGGTCGGCGAGAGCGTCGGCCTGGTCGGTGAGTCCGGCTGCGGCAAGTCGACCACCGGGCGGCTGATCACGCGTCTGATGGAGCCGACCGACGGAAAGATCACCTACAAGGGCCAGGACATCTCGCACGCCTCGCGCAAGCAGCTCGCGCCTGTGCGGTCCGAGATCCAGATGATCTTCCAGGACCCGTACTCCTCACTGAACCCGCGGCAGACGGTCGGTACGATCATCAAGTCGCCGATGGAGGTCAACGGGATCAAGCCCGAGGGCGGCCGGGAGAACAAGGTCCGGGAGCTCCTCGAACTGGTCGGCCTCAACCCCGAGCACTACAACCGCTTCCCGCACGAGTTCTCCGGTGGTCAGCGCCAGCGCATCGGGGTCGCCCGCGCGCTCGCCCTGAACCCGAAGCTGATCGTCGCGGACGAGCCGGTCTCGGCGCTGGACGTGTCGATCCAGGCGCAGGTCGTCAATCTCCTCCAGAAGGTCCAGGACGAGCTGGGCATCGCCTTCCTCTTCATCGCCCACGACCTCGCGATCGTCCGGCACTTCTCGAAGCGGGTCGCGGTCATGTACCTCGGCAAGATCGTCGAGGTCGCCGACCGGGACTCGCTCTACAACCGGCCCCGCCACCCGTACACCCACGCCCTCCTCTCGGCGGTGCCCGAGGTCGCCATCGACGACGAGATCGAGGTGAAGGAGCGGATCCGGCTCGCCGGTGACGTGCCCTCGCCGATCTCGCCGCCGTCCGGCTGCCGCTTCCGCACCCGCTGCTGGAAGGCACAGGACAAGTGCGCCAGCGAGGAGCCGCCGCTGATCCAGCTCTCCGGCAACCTGGACGGCCACCTGACGGCCTGCCACTTCCCGGAGGACCCGACGACCGAGGCGCGTGGCGAGGACGTCGTACTGGACCCCGCGCTCAAGGCGTTGGAGGACAGCGCGGCGGACGAGGCCGGGGCGACGGTCACGAAGGGCTGACACGGCCATTTTTCAGCTCGCTACAGGGCCTGCCGCAAGGCAGGCCCTGTAGCGTTTTCGACGGTCGGCGATCGGGTGGCGGGCGCAATGGGTCGCAGTGGACGGGGCGTTGGCCGCCGCAGTGCTGTTCGACGCCGACGGGGCTCTGATCGACGCCCCCGACGCGCACGGTCGGGTTTGGCAGGCTGGGCGCGGGGGCTGGTCCCTGGCGGTGTCAGTGGCCACGCAGGGGCGGCGGGCGGACATCCTGCGGCTGGTGGCTCTGGAGCGGGATTCCTCCGAGGAACACCGCGCCCTGGACCGGCTGATGGCGGCGGCGAAGCCCGGTGCCGTGCCTTCGAACGGAGCCGCCGAGTTGCTGGGAGCGTTGCCGCGGGGGCGTTGGGGCGTCGTCATCTCCAGTTGCGCCGAGCCCACCGCGGCCAGGCCAGCCCGTACGGGCAGGTGGTGCCGGAGGCGCGGGTGTGTGCCGAGGACGTGTCCTGAGGGCAGGCCGTCATCGGGACGGGTATGTCGCCGCCCGTCTGGGCGCCGACGTGGCCCGGTGCCTGGTGGTCGAGGACGCGCCGGCGGGCATCGCGGCGGGGCTTGCGGCCGGTTGCACGGTGTAAGCGGTGGCGTCCACGTACCGGCCGGAGGAACTCGGCCACCCACACGCCTGTCTTCGGGTCCCTGTGTGAGGCGGCTGACGCCGTACTGCGTGCGGTAGGCGGAGAGTAACCGGTGAGGGAGAAGCGTGCGTGGTGGGAGAGGGGGTGGTGACAGAAGACGGCTCCGTCCGTCGCGCATGTCCCCGACCAACGTACTCGCGCTCGAGGGCGCACTGGAGGAGTGATCCGTGTGATCCGCAGTGCAATAGTCCAACGGTGACCTGCGCAGCAATGACCTCTCGGTGCTCCCCGAGAACGCCGCACACGCCTTGGACTCCGCCCAAAGGCGTCCTCGGCCTGACCGGCAGGTGCGGCGGAACCGCTGTGCTCTGGCGCGGGAGGCGGCCGAGCCGGACCCGGAGCGGGGCGCGCGCTGGGCGGACAGCGGGCGTTACGCCGAACTGCTGCGTACGTGCGCTAGGTGACACCACAGAGGCTGCGGCGCGTGGTCGAGGAACTCGGCCCGGTGGCCCGTCGGACCGTGGAGGAGCGTTCGTGACAGAAGAGGCGTCCCGCCCAGGATGTTGTGGTTAACTCCGGGACTCTGGTTGATCGTTCGACGAGTGAGCCCGTCTCCGGTGATGCTCCCGACGGCCGCCGACCAGCCTTTGGAGTCGTCAGTCGCATCCCACCATCCATCACATCACCTTCGCCCGCACCGGCGCTCGTACGACCTCGGTCTCTTCTGGAGCGAACTGCTCGGCCGCCCGCTCGCCGACGACGAATCCGGTGACGTCGAGGTGCTGGTTCGGGACCCGGCCGAGGGGCCCAGCCTGCTGCTCGTCCGCTGAAGCGTCCTTGGCGAAGAGGCGACGGTGATGACGACTGAAGGCGGCCCGCCAAGATTCCTCGGGGGGCCGCCAGCATGGAACCTACTTCACGTACCTGTACTCAAGGCGCCAGAAGTCGTTGCTGCTGCGCTTGGTTGGAGCGGTGATGGTCTTGTTCCATGAGTGCTTGGTGGTGGTCCCCTTACAGTTGGGCTTGTTCGTAGTGATGCTCTTGCCGACCCGGAACCTCTTGGCTTCGTGGAAGAGCCTCATACGGACCTGGTTCTTGCCCTTGACCTTCTTGGCCTTCATTTCATAGTTCCAGCTCTTGGAGCTGGACCACTCTCCGCCAACCGTCACGCTGAACGATGTGCTCGCCTTGGTGAAGATCACCCCGGCCTCGGCCTCGATGCCCGCGGTACCGCTGACGCTCGCGGTCGCCGTGCTGCTCTTGTTGTAGCTGACCGAGACCTCTGAGGCGCCCCTCATGTCCATCCACGTGCTGTGCAGGTTGGTCCCCCTGTACACCGTGGACTTCTTGGAGATGGCGTACTTCTTCACCGGGTCCGGAGCACACGCGGCGAAGGCGGGCGAGCCGGTGACGCCCACCAGACCACCGGCCACGATGACAGAGGTGAGTGTGGAGCTTACAAGTCTCTTCATGGAATTCCTTCTACGGGCCATGCCCGTTGGGCGTGGCCGAGCTTGAGCGGTCGAACACGGCTGGATGTGGTGTGAGGGCGCACCGCCCATGCCGGGCGGGCCGATACCGCAGCCTTCGCGCACCGTATTCGGTGTCCCGCGACGGAAGTTCAGATCCAACGGTCGCGAACTGCGTGGTACTACCGAGGCCTTTCACGGATAGCCATGGCCGATCGGCCAGTCGGCCGGTGCGTGGCCGCAAAGAGCGCCGAGAAGAGCGAACCGCTCATCAGAACCCCCGTTCAGATGGTCAACGCGTGTACCGGAGGCGGCGCTTGAGCGAGCCGTCCGGGGCGCAGGGAGAAGATTGGCCGGGTGTTGGTGAGAAGGCAAGTGGGTTGTATCGCACCGCAGTTCGAACCTGATTTATATGCCCTGGACGCGGATGAGCAAAGTGATCAAAAGGGAGGTCAAGGAGGTCTCGATCGCGGGGTGAGGGTGGATTTACGCCCCTATGTTCCCGCCTGGTGAGATCTATATCTCACTCGGATCGACCACGCGCTTCGTGATGCGAAAGGTGCCCAACCTCAACTTTTCCTCAAGTGCAAAGCGCCTTCAGGGCTCCGGAGTTGATTTGTCACTCGGGCCGGTGTCGCGGACGCAGTGGACCACCTTCCTCGATTACGCACCGGGCACCGCGCCCGCCAAGTGTGAGGGCATGTCATCACAGGACACGCGGAACGCGCCCCTGCCGCGATTGTTGCTCATGACCTTGGGGGGCTGGTCGGGTATCTGAGGTGGGTCGAGTGCTACTCGGCCCAGCGGCCGATCAGATACGGCCGCCCACGTCGACCTCTGCTGGGTGCTCCTCCACCTCGTGGAGGAGCGCGCTCGGCACAACGGGCATCCTGACCTCGTTCGGGAACTCGCCGATGGTCGAAATGGCCTCTCACCGAGGGAGTATGGACGAGAATCGTGTAGGCGCCGCATGTCAACTTCTGTGTGGTGGATCTCTGTCGCGCAGTGCTTTCGGGGGTTCGGGGAGGACCCGTTCGATTTCGGGGGCGGGCGAATTGGCGGGGTTGGAACGGAAGGTGGACGACGGCGGGGCGGTGGCCTACGCCGTTATGTTCGACGTTGACGGGGTTCTGATCGATACCGCCGATGCGCGGGCGGGTCTGGCGGCGGCACTCCTGGAACACCCGGGCCGTAGTGTGCCCCGGGCATCCCGTCGGCTCCCCACCGCATTCCCATGAACCCGTCTCCGAACAACAACCCCGGCCGGCCCGGAATCACTGAAGCGAACAAGGAGACCGCTTTGCACCCCACGATCCACAGCCTCACCTTCTACTGCATTGGCGACCCGTACGAACCCGGCCTCTTCTGGAGCGAACTGCTCGGCCGGCCGCTGGCCGACGACGGCAACCCGGTGACTCGGAGGCCGCTGATGGGCGGACCCGGCCGGTGGCCCGAGGCTGCTGTTCGTCCGGGTGCCCGAGGGCAAGTCGGCGGAGAACCGGCTCCGCTTCGACCTGAAGCCGCACGATCGCACCCGTACCCAGGAGGTCGAGCGGGCGCTCGCGCTGGGCGCCCGGATGATCGCGGACCACACCCGCCCCGACGGTGGCGGCTGGGGTCCTCATGGCCGACCTCGAGGGCAACGAATTCTGCGAGGGAGCGGGGCGAGTTGGGCTGACCGGACCTTGGCACGGGCGGCCCTTCAGTTGCTGTTACCGGTGCCTTTCGGTTCCTCGGTCACCTTTGTGCAACCTGCCGTACGGCGCCTCAGTACGGTGATCGTCGCGCACATCGAGAATTCCCTGTACTGGGGGATGCCGAATCCGCTGCCAGGTACACGAACGTCTTCGCTAGGCTGTGCGAAGCGGCGCTTTCCCCGCTGGACGCAGGCGTACCACCCGAGGCGCACGCGGCGAAGGACTCGCTGGGCTTGATCCAGCGGCTCCTTTATCCCTTGC
>NZ_JAEMUX010000058.1 GCF_016598475.1 Streptomyces adelaidensis
TAGACCTGCTGAACGACCGATGCCCTCAGGGCGGCTGACGACCGGTCGGAGACACGCGGCTCGCCGGCGTCGCCCACAGTCGGCACACTGCCCGGAACCACGACTTCGCTGACCGACGCTGCAAAGCGGGACTGCGCGAGCACCGGGCCCTGTTGCGGCTGCGCGGACGCGCAGTGCTCGCCCGGGTGACCCGCGCCGTGGTCGGCGCGTCCGTCACGGGGCCCGGCGAACAGCTCGGCGGCCGGGCGGGGGCCGACCGACCGATCGGCTGCCGTGGCGGCCGACGGCGTGTCCACACCATGGTGCGGGGGTTCAGGCGCCGCGCTCACGCTTGTTGCCGCGCTGGTCACCAGGTGTCCAGCGGCGCTTCCCGGAGTCGCTCCGTGCGTCAGCACGACGGCGAACAACACTACGGCGAGGCCCAGCACGCGCAGCAGCGGGACCGCGGAAGCGCGGGCCCGGGCCATGCGTCGGGGAGACCAAGCCGTAATCACGCCGTGATGCTAGCGCGCCCCGGAGGCCGCTCGTCCGGCACCCCGGGCACACAGCGTCAACTCGCCATGCAAATGACCGGTTTGCATCGGCGAGCATCGGCGTCGATGACCGCCCACCACCGGGTGCGGTCGCCCGGCGGCCCTTCGTCCACGGTCTGGAGGCGGGGCACCTGTCGGCCTGGCCTGGCCGTAGGCCGACAGGTGCACCGCTGCACCGCCCGACTACATCTGGCCCCTCTTCATCCCTTCGTCCTCCTCATCTCGCCCTCCTCATCTCGTCCTTCACATTCGCTCTTCTCATTCGTGCGAGGCCGTCAGGTCCGTGGCGCGGTGGCGGGCCAGGAGGGAGGCGCAGATTTCGCCGGCGCGTACGGCGGTGGTGGACAGGAGCGTCGAGGTGAGTCCGTGGGTGTGTTCGGTGCCGCCCTGGAGGTAGATGTCGGCGGTGACGTTGGGGGCGGTCGTCACGCGGTGGTCGCGGCCGACCCGGAGGGCGTCCTCGTCATCGCGCAGGCAGAGTTTGCCGATCTCCCCCAGGTTGTCGGCTATGCCCTGGGGTTGATATCCGGTGGCGTAGACGAGCAGGTCGGAGGAGAGGACCTCGTCGTGCTGCCGTACTTGTGGTCGACGGAGACCGGGAAGGCGGACTCGCCGGAGGTGCTCGCCTCCGCTCCGGCGTCCGAGGTGTCGGAGTCCGATGCGCCGCCACCGCAGGCGGTGGCGAGGAGCAGCGTGGCGAAGGCGAGCGCGACGGCGAGCCGTGGCGCTCTGCGGGAGCGGAACATCAGCGGTCCTTCGGTTCGGGTTCCTGTGGAGCGGTACGTGTGGGGGTCGCGGTGGCCGGCCGGGGGCCGGTGTCGCGGGCGTCCGACCAGGCCGCCCACAGGGCGGCGTAGGTGCCCCGCGCTGCGCGCAGTTCGTCGTGGATGCCGCTCTCGACGACGCGGCCGGCGTCCATGACGACGACGCGGTCGGCGGTCGCCGCCTGGCTGAGGCGGTGGGCGACGATCAGCGCGGTGCGGCCGTCGACGGCGCGGGCGACCGACTTCTCCAGGGCGCGCGCTCCTGCGCTGCCCGCCTCGGCGGTGGCCTCGTCGAGGATCGCCAGGGGCGGGTCGGCGAGGATCAGCCGGGCGAGCGCGAGGGCCTGCGTCCGTTCGCCGCTCAGCCGGTGGCCGCCGTCGCCGACGACGGTGGCGAGTCCGTCGGGGAGGGCCTCGGCCCAGGCGAGGGCGTCGACGCGGTCGAGCGCGGCGCGCAGTTCGTCGTCGTCGGCGCCGGGTTTGGCGAGCCGCAGGTCGTCGGCGAGGGGGCCCGCGAAGACATGGGTCTCCTGGGTGATCAGGGCGATCGTGCGGGAGGCGGCGGTCCCGAGTTCGGTGGGCGGGACCCCGCCGACCAGGACGGTGCCGGTGGTGGGGGGCTGGATGCCCGCGACGAGTCTGGCCAGGGTGGTCTTGCCGGCCCCGCTGGCGCCGACGAGGGCCACGCGCTCGCCGTGGCGGATCGTCAGGTCGATGTCGTGCAGGACGGGGTGGCCCGTCCGGTAGGCGTGGCTCAGCCCCCGGACGGTGACCGCGGCGCTGCCTGACCCGACGGTGCGGCGCGGCGCCGGGGGTACGGGTTCGTCCGTGACGCCGACGAGCCGGGCGAGGCCCGCCGTGGCGGACTGGGCGTCATCGAGGAGGGCGAGGGCCGCGTTGACGGGGCCGAAGAGGCTGTGGAAGTAGAGGGCGGCCGCGGTCGCCGTACCGATGCCGGCCGAGCCCTGGCGGACCAGCCAGTAGCCGGTGACCAGGACGGCGGCGAGGCCGATGTACTCGGCGATGTGCAGGCGGCTGTAGAAGCCGAGGACGAGCCGTACGCCCCGCATGGTCAGCGCCACCACGGACCAGGACCGCTCGGTGACCCGCTCGGTGTGCTCCCTCTCCAGCCGGAACGCCCGCGCGGTGGAGCCGCCGCCGATGGTGTCGAGCATCTGCTGCTGCTGAGCGCCGGCGGCCACCCGCTGCTCGGCGTAGAGCGGGACGGCGCGGGTGACGTACCAGCGGGCGGTGGCCGCCTGTACGGGGACCGCGAGCAGCGCGGCCAGCAGGAACCGCCAGTCCAGGAGGGCCATGGCGCCGAGGGTGAGGACGATGGTGAGCAGGGAACGCCCCAGCGCGGGCAGCGCGTTGCGTACGGCGTCGGCGATGAGGGAGACATCGGCGGTGACCCGGGCGGTCAGGTCGCCGGCGCCGGCCTTCTCGACCCGGTCCAGCGGGAGCGCCAGGGCCCGTTCCACGAAGCGTTCGCGCAGCCGGGCCAGGGTCGTCTCGCCGAGCCGGGCGATCAGCGACAGCCCGAACCCGGCGGTGACGCCCTGCGCCACGGCGACGGCCACCAGCAGGCCCGCGGTGGCCGTGATGGCGTCGACGGACCCGCGTTCGGCGGCGAGGTCGACGATCCGGCCGAGCAGGGGCTGTACGAGCAGGCCGACTGCGGTGGAGGCCACCATGACGGTGAACGCGGCCAGCGCCGACCGGCGTTGCGGGCGCAGCAGTTCGGCGACGGCCGCCCGGGTGCGGGCGGGGGTGGCGACGGGGAGCAGTTCGGGTGCGGCGCGACCGCCACTGCGGGCCGCGGTCTCGACGGTGCCGAGGCTGTCGGCGGGCTCGGTCATGTGAGGACCGTCGTGCGGTAGTCGGCGCACTCGTGGACGAGGCGCTCGTGGTCGCCGGTCGCGGTGATGCGGCCGTCGTGGAGGAGGACGACCCGGTCGGTGACGGCGAGCAGGACGGGGCTGTTGGTCACCAGGAGTGTGGTGCGTCCCCGGCGGAGGTCGCCGATACCGGCGGCGATCCGTGTCTCGGTGACGGCGTCGACGGCGGTGGCGGGCTCGTGCACGACGAGGACGGGCGCGTCGGCCGCGAGGGCCCGGGCCAGGGCGACCCGCTGCCGCTGACCGCCGGACAGGGAGCGGCCGCGCGCGCTGACGGCGGTGTCGACGCCGTCGGGCAGCGCGCGGGCGACCTCGTCGGTGCCGGAGGCGGCCAGCGCGGCCGTGACTTTCCCGGGAGCGGCGGCCGCCGCCGTGACGTTCTCCAGGACCGTGCCTTCGAAGAGGTCGGCGTCGTGCTCGGCGACGAGGATCGCCGCGCGTACGTCGCCGAGGCCGAGCGCGGTGAGTGCCGTGCCGTCCAGTTCGACGGCGCCGTCGTCGGGGTCGGTTCGGCGGCCGAGGCAGCGCAGCAGCGCCGTGGCGTCGGCGGGGTCGGTGGTGGCGACGCCGACGGTCTCGCCGGGGGCGATGTCGAGGTCCACGCCGCGCAGGGTGCCGTACGTGAGGGCGCGCAGCGTCAGGCGTCCCTCGACGCTCCGGGCCAGGGCGCCCTCGGCCGCCGGTCCCGGCAATACGGCGCCCGGGGCGTCCAGCACCTCTGCGGTGCGGGCGGCGGAGGCGCGGCCCTGGGCCGTGCTGTACGACAGGGCGCGCGGCGTCAGGCGTCCCTCGACGCTCCGGGACGGAGTGCCGTCGGCCGCCGGTCCCGGCGATACGGCGCCGGGGGCGTCCAGCACTTCCGCGATGCGGGTGGCGGAGGCACGACCCTGGGCCAACTCGGCGTTGACCCAGGCGAATTCGGTGAGCGGGCCGATGAGGAAGAGGGCGAGCCCGACGGAGGAGACGAGTTCGCCGAGGCCGATGTCGCCGCGGGCGGCGAGCCGTCCGCCGACGAGGGCGACCAGGGCGATGAACGTGCCGGTGAGGATGGTGACGACGCCGTTCTGCCAGGCCTCGGCGCGGGCGGCTCGCAGGGTCGCCGCGAGCGAGTCCTGGCTGACCCGCCGGTAGCGGGCCACAGCGGCCGACTCGGCGCCGATGCCCTTGAGGACGCGCAGTCCGGCCACCAGGTCGGCGGCGACGCCGGAGGCCCGCGCCGCGCGTTCCTGTTCGGTCGCGCTGCGGCGTTCCAGAGGCTTGCTCAGCAGGTGGCCCAGTCCCAGCAGCAGCGGGGTGCCCAGCAGGACGAGCAGGCCCAAAGCCACCGAGACCCGCAGCAGTGCCACCGCGCTGACCACGAGGCCCGCCGTCGCCGCGAAGGCCACGATGAGGGCCATGGCGACGGCACCGACCCGCTTGGCGTCCTCGGTGGCGATGTTCGTCAACTCGCCGGGCAGGCGGCCTTCTTCGGCTCCGCCCTCGGGGGCGAGGAGACGGCCGACGAGTCGGGTTCTGAGGTGGTGCGCGGCGGTGACCGACGCGCGTTCGCCCGCCCGGGCGCTGGCGCGGAAGCTGTAGGAGAGCCCCACGTACACGGCGGCGAGGACGGCGAGCCAGCGGAGCAGTCCGGGGACGTCGCCGTCCACGACCCCCCGTTCGATGGCCAGTCCGATGAGGACCGGCACGAGGGCCTCGCCCGTCTGGTGCGCCATCCCCAGGACGGCGCCCAGCACGACGTCCTTGCGCTGTCCGCCCACGGCGCGCCACAGCACGTTCCGTCCCGGCGGGTCCGCTCTTTTCACGCATCCCTCCGGACCGGTTTCGCCACCACAGGAAACGCACAAGAAAACTTAGGTAGGCTAACTATATTTGTCTTCTTGGACCAGCCCTGAAGTGCCGTCGAACCGAACCGACCTCCCCCGAACGCTGGGACATTAGCCGACGAAGGCGTCAACTGGCAGGCGGATCACGGCACTTCACCAACCCGAGACCTCACCTCCCGATCCCCCTGAACTGCCCCGAACCCCCTGACCGGAAAGACCTGTTCGTGCTCTGCACCAGGATCACCAACGCCCGCATCATCACCATGGACCCTGACCGCCCGGCCGCCCGGGAGCTCGGGATCTGGCGGGGGCGCGTAGTCGGCCTGGACGAGGACGTGGCGGGGCTTCCGGCGCGGCGGACCCTGGACCTGGGCGGCGCCACGGTGCTGCCCGGCTTCATCGACGCCCATGTGCATCTGGCGTGGACGGGCCTCAAGGCCAGGTCGCCCAGCGTCGCGCCGAGCCGACGGGCCGACGACGTGCTCCGCGCGGTGGCGGAGGCGGTGGCCGAGGCCCCCGTCGGCGGCTGGGTGGCCTTCGGCGGCTATGACCAGCGCACGCTCGACCGGCCCCTCACCGCGGCCGACCTCGACGCGGTCAGCGCCGGACGCAAGGTGTATCTGGGCCACCTCTCGGGGCACGCGTGTCTGGTCAACTCGGCGGTGCTGAGCGGACTCCCGGCGGACGTGGCCCGGCCGGACGGTTTCCTCGCGGAGGGCGCCATGGGGGCCGCACTGCGGTCCAGGCCGCCGCACTCGCTCACGGAACTGGCCTCGGCGATCGAACACGCCGCGCGCCTCTGCCGGTCCGAGGGCGTCACGGGGTGCGCCGAGGCGGGCGTCGGGGCCCGCCTCTTCGGGCACAGCCCCATCGAGGGCGCCGCGTATCAGCTCGCCCACGAGTCGGGCCGACTCCCGCTACGGGTACGGCTCATGGTGGCGGCCGACGCGCTCCACCCGGTCGGGGCGGCCGCCGGGGACACCACGAGCCGGGCGATCGACCTCGGCCTGCGTACGGGCTTCGGCGAGGGCACGCTCTCCCTGGGCGCGCTCAAGATCTTCGCCGACGGCGGCATGATGGCCCGTACGGCGGCCCTCACCAGCCCCTGTCTGGGCGGCGACGACTCGGGGCAGCTCATGCACGAGCCCGACGTGCTGGAGAGCACGATCGTCGAGGGGCACCTCGCCGGCTGGCAGCTCGCCGTGCACGCGATCGGCGACCGGGCCCTCGATGTCGCCCTGGACGCGCTGGAGCAGGCCCAGAAGCTGCGCCCGCGCCCGGAGGCCCGGCACCGCGTCGAGCACGCGGGCCTGGTCCGCCCCGACCAGCTGCCCCGGCTGGCCGCGCTCGGTGTCACCGTCGTCATCCAGCCGAGCTTCCTGCGCTACTACGGCGACGACTACGCCACGATCATGGGTGCGGACCGGGCCGGCTGGCTGTACAGGGGCCGGGGCTTCCTCGACCACGGCATCCGGGTCGCCGGCAGCTCGGACCGCCCGGTCGCGAACGGCGCCCCGCTGCGGGCGATCCAGTTCATGGTCGAGCGGGCCTCGGAGTCCGGCCGTCTCATCGGCGCCGACGAGGCGATCACCGTGGAGGAGGCGCTGCGCGCCTACACCACCGAGGCCGCCCGCGCCTGCCACTGGGAGGCCGACGCCGGCAGCCTCACCCCCGGCAGGCGGGCCGACCTCGTCGTACTGGGGGACGATCCGCGCCGGGTGGACGTGTCGAGGATCGGGGAGATCGAGGTGGTGCGGACGTTCGTCGAGGGCGAGGACGAGTTCTGATCCAGGACCGAGTTCTGATCCGGGACCGACTTCTGATCCGGGACCGACTTCTGATCCGGCGACGATGTCGGGCAGGGACGGAGGCAGGGCGCTCGGTTCGATGAGGCGTCGATCAGTTCGGTGGGCGCCGGGTGGGGAAGGCGCGCAGGAAGCCGGCCGAGGGCACGAAGAACATGGTCCCGGTCACGGCCCGGGAGTAGTCCAGGATCGGGTCGTGGCCGGCCGGCGGTTCGCCGATGAACATCCTCCGCAGCATGGCCTCGGGGATCTCGGGGTCGCGGGCGTAGGCGATGAAGTACGTGCCGAACTCGCCCCGCCCGGGCCTGCCGAAGGGCATGGCGGCGCGGAGTATGCGCTGCTGGGTGCCGTCCGGGCCGATGAGCGTGTTGACGTCGACGTGCGAGCCCGCCACGTCCAGTTCGAGGTTGGTCAGCTTGGTCCGGCCGATGACCTTCTCCTGCGCCTCGACGGCGAGGGCCTCCCAGGAGTCCACGTCGTGCAGGTACTTCTGCACGAGCGCGTAGCTGCCGCCCCGGAAAGCGGGGTCCTCGTCGCCGACGAGGACGGTCTCGGCGGCCAGGCGCCCGACCGGGTTCTCGGTGCCGTCGACGAAGCCGAGGAGGTTGCGGGAGTCGAAGTACGCGAAGGCCTGGACCTCGTCCTCCAGGGTGGCCGCGCCGCGCAGCTGCCGCATGATCTCTGCGGCCAGCGCTAAACAGAGGTCCACGCGCGTCGCACGGATGTGGAAGAGCAGGTCGCCCGGTGTGGACACGGCCCGGTGCCGGGGGCCGTCCAGCTCCCGGAACGGGTGCAGCGCGGCGGGCCGGGGCGCGCCGAAGAGCCGGTCCCAGGCCGCCGCGCCCACGCCGGCCACACAGCCCAGGGCGCCGTCGGGGCTGGAGAACCCCACCGACCGTTCCAGCCCGGCGAGTCCGGCCAGCACCCCGCGCGCCGTCGGCTCACCGCCGGGGGCGACGGTGACGACCAGAAAGACAGCGGCGGGAGTCAGCGGGCTCAGCATCGGCTGCGGCAGAACGTCTTCGGGCACGACCGGCAGCGCCATGGCTCCCCCTTCACGACACATGTGCGGAACACGCGTGGACCTTCGTCCACTCACGACTTCACGGGCGGCTCCCGGCGGCCGACGGCGCCCTCGACTCCGTCGTCGCGCACCGCATGCCCCGGGCACGTTCCGCCCCCCTCACCATGCCCGGTCGGGACAAGGGCGATGCCCGTCGATCCCCACTCCCCCGCAAACAATGACGTACGACACAACCCCGCAGGTCATACGGGTCGACGACCGCCGCCCATGAGCCGAGGACCCGCCCGAGCCCGCCTAGGCCGGGGGCCGCGCGGTGGAGTCGCGGACGACGAGGTCGACCGGTGGGTCGCTCGCCGGCAGGGGGTCGGAGTCGGGGTTCTCGATGGCGTGCACGAGGTGCTTCAGGCCCTCCCGCGCCACGGCGTCGAACGGCTGGCGCACCGTGGTCAGCGGCGGAGTCACATAGGCGGCGACGGCGATGTCGTCGAAACCGACGACACTGACGTCGTCCGGTACGCGCCGCCCTGCCTCGGTCAGCGCGCGGATCAGCCCGATCGCCATGTCGTCGTTCGCGGCGAACACGGCGGTGACCTCGGGATCGGCGGCCAGCGCGCGGCCCGCCGTGTAACCGGACGCGGCCGACCAGTCGCCCTCGACGACCGGCGGTTCGTGCGCGCCGCGCGCCGCCAGCGCGGCCCGCCAGCCGGCGAGGCGGTCCCCGGCGACGTACCACCGGCGGGGACCGGCGAGATGATGCACCGTCACATGCCCCAGCGCCAGCAGGTGTTCGGTGGCCGCCCGCGCCATCAGATCGGCGCCGCCGCCCGCCGTGACCACCCTGGGCGCGGTGAAGGGCAGGGGCGCGCCGAAGACGAGTACGGGGACGTCGACGCGGACGGGCACCTCCCCCTCGTCGATCGGCTCGGAGATGATGATGCCGTCCACGCCCTGGCCGAGGAGCGAACCGACGGCGCCGGCGATGCCCGCCGGGTCGCCCTCCATCGTGTTGACCACGTGGAGCGCGTAGCCCAGGTCCCGTGCGACCCGTTCGATGCCCACGAGCAGGGTGGCGGGCCCGTACAGCGCCGTCCCGAGCGACACCACGCCGAGGGAGCGGGTACGTCCGGAGGCCAGTGCCCGCGCCGCGCTGTTGAGCCGGTAGCCGAGCTGTTCGGCGGCGTCGAGCACGCGGCGGCGTACGTCGGCCGAGACATAGGGCTCGTCGTTGAAGACCCTGGACACGGTCTTCTGCGAGACCCCCGCCAGCCGGGCCACATCCACACTGCGCGGCGCGGCGGAGCTCCCGCCCCGTCCTGCCGGTCGCGTCACGACGCCTCCCGATGTCCCCGTGTCCGCCGTATGACGTATGACAACGCAGTCATCTCTACGCAGTCGGGATGAGGCGCGTCAAGTCGAGAGCCGCAGGCCATCGAGGCCGCGACGACCGTATACGCAGGCGACCGAACGCCCAATACTGTGCCCAGACATCACCAGGGGGGCATGCGATGAAGTGGTTCCAGCGCGACCGGGGGAAGCCAGGGAAGCGACAGGCCGATGTGGTACCGCTTTCCGGAGTCGCCCAGAGCGACGACGCCCCCCGGCAGGCGCCCCCACTGCTCACCGCGGGCGGCCCGGCGCTGCAACAGATCGGCGGCGACGGCGACAAGGTCGCCCAACTCACCACCGGGCAGGGGCCGGTCATCCTCGACATCACCCACGCAGGGGCCGGACACTTCGTCGTCGACGCCCTGGACGGGAGACTGCACTCCCAGAGCCAACTGGTCTACACCGACGGTCCCTTCTCCTGCCGTTCGCTGGTGAACGGCGACGACCGGCCGGTGAGCGCGCTCCGCATCCAGGGGGACGGGCCGTGGACGGTCGCGGTGAGCCCCGTGTCGAGTGCGCTGACCTGCGAGGGTGACACGCGGCGCGGCGCCTCGGACGTGCTGCGGCACACGGGCGGCCCCGCGATCGCGACCCTCCGGTACGAGGGCGACCCGCGGTCCGACGACGGCGGCTACTTCCTCGTCGACACCTTCGAGCCGGACGGGAACGGTTTCCTCGACGAGTTGGCCAGTCACGTCGGCCCCTGGCACGGCGAAGCGCCGCTCACCGGCCCCTGCCTCATCTACGCCCGCTCCGACGGCCCTTGGTCCATCAGCGTGCGGCCCCTCGGTTCCCCCACCTCACCATGAGGGCCACCCGGGCCCAAAGGGCTTGAAGCACTTCAGGGCGCGGCGGATCCCCCCGCAGGTGATCCGCCGCGCCCTGAACCTGTCTCCCGGCCCCCGTGTCCGCTGCGAGTGCTAGGGCGTCGGGGGGCCGGATAGGCTCGGGGTATGCGGATCTCCGTCTCCTCGGACATGGACGAACCCGTCGCCCGCTTCCTCCTCGCGGAGTTGCGCGACCGGGGCCACGAAGTGCTGACGCACGGCGCGCTGCGCCCCGGGGACGACCCGCGGTGGGCGGCCTGTTCCGAGGCCGCGGCGCGCGAGGTCGCCTCCGGTGCGTCGGACCAGGCCGTCGTGTGCTGCTGGACGGGCACCGGCGCGTCGATCGCCGCGAACAAGGTGCCCGGGGTGCGGGCGGCCCTGTGCACGGACTCGTACACGGCCGACGGTGCGCGCCGCTGGAACGACGCCAACGTCCTGGCGATCGGTCTGCGCCTGACCTCGGAGCCGCTCCTCAAGGAGATCCTCGACGCCTGGTTCGCCGCCGAGGCCAGCGAGGACGCCGACGACCGGGAGAACGTGGCCCGCGTCGAGGGGCTCGACGTCAGCCGGGGGCCCGGCCGGGCCCGCTGAAGACCGCCCTGGCCCACAGGGGCGGTTCCGGCGGGGGCTGCGGCGGTCCCGGTGTCGTCGTCCCGGCCGCCCGGGTCGGCGCGCGCTCCGCCCGGAAACCGTGTGCCGTGACGGCGGCCCTGAGCGCGGCCACGAAGGACAGGCAGGAGTCGTAGCGGTCGTCCGGGGACTTGGCGAGCGCCTGCGCCAGGACCTCGTCGGCGGCCGACGGCAGGTCGGGGCGCCCGCTGGTCAGCGGGGGCGGCTCGTCGTACTGATGGGCCCACAACAGGGCCATGTCGTCGTCGCGTTGGAAGGGCGGCCGGCCGGCGAGCGTCTCGTGGACGACACAGGCGAGGCTGTAGACGTCGCAGCGGCCGTCGACCGGCTTGCCCGAGATCTGCTCCGGCGCCACGTAGTCGAGGGTCCCCACGAACTGTCCGACGCTCGTGAATCCCGTCAGGGACAGCGACTTCTTCGTCAGGCCGAAGTCGGTGAGGTACACGTGCTCGGGGTGGTCGCTGTCGGTGCCCTGCGCGACCAGGATGTTGCCCGGTTTGACGTCCCGGTGCACCAGGCCGTGGTCGTGCGCCGCGTCGAGCGCGGAGGCGACCTGGGCGGCGATCCGCGTGGCGGTCGTCAGGGGCAACGGGCCCTCCCGGTCCAGGAGATGCCGCAGATCGCGCCCGGCGACGTACCGCATGGCGATGTAGAGCACGCCGTCCGTCTCCCCCGCCTCGAAGACCGGCACGATGTGCGGATGGTCGATGGCGGCGGCCACCCTCGACTCGTGCGTGAAGCGGCGGCGGAAGGTGTCGTTGCGGGCCAGTTCGGGGGCGAGGAGTTTCAGCGCGACCGTCCGGTCCAGGCGCAGGTCCTTCGCCCGGTAGACGACGGCCATGCCACCGCGGCCGATCTCCCGTTCGATGCGGTAGCCCGCGATCTGGCGTCCGACGAGCTCCGACGGGCGTCCCGCGAACGGTTGCGTCTCACCCATCGGGCGTCACCGGCGGGACCAGCCGGGTGGGTTCGTGATCGGCCGGCCCGCGCTCCGCCGGTCGCCGCTCGGCCGCCGCTCGGTGATCCGCGGGTTCGCGTCCGGGTTCGCGTCCGGGTTCACCTTCGCGTTCGGATTCCCGTACGACCCGTGTCGGCCCCGGAGCGGGTGCGGCGGCCGGTGGTACGTGCGGGGCGGCCGGGGCGTCGTGTGGTTTGTCCGCCACGGCGAAGGTGCTGAGCCGTGCCCCGTCGCAGTACACCCACCGCTCGTGCGCGGCGTCGAACAGCCACAGCGACTCGCCGTCGACGACGACCCCGATCCGCAGGCCCCTCGTACGGTCGCGGAAGGACTCCCCGTCGAGACTCCCGGTCGCCAGGGCCTCCGCCTCGGTGCGGTAGCGCGCCACGGCTTCCTCGACGCGGGCCAGCAGGGGGCGCGGGTCGGCCGTGCGGGCGGGCGCGGTACCGGCGGCGGGCGGGTCCTGGGGTACGGCGACGAGGAGGCGGCCGTCGACCCAGGCGGACCAGCCGTTGGCGCACAGGACATGGCCCCAGTCGCCGCGCCGGTCGAGGAGCCGCACGGGCAGCAGCGCGTCGAGGGGCACGGTGGAGCTGGACGGGTCGGGGGTGTCCCAGGCGGGCAGTCCGCCCGGCGGGACGACATGGGTGGGAAGGAATCCGGGGGTCGTCATCGCGGCTACTTCCGCATCACCGCGGGTTCGCGGCGGCGCAGGAGGCGGGCGACGAGGTAGCCGCAGAGCAGCGAGAGGACGACGAGCATGCCCATGTCCAGCAGCCATACACCCGCCGAGTGCTCGAACAGCGGGTCCGCCTTGTCGGGGACGATGCGTTCGAGGTCGATCGTGCCGGCCATCGCGGCGAAGGCCCAGCGCGACGGCACCAGCCACGCCAGCTGTTCGAGGACGATCGTGCCCTTGACGTCCAGGAGCGCGCCGCAGAACACGACCTGGACGATCGCGAGGAGCACCAGCAGCGGCATGGTGACCTCCTCCTTGCGGACGAGCGCGGAGACGACCAGGCCGAGCATCATCGCGGTGAAGGAGAGCAGCGCCACGGCCACCGTGATCTCGACGAGGGGTGGCATCAACACGCCCTCGCCGCCGGGTGCGTTGAGGTCGACGCCGAGGAGGGCGACCAGGGTGAGCACGACGGCCTGGAGCACGGTGATGGTGCCGAGGACGACGACCTTGGACATCAGGTACGCCGATCTGGACAGGCCGACGGCGCGTTCGCGCTGGTAGATCACCCGTTCCTTGACCAGTTCGCGCACCGCGTTCGCGGCTCCGGTCAGGACGCCGCCGACGCACAGGATGAGCAGGGCGTTCATGGCGGTCTCGCGGTCCAGTTCGCTGCCCGCGAGCGCTCTGGCCATCGCGCCCATCACGAACGGCAGCGCGATCATGATGGCGAGGAAGGTCCGGTCGGCGCCGAGCGCGGCCGCGTACCGGCGGACCAGGGTGCCCAGCTGGGTGCCCCAGCTCTGCGGCTTGGGCGGCGGCGCCACGTCGACCGGGGCGGCCTCGGGCAGGTAGGGCCGGCTCATGGACGCGGTGACGTACTGGCGGTGGAAGGGCGAGTCGAGGTACTCCCCCGCCCAGTCCCGCTCCCGGTCCCGTTCGAAGGCCTCGAACGCCTCCGGCCACTGTTCGAAGCCGAAGAAGGCGAGGGTGTCGTCCGGCGGCCCGTAGTAGGCGACCTTGCCGCCTGGCGCGAGGACGAGGAGCCGGTCGCAGACGTCGAGGCTGAGGACGCTGTGGGTGACGACGATGACCGTACGGCCGTCGTCGGCCAGGCCACGCAGCATGTGCATCACCGAGCGGTCCATGCCGGGGTCGAGGCCGGAGGTCGGTTCGTCGAGGAACAGCAGGGACGGTTTCGTCAGCAGTTCCAGGGCGACGCTGACCCGCTTGCGCTGGCCGCCGGAGAGGCTGTGGATGGGCTGGTCGGCACGTTGTTCGAGGCCCAGTTCGCGGATCACCTCGTCGACCCGCGCCTGGCGCTCCGCCTTCGCGGTGTCCTGCGGGAAGCGCAGTTCGGCGGCGTAGACGAGGGCGCGGCGGACGGTCAGCTGGGCGTGCAGGATGTCGTCCTGCGGGACCAGGCCGATGCGCTGGCGCAGTTCGGCGTAGTCGCGGTAGAGGTCGCGGCCGTCGTAGAGGACCGTGCCGCTGTCGGCGGGGCGCTGCCCGGTCAGGGCGTTGAGGAGGGTGGACTTGCCGGCGCCGCTGGGGCCGACCACGGCGAGGAGACATTTCTCGCCGACCGGAAACGCGACCTTGTCGAGCAGCGTCTTGCGGCCGTGATCGACGGCGACGGTCAGTTCCTGGACGTCGAGGGAGATCTCGCCGGTGTCGACGTACTCCTGGAGTTCGTCACCGACCAGGCAGAACGCCGAGTGGCCGATGCCGACGATGTCACCGGGAGCGACCGGCGCGCGGTCGACGGGCCGGCCGTTGAGGTATGTGCCGTTGTGGCTGCCGAGGTCGGCGATCTCGTACGTGCCGTCCGGGCGCGCCCGGAGCTCGGCGTGCCGGCGGGAGACGATGAGGTCGTCGATGACCAGGTCGTTGTCGGCGGCGCGGCCGATGCGGACGGTCCGCTCCGGCAGCGGGCGGACGCTGGTGGGCTGCCGGAAGGTGCCGGTGGAGCCGGGGCTGAGGATGCCGGAGGGGCGCTCGGGGGCGAGGCCGGTGAGGACGGCGCTGGGGCCGTCGGGGACGCTCCCGAAGTGGATGACGCTGCCTGGTCCCACGTCCCACTCGTGGACGCGGTGGCCGTCGGCGTACGTGCCGTTGGTGCTGTTCTCGTCCTCGATCGTCCAGTGGCCGGCCCCGGCCCGGAGCACCGCGTGGTGCCACGAGACCCGGTCGTCGTCGAGGACGACCTCGCTGCGCGGGTCGCGTCCGACGTGGTACTCGTGGCTCGGGGTCATGACCGTGGAGCCCGCCTCGGTTTCCAGCACGAGGGCGGGCGCAGTCGGTGCGATCGACCGCTCTGCCATGCCAAAAATTCTACCGATTGGTACGGATATGCGCCTGGCCGCTTCGGCGAGGCGGCAGCCGTACGGATCGGGCGGCCCTGCGGGGTCGCGGAGACGCCGGGATCAGGCGGCGGGAGCGGCGATCCGCTGGGCGATGCGCTGCATGCGTACGGCGTCGACGGATTCGGCGAGCAGCTCGTACTCGGTGGTGTCGTCGTTGGTGGCGATCCGGACCAGGTTCCCGGCGGCCAACTCCTCGGCAACCAGGTCCTGTTGGCCGCTGTCGGCGGACCAGGCGCGCAGCAGGCCCGGCACGTCCGGGACGGTGTGGGCGACCGGGACGACCGCGTTCGGGGGGAAGGTCGGGTTCCCGGGCCGCGGGTCGAGCCGTTCGGCGATCCATAAGGCACGGTCGCGCATCCACCACAGCGCCAACGCCAAGGTGGGCGCACGATAGGTACCGAGCGGCACGCCGACGCGCTGGCCGCCGCACATGCCGTACGCGGTGACATGGCACAGGAATTCGTCGTGCACGCTTCGCTCCCCCGATCGCAACGCCGAACCCGCGCGGCCGGCTCGCCGCGCGGACTTGCTCTCGCCTCGCAGACTTGCTGTTCGCGCACATCGAGCGATGAAGTGTCACGCAGAGTGACTTGACGAGCGCGCACGGAGGCGCGTTTCGTTCATGACTCAATCGCCCTGTCAGTGAGTATCGCCACTCCTGACACTCTGTCACCATGCCAATTCAGCCAGTCTCCTGGCATATGCGAGCGCGCGATTGGCCGAAACGATTCGAAGGCCCCTCCGACCGGGGGCTTCCCCGGCATGACCTCCGAGGTAATCGACGCTCGTAGGCACGGCCGGGCATCGTTTGCGGTGCCGGATCACGAGGAGGCCGCACACGGCTCCGGACCCGGTTCCCGTCCCATACGTATCTCCTCGACGGAGGGTTCAACGATCATGCCCGCGATTCAAGACCGCTACGAGACCGCCGTCGCCCGCTACTTCGCGGCCTGGAACACCGGCGGCGAGGAGGCGCTGGCCGAGGCGGTCGCCGCCGCCTGGACCGCCGACGGCGGCTACACCGATCCGCTGGCCGACGTACGCGGGCACGAGGAGATCGCCGCCCTGATCACCGCGGCGCGGAAACAGTTCCCCGGCCTCGCCTTCCACCTGATCACGGCCGTGGACGGGCACCACGACACCGCCCGCTTCGGCTGGGAACTGGTGGACGAGGCGAGCGGCTCAGCCCCGGTCGCCGGGTCCGATGTGATCACCCTCGACGCCGAGGGCCGTATCCGGAGCGTGTACGGCTTCCTGGACCGGATGCCGGCGGCAGCCTAGAGGACATCTACCCCGCCGTCTCGCCGTCTCGCCGTCTCGCGATGAGTTTCCCCGTTCCCGGCGGTCTCTTGTTCAAAAGAGGAGCACCGGGAAGCGGAGGACACCACCATGAGCACCCTCGACGAGCCGTTCACCGCGGAGCTGCGGAAAAGCCCCGCCAAGGGCGGCTGGACCTATCTCGTATGGCCCGGGTCCGTCGCCTTCTTCGGTACCCGCGGCCTGGTCAAGGTCCGCGGCACGATCGACGGCCACCCCTTCCGCGGCTCCTTCATGGCCCTCGGCGACGGCACCCACAAGCTGCCCGTCAAGGCTGAGACGCGCGAGGCGATCGGTAAGGAGGCGGGTGAGTCGGTGACCGTCAGGCTGGAGGAGCGCATCGAGGCGTGAAGGTCAGGGCCTGCCTCGCCGAACAGCGGGCCGGAGGCCAAGGCCCAAGGCCCAAGGCCCTGGGCCCCGGGCCCGGCAGGTCAGCCCTTCCCCTCGGTGATCGCGTCGATGCGGGCCAGCTCGTCCGCCTCGAAGTCGAGGTTGGCGATGGCACCGACGCTGTCCTCGATCTGGCGGGCGCTGCTCGCGCCGACGAGGGCGGAGGTGACCCGGCCGCCGCGCAGCGTCCAGGCCAGGGCGAGCTGGGCGAGGGTCTGGCCACGGGACTTGGCGACCTCGTCGAGGGCGCGCAGCCTGCCCACCAGGTCCGCGGTGACCGCCTCGGATTTCAGGAACGGACTGTCGCTCGCCGCGCGCGAGCCCTCCGGGATGCCGTCGAGGTAACGGGAGGTCAGCAGGCCCTGCTCCAGCGGGGAGAAGACGATGGAGCCGACCTGGAGCTCGTCGAGGGCGTCGAGCAGGCCCTCGCTCTCGGGCCGCCGGTCGAGCATCGAGTAGCGCGGCTGGTGGATGAGGAGCGGGGTGCCCAGCTCGCCCAGGATGCGGGCGGCCTCGCGGGTCTGCTCGGCCGAGTAGTTGGAGACGCCCACGTACAGCGCCTTGCCCTGCTGGACGGCCGAGTGCAGCGCGCCCATCGTCTCCTCCAGCGGAGTCTGAGGGTCGGGGCGGTGCGAGTAGAAGATGTCGACGTAGTCGAGGCCCATGCGCTTCAGGCTCTGGTCGAGCGAGGAGAGCACGTACTTGCGGGAGCCCCACTCTCCGTACGGGCCGGGCCACATCAGATAGCCCGCCTTGGTGGAGATGACCAGCTCGTCGCGGTACGGGGCGAGGTCGGCCTTCAGCGCGTCGCCGAGGGCGGACTCCGCGGAGCCGGGCGGCGGGCCGTAGTTGTTGGCCAGGTCGAAGTGGGTGACGCCCAGGTCGAACGCGCGGCGCAGGATCTCGCGCTGCGTCTCGACCGACCGGTCGGGGCCGAAGTTGTGCCACAGGCCGAGCGAGAGCGCGGGCAGTTTCAGACCGCTGCGTCCGGTGCGCCGGTAGGGCATGTCCGCGTAGCGGTCGGGGTGTGCGGTGTACAACGCGACTCCAGAGTGGTTGGCACGGGGGGACCGGGGTCCCGGAGAACCGATGTCCACTCTTTCGCGACCTGGGGGCATTGGTCCAACAGAAGAATCCGATGGGATTCAGCGCCTACGCTTCTCAGTCATGGAACTCCGTCATCTCCAGCATTTCGTCGCGGTCGCCGAGGAGGAGCACTTCACCCGTGCCGCCGAACGGCTGCTGGTCTCCCAGTCGGGTCTGTCCGCCTCCGTACGCTCCTTGGAGCGGGAGCTGCAGACGCCGCTGTTCGTCCGCACGACCCGCCGGGTGATGCTCACGCCGGCCGGGCGGGCGCTGCTGACGGAGGCGGAGCGGATTCTGGCCCAGGTGCGGTCGGCCCGGGAGGCGGTGGCCGCGGTGCAGGGCGTCCTGCGCGGCATGCTGGCGCTCGGCTCCGAGCAGTGCGTGGCCGGGGTCCATGTGGCGGGGCTGCTCGCCACGTTCCGGCGGCAGCATCCGGATGTGGAGATCTGTCTGCGGCAGGCGGGCTCGGGCGCCCTCGCCGAGGAGGTCGCGAGCGGCCGCCTCGACCTGGCCTTCGCCGTGCGGGCGGCCCAGGAGGACACCGACCAGCTGCGGGTCGTACCGCTGTCCAGTGAGCCGATGACCGTCCTGTGCCACCCCAGCCACCGCCTCGCGGCAGCCGGCGCCGCCGTGGCTCCGCAGGAGCTGGGCGGCGAGGTGTTCGTCGACTTCCACCCGGACTGGGGCACGCGGCGCACCACCGACGCGGTCTTCGCCGCCGCGGGCGTCCGCCGGGCCGTCGCCCTGGAGGTCAACGACGTACACAGCCTCCTCGAACTCGTGGACGAGAACCTCGGCATCGCCGTGGTCCCGCGCCACTTCCGGCACAAACGCGACTCCCTGACCGCCCTCACCGTCAAGGGCACCTCCGAGAGCGTGTACGAGACGGTCGCACTGCTCCCGCCGCCACAGGGCACGAGCCCGGCCGCCCGGGCACTGCTGGGGCTCCTCGACCAGCAGATCCCCTGCCCGCCGGACGGCGCGGAAGCGTAGGAACCTCCAGCGGAAGAGGGTCGGTCAGTCGGTCCCGGGCACCCTGGTGCCTCCAGGTGGCGTACACGCAGCCACGTACTGATGGCTCACAGGGGACACCCATGACCGGCACGCGCACCACCCGTCGTACCGTCCTGGCAGGGGGCCTCGCCCTGGCCATCGGCCTCGGGTGACGGCCACCGCGTCCGCCGGCGGCCCACGCACCGTCACCGGAGGGCCGACCGACCCGATCACCCGTATCGCCGACTTCTACGGCGCCCATATCGACGCCCGGAGCGACCCGGAGAACGGCGGCAGGCTCGCCGAGGAGCTGCGGAAGTACTACCTGACGGCCGACCTGCGGAAGAAGCTCGAGGCCTCGGAGCAGGTACAACGCGGACGGCGTCCTGCGCGCCCAGAACACCCCCGCCGCATGGAAGGTCACCGGCAACGGCGCCGCGGACCACACCGAGGCCGGCATCACCTTCACCTGGGGCAGCGGCGCGACCACCGAACTGGTCGTCGACATGACCCGCGACCACAAGATCTTCCACATCGGCGCGAAGGGGGCCGCCGGAAGCTGACTGAATCCCTGCGGTGCGCGTCGGGGAGCGGTGCGGGCTCCGGCCGGATGCCCGATGGTGGACGTATGGATGTGAAGGACGTTCTCATCGACGCGTACGGCCGGATCAAGGAGGAGGTCCACGCCGCCGTGGACGGACTGTCCCCGGCGGACCTCCATGCCCGCCCCGCCCCCGACGCCAACTCGATCGCCTGGCTGGTCTGGCACCTCACCCGGGTGCAGGACGACCATGTCGCCGAGGCCGCCGGGCTGGACCAGGTCTGGCTGTCCCAGGACTGGGAGAAGCGCTTCGGGCTGGCGCTGCCGGCCCGTGACACCGGCTTCGGACACCGCCCGGCGCAGGTCGCCGAGGTGCGGGTCGACTCCGGTGACCTGCTGACCGGCTACTACGACGCCGTGCACGAACAGACGCTGCGGTTCGTGCGCGGCCTCGGGGCCGGCGAGCTGGACCGGATCGTGGACGAGCGGTGGACGCCGCCCGTCACCCTCGGCGTACGCCTGCTCAGTGTCCTGTCCGACGATCTCCAGCACGTCGGACAGGCGGCGTACGTACGGGGGTTGATTCAGCGCGAGGAGGCCGCGGAGAGCGCGGAGGCGGACACGTAGCCCGGCAGGACGACGTCCTCAATGAGGGCGCCCCGCTCGTCGAACGGGATGAAGGCGCTCTTGAGAGCGTTGACGGTGACCGTGCGCAGGTCGTCGAGGGTCCAGCCGGCCTCGTCGACGAGCAGGCTCATCTCGCGGGTCATGGTGGTGCCCGACACGAGACGGTTGTCGGTGTTGAGCGTGACGCGGAAGCCGAGGTCCTTCAGGGCCGTGATCGGGTGCTCGGCGATGGAGGTGGCCGCGCCGGTCTGGAGGTTGGAGGTGGGGCACATCTCCAGGGCGATACGGCGGTCGCGCACCCAGGACGCGAGGCGGCCGAGCTTGCCGTCGACGATGTCCTCGGTGATGCGGACGCCGTGGCCGATGCGCTCGGCGCCGCAGACCTGGAGGGCCTGGTGGATGCTGGGCAGGCCGTGGGCCTCACCGGCGTGGATGGTGAAGGGGACACTCTCGCGGCGCAGGCGCTCGAAGGCGGCCAGGTGGTCGGCGGGCGGGAAGCCGTCCTCGGCGCCGGCGATGTCGAAGCCGACGACACCCGCGTCCCGGAAGGCGACCGCCAGGTCGGCGGCCTCACCGACGCGGTCGAACATGCGCATCCCGCACAGCAGCGTGCCCACGCGGACCGGGGTGCCCTGGGCCGCCGCCCTGGCCATACCGGCCGCCAGGCCCTCCTGCACGGTCTCGACGACCTCGGACAGCGCCAGCCCGCCGTTGACCATCAGCTCCGGCGCGTAGCGCACCTCGCCGTAGACGACGCCGTCCTCGGCCAGGTCGAGCACATACTCCTCGGCGGTGCGCAGCAGGCCCTCGCGGGTCTGCATCACGGCGAGGGTGTGCTCGAACGTGGCTATGTAACGCACCAGGTCACCGGAGTTGGCGGCCTCGTAGAACCAGGCGGCCAGGGCCTGCGGGTCGGTCTCCGGGAGGGTGTGGCCGGCCTCCGCCGCGAGCTCCACGAGGGTGGCGGGGCGCAGGCCACCGTCGAAGTGGTCGTGCAGGACGGCCTTCGGGAGGCGGCGGATGGTGTCGGCGTCGATACGGGGCGCGGTCATGGCGTTCGTTCGTTTCTGTGCGGGTGGTGCGGTGGGATGGGGATGGGACGGGATGGGGAGGTGACAGGGGCGTCTGGTGGCTCAGCCGGTGGCCGGCTGGAGGAGGTCCCAGCGGTTTCCGTACAGGTCCTCGAAGACGGCGACCGAGCCGTACGGCTCGTGGCGCGGCTCCTCCAGGAACCTGACGCCGGCGGCCGACATCCGGGCGTGGTCGCGGGCGAAGTCGTCGGTGTGCAGGAAGAAGCCCACGCGTCCGCCGGTCTGGTCGCCGACCCGGCCACGCTGGGCCTCGTCCTTGGCTCGCGCGAGCAGCAGTCCGCCGCCCTGTCCCTCGCTGCCCGGTTCGACGACGACCCATCGGCTGGCGTCGGGTCGCGGTGCGTCCTCGACAAGCCGGAAGCCGAGCGCCTCGGTGTAGAAGCGGATCGCCTCGTCGTAGTCGTCGACCACCAGGGTGACCAGGGCAATGCGTCTCATCGGGGCCTCTCGGGTGGGGCGCGCGTCGTGCGGGGACCGTCCGAGGTTCGCTCGGGGTTCCCGGGAGGTTATACGTAACACGTGCGGGACGCAAATGGCTTCTCGCACGGTTTCTCCAGGGCGGGGCACGACTGAGGCCCCCCGCCGCGCGGGGGGGCCTCAGGTATCGGGGTCGCCGGGTCCGGCGTCAGGCATCCGCCGTCAGGCGCCGGCATCCGCCGTCATCCGCCGGCATCCGCCGTCAGGCGTCCGGCGATGCCTTGCGGAGGGCGGAGATGCAGGTGGTGAGGGCCTCCTGGAGCTCCTCCAGGCGCTGGAGCATGTCGTCCTCGTAGATGGCGTCGAGGTCGACGGCGTCGTCGAGGGTCAGCTCCTCGAAGACCTTCGTGGCCTTCTGGAGACTGCTGTAGAACTTCGTGCGGCGCTCCTGGACCCGCAGCTCGGGGTCGGCCTGCACGGTCTGGACGACGAGTTCCTTGACGGAGTCGTACGCCTCCGTCGCCCACTCGCCGGTGTCCTCGTCGTCGTCCAGCTCGTCGATGAGGGACAGGTGCCGCTCGGCTTCGGCACGGAGTTCGGCGGTGGCGTCGATGACCTGGCCGGCCGCGGTCTTGACCTGCCCGTTCTCGACGATCTGCCGGACGTAGCCGATCCGGCTGGCCGCCTGGGTCTCGTTCGCGACGGCCTTCTTCAGCTCGTCGGTGCGGGCGATGTCGCGGGCCAGTTCCGTCTGGAGGGAGGTGTCCTCCTTGAGGCGGTCGAGGAGCGCGGTGCGGGCCGCCTGCGCGGTGGACGGGTCGGCGAGGATCGCGGCGCGCAGCGCGGTGGGGTTCTCGGCGACCTCCAGCGCCTTCGTCGGGCGGATGCCCTCGGCCTCGGCGGCCGCCGTGATCGCGGTGCCTCGGTCGGAGGTCGCGCTGGAACGGGAGCTGTAGTACGACAGCCACACGTCCGAGTCCGGCAGGTCGATCTCCGCGCCGGGGGCCAGCGCCTCGAACTGCGGGACCATGCCGTCGTCGGCCGCCTTGTCCCACGCCTTGTAGTACCGCATGACCCGCTCAGGCGAGCACCCGGCCAGCTCGGCGAACTCCTTCGCCGACACCTTCGGCGTCTCCCCCGCCGTCTCCCCGCCGGGCCGCACACTCCGCGCCACCTTCAGTGCGAACGCCCAGCCGCCGGTGCGTGCGTACACACCGAACTCCCGGGCGTCGCGGGCGACTTGCTCGTCCACGGCGTCGGTGGCAATCTCGCCCTCGGGCTCCTGGCCGGGCTCCTGTCCGGGCTCCCGCGCGGGCGTCTCGTCGTCGCCGGCAGCCGAGGATGCCGCGTCGTCGGTCGCGCTCGGCTCGACCCAGTACCCGTCGTCCTGCTGCGGCACGGTCACGGCCGTCCCGTCGGCGGGCGGTACGGCCGATGCGGAGTGGGCGGTGGCTACGCTCACGGGTGACTCTCCCGGGTGGTGACGGAGGGCAGGGACAGAACAGGCAGCCTATATGAACCTGTTGATGCTCCTTTGCCCCGGCTCTGTGTCGTGGGTGCCCTGCCCCTCAGGCTGTGGACGTCCCGCCCTGGTGCACGGCGTCCAGCCGGCCCACCTCGTCCGCCGTGAGCCGGAGGGCGCCGGCGGCGACGTTCTCGGCGAGGTGGTCCGGATCTCCCGTGCCGGGGATGGCGAGGACGTGCGGCCCCTGGTGGAGGGTCCAGGCGAGCCGGATCTGGGCGGGGGTGGCGTCGTGCGCGCGGGCGACGGCGAGTACCTCGTCGTCGTGCGCGGTGCTCGCACCCTCGGGCCCGGCGTCGCCCGCGATCGCGAAGAACGGCACGAACGCGATGCCCTGTTCGCCGCAGACGCGGAGCAGTTCGTCGGCTTCGGGGGCCGGGGCGTGCAGGCCGTACTGGTTCTGCACGCAGACCACGGGCGCGATGGCCCGGGCCTCGGCGAGGTGCCGTGGTTCGACGGCGGAGATGCCGAGGTGGCGGATGAGCCCGGCCTTCCTCAGTTCGGCCAGCGCGCCGAAGTGCTCGGCGATGGAGTCCTGGCGCATCCGGCGCAGATTGACGACGTCGAGGTGGTCGCGGCCCAGCTGCCGCAGGTTCTCCTCGACCTGCCCGCGCAGCTGGTCGGGACGGGCGGCGGTGCCCCACTGCCCCGAGTACTCGCGGTGCGGACCGACCTTGGTGACGATGACCAGCTCGTCCGGGTACGGGCCGCCCAGCGCACTGTTGATCAGTTCGTTGGCGGAGCGCAGTGAGGAGAAGTAGAAGGCGGCCGTGTCGATGTGGTTGACGCCCAGCTCGACCGCGCGGCGCAGCACGGCGATCGACCGCTCTCGTTGCCTCGGTGCCCCCAGGTGGAAGGCGGCACTGCCGGTCAGCCGCATCGCGCCGAAGCCGACGCGGCTGACCGGCAGGTCGCCGAGCGTCCAGGTGCCGGCGGCGCGCGCGGTGATCGCGGTGATCGTCTCCGAGGTCATCGCCGCAGTCTCGCACGCGCGGGCCCGGTGCCCGCGGCGTTCTACGGATAGACGTACGTATTCAGCTCCGCCACCGCTGCTGCCGGGTTACCGAGGTCGTAGTGGTCCACAGCAAGGAAGTTGGGCTTCCTGCGGGCGGCCGGCTGGCAGAACCGCCGGGCACGGTCGGCGAGTTTGGTGTTGTCCGTGGTCGCTGTCGAGGTGATCCCGGCGTCACGGAAGTGGTTCATGACGAACAGCGGCTTGAAGCCGGACTCGGTGCGGGTGAGCGGGATGTTGGTGTCGGCGTCGTACCAGCGGCTGTAACAGGACCAGTCGGAGGCGCCGATGCCACCGCCCATGGACCAGTGGTTCTCGACGGTCCACTCCTTCTGGTACATCACGCCGAAGGTGTCCCGGGTGAGCCCGGCGGCCTGGTCGGCGGAGCGGCTGTGGTCCGTGAAGATCAGCAGCCGGTCGTCGGCGGCGATCAGATCGGCCATCTTCGGCCAGCCGTTGGTCCGTACGCCGGTGAGGTCGGGCCGGTGGAGCACGTCGGACAGGCCGTTGACGCGGGCGAGCTCGCCGCGCAGGACGCCCGGGTCGACGTAGTCCTCCAGGAACACGGTGATGACCTGGTCGGGATTCCGCTTGAGGAAGTCGACCATGCGCTGGATGTCCACCCACAGGGCGACGGGCCTGCTGACGAGGGTGCAGCTGTTGTGGCAGAGGATCGCGCCGTCCGAGGTCTGGTGGATGTCCAGCATGAACCCCCGTACTCCGTCGGACAGTTGCCGATCGACGCCTCGGGACTGGTTCGGCACCAAATTCACGAAGGGCGGGGCGAAGCCGCCGTCGACGCCGTTGGCGTAGGCGTTGTGGGAGGTGAGGAAGGTTACCTGGTCGAGGGTGCGTCGGTCGGCCGGGGGCATGGGGCGGGTGGTCGGCGCGACCGGCGTGAGGTACCAGGCGGCGAGGCCGCTCGACGCGCCGACGGTCAGTTGGGCGGGGTGGTTGGAACCGGCCGGCTTGGCGCCGACCGTCAGGTAGCGCTCCGCGCCGGGGACCTTGAGCCGGTACCGGTCGGAGCCGAGTTCCGTGATGTCCCAGGCTGCGTCGGCGCTCGTACAGGCGAGGGTTCTCGCCCGGTCGCCGGAGCGGCCGAGACAACTGCCCGCCGTGTCCACGCTCTCCAGGACGTATGAGGAGCCGCTCGCCCTCAGTTTCCACCGCTGGTGGTCCTCGTCGCCCTTGGGCCGGTGCTGCTCGACCGCTCCCCCGTTGTCGGCGGCGTTGAGCCCGGTGGTGGCGCTCTGCACGTAGTAGGCACCCGGAGCCGGGACGGCGGCGGAGACGGCGGGGGCGGGAGCCGCGACGACGGCGGTCAGCGCGACGGCGGTCGCGAGCAGGGTGGTGCGGGGTCTCGGCATGACGACGCCCTTCATCGGGACGGGGGGTGGGAGCGGGGGCTGGGCGGTGGACCGGGCCGAGCCCCCGCAGCCAAGTCAGGTGCAAGTCAGTGCTGCAGGCCGGTGCCGGCAATCAGCGCTGACAGTCAGGTGCATGACATCATGCTCGGCGTGTCGGCGTCAGCAATACAGATTGCCGCCCGCCGATGTCCCGAGGATCTGGACGAACCGCTGATACGCGCTCACCCGGCTCTGCACCTGCGCGGGGTTCTTGCCGTCGCACTCCAGGGAGCCGTTGATGCTGCGGATCGTGTGCCCGAAGCCAGCGCTGTTGACCATCGCGTTGTGGCCGGTCATGGTGCCGGGCCCCTTCTGCGTGTTCCAGTACCACAGGGCGGTCTTCCAGGCGACGGCCGCGTCGTTCTGCACCAGCCAGGGGTTGCCCAGCAGGTTCAGACCGAGCGCGTCACCGGCGGCCTTGTAGTTGAAGTTCCAGCTGAGCTGGATCGGGCCCCGGCCGTAGTAGGCCGCCTGTCCGGCCGGGCAGCCGTACGACTGGCTCCAGTCGCAGTAGGTGGGGTAGTTGGCGGTGTTCTGCTCGACGATGTGGACGAGCCCGCCGGTCTCGTGGTTGACGTTGGCGAGGAAGGCAGCCGCCTCCTGCTTCTTCACGGTGTCGCTGCCGGTGGTGGCGAAGGCCGGGTAGGCGCTCATGGCCGCCCGCAGCCCGCTGTACGAGTAGAACGAGTTCCGGCTCGGGAACATCTGGTTGAACTGCGCCTCGCTCACCACGAACCCGGAGGGGTTGGTGGGGCCGTTGTCGCAGGCGTACGGCTCCCAGTACCAGGTGCTGATGGTGGGGTCGTAGCCCGGATTGTCGTGCTCGGCCATGTACGCCTTGCCGTCGGTGTAGCGCACGATGTCGCCGGTGACGTAGGACCGGCCGGCCACCCAGCTCGCGTAGCTCGAACAGGGTGCCGCGGACGCGCTCTGGGCCGGCAGCAGGAGGGGCGTGGAACCGCCGATGACCAGCGCGGTCAGTACGGCGGAGATACGGCGCCTCGACACGGGATCAACTCCTTCGCGGAGCACGGCCGCACCCGGGCAGGGGCCCGAAGGGCATGGCTGGGACGGGCCTCGCGCGCACGCGCCGGCGGGGCCGGCGGCGGCGTGGGGGCGGCCGTGGTGGGGGGTGTGGAGGCACACTCAACCGCGTTGGTCTGTACCAGTCAAGGGTGTAGAGCGGTCAACCCGCATGATGGGAGGTCAGCGGGGTGCGGTCGGAGACTGGCGCGCCGGCTCCGCTACCGGCCGGGCCCGGTTCCTCCCGACTCCGCCAGGGCGGACAGGACTTGGAGGCTCCTGAGGAAACCTTCGCGATCCCCGGCCGGCAGCCGGGCGAGCAGCCGCTCCTCACCCTCCTGGATGGCGCACTGGACGGTGTCCCGCAGCTGTCGCCCGTCGGCGGTGAGGGACAGCAGACGCGCGCGCCGGTCGCCGGGGTCGGGCCGGCGGCGGATCAGTCCGCGGCCCTCCAGATCGTCGAGGACCGCGATGATGCGGGTCTTGTCCGCCCGAATGGCATCGGCCAGCGCGGCCTGGGTACGGATCGGCGTCTCGTCGAGATGCAGCAGTTGTCCATTCCGGCGGGCCCTGCCCGCCGACGACGGGGCGAGCACGCTGGAGCGGATCCTGATGGCCCTGGGCCGATCACCGGGCCGGCATGCCCCGTCCGGCGACACGGCAGCGGACTCGCGCCGCGGGCCGGCCGTCCCTGACACGACATGCTGAGGTCGTCATCGGCACCGGGCGGGACCGACCACAGTGGCCCCGTACTGGTCGGCGTCACCGACTTCAGGCTCGACCGGATCAGGGACCTGCCCGGCGTCCACCGGCAGGCCCGCCGACCGGCCGCGCGCCGGCCTGAGCTCGCGGGGGCCCACGGCATGTGGCTCTGGACGATCCCCACCGCCCGCCGGTGCGGCGCCGTGGCCGTCTGGCGCGACCCGGCCGCCCTGCACGGCTTCATCGTCTGGCCGCCCCACGTCGCCATCATGCGCGCCTACAAAGGACGCGGCACGCTGACCTCGACGACATGGCAGGCGGACGGGTTCGACCCGACGGGAATCCGGGCCCGCGCGCAAGCCCTGCTGAGGGCGGCGCCTTCGGAAGAGAGCCGGCGGCGCCGGGCCCGGTGAGCTCGGCGGGGACGACAGCGTGGCGACCGGTGCCGGCGGCGCCCTCACGCTTCGCGAGGCCCAGCCGCTCGACCGCATGCCACCGGTTGCCTGATCAACCCTCCTGATCGCTCGTCGGTCGGCCCGCCGACCTACCGACCTCCCGGCGCGCAAAGGCGGTGGCCAGCGGCCCAGTTGTGCGCGAGCACCGTGAAAGCCGTCACCCCGGTCCACATGCTCGGGGTGCAGCGGGCGGCCGGGCGCCGTCGGTGCGCACACCCCGACACCCGTGCCGATCTGCCTTGCGCCGAGCGGGAGTTGACCGCAGGACGGGCCCGGAGGCATCCCCCGGCGCGAGCGAACCGTGGGGCGAGTACGGTCCCTTGCACTTGCAGTGCCGGCACCATCCCGCTGCCACGCCTGAAGTGCCGCTGTCCAGAACTGTCCAGAACATGCGCCCGTCCTCCAGCACCGGCGCGAACTCAGTCGTCGGGGCAGCCCAGCCAGTAGCCGAAGCCCCGCCGGGTGTGGATCAGGGCGGGTTCTTCGTGGTCGACCTTGCGCCGGAGGCGGGCGACGAGTTTCTCGATCGCGCCGTGGGCGCGGAACTCGCCCCAGACGTGGCGGCCGATCTGCTCCTTGGACAGCACGCTCTCCGCGTTGGCCAGCAGTTGGCGCAGCAGCCGGTACTCGGCGGGCGTGAGGCACAGTGCCCTGGAGCCGCGGCGGGCCTCGCATGTGGTGTCGTCGAGGACGAGGTCGCCGTAACAGGGCATTCCCTCGGGCCGTTCGGAGCCGCCCCGGCCGCGGAGCAGGGCCCGGGCCCGGTCGAGGACTTCGGCGATGCGTACGGGTTTGACGACGTAGTCCTCGTCGGCGGGCCGGAGGCCGGGGACCAGGTCGTGGAGGGTGTCGCAGGCGGCCAGGAACAACAGCGGGGGCCGGTCGGCCGGTTCCGCCGCGCCGCCCCCGCACGAACCGCTCCGGGTCCGACAGCGCGGCGTCCCAGACGACCAGGTCGTACCGGTCCCGGGCGATCCGCGCCACGCCCTCGGCGCCGGTGACCGCCGCCGCGACCCGGTAGCCGGCCAACTCCATGGTGGTGCTGAGGAGTTCGGTGACTTCGGGGTCGTCGACGACGACCAGGATGTGCTGTCCGTCGCCACGCGGGGACGACGGTTTCTCTGTGAGCAAACTGCGCATGACAAGACCGTTCGCGTAGGGCTTGCGTGGGGGGAATCGCGCCGCGTGTCGTCAGTCGAGGGGCCGGCGTTCGGCGGTGTCCTCGGCGTGCTCGACGAAGTCGTCGGCCAACCGCTGGAAGAGTTGGGCGAGTTGGCGCAGGTCCTCGGGCGACCAGTCGGACAGGGTCATCCCGATGCCCCGGCGACCGGCGTCTCTGATGCGGTCGACGGCGGCCAGCCCGGCGTCGGTGATCTGGACACGCTGGGCCCGGCGGTCGGCCGGGTCGGGGGCGCGGATCACATAGCCGTCGGTCTCCAACTGCCGCAACTGCCGGGTGACATGGGAGGCCTCCACCGAGAGCCGGACCGCCAGGACCCCCGGGCGCAGCGGTTCGCTCTCAGCGATGTGCCGCAGGATCGACACGGAGGCGCGGTCCAGGGACAGTCCGCTCTCGGACATCAGACGCTCGTGCTGACGGGCCCGGCCGGCCAGGTACGCGATACGGGTGAGGAGTCGCTCGATCTCGGTCACGTCCGTCAGGGCGGCCGCTTCGGTGGGGCGCGGGGTGGACATGCGACCACCGTAGCAGGAGTTTGCCTAAGTCAAGCAATAGTGGCCGAGTTGGGCCTGACACGCCGATTCCCCGGACGAACGCCGCCGTCCGGGGAATCGAGGTACGGGAATCGAGGTCCGGAAGTCCGGGGCCCGGCCTCAGCCGATCTTCAACTGGTCCGTGCCGTGCCCGATGTGCGCGACGACGAGTCCGGCGCCGGACACCTCCGCGTATTCGGCGGTGTGGTGGCGGAGCGTGGTGCCGACGCCGGGACCCTTGCGCGGCTCGACGGTCCAGCGCAGCTCGTGGAAGAAGAACCAGTCGTCGAAGTGCTGCTTGACGACCTCGATGTCCCGGACGGTGTAGTGGGCGTAGAACTCGTCGAGGTGGGCCTTCAGGTCGTCCTTGGTGTGCACCGCGGACAGGGTGCCGGCCCCGGCCACATAGTTGCGGACACCCGTCTGGATCTCGGGGTGGGCCCGCTCGACGATCGCGTCCACGTCACCCTTGCGGTATGCGTCGAGCAGCGCGTCATGCACCTTGGCCACGGCGTACCGGCTGGCGAGCGCCCCGTCGGCCGGGTCGCCGGGCAGCGGGTCCCGCTGGGTGCGGCCCCAGAAGAGTTCACCGGTGATGCCTTCGGAGCCCATCGTCGGGAACAGCACGATGATGGGGCGCTCGCTCTCGGCGCCGGTGTTCTTGTCGCGGCCCCTGCCGGAGCCGCTCACGAAGGTGTACCAGGAGGCGTTGATCTCCGTCACGGGACGGATTCCGACCACGGCGGCATACCGGTGCATGTTGCGGTAGCTCGCCTCGATGGCCTCGTACGTGTCGACGATCCGCTGCGTCGGGATCTCCTTGCCCTCTTCGAGGACGGGGATGACGGTGTACGCGTAGGGTCCGCTCGGCGCCAGCGTCGCCAGGATGTCCTCGACGATGTCGACGTACTCGGCCTTGACGTGTTTCCACGCGACCGCCGAGGTCCGCACCTGCAGGTCCGACGCGACGAGGAGTTCCTCGACCTTGGCCCGGTCTTTCATGGTCTTTCTCCTTATGGGGCCGAACGGCCCCGGGGGGATGGAGCAAACCATTGCTCGATGTGCCGCCGGGGCAACCCCGACGATCACATGCAAGCGCAGCGGCCTGACCGCTTGCGGCCGGCGACCTGACATCAGCCCGACGTGGCGCAGGTCACAGGGGCCTTGCGCTCTTAACGTCAAGCACTACTGATCGTCCGACGGAGGCACCTCCATGTCCGACGCCCTTGCCCCACCGCCGACGCCGGGGACGAGGCCCCGCGGAGGCCGAACGCCGTGGTGGCGGTGCTCGCCTTCGCCGGGATCGTCGACTCGTTGATGCAGACCCTGGTCATCCCGATCGTTCCCGACCTCCCCCGCCTGCTCGACGCCCCCGCCTCGGACACCGCGTGGGCGGTCACCGCCACCCTGCTCGCGGCCGCCGTGGCCACCTCCATCGGTACGTCGGTCGCCAGCGCCCTCGCCGGCGTCGTCCTCGCCCAGATGACCACCGACTTCGGAGGGTTCGCCCTCCCCTCCGAGAACGGCTTCAAGGTCGTCATGGCCCTCGGCGCGGGCACCGCGCTGCTGGCCTTCCTCCTCGCCTCGCTCATCCCGCGCCGCCGCGCGACCGCCGCCGCGGCGACCTCGGCAGGGGGTTCGGGTGAGCTGGTGGAGGCCGGCGTGCAGTCGTGACCAGGGGCCGGGACGGGGCTGCGCGCAAGATGGAGGAGATGTGATCTTCCGGTCGCGGAAGATGTGATCTTTGAGGGCGGAGGCGGGGAGAATCACCCCATGACCACGTCACCGCACCCCCTCGTCGTCCAGGCGCGCAGGCTCGCCGCCGAGGTGCTCGCGCCTCAGGCGGAGCGCGTCGACCAGGAGGGGGTGCCCGCGAGCAGCATCCAGGCGATCAAGAGGTCGGGGCTGCTCGGGGTGAACGCGCCGGTGGCGTACGGCGGGTCGGGCGCTCCGAACTCGGTGGCGCGCGAGACCGCCGAGATCCTGGCCGGGGCGTGCTGCTCCACGTGGTTCGTGCAGACGCAGCACTACACGCCCGTGCTGACCCTCGTGAAGAGTGAACTCCCGGCCCGGGACGGCTGGTTGGGGAGGCTGGCCACCGGTGAGCTGCTGTCCGGGGTGGCGTACGCGCATCTGCGGAGGTATCCGCGGGTCCCGGTCCGGGCCGTGCCGAAGCGTGGTGGCTGGCGGTTCCACGGGACGGTTCCCTGGTACACCGGATGGGAGCTCAACGATGTGATGCTGCTGGCCGGGGTGACGGACGCGGACGAGGTGGTGTTCGCCTTCACCGAGGCCAAGCAGCAGTCCGGACTGAAGGCCTCGGCGCCGATGCACCTCGCCGCTCTCACGGCCGCCCGTACGGTCTCCCTCCACCTCGACGGGCTGTGGATCCCCGACGACGCCGTGGCCCTGCACGCCCCGTACGAGTCCTGGGCCGCCGGCGACCGCCCCAAGCCGACGAACGCCTCGCCGGCGGTGTTCGGGGTCGCGGAGTCCGCCCTCGGTCTGCTGGATCAGGACGATCCCACCACCAAGGGGCTGCGCCTGCGGCTCGACAAGGTACGGCGGCAGGCGTACGCCCTCGCCGATCATCCGGCGCCGCACGAGCACATGGAGGAGCGTCTGGCGCTCAAGACGAAGGCGTTCGACCTGATGCGCACGGCGACGACCGCCGCGGTCGTGGCCGGCGGCGGCCGGGCCCTCGACCTCGACAGTCGCGCGCAACGGCTGGCCCGCGAGGCACTGTTCCTGCTGGTACAGGGACAGACCGCCGAGGTCCGCCGGGCCCATCTCGGCTCGCTGTCGGCCGCGTACTGAACCCTGGCGCTTGCATCGCGCTAGCTCGCGAACGGCACCTGTGCAGCCGGGGCGGCGGGCTGGGTGATGGGGTGCTGCCACAGACCCTGGGCGGCGAGGTGTCCTGGACGTGCTTGGTGCCGGCCTCGGACTGGGCGTTGCCGAACCGACGGCCCGCGAGGACCTCGGCGAAGCAGAACTTGCGCTGGTCCTCGCCGCCCTGACGGCGGATCACATCGGGGTGGGCGAAGTGGCTCTGCGGGATCTGGGCGAGGCCGCCGGCGGCGGTGGCGAGGAGGCGGAAGATCTCCGCGAGGGTCCCCGCGCGGACGTCCGCGCCACCGTGGTCGGCGGGCACGGTGACGGCGAGCAGCCCGGCGGCCGGAAGCCGGTCCGACTCGGCGTGGCAAACGGCGTTCGGCAGGTTGCCGTTGTTCTCGGCGAGGACGGCGAGTTCACGGTTGTACTCGTAACCCCAGTCGGTGCGCCGCTCGATCCTGCTGGTGACCAGGCCGCCGCTGACATCGGGGACCCAGTAGGCGAATTTCACGGGTTCTGCGGACATGCGGACTCCTATTACGGAGCGGGTTTCGCGGCTTACGGAGAGGGTTTTGCGGCACGTCGAATTCCGCGTCCCCCATGAGGGATTCACGTCATCCCATGGGGCTGGAATTCAGGCGATGAAGGGAGAACACGTCGCACGACCGCGCGCGGCGGCAGGCGGGGTGCGGAGGAGGAAGGGCGGCGGCGAGGATCAGGCCGCGGCACAACAGGAGGCGCCGGAGACGCGCGCGAGGTCGACATGGCGTCGCCGCGTGAGGTCCAGTCGCATCTTCATGCTTTTGATCGTGGCAGCCGCCGGTGACGGCAGTCAAGGAGAACCCGACCGGTCTCGTATCGCGGACCATTGAATTTCACGAAGGTGTGACAGGGAAACCCTTGAACAGGCCGGAAATCTGCGGGAATTCCGCTGCCCTGCGAACAGAACAGCTGGAATACATGGCGGCGGCGACCAGGCTCGGTGCACTGCGCCGGGCAGCCGAGGAACTGCGGCCGTCGACCAGCTGCGGGTCACGGCGGGCGAACGGCACCGCATCAGCCGTCCGGTCCCGCTGGGCACGGTGCACGAGGCGACCGTGCCGTTGCTCATCCCGGTGATCCGTGACTTCCGCAGGACAGCCCGCCGGCGTCCCGCGCGGCTGTCACGGTGGACGACCCGCTCGGCGTCCCCCTGGAGCGACGGGGCACACTCGCCCACCGACCGATCGCAGCCGCCTCGGCCCTGGTGGCAGGCCCGCTCTCCCCTCCGCCCAACCCCTACACATAAAGGTAGAATAAGCGCAGAATGAACATGCGCGGCGCTTACCGCACACCGCACCAGACGCGGTCAGGCCTGCAGAGTTCAAAGGAGTCGAGTCATGGCCAACGTCTCACACAGGAGTGACATCACCAGCCACCCTGACGCATCCGAAATGCAGGCCCGGTACGCCCGCATGCTCGGTGGTCGCGATGTGGCGCTCGTGGACGGACCGGTGTTCCTGCTCGGTCTGTACTGCGCCGTGTCCCCGTGGATACTCCACTACACGACGAGCCAGCCCGCACTGGTGCCCCACAACCTCATCGTGGGCATCGCGATCGGCCTGCTGGCCCTCGGCTTCACCGCCGCACCGGAGCGGATGTACGGCCTGAGCTGGGCCATGTGCGCCCTGGGAATCTGGATGATCGTCTCCGCGTGGATCGTCGGCGACAGCCCGGACGCCGGCGTCGTGGTGAACAACATCATCATCGGCGCGCTGGCTCTGATCCTGGGGCTGATGTGCGCCGGCGCCTCGGCGAAGGGCGGCACGCGCGCGGCCCGGACGCCGCAGGTGTAGACAGGAAAGCCCGCGAGGGGTAACGGCGGCCGACCCGCTCAGGCGGATCGGCCGCCGCCGTCGCCATTCCGGCCCGCCGTAGCGCTACCGGATCACCGGGGCCGGGCGGGGCCATCGGAGCCTGACTGGACCGTCGCAGCCGGACAGGACCGCTGAGCCGGACAGGACCGTCTGAGCCGGACGGAGCCGTGCCCGTCACCGGCCGCGCGGCACCTGCCATGGCTCCTGCGGCAGCACGCTGCCAGTTTCGAGCAGCGATTTGAGGTTGGACAGCACCGCCGGCCAGCCGAACGACACCTCGGCGAGCGCACCCTCGTCCGCCAGGTCCTCGTGGGTCACGGTGAGCCGCACGATGTCGGCGTGCGGCTCGATGTCGAAGGTGACCCGCGAGTACGTGTCCTCCTTGCCCTCGTTCGCGGGCTCGGCCCAGGTGGTGACCAGGCGGGTGAGCCGCTCGCTCTCCACGACCGTGCCCACGACATCGGCGACGCCGGAGCCGTCGGTGCGGACGTGCGCCCAGCGCGAGCCCTGCCGCCAGTCCGACTCGTTGCGGTGCCCCCAGTACTCGGCGGTCAGATCGGCACTGGTGAGCGCCTCCCAGACCTTCTCGGGCGTGCTCGCGATATAGGTGACGTACACGAATGTGGGCTTGTCGGTCATGGCTTCCTCGGCTCGTCGCTTCACGGCGCCCAGCGCCCTCAGTCGTGGGCGCTCGAACTTGTCGATCCACCGCTCCTGGATCTCGTGGAGCGGGACCGGATTGAGGTAGTGCAGCTTTTCCCGCCCACGCCGCACCGCGCTGACCAGGTTGGCGGCCTCCAGAGCGGCCAGGTGCTGCGTCACGGACTGCCGTGTCATGGCGATGTGCTCGCACAGCTCGCCCAACGTCTGGCCGTTGTGCTCGTGCAGCCGGTCCAGCAGCCGCCTGCGCGTCTCGTCGGCCAGCGCCTTGAAGACCTTGTCCATCCCTGAGTCGCTCTCTGATCGCACACTCAACGTTATGCAGGCAATTACCTGCATGTCAATGCCGAACGAGGCACCTCGATGCCCTTTCGTCACGGTTTGCAATGTTTCACGTGGAACGTCGCCCTGTCCGGCCTTGTGTCCGGGCCTTAATTCGTTCGCCGGTATACGTCACGACATCCACACTGTCGCCGTGAGTCGAACCGTCAGCGCATGGGTGACCTCGGGTGCGAACTTCCTCGGTGTCACCGGCCCCTTCCCCGTCGACGTGCCGTGGTGGGCCGAGGTCGAGCCGGTCATCGGCCGGCTGGAGCGCGTACTCGGCGCACCCGTCCTCGTACTGCGCCTCCTGGAGGTCGCCGGAGGTGAGGGCGGACGGGATGGGCATGTGACGTACCACGTGGAGGCGTTGGAGCCGCCGAGACCGGGGGTTTTGGAGCAACGACCGGTGGATCAGCGGCTGTTGGACGCCGACGACTCGCTACGGGCCCCGTGGGCGAGGGCCGACGGCCTGCGGGAACTGCTCGGCTGGGCCGCGCGGACGCTGGCCGCGCTGGGGCGTCCGGTGACGGGGCCGGTCGAGCAGCGGCGGACATGGAACCTGGCGGGACTCTTCCGCCTGCCCACCGAGCAGGGCACGGTGTGGCTCAAGGCGACGCCGGGCTTCGCCTCCGACGAGGCGATGCTCATCGCCGCGTTCGCCCAGGCGGATCGGGGGCTCGTGCCGACGGTTCTCGCCGCCGGCGAAGGGCGGATGCTGCTGGAGCACATCCCCGGCGAGGACTGCTGGGGGGCCGACGCCGCCACGGTCGAGGCCGGGGTTCGCCGGTTCGTCGCCGCGCAGGCCGCGCTGACCGGACGGCGACCGCCGGGGCTGCGGGACCGGCGGGACCGGGTCCTCCGCGAGCTGGTGCGCGAACTGCTCGACAGGGGCGTCAAGTTGGACATCACCGATAAGGAGCGGGCCACGGCAAGGGAGGTGGCGGACCGGTGGGCGTCGCTCGCCGCGTGCGGGCTCCCCGACACGGTCGTCCACGCCGACTTCCATCCGGGCAACTGGCGCAGCGACGGCCGGCCACCCGTCGTCATGGACTTCGCCGACGCCCACTGGGGCAACCCGGTCCTCGACTGTCTGCGCCTGTGCGACTTCCTGCCCGAGGCGGTGCGCTCCACGACCGTCCGCACCTGGGTGGACGCCTGGAAGGCCCATGTCCCGGCGAGCGATCCCGCCCGAGCGCTCGCCCTGGCCGAGCCGCTGGCGCATCTCTCCTACGCCGTGCGCTATCAGGAGTTCCTGGACGACATCGAGGCGTCGGAGCGGCCGTATCACGAGAGTGATCCGGCCGCGGTGATCCGGAAGGCGGTGCGCTGCGCCGCACGCCCTGACTTCGACTCCCTGGAGGTGGCGGGCTAGATGGATCGCGCCGAGGTGCTGCTGATCGGGGGGCGGGCCGGGGTCGGCAAGTCGACGGTGGGCTGGGAGATCTCCGACCGACTGCGGGCCGCCGAGGTCGCGCACGCGGTCATCGAGGGCGACTTCATGGCTCAGGTGCACCCGGCCCCCGCCGGGGATCCGCACCGCTCCGACATCGCCGAGCGCAACCTCACCGCTGTGTGGGGGAACTACACGGCGCTCGGCCACCGGCGGCTCGTCTACACCAACACCCTGAGCGTTCTGGCCGAGACGGCGGGCACCTTCCAGCGGGCCATGGGCGGCGACGTACGGATCGTCCGGGTGCTGCTCACCGCCACCGACGACACCGCCGCGCGGCGGTTCAGGGGGCGGGAGATCTGCTCCGAGCTGGAACGGGAGCTGACCGGCAGCGCGTACAAGGCCCGGCTGTTGGACGAGCGGGCGCCGACGGACACCGTCCGGGTGGCGACCGACGGCCGTTCCGTGATCGACATCGCGGCGGAGGCGCTGGCCGTCACGGGTTGGCCGGCGGGCCACGAAGACGGGCGGCCATGAGTGACGGTCATGCATGACGGGCTCCGGTGAGGGCTGTCGGTGACGGCTGTCGGTGACGGGCTCGTGGAGAACGTGAAACCGAAACGGACTGCACTCGCGTTCGAAGGGCACTCGCCCGCTTGCGGGGGACCCGACGAAAGAGGGCAGAGATCAGATGGAGATCGACGGCATCATCAGTGCCATCGTCATCGGCATCGTCATCGGTGTACTCGGGCGGCTCGTCGTGCCCGGTCGGCAGCGCGTCGGCATCCTGCTGACGATCCTCGTCGGCATCGTCGCCGCGTTGATCGGAACGGCGATCGCGGCGGGGGTCGGTGTGGCCGAGACCGATGGGGTCGACTGGGCCGAGTGGCTCATTCAGATCGGGCTGGCGGCCCTGGGGATCGTGGCGCTGGACCGTACGAGGGCACGGCGCTGAGGGTGCGCGGGGCGACGGGCCCGCGGTCGCGCGCGCCCGGAATTCAATTGCGGGTCACCTCGCCCGGCGGCTAGCGTCGCCGGGCCTCGCCCTGCTGCCCGCAAGCCGCCGGCTCGCCGGTCCGCGCGCCCGCACACCCGCACACCCGCACACCCGCACACCCGCACACCAGTCCCGGAGCCCCCTTGCCGCCGCGCATCACCCCGCTCACCGACCCCGCCCCCACCCCGTCGAGCCGCCGTCTGGCCTGGCTGGCGTCCGGGGCCGACGGCATCCCCCACGGCTCGGCCTTCCTGCGGCTGTTCACCAAGGAAGGGCAGACGCATCTCGCGGAGCTGGACGTCGCCGTGCACCCGGCCGAGCGACGGCGGGGCGTCGGCACCGCGCTCCTCGGCACCGCCATCGGCTCGGCGCGTGCCGAACGGCGCCGCGCGGTCATCGCCCAGGCCCAGCCGGGCTCCCCCGGCGACCTGTTCCTCGCGGCGCGCGGCTTCCGCCGGGTGCTGACGCTGACGTACGCCCGGCTGGAACTGGCGGACATCGACCTCGGCCATATCACCCGCATCGCCGAACAGCCCCGTCCCGGCTACTACTTGACCGGCTGGACAGGCACCGTGCCGACGGAACTCGCGCGGAGCTACGCCGCGTCGCGTCGCGCGATGGACGACATGCCGATGGGTGACACCGACTACGGGACCGTGGTCTGGGACGTCGAGCGGGTCGTGGCCGCCGCCGAGGCGATCGCGAGGCGCGGCGACTCGCTGTTCACCGTGGCCGCGGTGCACGGGCCGACCGACACGATCGTCGGCTTCTCGGAGCTCGTCCTTCCGGGCGGCGCCGAGGACAGCGACAAGCGGGGCGGCGAGCAGGACTGCGCCGAGCGCGCCGGGCAGCATTACGGTACGGCCGTCCTGCCCGAGCACCGCGGCCACGGGCTCGGGCTCTGGATGAAGGCGGAGGCGATCCGCCACGCCCACAGTCTGCACCCGGATCTGGCCCTGCTCACCGACACCGCGGAGCACAACGCCCCCATGCGTCGCGTCAACGACACGCTCGGCTACCGGCCCACGCACACGGCGGTGGGGTACCAGCTCGACCTGTGACGAAGGCAGTCGGCCCCGGCGGCGTCACGCCGCCGGTGCGCTCCCCACCGCGTACTCGTACGGCGTGGTCGTGGTGAGCGGTTCGAAGCCCAGGCGGGCCAGGATCGGGCGGCTGCGGGCGAGGGCGTCGACCTGGACGTAGCGGTAGCCGCGTTCGGCGGCGACGCGGGCGCGGTGGGCGACGAGGGCCCGGTAGACACCTCGGCCGCGCCAGCCCTCGACGGTGCCGCCGCCCCACAGGCCGGCGAAGCGCGTCCCGGGGACGAGCTCCATTCGGGCGGCGCTCACCGGTTCGTCGCCGGCGAGTGCCACGACGGCCATCACCGTGTCGGGGTCCGCGGTGAGGTGGGCGAGAAGCTGGTGCCGCATGCGGGAGCTGTCCGTGCCGAACGCCTTCTCGTGGACGTCGGCCACGAGGTCGACGCCCGCACGGTCGGTGACGGGCAGGATGCGTACGCCCTCGGGCGGCTCGACGTCGAGGGTCAGGTCGGCGACCTCGGCGATCATCAGGGTCTCTTCCGGAGCGGCCTCGAACCCGGCGTCGCGCAGGCGTTGCCCCAGGTCAACGGGCAGATCGTGGCCGTACAGCTTCCATTCGAAGTCGCGCCCGAGGCCCGTGAAGTACCGGATCTGCTCGGCGACGGCCGCGTCGGCGCCCGCCTCGTCCAGATCGGACCAGACCACGCCGCTCCACCCCTTCTCGGAACCGACCTGGCGCACCACCCCGCCCACGCGCTCGATCCGGGCTCCGGGCCCGTCCGGGCGGGCGCCCTCCCGCATGTCCCGGTCGAACAGTGCCAGCACACCAGCGTGATCCATACGCTCACTCCATCATCAGTCGTTCGCCCTGGCAACGGAATTCACCCGCCATCTCTCACACGGGAACGGCTCAGCCCCAGGGCATCCCGGTTCGCTGAGCCGCCCGGTGGGGCCGTACGGGTGTCGCTCGTGGAAAGGAATGCGATACGAACACACGCCGTAGGGTGCACCCGGCGAGCGCGACCGAACGGTCCCCCAGGAGGGTGTGTACGACCATGGTGAGCGAGTCCGAACTGGTGTACCTGCGGCGCTGTGTGGGGCTTGCGGCCGAGGCACTGGAAGCGGGTGACGAACCGTTCGGCTCGGTGCTCGTCGGCGGTGACGGCACGGTGCTGGCCGAGGACCACAACCGGGTGGCGGGAGGCGACCGCACCCGTCACCCCGAGTTCGAACTGGCGCGCTGGTCGGCCGCCCGGCTCACTCCCGAGGAGCGTGCGGCGGCGACCGTGTACACCTCGGGCGAGCACTGCCCGATGTGCGCGGCCGCTCACGCGTGGGTGGGCCTCGGGCGTATCGTGTACGTCGCCTCGTCCGAGCAACTCGCCGTTTGGCTGGGCGAGTTGGGGATACCCGCGCCGCCGGTGCGGACGTTGCCAGTGCAGGAGGTCGCGCCCGGTGTGACGGTCGAGGGCCCGGTGCCCGAGTTGGTCGGGGAGGTGCGCGCGCTGCACCGCCGGTTCCACGCCAAAACCGTCGGCGGCACCGTCGACGATGACTGAGACCGGCGTGGCGGGGCAGGCGGGACGGGGTCCGTTGTCGTTGTCGTTGTCCGGAGACCTTTCGCCGATGTCCGAAGACGTGGTGCAGCACGCCCGCCCCGCCCCCGTGGCCCCGCCCGACCAGGAGAAACCGCGGCCGGGACGGGCCTCGCGGGACCCGTACTTCGACAACGCGAAGTACCTCACCATCGTGCTGGTGGCCTGCGGTCACGCGTGGGAGCCGCTGACGTACGGCAGCCGGGCCGCGACAGCCGCGTATCTGACCGTGTACGCGTTCCACATGCCGGCCTTCGCCGTGATCTCCGGCTATTTCTCGCGCGGCTTCGACATGGCGCCCAGCCGGCTGAAGCGGCTGCTGACGGGGGTGGTCCTGCCGTATGTCGTGTTCGAGACGGCGTACACGCTGTTCTACCGGTGGGCGCGGGACGACCCGGGTTATCCGCTGAGCCTGCTGGATCCCTGGTACGTGATGTGGTTCCTGGTCGCGCTCTTCATCTGGCGGCTGACCACTCCCCTGTGGCTGCTGCTGCGTCACCCGCTGCCGGTCGCGCTCGGTCTCGCGATGCTGGCGGCGGTCTCACCCGATCTCGGCGGGGAGATCTCCATCCAGCGGGTCCTGGGCTTCCTGCCGTTCTTCGTGCTGGGGCTGACCCTGCGGGCCGAGCACTTCGAGCGGCTGCGCACCCGTCGCGTGCGCCTGTACATGGTCCCCGTCGGGCTGGGGGCGCTCGCGGCGGCGTACTGGGTGGCGCCGTGGTTCGACGCGGGCTGGTTCTACCACCGGGGCAGCGTCACCGGCCAGGGCGTGTCCCGCTGGACGGGCCTGCTGACCACACCCGCCCTGTTCTGTCTCGCCGTGCTGCTGACGGCCTGCTTCCTCGCCTGGGTGCCGCGTCGCCACCTGTGGTTCACGGCGCTGGGCGCGGGCACAATGTACGGCTACCTGCTGCACGGCTTCGTGATCAAGTGGGCGCGCTTCCGGGACTGGTACGCCGCCGAGTGGCTGCACACGCCGCTCGGGGAACTCGCGGTCACGGCCATGGCGGTCGGCGGCATCACCCTGCTCTGCACGCCGCCCGTGCGCGCCGTGCTCCGTTGTGTCGTCGAGCCGCGGATGGAGTGGGCTTTCAAGAAGGGCGACGCCGCCAGGACGGGAGGACCCGCCGAGCCCACCGTCCCGGCCGATCCCGCCGGGACGGGCGGCGCCGCCCGCTCGCCTAGCCGAGCTCCAGAGTCGTGACCCCGAAGACACGATCCTCCGCGTACGGCCGGATCGAGCCGGTGTACATCCGGGCCGTCTCGAAGGAGGGCGTCAGTCCGTACTCCTCGACCAGCGCCACCGCGGCCGTGTTCGGCTCCGGGACGTCGACGGCCAGCTCGCGGCCCGCGGCCTCGGCGGCAAGGCCGGCGAGGAGCGCCCTGGCGTCCGCGTCGGTGTCGGCGAACAGCGGGCCGATCCGCAGGGCGTCCCGGCCGGGACGGATGACCCCGTATCCGGTGAGCCGCCCGTCGACGACCCGCGCCAGCGCCCGGTGTCCGTCGGCCGTCAGCCAGCGCTCGAGGAAGCGGGGACGGTCGGCCGGGTGGCAGGCGCTGTCGTACGCCGCCACGGACCGCGCGTCCTCGACCGGCCGGACATCCGCGGGCACGGCCGTCTCGGGCACGACGCCCGAGAAGCGGAAGGTGCGGTGGGCGGGCTCGAAGCCGGACTGCCGGTAGTTGTCCTGCTGCGCGACCACACCGTCGAGGCCGACCGTACGGTCACCGGCGTGGGCGAGCGCGGTCTTCCAGGTGGCGAGGCCGTGGCCGTGGCCGCGCAGGTCCGGGCGGACGAGATAGAAGCCGAGGAAGGCGTAGTCGTCGCCGTAGGTGACGACGGAGACGGAGGCGACCGGCTCCCCGTCGAGCCGGCCGACGAAGAAGCCCTCGGGGTCCTGCGCGAAGAAGCACGACGGGTCCGAGAGCCCCGGGTTCCAGCCCTCGTCCCCCGCCCATCGGGCGACCACCGCCCAGTCGTCGGGCGTCGCCCGGGTGACGACGAGGTCCTGATGCCCCGGAGAGGTCATCTCTGCGCTCCGTTCGATGAGGTCGGATCGAGTCGACGGATGCGGTGGTCGGCCGCACCCCCGCAGCATCCTCGCCGAAGCGGATCGCCCCCGCGACGCCGCGAACCGGCCGACCTCGTCCGGCAACGGGCCTTGTGCGCGGCCGGTTTCACGCGTACGGGCGACCCGTGCACGGCCGTCGTGCGGCATCGGCGGGGCGCAGGGTAGGGCAGTTCCGCCCGTCCCGCCCGCTGGGAGGCGTGGCCGCGGGGGTCCGCTTATCGTGATCCGGGGGTCGTCCCCGGTCGCCCCTGGCCGGGTGTCCCAGGAGGCACGCATGCGGTCCACGCACAGACGGTGCCCGCTCGCCGGAGCCGCGGTCGCGGTCCTGGCCCTGCTGGGGGCCGGACTGCCGGCCACGGCGGCGGGCGCCGACGACGAGCAGGACGACAAGCGGTCCGGCCTGAACCGGTTCTACGACCAGAAGATCAAGTGGTCCAGGTGCGAGGGCATGGAGGTGCCCAAGGACCTGCGCTGCGGCAAGGTCACCGTGCCGCTCGACTACGCCCGGCCCAAGGCGGGCACCCTCGACCTGGCGATGGCCCGCTACCGGGCCACCGGCGACGCACGCGGTTCCGTGCTGCTGAACTTCGGCGGCCCCGGCCTCCCCGGCGTCCCCGAACTCGCCTACGGGGGCGATGAGTTCATGGACCTCACAAAGGGCTACGACGTCGTCTCCTTCGACCCGCGCGGCGTGGGCCGCTCCTCCCCCGTCAGCTGCGGCGACGGCACCGACGAGGCCCTGGAGGCGACCGACGACGCGAACGACCCGCAGGCCGCACTCAAACAGCTGAAGCGGGCCGCCAAGGCATGCAGGAAGAACTCCGGGCCGGTACTGCCGCACATCGGCACGCTCAACGCCTCCCAGGACCTGGACATCATGCGCGCCGCCCTCGGCGACAAGAAGCTCAACTACCTCGGTTTCTCCTACGGGAGCCGGCTGGGATCGGTGTACGCGGCGCAGTTCCCCGAGAAGGTGGGCCGGATGGTCCTCGACGGGGTGGACACCCTCACCGAGCCGCTGACCGAGCAGGGCCTGGTGGGCGCCGAGGGCCAGCAGACGGCGCTGGAGGACTATCTCGCCGCCTGCACCGAGGAGCTGACGTGCCCGTTCGGGCAGGACACCCGCTCGGCCCGTGAACAGGTGGTCCAGCTGGTCGACTCGCTGGACGAGTACCCGGTGCTCGGGGACTTCGGGCAGGAGTTCTCGGGCCAGGACCTCGTGGGCGCCATCAGCCACGCCCTCTACAGCGAACAGATGTGGCCCGCGCTCACCCAGGCCCTCAACATGCTCGTCCACGACGGCGACACCCGGGGCGTCATGGCGCTCGCGGGCGGCGGTTTCGCCGTACCGCCCGGCCGGGACAGGCCCGTCGAGCCGAACCGCCCCGGCGAGCCGTCCACTGTGGGGAAACCGAGCGCGTCCGGCTCACCGACGCCGGACGGCGGGCTGGTCGACGCCGAGGACGTCCCGCTCGACAACCTCCCCGCCGCGCTCATGGCCATCAACTGCACCGACGACCCCGACCGGCCCACCGCCGACCGGATCACCGACGACCTCGAAGAGCTGCGCACGGCGTACGAGGAGGCCTCCCCCGTGTTCGGCCGGCACCGGCTCACCCAGGTGCTGATGTGCTACGGCCGCCCCAAGGGCACCGACTTCATCCGCGAGGAGGTGCGGGACGTGGACACTCCGAAGCTGCTGCTCGTGGGTACCCGGGGCGACCCGGCCACCCCGTACCGCTGGACCATGGAGACGGCGAAGCGGCTCGGCTCCTCGGCGGTCGTCCTCGACAACAAGGGCAAGGGGCACACCGGGTACGGCTCGTCCAAGTGCGTGCACGAGAAGGTCGACGAGTTCCTGCTGTACGGGTCGCTGCCGGACGACGGAAGTTCATGCGGAGCCGACGGTTGAGCATCGGGCGTGTAACACGGACAAGTCCGCTACAACCCCGGCCGCGTCTCGCGCGTCACACTGGGTGTGCGTCACCTTTTGTGCGCACCGCACCCGTACGTGACCAAAACTGGGGGATTCCACCGATGCGTATCCGTTCCGTCCTCGCCCTCTCGACCGCGGCGACCGCCGGCGCCGCGCTGCTCCTCACCGCGGCGCCGCAGGGTCTGGCCGCCCAGCCGGCCGCGAAGACCCCGGTCTGCAAGGCGAAGGTCCTCAAGCTGGGGGCCAAGCAGTCGACGAAGGACACGAGGGTCGTGCACATCACCGTCAAGAACACCGGCACCCGCACCTGCACGATCGACCGTCTCCCCGTCGTCACCTTCGGCGACCTCGACGGGGCGGCCCAGCCGGTGCCCTCGGGCGAGAGCGCGCCGTACAAGGTCGGCGCCGGGAAGACGGTGTACGCGGCGGTGCGTACGATCGCCGACCTCAAGGACCCCGAAGCGCGCCGTGTCGGGACGGTCACCGTGTCGGCCAACCCGGCCTACAACGGCCGTACCTTCACCGCGAAGCAGCTGGGCGCGGGCAAGAAGGTGAAGGTCTGGGAGCCGGTGACGACCTGGTGGAAGCCGTCCAAGGCCGCCGCCGACAAGTCGCTGAAGAAGGAAGTCGGCTGACCCTCGCGGCAGGTCCACAGCAGTGAGTCGAGCCCGTCGGGCGCGCGCCTTGACCGGTGCGCGCACACGGGCTCGGCCCCTGTCGTGGTCCGATCGGCGCGGCCGCCCGCACCCGTCGCCGAATCATCCCAAGTGCCCGACATGCGAATCGGTCCTATCGTGAAGTCATGGAGCATGCCCTCACTCCCGCGACCCTCATCGAGCTGCGCCGCCCGCGGCCCTATCCCGCCGTGTCGGTGCTGACGCCGACACACCGCCGTGAACCCGAGAACGCGCAGGATCCGGTCCGGCTGCGCAATGTGGTGGCCGAGGCCAAGAAGCGGCTGGAGCACGATCCCGCGGTGACCCGGGAGCGGCGCAACGACGTCGTCGAGCAACTGGACCGGGCGCTGGCCGAGGTGGACCTGAGCCACGCCGAGGACGGCCTCGTGATCTTCGCGGCGCCCGGTGAGCACCAGGTCTGGTCACTGGCCCGGCCGGTGCCGGAGCGCGTGGTCCTCGCGGACACCTTCCTCACCCGGAACCTGGTGGCCGCGCAGGCCGCCGAGCGGCCGTTCTGGGTGCTGTCGGTCTCCGCCGACCGGGTCGCGCTGTGGAACGGCGGCGGCGACCGTGTCACGGAGGCCCGCACCGGCGGTTTCCCGCTGGGCAGAACGCTCGACAACTTCGACGCCGAGCGGCAGGAGCGGATCGGCGACCTGCCGAGCACCTTCCGCGACGAAGGCATCCGGCACTTCCTGCGCGACGCCGATACCGCGATGGCCCGGGTGCTGCGCACGCACGCGCGTCCGCTGTACGTCACCGGGGAGACGGCGGCGCTGTCCCTGCTCGACGAGATCGGCACGGTCACCAAGGACGCCACCCACATCCCGCACGGCGGTCTCGCGCACGGCACCCACGAGGCCGTGTGGCAGGCGGTCCGGCCCCTGGTCGCGGCCGAGGACCGCAGGAACGCCGACGGCGTGGCGCGGCGGCTCGAAGCGGCCCGAGGTCACAAGGCGTTCGCGGCCGGCGTCGACGAGGTCCGGCAGAACGCGCAGCAGGGCCGCATCGCGCTCCTGGCCGTGGAGGAGAACTACCGCACGAGCGTCCGCGCCGACGGCGAGGGCGGCGGGGGCGGCCATCTCGTGCCGGCCGAGAGCGGAGACCTCGACGTCCGCGAGGACATCGTGGACGAGATCGTCGAACGGTGCCTGGACACCGGCGCCGAGGTCCGCTTCGTCCCCGACGGCACGCTCGGCGACGCCCGCGGCATCGCGGGCGTACTGCGCTACTGAACCCCGGCCCGCCGGCACCGAAGCCCGGCCGAGGTAGGCGTCACACGCCACCGAGGAGCGTCGTCAGACCCCGGTCCAGCGCCGGGCCCAGCTCCTCCCTCCCGGCCGCGACGACGGCGTAACTGCGCAGCAGGAAACGCTTGAGCGCCGCCGTGTCGAACTGCAGGAGCGCCATGCCGTACGGCGAGTGCAGCTCCACCACCGTGCGGGAGCGGCCGCAGGGCCAGATGTGCACGTCGCCGGTGCCGGCGGGCGCCTGCACCCCTTCCTCCAGCAGATCGCGGGAGAAGGTCCAGGTCACCGTGGAACCGCTCAGCGAGATGTCGGCCGGGAAGTCGAGGTGCACGGCCAGCGGGTCGTCGGAGGAATAGCGCAGGCTCGCGGGCACCGGCACCTCCCGGTCCTCGGCGGTGACGAGGAGGGCGCGGGCGGGCTGTTCCAGCGTGACGGTCATCAACGGTCTCCGTTTCGGGTGAAGCTCTTCCAGAGCGGGCCGGCCGGTGCGCCGACACGCCTCTTCGACCTCGCGGAGGGCTTTCGTATTACGCGACTTCCCTGGATTCACCCCTGTGACCCATGTCACCCACATATCGACTCCGCCCCCGTCCAGAGCATGGACACGCTCCGGTTTACCTATGCCGCGACAAGGAATCGAGGAGGCTCGCACATACGACTCTCGAACATGGGCATGAGTGACGCGTGACGCATGACCGACGGTCCGTCAAGTCACGTACGATTCCTACGACTTGACCCTTCCGGACGCCTTCCGGCTTGCCGTGGTGGAGCCCATCCGCAAGGACGGAGGCATATGCCAGGAGCACCACCGTATCGGGTCTTGCCAATTCCCTTACAGCGCGTCGTGGGCTGTGCAACAGTCGTAATCGGCCCTTCCGTCAGCGTTGGTCGTAACGTCCCCCCTCGGAGTACGTGATGCCGTCCCATCTCTCTGCGGATCGTCCCGCCGCCCCACCGCCCCGGCGCGGCTCGGTCGACGCGCTCATCTCGCAGACCCGGCGACTGCGGGGCGACGTGGACGCGGTACGGCGGGACGCGCCCGTCGACGGAGTGGACCCCGAGAGCCGGTGGCAGCGCGCGCTCTGTGATCTGGCGCTGCATCAACTCAATGACCTCGATGGCCACTTGGCACAGCTGCGGGACGGCCCGGCCCGGCCGAAGGCCCCCGTGGCCACGGCCGATCTCCCGGTCGCGCCGGTCGCCCCGCCCCGGCGCGAATCACTGCTCACCCGGGTCGGCAGCGCCGAGTGGAACCTGCTGACGGACGAGGCGAGCTGGTCCGGGGAGCTGTACCAGATCCTCGGCCGCGACCCGGCCGCCCCGCCGCTCACCCTCGACGAGCTGCCGTCCCTGGTGCTCGACGACGACCGGCCGCGACTGACGGCGATGGTGACGGACTGTCTGATCGACGCCAAGCGCATCGACGGGGAGTTCCGGATCGTCCGTCCCGACGGCGCAGTGCGCACCGTGCACATGATGGGCGAGCCCGTGCTCGACGACGACGGCGGTACGGCCTCTATGTGGGCCGTACTGCGGGACGTCAGTGAACTGCGGCGCAGCCAGCGGGCCGTGAGCGAGACCCGTGACTCGCTGCACCGCCAGCGGCACCGGGCGCAGACCGAGCACCGGCTCGCGGTCGAGCTGCAGGAAGCCGTGCTGCCGCCGTGGCGCGGCTCCCTGCGGCTCCCCCACCAGGGCCCCGAGAAGCTGGACCTCGCGGCCCACTACCTGCCCTGCTCGACGAGCGCCCTGATCGGCGGCGACTGGTACGACGCCCTCGAACTACCGGGCGGCGACAGCCTGTTGAGCATCGGCGACCTCACCGGCCACGGTGTCACCGTCACCTCGGGCATGGCGATGCTGATCGGCGCGCTGCGGGGCATGGCGGTGGCGGGCACCGAGCCCGGCCGGCTGATGGCCTGCCTCAACCAGTTACTGGACACCACCGTGCAACCGGCCCTCGGCAGCGCCGTCTGCTGCCGCTACCGGCCGGCCACCCGCACCCTGGTCTGGGCGCAGGCGGGGCACCCCGCCCCGCTGCTGTTCCGCGCCGGGACGGGGCGCGTGTTGAAATCGCCGGACGGCGTACTGCTCGGAGCGACCTCCGGTGCTGTTTACGGGCAGGCCGAGGTGACGCTCGAACCGGGCGACCTGCTACTTCTGCACACCGACGGGCTGGTCCCCTGGCGTGGTGGCACGGCAGGCGTCCAGCGCCTGTTGGACCTGGCGCCACGGTTCGGCGAGGCGCGGACGGCCCAGGAGTGTGTACGGACAGTGGTGGAAGAGTTCGGCGAGACCGAGCGCGCGGACGACGCCTGTGTGCTCGTCGCCAGAATCAGCTCCTGACGGTCACGCCGACGCGATGTCGCCCTTGTTCTTCGGCTGGGTCGGCGGCAGGGCGAGTTTGATCTCCTCCCGCAGGTCCTGGATCTTCGGATAGCTGGAGTACTGACCGGTGAGCCGGTACATCTGACGCAGCCGGTCCCAGGTGCGGTGGGAGGAGTTGGAGCCCATAGCCGCCAGGGCGAGACGAGCGTAGCTGGACGCCTGTTCGGGATCGTCGGCGATGAAGCTGGCCGAGGCCATCGACAGGAAGTCGAAGATCTTCGACCGCTGCCGGCCGTCGACGCGCAGTTCGAGCGCCCTCTCCGCGAAGTGCTGGGCCTGCCTGGCCGCGGTCGGGTCGTGCTCCGCGAGGGTGCGGTAGGCCAGGGCCTGCATGCCGTAGAGGTCTTCCTCCTTGAACATCTGCATCCAACTGGGCGGCGGCACGTCCCCCCGGTCGGAGCCGAACAGGTCTTCGGCCTGGCCGAGGGTGCGGCGCATGGCCTGGCCCTTGCCCATGGAGGCCTGTGCCCAGGCCTCGACGGTGTAGAGCATGGCCTTGGTGCGGGGCAGGACCTGCTCGCCTGAGCCGGACTGGGCGAGCTTCATGAGGTCGAGCGCCTCGTCGGGTTTGCCGAGGTGCACCAGCTGTCGGGCCGCCCGGGAGAGGGCCTCGCCGGCGCGGGGCCGGTCGCCGCCCTCCCGGGCGGCGTGGGCGGCGATGATGAAGTACTTCTGGGCGGTGGGTTCGAGGCCGATGTCGTGGGACATCCAGCCCGCGAGGACGGCGAGGTTGGCGGCGACGCCCCACAGGCGCCGCTGGAGATGTTCGGGGTGGCGGTAGGAGAGCATGCCTCCCACCTCGTTGAGCTGTCCCACGACAGCCTTGCGTTGCAGCCCGCCGCCGCGGGCCGCGTCCCAGGCCCGGAACACCTCGACCGAACGCTCCAGTTCCTCGATCTCCTGCGCCCCGATGGGGGCGGCCTCGTACCGGTCGAACCCGGCGGGGTCGGCGTGCAGGGGATTGTCGAGGTCGGGGGCGTCGGCCTTGAGGGCCGGATCGGTGTGCAGCCAGTCGTGCATGGCGCTGCTGAGTACGGAGGCGGATCCCGCGGTGAGCGCGACGCCCGCACCCACCAAGCCGCGTCGGTTGAGCATGAGGTCCATTCCCGTGAATTCGGTGAGGACCGCAGCAGTCCGTTCGGGCGCCCACGGCACACCGTCGGGATGTTCCACATTCCCGCCGCCCTGCCGTTTTCCCGTACGCCCGTGCCGGACCAGACCGAGGTCCCCAATGGTCACGACACGGCCGAGACGCTCGGTGAACAGCGCCGCCAGCACCCGGGGCACGGGATCGCGCGGGATCTCTCCCATGTCGATCCAACGCCGTACCCGTGAGGTGTCGGTCGCCAGCTGGGGGTGGCCCATGGCCGCCGCCTGCCGGTTGACCAGCCTCGCGAGTTCTCCCTTGGACCAGCCGGCCAGGCCGAACAGGTCTGCGAGTCGGGTGTTGGGTTGTCCGCTCACGTCAAGCCCCCAGGTTCTCGGCTGAGTTGACAGTAGCCCGCTGTCAGTTGCTCCGGGACTATTCGCCAGGGTTTCGCCAGGGTGCGCCACATGGTGTGCCAGGGCCGATCCGGTGTCAGGTAGGAAAGCGCCACCCCGACCCGGTCGCCCAGGGACACTCCCCAGGGTGCGCCTGGCCGGCCGGGGCGGGTAGCGCGTCATAGCAGGCACACGAAGGGATCTGTATCCACCCATGTACGCAGCATCGTCCTCCGTGTCCGCACCGCCCCGGTCCCTGCACCCCCGCCAGCCGGGCAGCGGTGGCCCCTTCCTCGACCCCTCACGCACAGCGGCGGCCTCCGTGCTGGGCACCGGCCGGACGCGGCGCGTCCCGGGGGTCGGCACCCAACCGCTCAGCGGGAGACTCGACTTGTCCGGCCCTCAGGGCGCGCAGCTGCGCACGGCGATCGCCTCGGTGCATCGCATCTGTCCGGAGTTCACTCCGGTCCAGGTGCTGCGCCGAAGCGGCCGATCGGTGCTGCTCGTCGGTACGACAGGGCGCAGCACGGCCGTCGCCAAGTGCTTACTGGACCACTCCTCCATCTGGGAGGAACGGCTCAGGCACGAAATAGCCGCATACCGCTCGTTCGTCCGACACCGCCCGCCGGTGCGGGCGCCGAGGCTGATCGCGGCGGACCCGGACAACTGCACCTTGGTCATCGAGCGGATGCCGGGCCGGGTGGCCGCCCTGCAGCGGCATCCGGTGGAGGCGCCGCCGCGCGCCGACATTCGGGCGGCGCTCGGCGCGATCTGCCGGCTGAACGCGTGGCGGCCACCGGCGGGCACGTTCGACGCCCCGCTGGACTACGCGGAGCGGATCTCCCGTTTCCATGAGCTGGGTCTGCTCACCGACCGGGACATGGGCGATCTGCAGAAGCTCCTGCACGGCATCGCGCACGCCTCGGGCCGCCAGGGCATGGGCCAGTTCTGCCACGGCGACGCCCTGCTGTCGAACATCCTGCTCTCACCGGCCGGTCCAGTGCTGGTGGACTGGGAGCACGCGGGCTGGTATCTGCCAGGGTACGACCTGGCGACGCTGTGGGCGGTGCTCGGGGACGCCCCGATGGCGCGGCGTCAGATCAGTCAGCTGGCGCAGTCGGCGGGCCCGGCCTCGCGGGACGCGTTCCTGGTGAACCTGATGCTCGTACTGACCCGTGAGATCCGCACCTACGAGACGGCCGTGCAGCGTTCGATGCACGACTCGACCCCGGCGACACCGGGCCCGGCCCACCCGGCTGCTGCGCCGTCCGGCGAGGAACAGCGGCTGCTGCTCAGGCGGCTGCACGACGACTGCCAGTTGGCCCGCAAGGCCGTACGGGCGGCGGTCGGCACTCGCTGAGGGGAAACGGAGGTCCGCGGTGTGCCCTGGACAGGGGCGCGCCGCGGACCTCCGTCATGACCGGGGAGGCAAATCGCAGGCGAGGCGCTGGCAGGGGCAATGGCAGGGGCAATGGCAGGGGAGGCAATCACCCGGGAAAGGGTCTCCTCCGGGCATGATTGACGGATCGTCGGCCGACCGATAGCACTGATGCCGTTCGGTCCCGCACGCCCCACCGACGCCCCACCGTTCCAGGAGGCCGCCTTGCGAGGATCCCCCACCGACCGCGGGCCCGCCCCGCACCGCAGACGTATCCGCAGCACGGCGGTCGCCGCAGCCCCGGCGGTGTTGCTGTTGCCGCTGCTGGGTGCGGCCCCGCCCGTGAGCCAGTCGTCGTCCTCGGTCCGTCTGCAGGGCGCCTTCGCCGCCGCGGCCGCCGAGTACGGCGTACCGCGCAGCGTGCTGCTCGGTGTCTCCTATCTCCAGTCCCGCTGGGACGCGCACGGCGGCGCGCCCAGTGTCACCGGCGGCTACGGCCCGATGCACCTCACCGACGCGCGGACGGCCCTGGCCGAGGCGCCGCACCACAACGAGGGCGCGGAGGATGCCCGCGGCGACGATGCCCGGGCGCCCCTGGTGCCCGCGTCCGACCTGCCCGAGAATTCCGAACTGCCGTCACGGCTGCGGACGTTGACGAAGGCGGCCGAGCTGACGGGCCTGCCCGCCGAGTCCCTGCGTACGGACGCCGAGGCCAATGTGGCGGGCGGTGCCGCGCTTCTCTCCGCCGCGCAGCGGGAGCTCGGCGCGGAGCCGAGTGCCGATCCGGCGGACTGGTACGGGGCGGTGGCGCGCTTCTCGGGCGCCGACGACCGGGCGACGGCGTCGGCGTACGCCGACGAGGTGTTCGCGGTGATCCGCGACGGCGCCGGGCGGGTCACGGACGCCGGCCAGCGGGTGACGCTCGCCGCCGAGCCGGATCTGAGCCCGGCCACCGGGCAGCTGTCCCGGGCCGGGCTGCGCGCGGCGGCAGCGGCCGGCACGGAGTGCCCGAAGACGGTGTCCTGCGAGTGGATCCCGGCGCCGTACGAGGAGTTCGGCGACAAGGACTACGGCAACCACGACCTGGCCGACCGGCCGAAGTCCCAGAGCATCCGGTACATCGTCGTCCATGACACGGAGGCGACCTGGGACACCACTCTGAAGCTGGTCCAGGACCCGACCTATGTGTCGTGGCACTATTCGCTGCGCTCCACGGACGGGCACATCGCCCAGCATGTGAAGAACAAGGACGTGGGCTGGCACGCCGGCAACTGGTACGTCAACGCCAAGTCGATCGGCCTGGAGCACGAGGGCTTCCTCGCCTCGCCGGACGCCTGGTACACGGAGGCGATGTACCGGACGTCGGCGCGGCTGGTGAAGTACCTCGCCGGGAAGTACGGCGTCCCGCTGGACCGGCAGCACATCCTGGGCCATGACACCGTGCCGGGCCCGACGTCGGCGACGATCCCGGGGATGCACACCGACCCTGGCCCGTACTGGGACTGGCGGCACTACTTCGAGCTGCTGGGCAGGCCGTTCGGCGCGACGTCCGGCAAGAACAGCGCTGTGGTCACCGTGCTGCCCGACTACGCGGACAACCGGCCCGAGTTCACGGGCTGCGCGAGCGGGGGCGCGCCCTGCGCAGTGCACGGCTCCAGCGCCGTACGCCTGTACAGCGCGCCCGATGTGACGTCACCCCTGATCAAGGACATCGGCCTGCGGCCGGGTGGCGGCGACTCGACGATCGATGTGAACGACCTCGGTTCGCGGGTCTCCACCGGGCAGCAGTACGCGGTCGCCGGGCGGCATGGCGACTGGACGGCGATCTGGTACCTGGGACAGAAGGCCTGGTTCCGGAACCCGAAGGGGCAGCCCACGGCGGTCGGCGCGAGCGGTCTGGTCGTCACGCCCAGGAAGGGGCTCGCCGAGATCCCGGTGTACGGCCGCGCCTACCCGGAGCAGGCGGCCTACCCGGCGGGGGTGCCCGCCCAGGCGGTGTCCCCGCTGCCGTACAAGCTCCTGAAGGGCCAGAGGTACGTGGCGGGTGACCGGGTGCCCGGTGAGTACTACTACGCGGTCTCCTTCGACCCGACCGGGCACAAGGTCGTGGTCGGTGAGGACCAGTACTACGAGATCCAGTTCGGCCACCGGGTGGCGTTCGTGCGGGCGGCGGACGTGCGGGTGCTGCCGGCCGGGTGAGGGGACGGGAAAGCGGAAGGGCCGGGTGCGCGCGCCCGGCCCTTTTCGTCTGTGCTCTCCTCAGCCCTGCTGGAACAGCTCCGCCGGGAGCGGTTTGAGCAGTGCGTAGAGGTCGTCGGTGATGGGGCGGTCCCAGGCGGCGATGGTGACCAGGACGTTGTCGCTGCGGTCGAACTGGACGCAGGAGATCCGGGACTCGGAGATCTTGAGGCGGCGGACGATCAGGAGGTTGTCCCCCTGCATCACCGGGAGGTCCTCGGACCCGACGACCGTGATGTCCTCCTCGTTCTCCAGCGCGACGAGCAGCTGGGCCACCTCGAAGGGGACCTCGCCCTCGGCGATCTCACGCGCGGGGGAGCCCTCCGGGAGGTTGCCGATGATCATCGCGGGGCCGCGGCCGCCGTAGAGGTCGTAGCGCAGGAAGACGCCCTGGCAGCTGCCGTCGGGGGCGGGCAGCAGGCCGGCGCCGAGATTGCCCGGCCAGTCGCCCGGGTCCATGGCCAGTACGTCGAATTCGGGACCGGCAGGTGTGGCGCTGCGGCGGCGGAGGAAGGACATGTCGCCATGGTACGTGCCCGGAGGGGCTCGGTGTCGGGTGGGCGAGGCGATTGCCGGGGCCGGTCCGGGCCCGGTGCGTTCACCCGTTCGGAGGCTGTTCGCCCAGCGCCGGGGGCGGTCCGGCACGGTCGGTGCCGACCTTCCGGCAGACCGCCGAGAGGCGTCGGGCGACGGTCTGCCAGTCGGTGTGCGGTTCCGTCGGCGAAGAGGGTCGTCCGGCCGACTACGGGCGCGGCCGGCGTAGACGATCAGCGCTCGGCTCGGCCGATCGGACCCTCGCCGTCGTCTTCTGTTCGGCGCTGCCGACCGGGCTACCGGGCGGACAGCTGTCCGGAGGTCTTCTTGTGCCGTTCGTGGTGGCGGGCGACGCGGGCGCGGTTCCCGCAGGACGGCTTGCACCACTCCTGGCGCGGGTGCTCCTTGAGGAAGTAGCGCACACAGCGGGGCGCGTGGCAGGCGCGCAGCCGCTGCCGCTCGGGGCCGGCGAGGAAGGCGAGGGCCGCGCGGGCAAGCGCGGCGGTGAGCGGGTCCTCGCCGGTGGCGGGCTCATGGCGTACGACCGGTTCGGCGTCCGGGCCCCAGGAGAGCACCGGGACTGTCGGCGTCAGGGCGGCGGCCCCGTTGAGCCGCGCCAGGGCCTCGGGGACGGGCAGCAGCCGGGCGGCATCGGCCGGGCTGGGCTCGCTGGGGCTGATGGCGCGGGCGAACAGGGCCCGGACGGCTCCCCGGAGATCGCGTACGGCGGCGAGCGCGGCCTCGTCGGCGGTGAACCCGGCGGCAGCCGGCAGGACGTCCCCGTGCGCCCTGACCCAGATGGTGAGCCCCGCGGGCCCGGTCAGGTCGTCGTCGGCGACGCCGCCGCCACCGTCGTGGCGGACGGTCAGGGCCAGATCCAGGACGAGCCGCGCGTCCGCGCTGATCGAGTACTCCATGGCACTAATGATAGGCGAGCCGTCATCCATTAAGGGGGGTGAGCGGCGGCAGTACAGTCGAACGGTTGGCCGACGTGACTCGTCGGGCGCAGCGGGCGACGGCGGAGGGGGCGGCACGGGCCTGGCCGCGGTGCGGGTCTTCGCCATGCGGGTGAAGGGGAGGGCGATGACCCCGGCCGCGTGATCTGCCTTACGGCGACAGCCAGTTGGAGCTCGTCTGGCACAAGCCCCCCCCGGTGGCGCGGGGAGCCGGACCGCCCGCGTCGATGGTTCATCGAGCAGATCGCACAGATACGGGTCGGCCGCGAGCCTGACCGCCCGGCTGCGGGCGGGGTGCGGATGCCGGGCCACGGTGATCCAGGCCGCCCACGTCGGGGAGCGCTCGGAACCGGAGGCCTGGTAGGCCAGGTCGAGAGCCGCGCTGGTCCTGGACCCCTGCTACCGAGATACGACGGTCGAGGCCGCGGCCGTGCGTACTGGCTGTCCAGTGGAGTGGCACCCAGGCTTCCGACTCAAGATTGAAGAACTCCGCCGGCATCCCGGCTACCGCGGCCAGGAGTACGTCGACTTGGCCACGCAGATCGCGGTCGATGGCGTGCTCGATCCTCGGATCGTCGGAAATGCTGCACGTGCCGGCCGCTACGACCCCCAGGCAGTCAAGAAGGTGTGGCATTATCTGGCGCGACTCGGGGCACCCCCGAAGGTCACTGGCAGGCTGGCGACTCCGGAACCGACGGAGGGAGCTGTACTCGATAGCCTTCGTTGAGGCGATCGAAGGCGTGATGGCCCTTGACATCCGCGTCACCATGCGAGGACGTCCCCGACGCGGGAGCCGAATGACTCTCGTACGGCTGTGGTTTCGTACGTGGGAGCGAGCAACGTTTGTCGACGGTTTTGGGCAGCACTTTGCGATCACACGGCTCGGAAACGTCGACGAGAACCAGCAACGCTGCTGGCGCCTGAGGGCCGTTCATGCG
>NZ_JAEMUX010000059.1 GCF_016598475.1 Streptomyces adelaidensis
GACTAGCCCTCGTCCGGGACCGGGTCCGGGCGCGCGTAGGTGCGGCCCTTCCAGGCCGCACCCCGTCCCCGGTAGTGCCGCACGGCGGAGTCGACCGTCATCAGCAGGTACAGGAACGCGGTGAACGGCAGCAGGGGAGCGAGCCCCAGCGGCTGACCGTAGTGGCGGAGCATCGGCACGTAGGTCACCGTCATCAGCAGCCAGGCGAGCCCGCCGAAGAGCGCCGTCGGCAGGCTCCCCGAGGCGAGACCCGCCAGGAGTGCTGCCGGCGGGACGAGATAGACCAGCGCCAGACCGAGGACAGTGCCGGCGAGCAGCAGCGGATTGTGCAGCAGCTGGGCGTAGGCGCTGCGCGCGACCATGTGCCACAGGTCGTGCAGCCGGGGGTAGGGCCGCACGCTGTCCACCCGCTCGGCCAGCCCCAGCCAGATGTGGCCGCCGCTCCCCTTGACCGCCCTGGCCAGAGCCACGTCGTCGATGACGGCCTGCCGGATCGCCTCCGGAATCCGCGCCCGCTCGGCGGCCTCGGTCCGCAGCAGCACACAGCCGCCCGCCGCGGCCGCCGTGCGCGCACCCCGTACGCCGATCCACCGGAACGGATAGAGCTGGGCGAAGAAATACACGAACGCGGGCACGACGAGCCGTTCCCACACGCTCTCGGCACGCAGCCGCGCCATCTGCGACACCAGGTCGAAGCCGCCGGTGCGCGCGGCCGCCACCAACGCGCGCAGACTGTCCGGCCGATGGGCGATGTCCGCGTCCGTCAGCAGCAGGAACTCGGGTCCGCGCGCGCGTGCCAGCGCCATGCCGTGCCGTACGGCCCAGAGCTTGCCCGTCCAGCCGGCGGGTGGCTCCCCGGGCGAGGAGACGGTCAGGGGCAGACCGCCGTGCCGCCGGGCCAGGGCACGGGCCAGCTCGGCGGTCCCGTCCGTACTGCCGTCGTCGACCAGGAAGACCTCCGCCCGGCCCGGATAGTCCTGGGCCAGCAGTGACGGCAGGCTCGCGGGCAGGACGGCTGCCTCGTCGCGCGCGGGGACGACGACACAGACGTACGGCCAGTCGTCGGGATCGCGCCGGGGTGGCAGGCGCACGTCGGTGCGCCAGAAGAAGCCCTGGCCGAGCAGCAGCCACAACCAGGCGGCGAGTGATCCGGCGGCGGTCCACGCGATGGCGCTCACGTCCGCAGTCTGCCCCACGCCGACGGTCCCACCGAGGCCATCGTCTATCGTGGCCGGGTGAAGATCGCGCTCATGGACTCCGGTATCGGTCTGCTCCCCGCCGCCGCCGCGGTACGGCGACTGCGGCCCGACGCGGATCTCGTGATCTCCTCGGACCCCGACGGCATGCCCTGGGGCCCGCGCACCACACAGGACCTGACGGAGCGTGCCCTCGCCGTCGCCGAGGCGGCGGCCGCGCACCGGCCCGACGCCCTGATCGTCGGCTGCAACACCGCGTCCGTGCACGCCCTGCCCGCGCTGCGCGCCCTCCTCGAACCCGGCCTGCCGGTCATCGGCACGGTCCCGGCGATCAAACCGGCCGCGTCCGGCGGCGGCCCCTTCACCATCTGGGCCACGCCCGCCACCACCGGCAGCCCCTACCAGCGCGGCCTCATCGAGGAGTTCGCCGACGGTGTGCGGGTCACCGAAGTGCCCTGCTGGGGACTGGCCGAGGCCGTGGAGCACGCCGACGAGGCCGCGATCGACGCGGCGATCGCCGCAGCCGCGGCGCTGACGCCCGCCGATGTGACGACCGTCGTCCTGGGCTGCACCCATTACGAGCTGGTCGCCGAACGCATCCGCGCCGCCGTCCGGCAGCCCGGCCGCCCGCCCCTGGTCCTGCACGGTTCCGCGGGCGCCGTGGCCGCCCAGGCGCTGCGCCGCATAGGTGAGCTCCCGGCGCCCGAGGCGGGCTGGAACGAGGCGACGCTGACGGTCATCCTCAGCGGACGAGAGGGCTCACTGCCCGCCGCGGCACTGGCCTACGAGGAGGGGAGACTGCTGCAGACGGTCACTCCCGCACTGGCCGCCCGCCCGGAGCAGTGACGTTCCGCGACCAGGTGCCCGCATAGCGGAACCTGGGTACTCTCGAAGCCATGAGGGACCACCCCCACGGCGAGACGGGCACCCCCGAAGCCCCGCACCCCGAGGTCTGGACCGGCCGCGCGACCAACCGAGCCCAGTGGCTCCTGGCGCTCGGCGGGGCCGCCTGCATGGCACTGGGCATCGAACTCGCGGTCGACTCCGCATGGACGTCCGGCACCGCCCCGCTCGTCATGTCGGTCGTCGGCTGCATCACGGCCGGGCTCCTCGTCCTCTTCGGCACCCTCGCGTTCGTGCACGTCTCCGTCCGGGTCGACCAGGACTGCCTCGAAGTGCGCTGCGGCCACATCGGCGTGCCGCGCCGCCGCATCCCGCTCTCCGAGGTCGCCGACGCCGTCTTCGAGCCGTGCGTCACCCCCCACCAGTGGGGCGGCTGGGGCTACCGCTGGCGGCCCGAGAAGGGCACCGCCGTCGTCGTACGACGGGGCGAGGCCGTGGTACTGCGCCTCTGGGACGGCCACACCTTCACGATCACCGTGGACAACGCGGAGACGGCCGTGAGCGTCATCCGCGCCCGGCTGAGCCCTAAGGCATCCGGCGCCGCGCGCTGACACCCCCGGCTACGGGGCGTCGCCGACACCGTCCCCCTCCCCCGTGAGGGGGAGCGCCGTCGCCATCCCCGCGAGGAGGCCCGCGCCCGCCGTCACCGTCGTGAAGCTCACCGCGTTGCCGACCGTCGCGATCGTGGCCAGCGCGGTCAGGGCCGCGCCCGCGCTGAGGACGACCGGAGTGGGGCGAGGGGTGCGCCACAGCATGTACAGGACCCAGCCGAACACCGCGGCCAGCAGGGCGACACCGATGAGGCCCTGCTCGGCCGCCAGTTGCAGCGGCGCCGAGTGGGGCTTGCCGTCAGGTGACAGCGACCCGGCGATCGTCGGGCTGAGCTCCCCGAACCTGCCGGGCCCCGCGCCCAGCAGCGGCTCGTCGTGGGCCAGGGTGAGCGCGTCCTGCCACAGCAGGACGCGGTGCGGGGTGAGCGGACCCGCCAGTGAGTCGGTCAGCCCGGTCGGCAGTGCGCCTTCGGCGATCGCCCAGGTCGTCGCCGTCACCAGACTCGTGGCGAGCGCGAACCCCGTGAGCCCCGGGCCCCGGTGGCGCATCCGGGCTGCGGCGAGCGAACACAGCAGCACCGCGGTGCTCGCGGCGAAGCCCGCGGACGAGCCCAGTACGGCCGCGGTCACCACGACCCCGGCGGCCAGCAGGCGCAGGGCCCGCCGCGGCCCGGGCGGGCGGGCCGCCCACGCGGCGCAGCAGGCGGCGCCCGCGGAGAGGGCCAGCAGTGCCGCGGTCGCGCCCGTGTGCCCGAGCGGCGAGATCAGGGGTGAGCCCGCCATGGTGTGCGGGGCGGTGACGGCCAGGCCGAGACCGGCGAGGGCGGCAGTGCCGGGCGCGACGACCGGCAGCAGCGCCCCACAGATCCGGCCCGCCGCGTAACCGGCGGCCAGCGCCAGCACCGCGAGCAGCACACCCTCCGGGCGTCCACCCCGCCCCGCCGTGATCAACGACCAGGCCGCGCACGCCCCGAGCATGATCACGCCCGTGACATCGGAAACGTTCCGTCTGTCCCGCGCGGCCGACGCACCGGCCGCGGACTCCGTCCCCGTGGACCCCAACCCGTCGCCCCCCGACTGTGCCGGGCCCCGACCGCTCGGCCACCTCCGGCCGCACGTCAGAGGCTCGGGGCACACCGTAACGGGTGATGCGCCGGTTTGTGGACGAGTTGCGCAGAAACGTTGCGGCGGATGTGCGACAAATGCCTCACCGGGACCGGACGGACCGCGCTGTCGGCGCCGGGGTGACGCGCCGTACACTCCCCGAGTGACCGTCACCGCCACTCCCGTAGACGAGCCGGAACAGCTCGAACCCCCGGCCGCGCCCGTCTCCCGGGTCTCCCGCTGGGTCGCCAGGCTCCTCCCGGCCGCCGCCGCGGCACTCTCCGGGGTGCTGCTGTACGTCAGCTTCCCGCCCCGGACCCTGTGGTGGCTGGCCCTGCCGGCCTTCGCGGTCTTCGGCTGGGTGCTGCGCGGACGTGGCTGGAAGGCGGGGCTCGGCCTCGGCTATCTCTTCGGCCTCGGATTCCTGCTGCCGCTGCTCGTGTGGACCGGTGTGGAGGTCGGCCCCGGCCCGTGGCTCGCGCTCGTCGTCATCGAGGCGGTGTTCGTGGCGCTCGTCGGCGCGGGCGTCGCCGCCGTGTCGAAGCTGCCCGGCTGGCCGGTCTGGGCCGCCGCGCTGTGGATCGCCGGTGAGGCGGCACGCGCGCGTGCCCCGTTCAACGGCTTCCCCTGGGGCAAGATCGCGTTCGGCCAGGCGGACGGCGTCTTCCTGCCGCTGGCCGCGCTGGGCGGTACGCCCGTCCTGGGCTTCGCGGTCGTCCTCGGCGGCTTCGGCCTCGGCGAACTGATTCGCCTCGGCGTGGAGCGGCGGCGCACCGGCGAGGTGCGGTGGCTGGCCGCCAACCTGGCACTGCTCAGTCTGGCGGTCCCGTTCGTGGCCGCCCTCTCCGCGCGCACCCTGGTGAGCGACAAGGCCGAGGACGGCACCGCGACGGTCGCCGTCATCCAGGGCAACGTCCCCCGGCTCGGCCTGGACTTCAACTCCCAGCGCCGGGCCGTCCTCGACTACCACGCGCGTGAGACGGAGCGCCTGGCCGCCGAGGTCGAGGCAGGCAAGGCCGAGCAGCCCGACTTCGTGCTGTGGCCGGAGAACTCCTCCGACATCGATCCCTTCGCCAACCCCGACGCGCGCGCGGTGATCGACAAGGCGGCCACCGCCATCGGTGCCCCCATCTCCGTCGGCGGGGTGGTCGAGCGGGACGGCAAGCTCTACAACGAGCAGATCCTCTGGGACCCGGAGAAGGGCCCCATCGACACCTACGACAAGCGGCAGATCCAGCCGTTCGGCGAGTACCTTCCGCTGCGGTCGCTCGTCGGGGCCATCAACAGCGAGTGGACGTCGATGGTCCGCCAGGACTTCAGCCGGGGCACCGACCCCGGTGTGTTCACCATGGACGGCGCCAAGATCGGCCTCGCCACCTGCTATGAGGCGGCCTTCGACTGGGCCGTGCGCTCCGAGGTCACCGACGGCGCGCAGCTGATCTCGGTCCCGAGCAACAACGCGACCTTCGACCGCAGCGAGATGACCTACCAGCAGCTCGCCATGTCCCGGGTCCGTGCCGTCGAGCACAGCCGTACCGTCGCCGTGCCGGTGACCAGCGGCGTCAGCGCGATCATCATGCCGGACGGGGAGATCACGCAGAAGACCGGGATGTTCGTCGCGGACTCGCTGGTCCAGGAGGTGCCCCTGCGCTCCTCGCGGACCCCCGCCACCGAGCTCGGCATCCTGCCCGAGATGCTTCTGGTGCTGGTCGCGGCGGGTGGGCTCGGCTGGGCGATCGGGGCCGGTGTGCGCGGGAGGCGCGCCGGTGGCGTGTAGTCGTACGCCTCTCGTGCGCGTCCTCGAACCAGGGGTGTGACGGAAATGGCCCGTTAGGGTCGGGTCCATGGCTACCCCTGATTTCATCCGCACACTCCGTTCCTCCGCGGGCAACCAGCTGCTCTGGCTCCCCGGAGTCACGGCCCTCGTCTTCGACGACGAGGGCAGAGTGCTGCTCAACCGCCGCTCCGACAACGGCAAGTGGTCGCTGATCGGCGGCATTCCGGAGCCGGGGGAGCAGCCCGCGGCCTGTGCCGTGCGGGAGGTCTTCGAGGAGACGGCGGTCCGGTGCGTGGCCGAACGGGTCGTCCTGGTCCAGGCGTTGGACCAGGTGCTGTACGACAACGGAGACGTCTGCCAGTACATGGACACCACGTTCCACTGCCGGGCCGTCGGCGGTGAGGCACGCGTCAACGACGACGAGTCGCTGGACGTCGGCTGGTTCTCGCTGGACGCCCTGCCCGACCTGAGCGAGTTCGGGCTGTTCCGGATCAAGCAGGCGCTGTCCGAGACACCCACATGGTTCGACCCCACGGTCTGAGGCCTCAGATCCAGGTGTCGAGCCACATCCTGGTGCGCCAGCCGTCATACGGAATCGTCTGGCCCGTGTAGACGGGGAAGAAGTAGATGAAGTTCCAGACGATGAGCAGCACGAGCACACCGCCGGCGACCAGGCCCGGTCGAGCGCCCGTGCGAGGGCGCGGCCTCGGCCGAGCGGTTCGCCCTGGCCCATAACCGTCGTCAGCGCCTCCAGCACCTCGCCCCGCCCGGGCGCCAGGAGCCCCCGGAGACTGGCCAGGTCGCAGGCCATCCGCAGTGTCTCGGTGGCTTCGCCCGTGCCGGCCGTGTGCCCGGCCGCCCGCAGCTCCCGGCACACATCGGTGATCGCCCGCGCGGCGGCGCCGTGCACCAGCTCGGGGTCGCCCCCGGCCGTGAACACCGCCTGCTGCCAGCGCGGGTCCCGGATGCCCGCCGGGTAGCCGGAACGGGAGTCCAGCAGATCGAAGGCGTACGGGACGAGTGACGTGGCGACCGGCGGGTGCTCCCCGACGGGGCCCGTGCCCCGGGCCCCTGACGCCGTACCGGCCGCACGCGGGGCGGGCACGGCGCCGTCCGCCGTGGCTTCCTCCGCCCCGGCCGCCGCCGTGGCTTCCTCCGCCCCGGCCGCCGCCGCGCCGGGCACGTCGGTGAGCGCCGGGGCGTGGAACGCGCCGATGACGGCCGCGACCCGGCGCCCGCCCGCCGCCGCGCGGGCGATCGTGTCGCGCATGTGCGCCTCGCGGGCCAGGTCCACCGACGGCACCCCGCCACCCGACTCGGCGTCACGGCGCAGCGCCCACCCCACGCCGAGGGCGGCACGCCGGATCGCCTCCGGCGCGCAGCCGGGCGCGAGGACTTCCACACAGCGGTCCCACAGGTCGTCGCCGTCCCGCCCGGTCCCGGCGGCGGTGAGCGCGTCCGCGAACGCGGTGGGTACGGCTTCGGCGATGGCGACGGCGCTGCGCGCGTGACCGGCCGGGACGGGGTGTTCGCCGCCGCTCCACGCGGGATCGGACATCGGCAGATCGCAGCACACGACCTCCGCACCCCGCTCCCGCGCCCAGCGGACCGCGGCGAGTTCGGGGGAGAAGTCGGCGAAGGGGTAGAAGCCGAGCCGCCCGCCCTCGCCGGCCCCGGCCAGCGCCACCGGGGCGAGGGTGCCGGGGTCGGCGAGATGGGTGAGCCAGGGCTGGAAGTCGGCGGGTAGTTCCACGCAGACGACCTCGGCGCCGGCGGCGTCCAGCAGGGCGGGTACCGCCGCGGCGAGCGCGGGGCTGTGGTGCCGTACGCCCAGCAGATACGGCACGGCGGAGTCGGCGAGGGCCGTGACGGCCGCCCGCGGGTCCTGAGTGAGTGTCACCGGAGGTTCTCCCGCAGGTCCCAGAGGCGGCGCCAGGTCGCCGAGCCGTCCTCGGCGCGGCGGCGCACCGGGCCGTCCCAGTAGCCGAGCAGCCGGGCGTGGTCGGCCGGGTCGTCCTTGCGGACCACACCGAGGAGGTGGCCGGGGACGAGGTCCAGGGCGTCCCCGCCGGGCAGATAGGCGGCGGCCACCCCGAGGGAGGCGGCGACCTGCACGGCCTCGGCGGTGGACATCACCGTGCCGGGACGCTCCACGTCCCAGCCCTCCGCCGAACGCCCTTCGCGCAGGTCACGGAAGACGGTGACCAGTACGTCGAGCACCGCGTCGTCGACCCCGAAGGCCGCGCCCGCCCGCTCGACGGCCGCCTCGGCCTGCCGCCGGACGAGCGCGGTCTCGGCGTCGACGTCGGCGATCGGGTGCACGGTCTCGAAGTTGAAGCGGCGCTTGAGCGCGGCGGACATCTCCGAGACACCCCGGTCGCGCAGGTTGGCCGTGGCGACGACGGTGAATCCGGGAGCCGCCGCGACCTGCGCGTCGTCAGTGCCGGACAGCTCGGGCACGCTCACCCGCCGGTCGGACAGGATCGACACCAGCGCGTCCTGCACCTCGGGCAGACAGCGGGTGATCTCCTCGATCCGCGCCACCCGGCCGGAGCGCATGGCGCCGAGCACCGGCGAGTCGACCAGCGCCTGCGGGGTCGGGCCCTGGGCGAGCAGCAGGGCGTAGTTCCAGCCGTAGCGGAAGGCGTCCTCGGTGGTGCCGGCGGTGCCCTGCACAGTGAGCGCGCTGGTGCCGCTCACGGCAGCCGACAGGAGCTCGGAGAGCATCGACTTGGCGGTGCCGGGCTCGCCGACGAGCAGCAGGCCGCGCTCACCGGCGAGGGTGACCACGCACCGCTCCACCAGGGCGCGTTCGCCGACGAACTTGGGGGCGATCACCAGCCGGTCGGGCAGCGTCTCGTGCGGCTTGGCCGGCTTCAGGGTCTCGCCGCCGCTGCCGCAGACGAAGGTGACCACGGCGCGCGGGGTCAGCCGCCAGCCGGGGGGGCGGGGGCCCTCGTCGTGGGCGGCGAGGAAGGCGAGTTCGGTGGCGTGGCGCTCCTCGGCGGGCAGGGTCTGCCGGGCCGGAGGGGCCGTCACCGTGTCGGTCGGGGTCATGAATGTCCTTGCCGGGTTGGTCAGTTGGTCGGTGGGTGGTTTATAGGTGGGTCTGTCCGTCGTTGCGGGGTGGGGGAGGACCGGGGCGCCTGACCGTGGCCGGGCGCCCCCGGTCCTTCAGCGGAGACGCCCCCTCGGTGGCGGCGCGCGCCCCGTCCCTCAGCGGCGGCGCCCCCGCCGTACCTTCAGCTCGTCGAACCGGGGCGCGTCGCCGTCCAGGACCCGCTGCCAGGCCCTGCGGTACAGCTCGGCGGCCGGTTCGGTCGGCACGATCACGACGAACGGCGTGTACTCGCCGAACATCAGGTCGGCGAACAGCGGCAGCTTCCACCGCTCCAGCGGAACGCGCGGCGCCTTCGGATCGACCCAGCCGCCGGGCAGGAAGAGCGAACGCCCCGCCCGGGTCCGGCTGGCCTCGACCACCAGCTCGCCCGCGGCCAGTTCGGCACGGGCCGCCTTGAGCCGGGCCGGCTTCCACCCCGTCCAGCGGGCCGTCATCCGGTCGGTCGGGTCGGGCATGGCGAGCAGCATCAGATAGAGCGTGGCGGCGTCCTCACCGATGCCGTACTCCTTCGCCGCCTCGGTCACCAGCTCGGGCACCGAGCGGCTCGGGTCCTGCGGCCACCAGGTGCCGTCCGCACCGCGCTCGCCCGCCGAGGGGGCGCCCGGATCGGCGAGGAGGGCCGCGTACCCGGGGTAGCGGGCCAGGCGGAGCGCCACCTCGGCCGCGTAGGGCTGCTCGGCATCGGCGCGCAGAACGGGCAGGTACGGGTCCTGGCCGGCCTCGTCGAGCAGCGCGACCTTCAGCCCGGGCGCCGGCTGGTCGTCGTGGGTGGCCAGGATGACGGCGCCGTACCTCTCGAAGCCCTGGCCGACCTCGGTCGGGGCACCCGCGGTCTTCCGGAACGCGGGGAGGTTGACGTACCGCCCGAGGTCGAGCATCAGCCCGGGGTGGGCCAGCCGTTCGCGTACGGCGGTGAGCGCGGCGGGCAGTGCGGCCCGGACCGGGTCGCCGGCGGGCAGGCGGTGGGCGAGCCAGGCGGCGAGCCCGACCGAGCCGACCAGCGTGTCCACCTTGAAGCCGACCTTGTCGTCGCCGACGGGCCGGACCCGGTCGCCGTCGACCGCCCACTGAAGGTCCCGGGTGAGCCGGGGCTCACCGGCAGGGTCCAGCAGTGCGGGCAGGGCCTCCCGCACCTCCCACGGGGTGTGCTTGATCGCCCGGATCGCGTCGCTGAGCAAGTCCTCGGGGACGGCCGTCCGCTTGCCGACCTCGCTGTTCCACACCTCGGCCGCGGCTGCCACGTCCGGTCCCTCGGTCCACAGCCGGGCGGGGTCGGCGGGCAGCAGCGCGGCCACCACCGCGGCGCGGATCTCAGCGTCGATGCCGCGCAGCTCGTCCTTGGCGACGGCCGCGGGGGCGGCCTTCACCCCGATGGCGTTGCGGGCCTCCGTGGTCAGGAAGGTGCGCTCATAGACGTCGATCCGCGGCAGACCGGCCACGACGAGCCGGGCCATCGTCTCGGTGACCCCGGTACGGCGGGCGAACTCCTCGGCGGCCTCCGGGAACCAGGGCGCCGGTCCCCGCGCGGCCAGCTCCGCGAGGAACGCGCCGAGCCGGCCCGCCTCACCCTCCCCGGCAAGCCGGGACGACGACCGGAGCGTGTAGGGCTCCGGCGCCTCGAACCGCGCCGTCGGGTCGTGGAAGAAGCCGGTGAAGGAGTGGCCGCGTTCTTCCTCCGAGCGGCGCATACCGACGGCGACGAAGGCGCCGCCGCCCAACGCCAGCAGCCCGCTCCAACTGCCCTCGCGCCACTCGCCCGACGGGGTACGCAGCTGGGCGGCCTCCAGGAACAGGTCCACCTTGCGCCAGCGCGCGGAACCGTCGGCCGACGACAGCCCCAGTGCGTCGAACTCGGTGAGCAGCGCGCTGAGCGCGTCCCGGTGTTCCTCCGAGGTCGTCCCGGCCGCCGCCCTGAACGCCACGGCCATGGCCCGGTCGAGCAGCGTCCCCATGTCCGGCTGACCGACCGGCAGCTCGCGCCCGTCGAGGTGGAGGCGCGCGGTCGGCCCGTCCGGAACGGCGTCGCCCGAGAGTCCGGTGGCCCGGTGCATCGCGCGCAGCGTACGGAAGACGGTGTCGGCCTCCTTGTCGCGGTTCCACCAGTGGCTGTGCGACACGCCGAGACCGTTCACGGCGTCGGTGAGCACGCTGTCCGCGGGCCCGGCCGGACCCTCGTCCTCCGCCAGTCCGCCGTCGAGCGCCCGGGTGAGCCGTACGGCCGCCGCGTCGAGGACGGCCTGCTGGCCGGCGGCGTGGCGCACGACCCCGGCGATGCCCGCGACCAGCGCGTCATGGGTGACCGGCAGGAGCGTACGGATCGCATCGGGCAGCGCTTCCTTGTCGTCCTGGGCGGCGGCTGCCAGCAGGGCCGCCGACGTGTCCCGTTCGATGTTCCGCAGCGCGGCGGAGCCCTCCGGGTCGCGGGGTGTCATGCACTCCCAGAACTGCACCGGCGGCAGCAGCAGCGTGCCCTCGCCGAAGACACCCGGGGTGCGGTCGGTCTTGGCCACGGAGGTGACGACGCCGTCCGTGTCGACGATGTCGAGCTGCCAGCCGTCGCGGACGACGGCACGGGCCCGGTCGTCGCCCGGGAAGACGACGAGCGCGGACGGCCTGTTCGTGCCCGAGGGCAGGGTGACGGTGTGTCCGGCGAGGTCCTGGGCGCGCAGGGAACCGTCGGGCAGCTTGACCACGCGCAGGCCGACCACTCCGTCCACGGGCGCGGACGCCGGTGCGCGGCCGACGGTCGGCGAAGGGCTGAGCCGGCCGCCTTCCAAGGTGCTGCCCGCGGGGGCGTCGCGCAGCGCGTCGGCCAGGAAGGCGGGCATGCTCATGCGCCCGCGCTTGTTCGTGGCCGGGTCGAACTCGTACCAGCCGTGCGTGTCGTCCTGGCCGTCCCTGGACCACACCCAGTACGAGGCGCCGTCGAAGAGCAGCCGTCGCTCCTCGGGAATCGCGGTGTCCCCGACGTGCAGGACGCCCGCGCCGGTGGTCCGGCCGCCGCCCGGCAGGGGCAGGGTGATGGGGAGGCCGGCCTTGTACCAGTCCATCTGTGTGCCTCGGGTGCTCCGGTGGCCCTCCAGGGTCTGGGGGCGGTCGGCGCGGGTGTGCCAGTAGCCGCGCAGGCCGTCGTCGCGGGAGCGCCAGTAGACGAGCAGCTCGCCGTCCACGTGGTGGAAGCCCGGGTCGCCCCAGCTGTCGTTCGCCGGGATGCGCAGATCGTGGGTGAGGAGGGTGCCCTCGGCGCCGATCACCCGGGCCTGGGCGGCGCCCGCCACGATGAGGTGGGGCCAGGCGTCGGCGACGATCAGGTCCTCGACGTCGTTCTTGGGGACGAGGGTGGCGGCCGCGTCCTCCCAGGCGGGCCAGCCCAGTTCGTCGAAGAGCCCGGCGCGCAGCGTGCGCGACAGCACCGGTGAGAGGTCGGTGGCGACGGCCGCGCGGACCTCGTCCTCGGCGAGCGCCAGCGCCTCCGCGGGCAGCCACTTCAGCCGGGACAGCGCGTCGGGCAGCTGGGGCAGACCGACGGCGGTGAACCGCCGGACGACCCCGCGCACCCACTGCGCCAGCAGCGGGCGCCCGCCCGGCGACGCCGCCAGCACACGGATCGCCCGCAGACCCCGCTCGTCGTTGTCGAACCGGTCCGCGCCCCGCCGGAAGGCCTCGTGGAAACGGGGGGCGGCGGCCAGCGACAGCAGGTCGCGGTGCCCCTCGCCCGGGGCCCACTGCTCCAGCACCAGCATGCCGCCCTCCACGGCGGCCACGGGCACGTCCGAAAACAGCAGCAGGTCGATCAGGTCGATGTCATGCGTGACCTTCAACTCGCGGCCCGTACCCGCCAGTTCGGCCCGCAGCACGTCCGTCGCCCGCTCCACCAGCGGGTACAGCTCCGGCATCCGGGTCGAGCCGTTCCAGGACCGGGCCCGCTCCCGGAACACCAGGAACCGCTCCAGCCAGCCCGCCGTACCGTCGTGCGGCCGCTGCTCCGCGGGCAGGGTGGCGTCCCACAGCCCGGCGGTGGCACCGGAGTGCTCCAGCATCCCCAGCCACATCGCGGGCATCTCGTCGTCGTAGCACGAAGGGAGCGTGTCCAGCAGGGTGCCCCGCACCTTCGGCTCACGTCCGGCCAGCGCCACCAGGGCCGCACGGTGCCCCTTCCACCAGCCGGCCGCCGCGCGCAGCGTGGACGGCAGGCCCAGCAGCTCGGCCAGATAGTCCTGCTCGGTCAGATCCGCGTCCCGGCCGGCGGCACGGGCCAGCTTGCGCAGGTCGCCCGCCATCTGAGCCGACGGCGGCATACCGCCCGCGGTGCGGCGCAGGCACAGCTTGGTGAAGCGGCGCAGCGCCTCCTCGGCCGGAACCCGGGCGGCCAGCTCCTTCGCGTACGCCGACAGCACCTTCACCGGGAGCGCGCCGGCCAGCGCGAACTCCAGGAACACCTCGTCGAGCCGCCCCTCCTCGACCGTCAGGCCGTGCTCCGCCTCGGCCTTGCGGGCCCGGGTGAACAACTGCGCCGCGTACGTGGCGTTCTCCTCCGCGAGGAACACCCGCCCGGCCTGCTCGTAGAACGTCGGCAGGAAATGCGGCACCGAGGCCGCCAGCCGCGCGCCCAGCTCCAGATAGGCGTCCATGGCCGCCTTCGGCTTGGACTTCGCCTGCCGGGCCGCCTTCTCCAGGTCCGGTACGACGCCCAGCGCGTGGTGCCCGTCCGCCGGGTGATGCACCAGCACCCACTCGGGAAAGCCCAGCGACCGACGCGGCCCGAGGCCCACCACGGCCGGCTCCGCGTCCTGCTCCAGGCCGAGGAAACCGGCGGCCAGATCCTCCGCCGCGCCCAGCTCCCCGGCGACCAGCCGCACCACCACCCGGTCGTCCAGGCCCGGGTGACGGTACGTCCGCGCCGTCAGCGGCACGGCCTGCTCACCGGCCCCCTCGGTGTCCGGCGGCAGCACCCCGCCCGCCGCCAGCAGTTCCTCGTACGACACCTGCGTCCCCCCGCTCATGCGTCCTTGCCCTCCTCGATCACACGGCCCGCGTACAGCGCCGCCGCCATCCGCATCCCCTCCGACCAGGCCACCGGCCCCACCCCGCGCAGCAGCAGGTCGCGGCCGTCCCGGTCCTGCCAGGTGAGGTTGCCGGTCGACACCTCGTCGTCCCAGTACGGCTCCCCGATCCACACGGCGGCCTCTACGGTGCGCTCGCCGTCCCGCACCCGGGCGGTGGCGTAACCGCCGGAGACGCGATAGCCCAGCGACGTGGCGCGCGCGGCGAGGGCGAAGCGGGAGCGGAACGAGCCCCCGGTGAAGTCCCGCACCTGGGTGGCCCGGGCGTCGAGGTCGTCCGGCCGCCGCCAGGTCGCCCGGTGTATCTGCTCGACGCGCTGGACGATGCCCAGCTCCGCCGCGAATTCCCGCAGGTCGTCGAGGTCCGGCAGCAGCACCGGGTGGGGCAGGGTGACCATGCGCGGGGAGAGGCGGACCGTCTCGCCGTCCAGGTTCACGATTCTCAGCTCACCGGACTCGGTGGCGCCCCGCAGGAAGCCCACCTCGTCCGGGTCGTCGCCGACGACCACCAGGTCGCGCAGCGCCAACTGCCACGCCTCGTCCGGCCACACCCGGACCAGCAGACCGGTGGGCACGGGCAGTGACGACACCATCCAGGCGTCCACCTGCGCGACACACGCCGCAGCGTGCCGATCCAGCCACTGGGCGAATCGCCGCAGCCGGTCCACCTCCGGGTGGTCCTTCAACGCGCGCGGCAGCGACTTCAACTGCCGCCCCGCCGCCCGGCCCGAGGTGGCTCGCGCCGCCACCCGCCCCTCCACAAGGGCGACCTCATACCCGTCACCCGCCGACAGCCAACCCACGAACCCCAGCCCCTCGCGTCGATTCCACAAGAAGAAAGCACAGTTGAACCGGGGAACCCCGACCAAGTGCGACGATGTGCGGAACGCTAGCGGCAGTCACTGACAATCGGTCCGGGGCCCCTCCCCACAAGGCCTGCCCGAAGTGCCGGGAATCCCCGACGACGCACAGACACGCGGGACGACTCCTCCCGGCATCCGGCAAGCCAATCGAAGCGGGTGCGCCCACGCATCCGTAGACCTACGTAACCGGAGTACGTATTACCGGCCAGTCGCTGATCTCCGCCGCCGCGCGGCCGGCACGGTCACTCTTCGCAGTGGCGGCCCCTCGGCCCCGCCAGAGGACAGGAATCCGGTTGATGGCCGGCCAGGCCATACGTAGGGTGCCTCGGGTGATGAGCCCCGAGTCGGACAGAGCGGAGCCGCCGGTCGCCCGGCGGCGGATCGCCTACAGCATCCGACGGAACCGGTGGTTTCGGCGGTCGGCCCGCCCCGAGCGGCCGGACACGTGCTCCGTGTGTCCGCCCCGGTCCAGCTCACCCCTCCTCAGCAGGTGACGCGGCTCGACGGCCGGCGCGCGGATGTTCATGCCCGCGCACGCCAACGCTGGAGTCGACTTCGTGCCCCTGTTCCTCTACGTCCTCGGCCTTGCCGTCTTCGCGCAAGGAACCTCCGAGTTCATGCTGTCCGGTCTCGTACCGGGCATCGCCCGTGATCTGTCCGTGCCGGTGGGAGCCGCCGCGAGCCTGACGTCCGCCTATGCCGTCGGGATGGTCGTCGGCGCGCCGGTGATGGCCGCGCTCGGCGCGCGATGGCCACGCCGCCGCGCACTCGCCGGCTTCCTGACCGCGTTCATCGCCGTACATGTCGTCGGCGCGGTCACGACGGACTTCGCCGTGCTGTTCGGCACCCGGATCGTGGCCGCCGTCGTCAACGCCGGATTCCTGGCGGTCGCGATGAGCGCGGCGACCGCCCTGGTGACACCGGAGAGGCGGGCCCGCGCCACCGCCGTACTGCTGTCGGGGGTGACGCTGTCGTGCGTCGCCGGTGTGCCGGCGGGCGCGCTGCTCGGCGAGTGGTCCGGGTGGCGTTCGGCCTTCTGGGCCGTCGCTGCCCTGTGTCTGCCCGCGCTGGCGCTCGTGTTCCGCTCGGCGCCCGCCGACGCGGGCCGTCGGCACGACATCTCGGTCCGCCGGGAGCTACGGACGCTGAAGTCCCGTTCGGTGCGGTCGGCGTCGGTGCTCGCGGCGACGGTCAACGGGGCGACCTTCGCCACCTTCGCCTACCTGGCCGTCATCGCCACGGACATCACCCGCCTGGCCCCGGCCGCTGTCCCCGCGCTGCTCGCCGCCTTCGGCGCGGGCGCCTTCATCGGCGTGAACCTCGCCGGACGTACGGCCGTCGGCCGGCTCCGGCGAGGGGCGGTCCTCGCGTTGTGGGCGCTGCCCGCCGGGTGGGCGGTACTGGCTGTGACCAGCACACAGGCGGTGCCGCTGTTCGTGGTGACGGTCGTTCAGGGCGGGCTGTCGTTCGGGGTCGGATCGGTGCTCGTCGGCCGAGTCATGCACGTCGCGTCCGAGGCGCCCGCCCTGAACGGGGCGTTCGCCACCGTCGCGCTGAATGTCGGCGCGTTCGTGGGGCCGTTGCTCGCCGGCGCCGTGACGGAGACGACCGGTGACTACCGGGATGCCGTATGGGTCAGCGTCGGCCTCGCCGTCACGGCGGTCGCGGTCGCGGTCACGACCGCGTCGACGACCGCCGGCGGTCCACCGGGCATCCGTCCGGCGGACCGCTGACCTCTCCCGAGTCCGGTCAGTCACACCTGCCGCCCGGCCGGCCCGGGTCACCACTTGGCTGATGCCGGTGGTCGAGTCGAGCCGGACCGCTCGGGTGCCGGCGACGGCGGCGGCGCAGAGCCGCTCGCCACGGTCGCCGGGGACGCGGCTCCGGAGCGGTTCGGCGCCGGCGAACCGCCAGACGGGCGCGGCGGTGAACCGTGTCCTCGGAGGCCGCCACGTCGAAGACGTCGAGGGCGTTCGGGCCGCTCGCCGCTCGCCGCTCGCCGCTCGCCGCTCGCCGCTCGCCGCTCGCCGCTCGCCGCTCGCCGCTCGCCGCTCGCCGGACTCAGGTCCGTCCCCCAGGTCGTCCAGGGTGGCGCGGCGCAGCAGCGTCCTGCCGTCGCCGGTCCGGGGCCGGAAATCGGCGGATGGCCGAGAGTCTTCGCGTCGGGCGCCGACGGGAGAGCCGCCCGGCAGGTTCGATACGCGCCAATGGCATCCCCTCCGCACCAGGGGCCGGTCGGGCATCATCGACCCCCGTCGCACCCGCAGTCACACCCCCGTTACCGTGCGCCAATACGAACCCCCGGCAGCCCCCACCGATTCACCGCACCTCCTTCACGCTGCGCACACTTCCGGCCGGGGGGCGTCCGCCGGTCCTCCCCAAGGGGAGACGGTGTGCTCGCCGGATGCCTAGCCTCGCGGCCCATGCGATCACCACTGATGAGACGCTTCGGCCTCGGTGCCGTACTGGCCCTCGCCCTCGCCGCGTTCGGCATGGCCCCCGGCGCGAGCGCTGCCGCCGCGGCACCCGCGGAGCTGACGTTCGCCACCGACAGTGTCACCACCACGCCCGGCGGCACGGTGAACCTGTCGATGACGATCACGAACAGCAACACCTACGACATCTGGTTCGTCTACCAGACGATCGAACCGACGTGGCTGACCACCCAGCGCCCCGACCTGAAGTACTCCTTCACCGGCTGCAGCCTGGCCACGGCCGCCGGCGCCACCCCGTGCTCCGGAACCGGCCCCGCCAACCTCGGCGCCAACTACGGCGCCACCGTCCCGCCCGGCCAGAGCCGCACCGTCACGCTGACGCTGGAGATCGGCGCCGACTCCGGCTGCAACGGCAACATCGGCTTCTACTCGTACTTCTACGCCGAGTTCAGCGACAGCACGAACCTCAGCGGCGGCCCGGTCTACACACCCGAGACCCGGGTGCTCTGCGCCTGACCGTCGGTGGGCGAAGTGGACGGCCGTGACGGAAGTGACCTGAAATGATCTGCGCTCAGGAAGCCGTCGTGGTCTGGACCACTGGCGATCGGCCCGGCGGACCCGACCGGTCCGCCGGTACGCCGTCGAGGGCCCGGACCAGCGGGCCGGACCCTCGTGATCGTCCCGTCTCGTGTTCCCTTGCGACGGGAATCTGCTCAATTCGGTTCCAGATCTGCACTGTTGGACACCTGCACTTTTCCGTCATGTTTCGCAGCATGACCACGAAAGCCACACACAGCCACCACTATGTGACGCGACGGATGCGTCGACGACTGGGTTCTGAGGGGGACACCGGCGTCACGCAAGGGGGTGCGTCCGCTCCAGGAGAGGCGTGCTCACCCCTGCCCGGGGAGGGGACTTCACCGCATGAAGCGGACTTTACGCACCGCCGTGCTCACGGCGGGCGCGCTCATCGCCGCGCTCGGCCTGCCGGCCGGCCCGGCCCACGCCGACGACACGACACCCCGTGTCGACCTGCGGGTGCTGGTGGTGAGCGACGGTGGCCCGTCCACCGACGCGATCGCCGCCGAACTGACCGCGGCCGGCACGCCGTACACCGAGATCGACCTCACGCGGGCCGACCGGCCCGTGATCGACGCCGGCTTCCTCGCGGACACCGTCGACGGCCGGCCGCGCGCCAGGTTCCAGGCCGTCGTGCTGCCCAACGACAACCCGTTCCCGGCCGGTTCCACCGAGATGGCCGCGCTCGCGACGTACGAGCAGACGTACGCGATCCCCCAGGTCGACGCCTACACCTACGCGCGTCCAGAAGCCGGTTTGCAGTACCCGATCTACGGCGGTTACTCCGGCAGCATCGACGGAGCCGAGGCCGAGGTGACCACCGCCGGGAAGTCGGGCCCCTTCGGGTACCTCGACGGGGCGGTGCCCTTCGAGGACAACGACCCCGCCGTCGGCGAGAGTTACGCCTACCTGTCGAACCCCGTGACCGGCGCCGACTTCACCCCTTACGTCGAGGCGGCGATCCCCGGGCAGACCACGCGGGGCACCCTGGTGGGCGAGTACCGGCACGACGGGCGCCGTGAACTCGTCGTCACCTTCGTCTACAACCAGTACCAGCAGCAGTTCCGGCTGCTGGCCCGCGGCATCGTGGAGTGGATGACCGGTGGGGTGCACCTGGGCGCCTCACGGAACTACTTCGCCGTCCACGTGGACGACGTGTTCGCCGCCGACGACCGCTGGAACAGCGACCTCAACTGCACCCCCGGCGACGTCGACTGCACCGATCCGAACGCCCAGCCCGACCCGATCCGGATGACGCCCGACGACGTCGACAACGCCGTCGCCTGGCAGGCCGAGAAGGGCTTCACCCTCGACCTCGCCTACAACGGCGCCGGCAGCGTCGACCACCGCGAGGACAACAACGGCGACGACGCGCTCACCGACCGACTGATCGCGGACCGCAACCAGTTCCGCTGGATCAACCACACCTACTCGCACCCCTTCCTCGGCTGTGTCCAGGACACCGCCGTGGTGCCCTGGAGATGCGCGACCGACGCCGACGGCTCCACCCGGTGGGTCAGCCGGAACGACATCTCCGACGAGACAGCCACCAACCGGGTCTGGGGCGAGACAGCCGGACTCCCCCTGGAGAACGGCGAGTTGGTCACCGGTGAGCACTCGGGCATGAAAGTGCTGCCGCAGCAGCCCGAGGACAACCCCAACCTGGCGCTCGCCCTCGACGACAACGACATCGCCTGGCTCGGCTCCGACAACTCCCGCGAACCCGCCCAGCGCCAGGTCGGCCCGGCCACCACCGTCCCGCGCTACCCGATGAACGTCTTCTACAACGCGGGACGGGCCGCCGAACAGGTCGACGAGTACAACTGGATCTACACCGCCCGCGCCCAGGGCGGCAGCGGCATCTGCGAGGACAACCCCGCCACCACCACCTGCCTCACGGCCCCCCTGGACACAGCCACGGGATACGAAGAGGTCATCGTGCCGCTGGAGAAGCGGATCGCCCTCGGACACGTCCTGGCCAACGACCCGAAGCCGCACTTCATCCACCAGTCGAACCTGGCCGAGGACCGCATCGCCTACCCGGTGCTCAGCGGCGTCCTCGACGGCTACGCGGCACTGTTCGCCGAGAACACCCCGGTGGTCAACCTGCGGATGCGGGACATCGGCACCGAACTGCGGGACCGGGCCGCCTGGCAGGCCGCCCTCCAGGCCGGCGAGGTCACCGCCTACCGCATCGGCGACACCGTGACCGTCGAGGCACCGGACGGGCTGGCGGTCACCGCGACCGCGCCCACCGGCACGACCCGGGCCGGCGCCGCCTTCGGCGAGGCGTACGCGGGCGCACTGTCCGGCTGGACCCCCTCCTCCGGCGAACCCCTCACGCTCGCCCTCCCGGCGTCCACCGAGACACCGCCCGCCACCGCCACCGATCCCGCCGAGACCGAGTCCTCCGAGACCGAGTCGGCCGAGTCCGCCGAGACCGAGACAGCCGAAGTCACGGAGCCCGCCCCGGACACCCGCGTCCCCGCGGGCGTGACCGACAGAGTCCCGTACACTGCGGACAACTGACGGCGCACGCATGCGACGACGGGTGCCGGCCGCCCACCGGCGGCCGGCACCGGCAGGCAACCGGCGGCCGGCACCGGCAGGCAACCACCCCACACCCCCACGGCCGTGGAGCACACCGATGCCCGTTCCTCACGGCGCGCGCCGACTCGGCGCGACGCGCGTCACCCTCCTCACCGAAGGCACCTATCCGCACGGTCACGGCGGCGTGAGTGTCTGGTGCGACCAACTCGTCCAGGGCATGCCCGACTTCGACTTCGACGTCGTCGCCGTCACCGGCACCGGACGCGAACCCCTCGTCTGGGACCTGCCCGCACACGTCTCGCGCGTGCTGACCGTCCCCATGTGGGGCGACCCGCCGCAGGGCCGCCCGCCCCGGGGCCGCGCCCGCAGCGAACTCGCCACCGCCTACGAGCAGTTCCTCACCGCCCTGCTCGACCCCGGCGCCGAGGACGGCTTCGCGCCCGCCCTGTACGCCATGGCACGCGCCGCGGCCGACGGAACGCTCAGCCCCTTCCTGCGCTCGGACCGGGCGATCACCCTCCTGACCGGCGTGTGGAACCGCCCCGGCCTGGCCGTACGCGAGTCCCGGCCCACCCTGCACGACGCGCTCACCGCGACCTCCCTCCTCGAACACGCCCTGCGCCCGCTGGCCGCACCGCCCCCCGAGACCGGCGTCGCACACGCGGTGAGCGGCGGAGTCGCCGTCCTGCCCGGCCTCGCCGCCCTCGAACGGCACGGCGTACCCCTGCTGCTGACCGAACACGGCGTCTATCTGCGCGAGCGCTACCTCGGCTACCGCACCGCGCCCTACCGCTGGCCCGTGAAGGCCGTCGTCCTCGGCTTATTCCGCCTCCTCGCGGAGGAGACCTACCGGCGGGCCGCCCTGATCACCCCGGGCAACCGCTACAACCGGCTCTGGGAGGAACAGGGCGGCGCCGACCCGGAGTCCATCCGCACGGTCTACAACGGCGTGGACCCCGCCGCGTTCCCGCCCGCCGGACCCGAGCCGCAGGCGCTCACCCTCAGCTGGGCCGGCCGCGTCGACCCCATCAAGGATCTGGAGACCCTCATCCGGGCCTTCGCCCTCGTCAGGGCCCGGCTCCCCGACGTACGGCTGCGGTTGTTCGGCGGGACACCCCGGGGCGGAGAGGAGTACCGGGAGCGGTGCGAGGCCCTGGCCGCCGAACTCGGGCACGGCGACGCGGTCACGTTCGAGGGCCGCGTCGACGACATCAAGGACGCCTACGCGGCCGGCAACGTCGTGATGCTCTCCAGCATCAGCGAGGGCTTCCCCTTCACCCTGATCGAGGCCATGTCGTGCGGGCGGGCGACCGTCTCCACCGACGTGGGCGGCGTACGGGAGGCCGTCGGCGACACCGGGCTCGTGGTGCCGCCCCGCGACCCGGCGGCGATGGCCGAGGCCGCGCTGCGACTGCTGGGCGACCCGGCACGGCGCCGGGCCATGGGGGAGGCGGCGCGGCTGCGGGTCATCGAGCAGTTCACCCTCCGCCAGACCATCGACACCTTCCGGTCCATCTACCTCGAACTCCCCACGCGGCAACGGCGGTCGACGGCCGCGCCGGCCCCGGTGGAGACGCCCGCCCCGATCAGCACGATGGCCGGATGAGCGGGCCCATGTCCCTCGAACCCGGCGGTGTCGAACAGGACACCCTCACCATCCGGCTCGCCGACCGGCGCCGCCCCCGCCGCCGCCGCCCGAGCTGGGCCCTCGGCGACGACACGACACTCGCCATCCGGCTGCCCTCACGCGGCCCCGACGAGGAGGCCGTCAGCGAACTCGCCGCCGAACTCGCCGACCGCGTCGGCCCCGCCGTCCACCCGTACGAGGTGGCCGCACTCCTGGAGGCGGAGGGCCTGCCCGCCTCCCTCATCAAGGAGCGCTACGGCCACCCGAACCTGTTCTCCCTCGCCTCCGCCCTCTACCAACAGGTGCCCCGCACCTTCCCGGAACCCGCACCGACGGCCGACCCCTGGCGCCCCGACACCGTGCGCTGCCTCCTGCGCGGCGTGCTCTTCGCCCTGCCGGGACTCGCCTATCTGCTCACCGCACCCCTGTGGAACCCCGGAGCCCACGCCCCCGCCCTCATCGTCGCCGGACTCGTCTCCTGGGCCTGGGGCCAGGCCCTCGGCCACCGCGCCCACCTGCGGATGGCGACCGGACGGCGCGAGGCGGGCCGTACGCTCCTGACCGGCGCGCCCATCGGCGCGGTGGTGGCCACGGCGGTCGCGGCGCTCCTCGCCGGGAGCGGCGCGGTGACCCTGGTGGCGGCCGCGCAGTCCGCGTACCTGGCGGCCGCGGGCGTCCTGCTGGTACTGGGCCGGGAGCGCCAACTGCTCGCCGCACTCAGCCCCTTGATCGCCGGAGCCGCCGTCCTGCCCTGGTGGGAACCGGGCCCCCCGCTCCGCGCCGGGCTCCCGCTGCTGGCCCTGCTCGCCACGCTCGCCGTCACCGGCCGAACCCTGTGGACCACCCGCTCCGCCCCGGCCGTACCGGGCGCCCGCCGGCCACACCTGCTGCGGTCCCTGCCGTACGGCCTGTTCGGCCTGGCCGCCGGGGTACTGGTACTGCTGGAGGGGCGCAAGGAGCCGTACGCGGTGATCGTGCTGACCGTGAGCATGGGGCCTGCGGAATGGCTGCTGTACCGCTACCGGGGCCTGTCGGTGGCGGCGCTGCGCGCCGTCGCGACGCCCACCGGGTTCCTGCTGCGCTCGGCCGGGATCCTCGTACTCTGCCTGCTCGCCTACCTCCTGCCGCTGCTGCCCGCCGCCCTGCTCACCGACGCCGACCCGACCCCGCTGCTGCTCCTCGCGGCCGTCCTGTGGACCGCGCTGCTGCTCCAGGCGTTCGGGGCGGCCTGGCCGTCAGCCCTGATCTGCCTCGCGGCGGCGGGCGGCGCCGGAGCGGTCACCCTGCTGGACCTGCCACCGGGCGACCTGGCGCTGCCCCTGTCCTGCGGCGCCGCCGCGCTCTGTCTCTCGGCGTGCGCGCTTCGGTTGCTCGGCCGGCCGGCCCCGCATGCCTGAGCCCCGCGCCCACCCCCGACCGGCACCCGCGCGCCCCACCGTCAACCGACTGGAAGGACACACCAGTTGACCTCCGCACCGATCGCCGCCGTCACCGGAGCCGAGGGCTTCATCGGCTCCCACCTCACCGAGGCGCTGGTCGCCTCCGGACACCGGGTCCGGGCCATGGCCCAGTACAACTCCTTCTCCTCCTACGGCTGGCTGGAGACCCTGCACCCGGACGTCCTCGACCAGGTGGAGATCGTCCTCGGCGACGTCCGCGACCCCGGCTCGGTCCGAGGCCTCCTCGAAGGCGCCGACACCGCCTACCACCTGGCCGCCCTCATCGCGATCCCGTACTCCTACCAGGCCCCCCACAGCTACGTGGACACCAACGTCACCGGCACCCTCAACGTCCTCGAAGCGGTCCGCGCCCTCGGCACACCCCGGCTCGTCCACACCTCCACCAGCGAGACGTACGGCACCGCGCGGACCGTGCCGATCACCGAGGACCACCCCATCAACACCCAGTCCCCGTACGCCGCTTCGAAGGCCGGCGGGGACCGGCTCGCCGACAGCTACCACGCGAGCTTCGACACCCCGGTCGTCACCCTGAGACCGTTCAACACCTTCGGACCACGCCAGTCGATGCGCGCGGTGATCCCCACAGTCATCGGCCAGGTCGCGGCGGGGGAGCGCACCATCACCCTCGGCGATCTGCGCCCCACCCGGGACTTCACCTTCGTCAAGGACACGGCGCAGGCCTTTTTGACCGTCGGCACCGCGCCCGCCGGACAGGTGGTGGGCCGCACCTTCAACGCCGGCACCGGCGGCGAGATCTCCATCGGCGACCTCGTCGCACTGATCGGCAAGGTCATGGACAGCGAACTCGACGTACGCGAGGACGAGGCCCGCATCCGGCCCGCCAATTCCGAGGTGATGCGACTGGTCGCGGACGCGACCCGGCTCACCGCCGCCACCGGCTGGCAACCCGCCCACACCCTGGAGGAGGGTCTCGCCCACACCGTGGAGTTCTTCCGAGACCCGGCCAATCTCGCCCGCTACAAGACCGGCATCTACAACATCTGACTCCCGTCCGGCACGTCCGAAGTCCGAAGCACGTCCACGAAGGAGGAGCACCATGCACGCAGTGATCCTGGCGGGGGGCAAGGGCGTCCGGCTGCGGCCCTACACGACCGCGCTGCCGAAGCCGCTCGTCCCCATCGGCGACCAGCACGCCATCCTGGAGATCGTGCTGCGCCAGCTCTCCGCGGCCGGCTTCACCCACTGCACCATCGCCATCGGCCACCTCGGCGAGATCATCCGCGCCTACGTCGGCGACGGCTCCCAGTGGGACCTGACCATCGACTACGCCACCGAGGAGAGCCCGCTGGGCACCATGGGCCCGCTGCTCAACCTGCGCGACCGCCTGCCCGAGACGTTCCTCGTCATGAACGGCGACATCCTCACCGACCTCGACTACGCCGACGTCCTGCACCGCCACCGCGAGTCCGGCGCGCCCCTGACCATCGCCACCTACACCCGCCAGGTCCACATCGACTTCGGTGTCCTGACCACCGACGACTCCAAGGTCGTCGCCTTCACCGAGAAGCCGAGCATGGACTACAGCGTCTCCATGGGCGTCTACGGCGTGTCCCGCTCCACCCTGGACGGCTACACCCCCGGCCTCCCGCTGGGCTTCGACGAACTGGTCCTCGACCTGATAAAGACTCAGAACCAGCCGCACGCCTACGAGTTCGACGGGTACTGGCTGGACATCGGCCGCCCCGACGACTACGACCGGGCCAACGCCGAGTTCACCACCCGCAAGTCGCTTCTGCTCAAGGGAGCCTGAGCACCACATGCGCATTCTCGTCCTGGGTTCCACCGGCTATCTCGGCACCCACGTCGTCGAGGCACTGCGCGCCCTGCCGGGCGCGCTGGTCCTCGGCGGCGGCCGCGCGCCCACCGCCGAGTACGGCGTCGACCTCGCCACCGTCAGCCCGGACCAGCTGGCGAAGACCCTGGCGTCGGCCGCGCCCGACACCGTGATCAACTGCGCGGGCGCGACCGGCGGCGATCCCGTCACCCTCGCCGAGGTCAACGCCCGCGGCCCCGCAGTGCTGTGCGCCGCGCTGCGGGAGGCGGCGCCGGGGGCGCGGCTGGTGCACCTGGGCTCGGCCGCCGAGTACGGCCCCGGCGTCCCGGACGTCCGGGTGACGGAGTCGGCGGCCACCCGCCCCCTCGCCCCGTACGGCGCGACCAAGCTCGCGGGCACGGTCGCCGTCACCGCCTCCGGCCTGGACGCGGTCGTCCTGCGCGTGGGCAATCCGGTGGGCCCCGGGGCGCCACCCACCGGCCTGCCCGGCCGCATCGCCGGACTGCTGCGCGCGGCCGGCTCCGACCCCGACGCCGTACTGCCCCTGGGCGACCTCTCCGCGTACCGCGACTTCGTCGACGTACGCGACGTGGCCCGGGCGACCGTCCTCGCGGCCACCGCACCCGGCCCGCTGCCCCCCGTCCTCAACATCGGCGGGGGCCGGGCCGTCCCCGTGCGCGACGTCGTGCGAGGCCTCGCCGACAAGGCCGGCTTCCGGGGCCGGATCGCGGAGAACGCGGCGGGCACGGGCAGCGGGGCGGGGCCGGCCGGCTCGGTCCGCTCGGCGGACGTGTCGTGGCAGTGCTCCGACATCACCGCCGCCGAGACGGCCCTGGGCTGGCGCCCGGCCCACACCCTCGACGACGCGCTGACCGCACTCTGGGAAGACGGCGAAGCCGTGGACGCGGGGGGCGGCGGGGACGGTCGGAGCGGCGGAGGCACCGGAGGCACCGGAGGCGGCGGCAAGGGCGTCGGTACGCCGTGAGCCTGCTTATTCCGCTGTACGTGCACCCGGCCGAGGACCCGGGCGCCTGGCACCGGCTGATCAGGGCCGCGACCCGCACGTACGGCGTCGTCCTCAACCCCGCGAACGGCCCCGGCGACGGCCCCGACCCCGCCTTCGCCGCGGCGGCCCGGGCGCTGCGCGCGGCCGGGGCGCGGCTGCTCGGCTACGTCGACACCGACTACGGGGTCCGCGACCGCGCCGAGATCGCCGACGACGTACGCCGTCACCAGGAGTGGTACGCGGCCGACGGCTGCTTCCTCGACCAGGTGACGGCCACACCGGAGGGCCTGCCCGCCTGCCGCCGGCTCGTGCGGGCCGTACGCCGGCTCGGCGCCGGGACCGTCGTCCTCAACCCCGGCGTCCACCCGGCCCCCGGCTACGCCCGCCTCGCCGACCTGACCGTCACCTTCGAGGGCCACTGGTCGACGTATGTGTCGGCGTTCAGCAGACCCACCTGGGCCGCCCGGCATCCACCCGAGCGGCTCTGTCACCTCGTCTACGGCGTCCCCGAGGCACTCGTACCGCTCGCCGTGCGCACCGCACACGACCGCGGCGCGGCGGTCTGCGGCCCGGTGACCGGCGAACCGCCCAATCCCTGGGCCGAGTTGACGCCCGCACTAGGGCGCTTCTGATGGATCTCCGTGGGAGAAGGAGCGGCGTTCGGTGCGTGCTCTCGGCGTGCCGGGCGGAAGCCCTCGATGGGGGTCCCCCCGCTCGAGCGAAGCCGAGAGTGGGGGAGGAGCTACTAGGGCTTTTGTCCGGTGCGGCGAGAGGGCGTGCCGGGCGTCGCGACGCCGCGGAGATCCATCAGAAGCGCCCTAGCGGTGACGGGGACCGAATGACGAGGAGGACGACCCTCGCGTACGTGACACTGCTGGCGGCCTTGGCCGCATCGGCACTGACCGGTTGCACGGGCGGAACGGACGGCACGGACCGGCCCTCCGACGCCCCCGGCAGTCAGGACCCGACCGCCGCCGGGGAGGCCCGGTGGAAACCCCGGCCCGGTGTGGCCTGGCAGTGGCAGCTGGACGGCAGGGTCGACCCCTCGGCGGACGTGCCGGTCTACGACATCGACGGCTTCGAGAACTCCGCGGCCGACGTGGCCCGGCTGCACCGGGACGGCCGGAAGGTCATCTGCTACATCAACGTCGGTGCCTGGGAGGACTTCCGGCCCGACGCGGACACCTTCCCGCGCTCGGTGCTCGGCGAACGCAACGGCTGGGCCGGCGAACGGTGGCTCGACATCCGGCGCCTCGACGTCCTGCGGCCGATCATGGAACGCCGCTTCGACATGTGCCGCGACAAGGGCTTCGACGCGGTGGAGCCCGACCTCGTCGAGGGCTACGGCAACCACACCGGCTTCCCGCTCACCGCAGACGACCAGCTGAGGTTCAACCGCGTGATCGCCGACATCGCCCACGAGCGCGGCCTGTCGGTGGGCCTCAAGAACGACCTGCCCCAGATCCCCCAGCTCCTGGACCACTTCGACTTCGCCGTCAACGAGGAGTGCGCGCAGTACGACGAGTGTGCGGAGCTCACGCCCTTCATCGAGGCGGGCAAGGCGGTGCTCCATGTGGAGTACACGGAGCCCAGGAGCAGCTTCTGCGCCGAGTCCCGCCGACTGAAGCTGTCGTCGATGGTGAAACGACTGGAACTCGGGGTGTGGCGCCGGCCCTGCTGACCGCCCCGCCGGTATCACCGGCGGGGCGGAGGTGCTCAACGGCGCGCCTCTACGTGCGGCACGTGACGTCGCGGCCCGGGAACGAGCCCTCGGTCAGATAGGCGTCCACCGCGCGGGTGACGCAGGCGGGGGCGCCCGGGAAGGCGTAGACGGCGTGGCCCCGTCCGCCGGCGACGTACACCAGACGTGAGCCGTGCAGCGCGCGGTGCATGGCCCGGCCGCTCGGCAGCGGGGTCTGGGAATCCCACTGCTTGTGCACGACGAGGGCCCGGACCCGGTTGTCGACACGGGTGGCGGGTTCGGAGCCGCGGGGCCAGAACGCGCAGGGAGTGATGTTCGAGGCGAAGTCGCCGTACACCGGGTAGCGGGCACCGTCCCGGACGGCGTCGTGCCGGTAGCGGGCCGGATCGCGGGGCCAGGACACGGAGTTGTCGCCGCACATGATCGCCCAGTGGAGCGCGGTGGCGTTGTCCTCGAAGGAGTCGGCGCGGCCGGCCGGCCGGGGATCGGGGCGCGTGGCCCGGGCCTTGCGCAGCGCGACGACCTCGCGGGCGACCCGGTCGGGCGCGTCGAAGAACTCGGGCCGCAGCCAGTCGCGGATGTCGGCGCCGGTCAGCGCCCGCCCCCGGTGCTCCTCGTCGGAGCCCGCGTACCGCAGGGGCGTACGGTCGGCGCGGGCGACGAGCCTCTGGAAGGTGGCGCGGACTTTCGCGGGTGTGTCGCCCAGCTGGTACGTGCGGTCCTTGAGGGCCGTCCGGCGGCTCCACTCCCGGAACGCGGGTTCGGCCCCGGAGGCCATGGCCTGGACCGTGCCCCGCCCGAAGCGATCGGGTGCCACGGCGCTGTCGAGCACGAAGCGGTCGCTGTGCCGGGGGAAGAGCTGGGTGTAGACAGCGCCCAGATAGGTGCCGTAGGACCAGCCGACGTAGGAGATCCTCTTCTCGCCCAGGACACCTCGGATCACATCCATGTCGCGGGCGGTGTTCCGGGTGTTGATGTACGGCAGGCGCGTGCGGTTGCGGGCCGCGCACTTGGCCGCGATGTCGCGGGCGCGGGTGACGTCCTCGGTGTACGCGGCGGAACGATACGGATGGAACGGCGTCAGCTCGTCCTCGGTGAGGCCGCAGCGCAGCGGGCTGCTGGTGGCCAGGCCGCGAGGGTCGAAGCCGATCAGGTCGTAGCGGTCCTTCACCTTCTTGGACAGGGAATCGTTCAACTGCAGCGGATCGCCCAGCGCCGCCGTGCTGGGGCCGCCGGGGTTGGACAACAGCACACCGCGCCGCTTGCCGGGCACGCTCGTCATCAGCCGTGAGACGCGCAGCCGCAGGGGCGGGCCGGTGGGGCGTGTGTAGTCCAGGGGCACGGTGATGTCGGCGCACTGGTACGCGGCAGGCGCCTCGCTCTGGCATCGACGCCACGCGGGGCGCTGGTCGTAGTAGGGGGCCAGGGCGGACGGATGGTCCGCCGGCGCCGCGCGCTCGGCGCCCTCCGTGCCGCCCGCGCCCTCCGCGACGACAGGGACGCGGAGAGTCGCGAGCAGTACGGCCGCGGCGAGCGCGGCCTTGTGCGCAGAACGCATGCGGGGATCCTTCCAGGAGAGGACCCGGTCCGGCCGTCCGGCCCGGACCGGGTCAGCGGTCACGCCCCTCACTGTCGGCCCGCCGGCCCTGCCCATGCCTCGGCCGAAAGGCCGGAAAACCAGCGCCCGCGGCCCGAGAACCCGGCCGAAAGGCCAAAGAACCCGACAGCCGCCCACCGACCCGCGACGCTGTGCCCCTGCTCTGCCACTCTGTGCTCCCCACCCCCCACCACGGCCCGTGACCTGCCTGTCCGGCGGCGCGGCGAGGGACGCGCCGCGCCCGCCCGAGGCTCCTATGGTGGGATCACAGGACGGCTACGGACGCTGAGGCGGCGGACCATGGCGGATACGGCGATCGATTACTCGGCGGTGTTCCAGGCGCTGCCGGGAATGGTGGCGCTGCTGACACCCGAGTTCGTGTACCTGGACGCGAACGAGGAGTTCCTGCGCCTGTCGGGCCGGTCCCGCGAGCAGGTGGTCGGCCGGTATCTCTTCGACGTGTTCCCGGACAACCCCACCGATCCGGCCGCGAGCGGCATGCGGAACCTGGCGGCCTCTCTCGTCCGGGTGGTGGACAGCGGCGAGCGGGACGCGATGGCGCTGCAACGGTACGACGTGGAGTCGGCGCAGCGGCCGGGGGAGTGGGAGGTGCGGTACTGGAGCCCGGTGAACGCGCCGGTCCTCGGCCCCGACGGGAGCGTGGCGCTGATCATCCACAAGGTGGAGGAGGTCACCGAACTGATCCGGGCCCGGCGCCCGCAGGACGACCGAGCCCGCGTACTGGAGGCCGATCTCTACACCAGAGCCCGTGAGCTGCAGGACATCAACGAGGGGCTGCGCAAGGCACACGCCCGTGAACGCGAGGTCGCGCTCGCGCTGCAGAAGGCGATGCTCCCCGCTCCCAGCCCTGTCCTCCACCACCGCGCAGCCGTGCGCTACCGGCCGGCCGTCGGCGCGCTCAACGTCTGCGGCGACTGGTACGACCTCGTCGACCTGCCCGGTGCCGACCGGATGGGCGTCGCCGTCGGCGACGTCGTCGGACACGGCCTTGCCGCTGCCTGCGCCATGGGCCAGCTACGCAGCGCGCTGAGCGCCGCGTCCCTCGTCGCCGACGGCCCCGCCCAGGCGCTCGACGCCCTCGGCCTGTACGCCGACTCCGTCGACGGGGCCGAGAACACCACTGTCGTCCAGACCCGCATCGACTGGGAGGCCCGCACGGTCGCCTACAGCAGCGCCGGTCACCCGCCGCCCGTGCTCCTGCGCCGCGACGGCACGGTCGTCTTCCTCGACAAGGCCACCGATCCACCGCTCGGCGCCCGCCCGGAGCCGGTCGCCCGCCCGGAGGCCGCCGTCGGCTTCAGTGAGGGAGACACCCTGGTCCTCTACACCGACGGGCTGATCGAACGCCGCCGCGAGGACATCGACACCGGCCTCACCCGCCTCGCCGACGCCCTCACCCGCCACCGCCGAGCCATCCCCGAAACCCTCGCCGACGCCCTCCTGCACGCCCTCCTTCCGGCGGACGGCGCCACCGACGACACCGCGCTGGTCATCATCCGACTGTGACCTTCACTCGTCCCCATGCGGTGCCTCGTCCAGAAGCAGGCGTGGGCGGTTCACCGAATGCGGCGGACCGGGAGGTGGATGAGGTTGAGCGTGTGTCAGGAACTGCCGGGCGCTCCATGCCACGACGGCGGGAAGTACGTCCGTGAACGCCTTCAGAGCGGGGAGGCCGTTGACGGCTGCTCGGCCGTCGCTGCGACGGCCACGCTCCAGGAGGACCGGCAAGGTGTGTTCCATGTGCGTCCCGAGCCGCCGGCTCTCCTCGCTGTGGCATTGGAGGTCGTGGCGGCTCCAGGGAACCATCACGCTCACCCACGGGCGGATGGCCGTGTCCATCGCCTTGAGCCTGCGCCGGCGGTCCTATCAAGGAGTATCCAGCGGTCGACCAGCAGGATGCCGGGGCAGTCGGACGGCCTGGCGAGACCTCGCGACGACGGCCCGTCCGCGAGGCCGGGTCAGTCGAGGAAGCCGGCCACCAGCGTGGCGAACTCGTCGGGGTCCGCCAGGCGCAGGCCGAGGGCTTCGGCCTTGGCCCGCTTGGAGCCCGCGTTCTCGCCCGCGACGACCAGAGAGGTCTTCTTGGACACGCTGGAGGAGGAGCGTCCACCGGCGCGCTCGATCAGTTCGTTCATCTGGTTGCGGCTGAGCTTCTCCAGTACGCCGGTCATGGCGCCCGTCACCACCACGGTCATCCCGGCGAGCGGACCGGCGTCGGGTGCGGGGCTTTCGCCGGTTTCGGCGCCGGTTTCGGCCTCGGTCTCGGTGGCCGGGGCGGGTGGCGTGGCGCCGGGCTCGGTCATGTTCACCCCGGCCGCGACGAGTCTGTCGATGAGCGGGGCGAGTTCGGCCAGCTCGGCGACGATGGACGGGGCCTTCTCGGTGCCGATGCCCTCGACCCGCTGGATCGCCTCGGCGTCCGCGGCGCGGATGTGGTCCATGGTGGCGAAGTGCCGGGCGATACGGCGGGACATGGAACGGCCGGTGCCCCGGACCCCCAGCGCGCACAGCACCCGCGACAGGGGCCGCCCCCGGGCCGTGTCCAGCGCGGCGAGAAGATTGTCGGTGCTCGTCTCACCCATGCGCTCCAGGCCGAGCAACTGCTCCCGGGTGAGCGCGAACAGGTCGGCGAGATCGGCGACCAGGCCCGCGTCGACGAGTTGGACGACACGGGTGTGACCGAGGCCTTCGACGTCGAGCTGGTCGCGGCCGACGGCGTACGACAGGGACGCGACCAGATGGCAGTTGCGGCCGTTCTCGCAGCGCCAGCGCTGTTCCCCGGTGTCGATGCCGGAGCCGCATCTCGGGCACACCTCGGGGAAGACGATGGGCTGTTCGTCGCCGGTGCGCAGATGGGCGACGGGCGCCTCCACACGTGGGATGACGTCACCGGCGCGGTGGACCATGACATGGTCGCCCAGCCGCAGGCCACGGCGGGTGATGTCGGCCGGGTTGTGCAGGGTGGCGTACGTGATGGTGGAGCCGTCGATCTCGACGGGCTCCAGCACTCCGCGGGGGGCGATGATGCCGGTGCGGCCGACGTTCCACTGCACCTCCAGCAGCCGGGTGATCTTCTCGACGGCGGGCAGCTTGTAGGCGATCGCCCAGCGCGGGGCGCGTGAACCGGAGCCTGCGGCCCGCTGGTCGGCGGCCAGGTCGGCCTTGATGACGATCCCGTCGATGCCGAACGGCAGCTCGGCCCGCAGCGTGGCGATCTCCTTCACCCGGCCCAGCACGTCCTCGGCGGTGCCGGCGGTGACGCCGGGCACGGCCGTACCCGCGGTGGTGTGCACGCCGAGTCCGGCGGCCCGTGCCATCAGCTCGCTGTGGGCGAGTTCGCCCAGCCGCCCGGCGAACTCGGCGTCCGTGGCGGGCAGTGCGAGCAGGCCGTAGCCGAAGAAGGTCATCGGCACGGTGTACGCCCGCTCCCGGGCGCGCAGGGTGCCGGCGGCGGCGTTGCGCGGGTTCGCGAACGGCTGCCCGCCGTGCGCGGTGCGCACCTCGTTGGCGTGCTCGAACTGGACGGTGGTCATGAGGACTTCGCCCCGCACCTCCACGGTGACCGGCTCGGCCAGCTCGGCCGGCAGCCCCTCGATGGTGCCGATCGCGTGCGAGACGTCCTCCCCGGCCGTCCCGTCGCCACGGGTGATCAGCCTCGTGAGCCGTCCCTCGGTGTAACGGGCGGCGACCGCCAGGCCGTCCAGCTTCGGTTCGACGCCGAACCGCTCCACGTCGTGCCCGATCCGCCGCGCCAGCGACGCCGTCCACGCCGTGAACTCCTCGGCCGAGAACACGTTGTCCAGGCTCAGCATCGCCACCGTGTGCGGTACATCGCCCTCGACCGCCCCGCCGGCGACCTTCCCGGTCGGCGAGTCCGGCACTATCCCGTCCGGGTGCTCCGCCTCCCACGCCGCGATGCCCCGCACGAGGCGGTCGTAGGCGTCGTCGTCCAGGACCGACGTGCCGCCCGTGTAATAGGCGGCCGAAGCCTTCACCGCGTCCTCGACGGCCCGTGCGTAGGCGGCGGCATCCACGATCACTGCAACTGATGTCGTCATGCCCGCCATCCTGCCTGCCACCACTGACAACGCTCCGTGGACCAGTCCCACCGGTGCTCCCGTCTCCGTGGCCCGGCCACCGCGTCCGCCGCCGTACGCGGTGGCCGGCGACGGAGACGTGCAGCTCGGCGCCGTACACCGCCACCATGCGCGCGCCGAACCGTCCCTCCCGACTGCGCAGCAGGGCGCAGCGCAGGGGCAGGGGTGCGGGGGAGCGCCATCCGGGCGAACTGTGCGAAGGGCGGGCCGGGATCGTGCGGCCACGGCTGGACCCCCTCGGGCACCGGTGCACGAGCCGTGCTCAGCCCTTCGGCTGGGTGAAGCGGATGCTGTTGCCGAAGGGGTCGCACAGGCCGCGGTCGATGCCGTACGGGCGGTCGGTGGGCTCCTCGGTGAACTCGACGCCACGGCCCAGCAGCGTCTCGCGGGGCTTGCGGCGGTCGTCCGTGCTGAAGATGAGGTGGCCGCCCATGGCGCCCTTCGTCAGCAGCTCACGGACCCTGCTCCGCCGTCTCCTCGGACAGCGCCGGGGACCCCGGCTTCTCCAGCAGGATCTGCCGCTCGGGGTGGCCGGGCACGTCGACGGTCAGCCAGCACATGAAGCCCAGGATGACATCGGTGTTGACCTCCAGGCCGAGCTTGCCGACGTGGAAGTCGAGGGCGTCGCCCTGGCCGAGGACGTAGATCTGCGAGTCCTGGCCGGCGCGGGGACGTCCAGCGGCTGGGCGTAGGCGCGGTCCATGGCGTCCCGGGCCCGCAGCATGCGGCGGTTGGACTCTTCTGCGGCACGGCTCACGGCGCCATCACACCATGCCGCGCCGCCACCCCGCAGGGCACGCTCGCCCGGTGACAGCCGTGGGCCGTCACAGGGCGAGGGCGCGTCGGATCAGACCGCCGGGGACGGGTACGTCGGGTACTCCACCCCGGAGACGTGCTGGACGACGCGGATGACCTGGCAGGAGTAGCCGAACTCGTTGTCGTACCAGAGGTAGAGGATCGCGTTGTCGCCGTCGACCTTGGTGGCGCCGGCGTCGACGATCGAGGCGTGGCGGGAGCCGATGAAGTCGCTGGAGACCGAGTCGGGGGCGTTGGTGAAGTCGATCTGGCGCTTGAGCGGCGAGGTCAGCGAGACGTTGCGGAGATAGTCGAGGACCTCCTCGCGGTCGGTCTCGCGGCCGAGGCGCAGGCTGAGGATCGCGATCGAGACGTCCGGGACGGGGACGCGGATCGAGCTGCCGGTGATCGGCGCCTTCAGGTCGGGCAGCGCCTTGGCGACGGCCGAGGCGGCACCCGTCTCGGTGATGACCATGTTGAGCGGCGCGGAACGGCCCCGGCGGTCGGACTTGTGGTAGTTGTCCAGCAGGTTCTGGTCGTTGGTGAACGAGTGGACGGTCTCCACGTGGCCGCGCAGCACGCCGAACTCGTCGTCCATCGCCTTCAGCGGCGGCACGATCGCGTTGGTGGTGCAGGAGGCGCAGGACAGGATCTGCTCGTCCGGCTTGATCGTGTCGTGGTTGACGCCGTGCACGATGTTCGGGACGTCGCCCTTGCCGGGCGCGGTCAGGACGACCTTGTCGATGCCGGGACGCAGATGCGTCGACAGGCCCTCCCGGTCGCGCCACTTGCCCGTGTTGTCGATGAGGATGGCGTTCTTGATGCCGTACGCGGTGTAGTCGACCTCGGACGGGTCGTTCGCGTAGATCACCTTGATCGTGTTGCCGTTGGCGACGATCGTGCTGTTCGCCTCGTCGACCGTGATCGTGCCCTGGAACTGGCCGTGGATGGAGTCCCGGCGCAGCAGCGAGGCGCGCTTGACGATGTCCTGCTCGCCGCCGCCCCGCACCACGATGGCGCGCAGCCGCAGACCGTTGCCCGAGCCGGCCTTCTCGATCAGCAGACGGGCGACGAGGCGGCCGATACGGCCGAAGCCGTAGAGGACGACGTCGCGTCCCTCGCCGCCCTCGATCTTGTTGGCCCCCGTGGCGCCGGCGACGGCCTCGGCCGTGAACTCCGCGATCGTCAGGCCGCGTTCGTCGGCCCGGTAGGTCGCGGCGAGCATGCCGATGTCGATCTGGGAGGGGCCGAGGTCGAGCGTGGTGAGGGCCTGCAGGAACGGCAGGGTGTCGGTGACCGAGAGCTCCTCACCGGCGATCTGGCGGGCGAACCGGTGGGTCTTCAGGATGCTGACGACCGACTTGTTCACCAAGGAGCGGCTGTGCAGCAGGACCGTCACGTCCCGCTCGCGGTGCAGCTTCCCGATGATCGGGATCATCGACTCCGCGATCTCCTCGCGGTTCTTCCAGTTGGTGAACGAGTCCTCGTTGACAGTCACAGATTTATCTTTCGAGCTAGGCGGCGCTCATATGCTAAACGCTCGCCGATCGGATCACGCCACCGGGGGACCCGAACCCGGTGGCGTGATCGTTGTGTGGCGCGAGGTCAGGGCCAGACGCCGGAGAAGTCGATCTTCTCGGCCCAGTCCGGGTGGTCTATCAGCGGATTGCGGTTGCCCTGCAGTTCGGCGATGGCGGCGTTGCGGTGCAGCTCGTACTCGGTCACCGGGTCGTTGACGTGCCAGGCCAGGAGGGTCGGCAGCCGGTTCTCGGGGAACTCGCGCGGGGTGTCGCCGACCTGCTTCGGGTAGCGCAGCAGGAAGTACAGGGTGGCCCGGGCGACCGCGCCCTTGCCCGCCTTGGGCTCGAACCCGACGTCGTCGCGCATCCCGCAGGCGTCCCGGATCTTCTCCTCGAAGTCGGGGAAGTCGAAGTAGGGGAAGTTGCTGCGGTAGCTGTTGCAGCCCACCTCGCAGGCGAACAGATGGTGCAGGTCGCCCCGCATGGGCTCCTTCTTGAGGAACCACGACTGCGGCACGACGTGTTCGCAGTTGAACGGCATCGACGCCTCCAGCGCGTCGACCTCCGCCTCGAACTCGGCCGGGCCCGCCGTCCCCTCGTGCAGGAAGAGCTCCTGGATGCGCGCCAGCCTGGCCTCCTCCACGGCGGCGTCCGCCCGTATGAACTCCTCCGCGGAGAAGTCCTTGCCGGAGTAGATGCTGCGCAGCCGGCCGTCCCGGTGCAGGTCGACCCACGGATAGACGAGCCGGATCGGCTTGTACTTGGGCCGAGGGTCGTGTGTCCGCGTCAGCAGTTCGGTGAGCGCGCGGCGCAGTGCGTCCGCGTTGTCGGTGCCGATGCCCGCGTAGTAGGTGTCGCGGGCGGCGGTGTCGGCGGCCGGGTCGTAGTACGGCCGCTCCCGCGCGAGCCGGTGGTTGACCAGGGCCGCGTTCACGTCCCGCTCGACCGCGAAGGCCACGTCGGGCCGCCCGGCCGGGGGCGGCGGCGTGGGTGTGAGCCCGGTCGGCGGCGCGGTGACGGTCGCCACCGGGAACGCCGAGGCGTCGAGGCCGACGCTGATCCGCAGCGGCACGGTGAGATGGGCGGTGCCGTCGGTCATGTACGCCCGCGCTCCGTCGGGTCCCGGAAGCGCGGCTGCCCCGTCGCCCGTGGGCGTGGGCGTGGGCGCGGGCGGGGCGCTCTCGACCGGGGCCGGAGCGGGCCCGGTCGTCGTCCCGGCGCTGAACACCTCGTCGCGGAGCCGGGCGGCCGCACCGGTCAGGGTGAGCTCGTGCAGGGCACGCAGCACACGGCTGATCCGCACCCCTTCGTTGGCCTTCCACGCCAGCCGGTCGTCGCCCATGTCCGGCGTCCAGACGGTTCCGTCGACGCTGAGGGGACGGCCCTGGTCGTCGGTCTTCGGGACGGCCGAGTGGTGCAGCGCGACGACCTCCCACTGGTCGTTGAAGACCGGCGAACCCGACGAACCCTCACGGGTGTCGCATTCGTAGTGCATGAAGCGGTCGAGTATGTCCACGACCTGGTTCTCGCGCAGCGCGAGCTGCTTGGGCTCGCCCCGGGGGTGCTGGATGATGCTGACGAACTCCCCGATGACGACCTTGCCCAGCGCCTCGCTGAGCGTCAGCCGGCCGAAGGAGGAGAGCGCCTCGCCCCGCGCCCCGCGTTCGGCCACGGCGACCAGGCTGAAGTCCAGTGCGCGGTCGGTGACGAAGAACCGGTGCGGCTCCAGCTGGAACACCGGTGTGAGCGGATGCCCGTCGATCCCGGCCTGCAGCGAGAACGCGACCACACTGCGGCGGGCCTCCTCCTGGCTGCGCAGCACATGGTTGTTGGTGAGCAGGAGCGAGGGGGACACCATGAAACCGGTGCCGTGGCCGGCCCCGGGGCCGCTGATGGTGATGCGGCCGACCGAGCGGGAGACGAGGGCGCCCTCCTCCAGGAACGCGACCGGAGTGAGGTTGTTGCGCCCGATGAGGCGTTCCAGGCCCAGCACGTCGCTGCCGAAGCTCTCCGGCGGCAGCCGCAAAGTGCTTCCGGCCGCGGTCACCGGCTCCGACGGCTCCCGCTCGATCGCCCTGGCCAGTGACCAGTCGGCGCCGAGGCGGGCCAGCCGCTTCTCGACCCGCTCCGGTTCATCGGCGTACAGCACGCCACGCGTCTGGAGCAGCTCTCGGGTTCGCTCCCGCTCGCCGGTCCGGTTCGCATAGCGTTCCGCGGCCCTCGTCAGCTGTGACAGGTAGGTGGATTCCGTGGGGGAGAAGAGTTCAGCCGTTGTCATGGGTCCGCCTCCCGTGTGTGGCGGTGTAGGTGGTGTACGGCGCGCTACGCCACGAGTCGTGTGCTGCGCGATGCCTGGTCGGGGTGGGTCCCGAGGTAGCCGTGCGCGGAGAACGCGGCGGGGGAGAAGGCGCCCGGCTCGACGTCGTCACCCGCCGCGAGCTCCACGCAGGAGGTCCGCGGCTGGACCTCGCTCCGGCCCAGGCGGCAGGCGGTGGCCATGAGTTTCACGGTGACGAAGTCGGCGATCTGGGCGCCGAACTCGATGGGCCTGCCGCCGATGGTGATGTCGCCCACGGCGAAGTCCCGGTCCGCGGGCACCTCGTAGACCGCGCGTACCGGGAAGTCGGCGGCGCCGCGTTCGACGGTCCAGAAGCTCTTCGGATCGGAACCGTCGGGAGCGCTCCAACCGTCGGTGGCCAGGTCGTCGAAGTAGATCCCCACCGGGTCGCTGAGTGCGATGTCCGCTTTCTGCCGGGCGACCGCGTTGACGACCTCACCGATGTGCGGGTCGCTGTTGCGGTCCGGCACGCCGTACTTGCCGCAGGCGATGAGTTCCTGTGCGCCCGTGAGTTCCCGGCCGCCGATGACGCGCCGGATCGTGGCGGCGGCGGCGAGTTCGATCTCCGCACCGAGGGTGTTGGACTGCTGGATGAGGTGCATCGCACCCTGTGTCGTGGAGTCGTTCCACTGATTGCGCCGTACGTACCGGCCGTTCGGGCCGAAGAGGTCGCTCTTGCGCACGGCCGGGTCGATGTGGGCGCGGTAGAGGTCGAGGGCCTTCTCCGGGCTGGTCTGCGCCAGCACGTCCCAGTACTCGGGGCCCTCGCAGGTGAAGGTGACGCGGGTGATCCTGCCCGTGCCGTCGCGGGTCACGCTCCACTCGCAGTACTCGTCCTGTACATCGCGGCTGGCGTCGGCGCGTTGCCAGCGCTGCCGGTCCGAGACCGCGGACCTGAGGCGGTTGGGAAACGCGGTCCAGGTGACGGCCGACTGGACCGCGTCCGTCGCGGTGTCCGTCCTGGTGAGGTTGTAGAACTGCGGCCGGGGGCTGTCGTGCAGCACCTCGGCCGGGTCCGGCCCGGCGATCGCCTGGTCGACACTGTCGTTGATGAAGACGTGCCACGCCTTCGTCCCGACGTCATCGAGGTCGGTGAGCCGGCCGGGAGGCCCGTACGCGTTGATGGTGGTCATGGAGAACCTCCGGTGGTCACGACAGCGACGGTGCCGTCCTCGTGCATGCGCAGCCGAGGTGCGTCGGCCGGGATGTCGGTCGTCGGCAGGGTGAGCGCGAACTCGTTGAGCCTCATCTCCTTGAACATGCGGCGGCGCGACTCCGCCAGCCTGGTGAACTCGTCGAATCCCGAGGCCGTACGGAGCCGTGCCGCGACCTTCTCCAGGTACACGTCCACGCGTTGGGCGAAGACGCCGCGCCAATCTGCTTCGGGAAGCGCCCAGTTGCGCGCGAACTCGGCCTCGGGGCTGTCGGCCGGCAGGGTCCGCGCGGCGGCGGCCACGGCTGCGGCGATGTCGTCGCACCACGTGGAGACGGGCACGGGCGCGGTGGGCACGTACCTCATCAGGTGGGCGCGGACCGGGCTGAAGACCGGGTTGGTGAAGTCCACCATCAGCGCGCAGGCCGCGAATCCGGCCGGTACGAGATTCTTCTCCACCAGTTGCCGCACCACGTCGTTGTCCTCGTACGCGGCCTCCGGGACGACGAAGGCGAAGAACGTGTCGCCGGGCTGCGAGAAGTCGCTCACCTGTTCCTCCAGCCGGAAGCCGAGGGCCTGGAGGCTGTCCGCGTACAGGGACGTCGGCGCGGACGGCACGGTGGCCGTGCTCACCGGCAGACCGAGGTCGTTGAGCAGGGCGTCGGCGTTCAGCCAGAAGCCCAGGGGCAGGCTCAGATCTCTGCCGCCGGACGCGACCGTCGCGCTCTGTGTGGATGTACTGGCGAGGTTGACCGTGGTGGTGGTGAACAACTGCCGCAGCAGATGGTCGGGGTGGGTCACCATGCCGTCGTCGACGACCGCCGAGAGCCGCGCAGCGGTCCACCGGGAGACGAGCCCCTTCACGGTGAGCTCCAGCCGCTCGGCGCCGATGACCTGGCCGTGGAGGGGGTTGTCGCGCAACGGGTCGTCCGGGGCGAGCTGGATCGTCGCGGACATCGACTGCCAGTTGCTCCAGGGCTGCTTGAGTTCCTTCATGACGACGCTGCCGTTGACATGGCTGTCGAAGCAGCCCTTCCCCCGGGACTCGGGCGCCATCGACGACCAGGAGTCGCCCGTCCACACCCAGGCCGGCGAGATCCGCATGTAGTAGTTGAAGACCTGGGCCACCGGGTCCCAGGCGGCGACCTGGAGGAAGACCGAGCCGGGGTCACTGCTGACCAGCAGGTCCGGGTCCTTGCCCGGTGCCGCGCGGGAGACCGCGAATCGGAGGTCGCGGCGGAGCCCCGGAGTCTCGTCCGGCGGGATCTGCCCGGCCTCGCTGATCAGATACACCGACTGCGTCGGGAGCTCGCCCGCCCGGGTCAGTCCGTCCAGTACCTCTTCCAGTGTCATGGGCCAGTGATCCCGCTGGAAGAACACCCTGGCCATCGGGTCCCGCAGCCCGTCGGACTGCCCCGCGGGCATGGGCACCGGGCCCCGGTCCACGCCACTGACGCCGCGGTACAGCGTCCTCGGCCGCAGCCCGCCGCCCTCGTCCGCCGGGCCGGCCGCCGGGCCGGCCGCCGGGCCGGCCGCCGGTTCTGCCGCTGCCGTCGCCGCGGCTTCCGGCCAGGCGGTCGCCCGTCGGCGTTCAGGGGTGCGGTCCCACAGGGACATGGCTATTCCACCCTCCGTCGCGCACTGCTACGAGAAGTGGCTCAGGACGTAGGACAGGGCGGCGTCGACGTTCATTGGTGTGGCTGTCCCCCTATCGATGCTGACATCTGCGGCAAACATGCGCAAAAGGTGCATTTGGTGAGTTGGGGGATTCCATCCCGGTGGGCCGGTCCAGCCTCCTGCGTTTGCCGACGGGCATCTTGACGCGACGCCTTCGCCGATCTGTCATGTCTATGCCAGTTCAGCATCCTGCTTGATGTTCGGTATGACGAATGCTCATGGAGAGGTGACGAGAGATGGCGACGAGGAAGAGCGGTGGCGTGACACGGCGTCAGGCGCTGCGGTTCGGCGCGGTGGCCGCGGGCGCCGCCGGGCTGGACGTTCACGGAGCGGCCGTCGCGAAGGTGTCGGCCGTGGCGGGGCGGGAGCGGGAGCGGTCGTTCGACGACGGGTGGCTGTTCTTACGCGGCGACGCCACCGGCGCCGAGGCGCCGGCCTTCGACGACAGCTCCTGGCGGACACTGGACCTCCCGCACGACGGGACCATCGAGGACCTTCCGTACGCCACCTCCGACGACGACGGCGGCGCCACGAGCTTTCCGTCCCTCCTGGTGCCCGAGGAACCCGACCCGGCCTGGCCCGCGCCGCCGGACGCGATCGGTCCGTTCGATCCGGGGCGTAGCCAGAACGGCGGCTCGATCGGATACACGGTCGGCGGCACCGGCTGGTACCGCAAGCACTTCGAGGTGGCGGAACCGGCCGACGGCCGTGAGTCACATATGGAGCTGCGGTTCGACGGGGTGTAGCAGAACGCGGATGTCTGGCTGAACGGCAGACACCTCGGCTTCCATCCCAACGGCTACACGTCCTTCGCGTACGACCTGACCCCGCACCTCGATCCCACGGGGCCGAACGTGCTCGCCGTCCGCGTCGACAACAACGGCCGGAACAGCCGCTGGTACTCGGGCTCGGGGATCTACCGGCACACCTGGCTGACGGCGACCGGGCCCGTGCGGATCCCCCTCTGGGGCGTGCACGTGACGACGCCCGAGGTGGGCACGGGACGCTCGGTCGCCCGGGTGGAGGTGTCGGTCGCCAACCTCGGGGCGCGGTCGGCGTCGGCGTCGGCGCGGGTGACGGTCCGCGATCCGCGCGGCAGGACCGTGGCCGTGCGCCGGGCGCCCGCGCGGAGTGTCGCGTCGGGCGCGACGGCCGTCTCGGTGCTCGAACTCCCCGTCGGACGGGCGGCCCTGTGGTCCATGGACGCGCCGAGCCTCTACACCGCGCATGCCGAGGTCCTCGTCGACGGCGAAGTCGTGGACACACTGACCACGACCTTCGGGATCCGCTCGCTGGCGTGGAACGGCGAGGCCGGCCTCCTGCTCAACGGCGAGCCGGTCAAGGTGATGGGCGGCAACGTCCACCACGACCACGGCCCGCTGGGCGCCGTCGCGCTCGACCGCTCGGAGGAACGCCGCGTCGAGATCCTCAAGAAGGCCGGCTTCAACTCGATCCGCACGGCCCACAATCCGCCGACCCCGGCACTGCTCGACGCCTGCGATTCGGCTCGGCATCCTGGTGATGGACGAGTTCTTCGACGTGTGGGACACCGGCAAGAACCCCGACGACTACTCGGTGCACTTCGCCCAGTGGTGGGAGCGGGACCTCACGAACACGGTCCTGCGCGACCGCAACCACCCCAGCGTGGTGATGTGGTCGCTGGGCAACGAGATCACCGACGGAACCAACGGGCACCGGGGCGCACAACTGGCGGCACTGCTCCGCACCCTCGACACCACCCGGCCCGTCACCCTCGGCGGCGGCTCCACCCACTCGGCGGACGACCCGTCCTGGAACTACGTCGACATCGGCGACGTTCACTACAACGCCAACGGCAAGGGCTACGCCCAGATGCACGCCGCCCACCCCGACAAGGCGATGACCCACAACGAGACGTTCCCCGCGACGATCCACCAGGACATCACCTTCGCCGACCGGCACGACTGGGCCGTGGGCACCTGGATCTGGGCCGCCTGGGACTACCTCGGCGAGGCCGGCATCGGCAAGACGGCGATCCCGCCCGTGGGCACGGGGGCGGCCATCGGCGACCAGAGCGTCATGCCCGGCTGGTCCATCTCCCGCGAACTGCACCACACCTGGGGCGGCTTCGGCTATCCGTACCCCTACTTCCAGGGGAACTGCGGCGACTTCGACCTGATCGGGCAGCGCAAGCCGCAAAGCCACTGGCGCGCCGCGGTGACCGGCCGCAGCCCCGTGGAACTGCTGGTGGAACGCCCGACCCCGCCCGGCACCGAGCAGGTCGCGCTGTGGTGGGGCTACTTCGACGAACTGGCGAGCTGGACGTGGGACGACGTCGAGCGCGGCCACCCGATGACCGTGCACGTCTACACACCGGGCGACCGCGTACGGCTGCTGCTCGACGGCGAGGAGTTCCCCGGCGGCGCCCCGACGGCCCCCGAGCGGGCCATGGCCACCTTCACCGTGCCCTACGCGCCCGGCGAGCTGACCGCCGTCGCCGAGCGGGACGGCGAGGAGATCGGCCGTACGACGCTCCGCACGGTCGGCGCACCGGCCGCCCTACGGCTCGTCCCGGACGTCCGGACCCTCACCACCGGCCGCGACGACCTCGCCCATGTCCTCGTCGAGGTGGTCGACAGCCACGGCCGGGTCGTCCCCGACGCGACCCACAAGGTGACCTTCGAGGTCGACGGCGCGGGGGAGCTGGCCGGCGTCGGCAACGGCAACCCGCACAACGTCGACAGCTTCCAGCGGCCCGCCCGCTACACCTGGCACGGCAAGGCCCTCGCGATCCTCCGCCCGGCGAAGCGACCGGGCCGACTCACGCTCACCGCGAGGACCTCCGGCCTGAGCCCGGCGACGCTGACCCTGCCGGTCCGAAGGCGGTGACGGTCGACGGTCGTGACGGGGGCTGAGGGTGCTCGGGAGGGCCCCGGCCACACACATCCTCACCCGCTGCCGTCGCCGAGTTCACCGAGTTCGCCGCGGACCTGGAGGGCGGCCAGCGCGGCACGCGAGGTGACCCCCGTCTTGCGGTAGATGCGGGAGAGGTGGGTCTCGACCGTGCGCGGGCTGAGGAAGAGCCGCTCGGCGATGGCGGGACTGGTCAGACCCTCCGCGACGAGGGCCGCGATCTCGTGTTCGCGCGGGGACAGCGTGGCCGGCTCCCCGGGCGCCGGCTCCGGCGCGGACGGGCCCGCGACCGCGTCCGTGCCGGGGCCGGCACCCACGCCTGGGCCGGAGCCCGCCTCGGCCTCGGGGTCGGCCGCGCTGTCGGCGAAGACGGCCGGGCGGATCAGGTCCGCGAGGCCGACGAGCAGGCGGGCGTCGGCCTCGGTGCTCAGCCGCCGGGCGCGTTCCCACATGGCGCGGGCACGGGCGGCCCGCCCGGCGGACGCGGTCAGGGGCGCGCCCAGCAGCAGCGTCTGGGTCTCCCACAGGAGGGCTCCGCCCCGGAGCGCCTCCTCGGCGGCCCGCTCGAAGAGGTCGGCCGCGGCGGCCACATCGCTCTCGGCCAGCGGCACGTGTGCCCAGCTGCGCAGCGCGGACGCCCGCTGGGCCGCGAGGCCGAGCCGCTCCGCCTCCTTGCCGGCCCGTTCCGCCCAGAGCCGGGCCTCCTCGTGCTCCCCGGTGAACACCGCGGCGGTGACGAGGATCTCCAGGAACAGCGGCCGCATGCTGGGCTGCAGGCCCCCGAGATCCTCCCCGCCCGCCCGCAGCACGGCGGCCCGGGCCCGCGCCGGATCACCGGCGTGGATCGCGGCGTACCCGAGGATGCACCAGGCGATGGACGCCCACCAGCCGGTGCCCGAGCCGGCCCGGGCGACGGCCTCCTCGGCCACGGCCAGCGCGGTGCCGTCGCCCGGCGGGAGCGCGGGGATCAGCGCCTGCGACTTGGACGCCAGCACGAAGGCGAGCACCTCGTCGCTGCCGATGCTCCGGGCGATCGTCTCCGCCTCCTCCGCGAGTTCGAGGGCCGACCGGAGCCGCAGTGTCAGGACCTGGACGTGGGACTGGCAGAGCAGCAGATGCGGCACGACATAGAGCCGGCCGCCCCGGCGGGCGACGACGAGGCCGCGCTCGGCGTGCCGCTCGGCGTCGGCGTACCGCTCCAGGAAGGCCTCCGCCCAGCCGAGGCGGGCCAGCGGCTCGCACAGCCCCGCCAGATCCTGGTCGGTGAGGGAGTCGATCAGCGCGGCGGCACGGTCGGCGGCCTCGGCGGCGGCCACCGTGTTGCCCTCGTACGCCTCCCCGAGCGCGGTGACGGCGAGGGCGCCCGCCTCCGCGACCTCGTCGCCCAGCGACCGGGCCAGCTCCAGGGTGCGGGCCACGTCGTCGCGTACATCGGGGTAGGAGCTGGCGTGCGGTGCCGACGAGCCCAGCTCCAGACCGAGTTCGACGGTGTCGGCGGGGGAGAGGTCCGCGCCCCGGGCCAGTTCGCGGCGCAGCAGGGCCACGGCCTCGGCGTACCGGCCGAGGTGGCGCTCCATGACGGCGCACAGGGTGACCGCCGAGGCCCGTACGCCGTCGTCGGTGCCCGGTGGCGACAGGCTGATCACCTCGTGCAGCAGGTCCCGGCTCTCCCGCAGCCCGCCGCAGACGCCGAGCGCCTCGGCCCGGCGCAGCATCAGGTCGCGGCGGAGCGCGGAGTGCACCGGCCGTTCGGGCAGATGGGTGAGGGCGACGCCCAGCCAGTGGGCGCTGCTCGCGGGCGCGGTCGCGGCGGCCTGCCGGGCGGCCTCGGTGAGGACGGCCACGGCGTCCGGGTCCCAGCCGGTCATCGACCGCTCCACGTGGTGCGCCCGCTCTGTCACGGGCGCCCCGACCCGGGCCAGCTCGGCGGCCGCGAGCTGGTGCATCCGGGTGCGCAGCAGGGGATCGGTGGTGTCGTGGACCAGGGCCCGCAGTACCGGATGCCGCAGCGCCCAGCGGCCGTCGGGCCCCGGCTGCGCGAGATCACGGGCGGCCAACTCCCTGAAATCGGCGTCGAGTTCGCTCGCGGGGCGACCGGTGACAGCCGCCACCAGGGCGGGCGACGCATGGTCGCCGAGCACCGCCACCGCCTGGACCGTGCGGCGCCGGGCGTCGGTGAGCGGGGTCAGTTCGTCCAGCAGCAGGGAGCTGAGCCCAGCGGGCCGCCCGGCCTGGAGCAGCGCCAGGAAGTACAGGGGATTGCCCTCACTGGCCGCGTACAGCTCGGCGGCGAGCGGGGCCGGCCGGTCGGGGGCCAGCGTCACGAGGCAGGCGCCCCGGTCCAGGGGGCCCAGTTCGAGGCGCAGCACCGTCCCGGTTTCCACACCTCGGGTGAGCGAGGCGGCGAGCCGGGGCGAGGTCTGCCGTTCGCGGCGCGCCACCACGATCAGTACGGGGGCGCGCCGCGGCGGATGTCGTACGAGATGGTCGAGCAGTTCCAGGGACGCCGGGTCCGCCCAGTGCACGTCGTCGAGGGCCACCACCAGGCCCTGGCAGGTCCGCGCGATCCGTGTCAGGAAGTCGGCCACGGAGCGTTGCAGGACGAAACGGTCCATGGAACGGCTCTCGGTGAACGGCGACGGCGGCCCGGCCCCGGTGTCGAGGTCCGCGAGCGCGTCGGTCAGGGGCTGGTACGGCAGATGCCGCTCGTACTCGGTCGCCCGGCCGCGCAGCACCGTCATGCCCCGGTCCCCCGCCCGTGCGCACAACTCGGACACCAGCCGGCTCTTGCCGATCCCCGCGGCCCCGGTGACATCGACGACCGTCGGCCCCCGGCCCGGGCCGCCGCCGGTCGCCGTACCGGTCCCGGTCAGGCCGTCGAGCACCTCACCGAGCCGTGCCAGCTCGCTGTCCCGGCCCACCAGCGGAGCCACGTCCCACGGCAATGCGTCCCCCCGAAGCCGTCCCGGAGTCGTCCCCGAGCCGTTCCGTAACCAATCCGGACGTTCGTGATCGCGAACCCCCGGGCCGAATATTTGAGGATTGTACGTAGATTCCGACATGTCGGAGGACGGACCGCCACCCCCCGGGACGCCACCTTGACGCCCTTGACCGGCGGATCTAGGTTCCCCTCGACGCGATCAGCGTGATCGGACGGACAGATCCGCGATCAGACAGGCAGGTCGACGATGCCGGACTCCCGTACCTCCGACGGCACTTCCGCCGTCCGTCCGCTCCAGGTGGAGACCCACGGCCTGGAGGTGATCGGCGACGCCGAGCGCAAGGGCACGCCACGCACCCTCTTCTGGCCCTGGTTCGGCGCCAATGTCTCCGTGCTGGGCATGAGTTACGGCGCGTTCGCGCTCGGCTTCGGCATCTCCTTCCAGCAGGCCCTGGCCGCCGGTGTCGTCGGCATCGTCTTCTCGTTCCTGCTCTGCGGCTTCGTCGCGGTCGCCGGCAAGCGCGGCTCGGCACCCACGATGGTGCTCAGCCGGGCCGCGTACGGCGTGCGCGGCAACCGGCTGCCCGCGGCCGTCTCCTGGCTGCTCACCGTCGGCTGGGAGACCGTGCTGTGCGCGCTCGCCACCATGGCCACCGCCACCGTCTTCCGCCGGCTCGGCACGGGCGGCGGCACCGAGACCAAGCTGGTGGCCCTCGTCCTGGTCGCCGCCCTCGTCGTGGTGGTCGGGGTACTGGGCTTCGACCTGATCATGCGCTTCCAGGCCGTGATCACCGTGGTCACGGGCGTCCTGACGGTCGTCTACGTCGCACTGGTCGCCGACCACATCCACTGGTCCGCCGTCAGCGCCGTACCCGCCGGCTCCGCCCAGCAGTTCATCGGCGCCCTCGTCTTCATGATGACCGGCTTCGGCCTGGGCTGGGTCAACGCGGCGGCCGACTACTCCCGCTACCTGCCGCGCGGCTCCTCCGGCCGGGGCGTCGTCGGCTGGACCACCTTCGGCGCCTCCCTCGCCCCGCTGCTCCTGCTGGTCTTCGGCCTGCTGCTCGCGGGCTCCTCCACCGACCTCGGCGAGGCCATCGCCCTCGACCCGATCGGCGCGCTGACCACCCTTCTGCCCACCTGGTTCCTGATCCCGTTCGCCGCCGTCGCCGTACTCGGCCTGGTCGGCGGCGCCGTCCTCGACATCTACTCCTCGGGCCTCGCCCTCCTCGCGGCCGGCCTGCGCGTGCCGCGCCCGCTGGCCGCGCTCGTCGACGGAGTGCTGATGATCGCGGGCGCCGTCTACATCGTCTTCTTCGCCGACGACTTCCTCGGCCCGTTCATCGGCTTCCTCACCACCCTCGGCGTCCCCATCGCCGCCTGGTGCGGCGTGCTGCTGGCCGACCTCCTTCTGCGGCGCCGTGACTACGCCGAGGACGACCTGTTCCGCACGGACGGCCGCTACGGCGACATCCCGCCGGGCCCGCTCGCCCTCACCCTCGGCGCCACCGCCCTCGGCTGGGGCCTCGTCACCAACTCGGCGGCGGGCTGGCTGGACTGGCAGGGCTACCTGCTCGGCCCCCTCGGTCTCGGCGGCAGGAACGGCGACTGGGCCTACGCCAACCTGGGCGTCCTGATCGCCCTGGCGGTCGGCTTCCTCGGCACGCTCCTCCTCGCGCGCGGGCGAGTACGGGCGCAGGAGACCCCGGGCCCCACGGCGGCCCGGCCATGACCGCACGGACTTCCCCCGGCGGCGAAGCCGCCCCCGCCACCGGCCCTCAAGCGCCCCGAGACCGCACGGTCACCCCGCCGGGCCTGCTCGCCGTCATCGACATGCAGCGCGTCTTCGCCGAACCGGACAGCCCCTGGGCGGCACCGCGTTTCACCGAGGCCGCGACCGGCGTACGACGTCTGCTGCCGGCCTTCGCCGAAGAACGGACCGTGTTCACCCGCTTCGTCGCGCCGGAGCGGCCCGAGGGGGCGTGGCGGGCGTACTACGACCGGTGGCCCTTCGCACTGCGGCCACCTGACGCCCGCCTCTGGGAAATCGTCGACGAACTCGCCGACGACACAGGGGACTTGGTGGATGCTCCCACCTTCGGCAAGTGGGGCCCGGGGCTGGCCGCCCGCCTGGGAACGGACGGGCGGCTCGTCCTGGCCGGTGTCAGCACCGACTGCTGTGTGCTGTCCACCGCCCTCGCCGCCGCCGACGCGGGAGTCGAGGTGCTGGTGGTCGCCGATGCCTGCGCGGGCGCGACCGACGAGTCGCACGCCAAGGCCCTGTACGTGCTGGACCTGTACCGGCCGCTCATCCGGGTCGTGACCGTCGACGAGGTGCTGGCTCAGTCGCGGCCCGTACCCCGGTAGAGGTCCAGTTCCCCGTCCAGTTCCACGGCGAGGACCGTCGCGTACGCGTCGAGGTCGGCCTGTGCGGGGGCGTCGATCCAGGTCACGCCGGGTACGGCGTCGAGGCCGCCGATCACCTGGTGGCCCAGCTCGATGCCCGTGCCGAGGACGGTGACCCTCTTGACGGGGTTGCGCAGGCCCCGTACCGCCACGGACTCGCGCGGCACGTCGAAGCAGGTCAGATACAGGGTGCGCCGGTCGGCGGAGAGGGTGCTGGGACCGTAGTGGTGCCCGGCGGGCAGGCCCGCGACCGTCCCGTACACGGCGTCGGAGTGCCGGCCGATCCACGCCCCGAGCCCTTCCAGCCGCTCGACCTGGTCGGCGGGAATCGACCCGTCCGCCCTCGGCCCGACGTCCAGCAGCAGATTGCCGCCCATACCGATCGTCTCGGCGAAGTAACGCACCAGCTGCCGCACCGACTTGTGGTGGTGGTCCTGATGCTGGAAACCCCAGGAGTCGTTGATCGTCAGGCACAACTCCCAGGGCCCGTCGGGTGCTTCGAGCGGCACTCCCTGCTCCGGGGTGGCGTAGTCGCCGTGGCTGAGCATCCGGGCGTTGAGGACGGTGTCCGGGTTCTCCGCGAGGATCAGCTCGGCCAACTCCCGTATCCGCCACTGCTGTTCGGTGCGCTCCCACTCGCCGTCGAACCACAGCAGATCGGGGCGGAAGCGTTCGACGAGCTCGGTGATCTGGGCGTCGCGGTAGGCGAGGTAGCGGTCCCAGGCGGCCGGGTCCTCCTTGCCGGGCTCGGCGTGCGAGTAGGGGTTGGCGTCGCTGCCGCCGGGGTGGGTGTTCGTCCACTTGGAGATCTCGGGGTGGCGGATGCTCGCGTAGTCCGGGTGGTTCCAGTCGGAGTGCGAGTAGTAGAGGCCGACCTTGAGGCCCCGCTCCCGCAGCGCGTCGACGTACCCGGCGACCACGTCCCGGCCCGCCGGGGTGCGCCGGACGACGCTCAGGTCGCCGTGGGCGGTGTCCCACAGGGCGACGCCGTCGTGGTGCCGGGCGGTGAGCACCGCGTACTTCGCGCCGACCCGGGCGAACAGCTCGGCCCAGGCCGCCGGGTCGTACACGGAAGCGGTGAAGCCGTCGAGCTGCTTCATGTACTGCTCGTGCGGCACCTCGCCCCAGTAGAAGGACCAGGATTCCGGCACCCCGTCCACGGCGTAGATGCCGTAGTGGATGAAGATGCCCAGTTTGGCGGCGGGAAACCAGGGTTGCATGGCCATGCGGACACGCTACGGGGAGCGCCGCGGCGGGCGCGTGGGCGCCGGTCACCACTACTGGTCGGTTTTCACCCCCAGGGCTGTCGCGCGGCCCGTGCCCGCCGCGGCGCACACCATGCGTGCACCGGACGGGCACACGGGCACAGGAATGTCCGTGGCCCAGCCGGGTACGCGAGGGACGTCAAGCCCGGGACGGACATCGTGCCGGGTGGCCCGTCCGCCACTAACCCGGGATCTTCCATGGACATACCCTCCACCGACCGCGCCGCCTCGGCGGCCCAGCGGGCGCTGATCGCCCTCGTCCTCGACACCGCGGACACGGCCGCGCTGGACACGCTGGCCGACAGCGACGTACTGGTGCCCGTGCCGGACGACGCCGACGAGGCGACCGTGAGCGATCCGACGGCCGTCGCGCTGCCCGTCCTCGAGCAGCCGGGCGGCCCGCAGATGGTGCCGGTCTTCACCTCGGAACCGGCGATGGCCGAACTGCTCCCCTTCGTGTCGCGCTACCGCCTGGTCCCGCTGGGCGCACTGGCCTCCCAGTGGCCGGCCGACGACGACCTCTCCCTCACCATCGACGCCGGCTCCCCGCACGGCCTGACCCTCCCCGGCCACGACGTGGGCACCCTGCTGGGGCGGCACGCGATGTGATCCGCCGCCGCGACCGGAACGCAGGCGTCAGTCCTGCCGCAGCATGCGGGCCAGGACGTCGCGCTGCAGGGGGAGGACCTCGGTGTGCAGGTCGCGGCCCTTGTCGGTGAGGGTGACCCATACGCCGCGCCGGTCCTCCGCGCAGACCGACCGCTCCACCAGGCCGTCCTTCTCCAGGCGCCCGATCAGCCGGGACAGCGCGCTCTGGCTGAGGTGCACCTTCTCGGCGATGTTCTGCACCCGGCAGAGATCCCCGGCCTCCTGGGCCGCCGCCATTTTGGACGCGAGGATGTCGAGCACCTCGAAATCACTGGCTCCGAGGCCGTGCGGGTGCAGTACGCGGTCGATCTCGCACATCGTCCGGGCATGCACCGCGAGAATGTCCCGCCACTGGTCCTCGAGCCGGGCGCCGACCGTGTTCGCTGCCATGTGTGCACGGTAACAGTGGGCGCGTCTTCGGCTGCGGGTGAGTGGGGGTTGCTCGCGCAGTTCCCCGCGCCCCTGAAAAGCGGGGGCTGCGCCCCATGCCTTTCGCCTTTATGGGGCGCGGGGAACTGCGCGACCAGCCCCCACCGAACCGGCAGCCGAAAACGCACCACCCATCACCCCGGCCGCAGCCAAACCGTGGCAAGCGGCGGCAACGTAACGCTCTCAGCCTTCACCGGGCCGGAGGCCACCACGTCGCTCCCCCCATAACGCCCCGCATCCGTGTTCAACACCTCCCGCCACACCGAGACACCCGCAGGCGCCCCAAGCCGGTACTCCTCCCGGACCACGGGCGAGAAGTTGGAGACGGCCAGCAGCGGCGCCCCACCCGCGTCGAACCGCAAAAACGCGAAGACATTGTCCTCGGCGGCGTCCCCACGCACCCAGGCGAACCCGCCAGGATCACTGTCCCGCTGCCAGAGCGCGGGGACGTCACGGTAGACGGCATTGAGGTCACGGACGAGATCCCGCACCCCCCGATGGTCGGCCTCAGCGCCGTACGCCGGGTCCAGCAGCCACCACTCAGGACCGTCCGCCTCGGACCATTCCGCGCCCTGGGCGAACTCCTGCCCCATGAAGAGGAGCTGCTTACCGGGGTGGGCCCACATGAAGCCCAGATACGCGCGATGGTTCGCGCGCCGCTGCCACCAGTCACCCGGCATCTTCGACACCAGTGCCTGCTTCCCGTGCACGACCTCGTCGTGGGAGATCGGCAGGACGTAGTTCTCGCTGTACGCGTACATCATCGAGAACGTCATCTCGTTGTGGTGGTACTTACGATGCACCGGCTCGTGCGCCACATAGCCCAGCGAGTCGTGCATCCACCCCATGTTCCACTTCAGCCCGAAGCCCAGCCCGCCGCTGTCGGTGGGCCGCGTCACGCCGCCCCAGGCCGTCGACTCCTCGGCGATGGTCACGACGCCCGGCACCCGCCGGTACACGGTCGCGTTCATCTCCTGGAGGAAGGCGACCGCGTCCAGATCCTCACGCCCGCCGAACACATTGGGGGCCCACTGACCTGAGTCACGCGAGTAGTCGAGGTAGAGCATCGACGCGACCGCGTCCACCCGCAGCCCGTCCAGGTGGAACTCCTCGCACCAATAGACGGCGTTCGCGACCAGGAAGTTGCGTACCTCGGTGCGCCCGAGGTCGAACTCGTACGTCCCCCAGTCCGGATGCTCGGCCCGCTGCGCGTCCCCGGGCTCGTAGAGGGGCTCCCCGTCGAAGCGGGCCAGCGCCCAGTCGTCCTTGGGGAAATGGGCGGGCACCCAGTCCAGGATCACGCCGACGCCGGCCCGGTGCAGGGCGTCGATCAGGTACTTGAAGTCGTCGGGGGTGCCGAGGCGGGCCGTCGGCGCGTAGAACCCGGTGACCTGGTAACCCCAGGAGCCGCTGAACGGGTGCTGGGCGACCGGCATCAGCTCGACGTGGGTGAAGCCGAGGTCGCAGACGTACGCCGGTAGCACCTCGGCGAGTTGACGATACGTCAGGCCAGGGCGCCAGGACGGAAGATGGATCTCGTAGACGGAGAACGGCGCCTCGTGCACCGGGGTGTTCCCGCGCCCGGCCAGCCACTCCGCGTCGCCCCACTCGTAGTGCGAGGCCGTGACGACGGACGCCGTCGCGGGAGGCGCCTCTGCCTGGCGGGCCATCGGGTCCGCCTTGAGGAAACGGTGACCGTGACGGGAGGTGATCTCGAACTTGTAGCGGGCGCCCTCGCCCACCCCCGGCAGGAACAGCTCCCAGACCCCGGACGAACCGAGGGACCGCATCGGGAAAGCCGTCCCGTTCCAGCAGGCGAAGTCCCCGGCGACCCGCACCCCTTGGGCGTTCGGCGCCCACACGGTGAACCGGGTGCCGGTCACGCCCTGGTGGGTCATCGGCTCGGCGCCGAGCGCCCGCCACAGCTCCTCGTGCCGTCCCTCGCCGATCAGATGCAGATCCAGCTCCCCGAGCGCGGGCAGGAAGCGGTACGGGTCGTGCACCTCGTGGTCGGCGTCCTCGTACGACACGAACAGCGTGTACGCGGGGACGGCGTCGAGCGGCAGGAGGACGGAGAAGAGGCCGTCACCCTCCGAGGAGAGGTAGGTGCGCTCACCGTCGAGCACGATGCTCACGGCATGGGCGTACGGCCGCAGTGCCCGTACGACGACGCCACCCGGGACGGGGTGGGCGCCGAGCAGGGCGTGCGGGTCGTGGTGCGCGCCGCAGAGCAGCCGCGCACGGTCGTCCGGGGCCAGGGGCGGGGCGCCTTTGACGGCCCGGGGCCTGCGCGTCGGCGGGCCGGCCGACTCGGGGGGTGAGGTGTCGCGCAGAGCCACGGTCTCAGTCTCCTCTCACAGCGATACGCCCGATCGCCGCCATCGGCACGGGCAGCCAGTCGGGGCGGTGCCGGGCCTCATACAGGACCTCGTACACGGCCCGGTCCGTCTCGTAGGCGCGCAGCAGACTCTGTTTCTCGCGCGGGTCCCAGCCGGCGCGGTCGGCGTAGCCCGCGCAGTAGGCCTCCCGGCAGTGGCGCGCCCACTGCGGGCGCCAGGGGCGGCGCTGCCGGGCGGCGTAGTCGAAGGAGCGCAGCATCCCGGCGATGTCCCGCACCGGGGACTGGGTGCCGCACCGCTCGGTGAGCGGACGGGACGGCTCGCCCTCGAAGTCGATCACGAACCACTCCCGGCCGGCCCGCAGCACCTGCCCCAGATGCAGATCGCCGTGGATCCGCTGGGCGGGCGGCCCGGCATCGCAGGACAGGAGGGCCCGGAAGGCGGTGCGCAGGCCGGGGACGAACGGCTGGAGCGCCGGTACACAGCGCGCGGCGGCGTCCAGCCGCTCGGTCATCGCGGCCGCCGTCCGCTCGTTCTCGTCATGGGCCCCCGGCGGGAAGGCCGAGGCCAGCGCCAGGTGCACGTCCGCCGTGGCCCGCCCCAGTTCATGGGCCTGCGTGGTGAAGTCGTGCCCGGCGGCGAGCGCGCCGAGCGCCAGTGTCCAGCCGTCGGACGCGTCGGGCAGGAACGGCTGGAGCACACCGAGCGTCGCCGCGAACGGATCCGTCGTCCGGAACCAGGCCACCGGAGCGGGCACCCGGCCACAGCCCTGCCCGGCCAGCGCCCCCGGCACCTCCAGATCGGGGTTGACGCCGGGCTGGATGCGCCGGAAGACCTTGAGGATGAACTCGTCCCCGTACACCAGCGAGGAGTTGGACTGCTCGGCGGCGAGCAGCCGGGGCGCCAGGCCGGCCGGGACCCGTACGGCGGGGTCCGCCTCGAAGCGCAGGGGGCCCGTCGTGCCGGGATGCCGCAGCCGTTCGAGCAGCAACCGCGCCGAGCGGGGGTCGTACAGCGCGTCGTACACCGTCAGACCCGCGAGCGGCCCCTGCCGAGCCTGCCCGATGAGCGCCCGGCCGAGGCGCGGCGGCAGCTGTTCGCCCACGCCCAGCAGCAGCTGGTAGCAGTCGCCTGCCGGGAGTGCGCCGCCGGGCGCCGGCACCCCGGGCCCGATGTGACTGGGCTGACCGGTGTGCACAAGCAGATGCAGGCAGCCCGGATACAGCTCGGTCGTCGACAGCAGGGCGAGGTCGGTGACCGGCCGGTCCTTGCCGGCGAACCAGCGCTGCCGTGGCAGCCACTCGCGCAGCAGCCCGGCGAGCGAGGTCATGAGGTCGGCGGCGACCCCGTCGCTGCTACGCGGGAGCAGTGCTGATGCCGTCTTCGGCATGGTGACGCGTCCTTTCGCCGGCCCACGCTTCAACGCCCTCGGGCAGCGCGGGAGAGGACTCGGGAGAGCCGGAACCAGTAGAAGCCGTGGCCCGCGAGCGTGAGCAGATAGGGCAGTTCGCCGATGGCCGGGAAGCGCACGCCTCCGATGAGTTCGACGGGGTGGCGTCCCTCGTAGGAGCGCAGGTCGAGTTCGGTGGGCTGCGCGAAGCGCGAGAAGTTGTTGACACAGAGCACCAGATCCTCCCCGTTCTCCTCCGTGGGGGGCGTCTCCCGCAGATACGCCAGC